>NZ_VYIX01000001.1:601977-1203954 GCF_009755885.1 Brachyspira sp. SAP_772 | reverse complement strand
AATACTCAAACATCACAATCTCAAAATATTCAAACTAATACTTTACAAACAAATAATCAAAAAGAATTCTTTGATATGAAATATGTTTATAAAGGTGTTAGAGTAGATAAAGCTAAATTTGATGAAAAGCTTAAAAAATTAAGAGAAAATAATGAATATGCAAAAAGAAATTTTGATTTTCTTAATAGGAAATTTGTAAATGATGATGAAAGAAAAAAATATTCTATAGAGTTTATATCAAATGTTAATTATGCTGCATTAGATCTAGAATTCTTAATAAGCTGGGGTAATTGGGGTATATATAGTGAAGTTACAGATTATTATGCTGTTGGATATTTATATGTTGATCAAAATTTAGCATTAAAAAAAGCAAGGGAAGAATTATTAAAATTAAATAAAAAAGATGCTGATGTTTATTTAGCCTTATTCTTATCACATTTTGCTTGCGATTCGCTTTATTATTTTGAAGAAGAGAAAAAATATTTAACAGAATGGAAAAGAGCAGGCGGAAGTAATATTGCTATGATGATATCAAAGTATGATGATGATAATGATTACAGTGATAAAATGAAATTAGTTGATTATATAATAGAAGCTCCTGATTCTTTAAGAGCAGAAAAATTAGTTGCTGATGCTTATAAAGATAATTTCTATAGATACATTGTAAAAAATAATGGATATATAGATTTATTCAATGAAAATAATTATTCTTTAACTTCAATTGAATTTGAAGGTACAGCCCGTTTATCTTCAGTAGAAATAGCAGAAGAAATAGGCAATACAAATATAATGAACAAATATATAAAAACTTATATAAATAATAGATTAGCTAATGATGATATACAAGACTATTTAGAATATTATCAAAATTATTACAATATTAATGCCGTTTATTGTTATGACGGTTGGAATAACCTTAATTTACTTGAGTTTAAAAAGAATACATTTTTAATTGAAAGCACTATGGACGGATTAGTAAATATGCATTATTATAATCCTGATTTTATAAAAGATAATTTATATGCTTCATTTAAAGAGATAAAAAATTATAATTTTAGACTTGGAGATATAGATAAAGTAAAATCTGCTGAAATTAATTCAATTTCTACAAATGATTTGAAAGATTATACTAAAGGGTCTAAATTTATAGATTCAGGCAGCTTTGATATAAAACAATATTCATCTTATATAGCTAGCAATATGTATTATCCTTTGCATAGTGTATCTTTCTTCTTATGTGATATCAATAATGACGGCAAAGAAGAATTAATGCTTTCAGGCGAATATACAAGTTCTGCTGGAAGAGGCGGTATAGCACATTATACTTTACTTTTAAAAGAGAATTTGGAAATAGATTTTGATTCAGAAACAGGGCAGCTTATTAATAATCCGGATTTTCAAGCTTTGGAATGTACTCAAAAAATATACACAGAAAATGGCAAAAATAAAATACTTTTACTGGATACTCTTAATAATGAAGCATGTGATATATTCGTTGATAATAATGAAATAAAGAATGCAGATTATTTTGATTATATTACATATACTTATCAGCCCAAATTGGAATGGAAAGGAAGAATACTTAATGGAGTACCTGAAGGGGCTTTAAAAACTGATGCCAGCTTTGATATGTCTAAAGCAGAGAATGCATCAGACAAAGCAATAGTGTCCGACAGAACTTTGAGAGCAGCTGACAAACTTATAAGTGATGCGTATTTTGCTAAAAAATCCACTTTGGATAAACAAGGTCAGGAAGAATTATTGGAGCAAAGAAGAGCAGAAATAAAAGCTATTCAGGAAGCAAAAGGAGATATTAAAAAAGTAGAAGCTGAAATGCTTAAAATTTTGGGTATACAATAATTTTTAATTGTTTTAATAAATATAAAAAATAACAATACATACATGGGGTACAATATGAAAAAAATTATTTCTATAATTACTGCATTTATTTTAATAATTGCTATAATTTCCTGCGGCGGCGGCAACAAAGAAGCAAATCAAATAGAACAAAATACTCAAACTAATCAAACAGAAACTAATAAAGTGTATATTAATCCTACAACAACAAATAATAACAATATAGATATTAATGCAGCTAAATATACTAATGAATATATTCAAGGTACAGAAATTGACCCTATGCCTACAGGATATAAAAAAATAGATGAAATACTCAATGAACATAAATATAAAGCACCAATATACGAAATATCTAAACTAATAGCAGAGGAAGGATTGGAAGGCAAAATTACTGAATATACAAATTTTGGTGATAAATATATATTTAAAGATTCTACTCCTTTGTTTTTGTCAGTACAATTTGGATATAATGATTTGGCAAAAGAGCTTATAAAAGAAGGGGCAGATGTTAATGCTAGGGTAGATGATATGGAAACAGAAGGTGGTGTTGATATGCTTTACTATGCTGTTAAAAATAATAATCCTGAAATGACTAAAATATTAATTGATAAAGGGCTCGATAAAAATAGAGATTATGGTTATGAGTATTCTTATTATTTGATAGATATTGCTATTGGTAATAACAATCTTGATATACTTAAACTTCTTGTAAAAAGAGGGGATTCAAAAGAAACTTTAATTCCTGATGCAGTAAAGCAGAATAATATAGAAATGGTTAAATATTTATTATCTATAGGACAAGATATAGATGCTCAAAGATTTTTTGACGGATTTTGGGTTGATTCTCCTTTGAAAGTGGCAGCTGAAAACGGATATATAGAAATGGCTAGATTTTTAATTGATGAAGGAGCAAATTTAAACTCAGCTGATGATTATATGTTTTATGCATATAATAATTATGATATAACTAAATTATTAGTAGATAATGATGTTTTTAATCTCAATACTAATACAACTAGAGAAGAAGCTATAAAATTAGCAAAAAATAGCAAATATTATGAAATAGAGAAATTATTGTCAAGCGAAGATACTGATAATATAAATGGATATGATGAATTAATGAATGCTGTATCTAAAGGCGATATGAAAGCATTAGAAAAACTTATAAAAGATGATACTGATTTGAATAAAGAATATGATAAGATTACACCTCTTAATTTAGCTGCTGCTAGAAATGATAAAGAGATGTTGAAATTTTTAGTAGAGAAAGGTGCTGATATAAATTTAGAAGACGGATACGGATATACTCCTTTAATAAGAGCAATGAAGTATCGTAATATTGGTTTAGCTAAAGATATTATTGATTTGAAGCCTGATTTAAATGCTATATGCTCAGCAACAGGAGATACTCCTTTAACATATTTAGTACGTGAAGTGTGGTTTGGAACAGATGTTTGTTATTATTTAATAAAAAACGGTGCTGATATAAATAAAAAAAATAAAGATGGAGATACTCCATTAATAGTTGCTGTAGAAAATGTTGTTGGAAGTTATGGTATGTTAGGAGTACTTATAAATATGGGTGCTGATTATAATATTAAAAACAAAGAAGGACAAACAGCTATGGATATTGTTATAGCTGAAGATGACAAAGCAGCACTTCATCATTTAAATAATCCAAGTGATTTAGAGACTTATCTTAGTTACTAATAAATAATAAAAAAGTGTATGCATTATATGTATGCACTTTTTTATTAATGTTTCATAATTGAAATTTTGTTAATTTTCTTTTATTATAAAAAACTATAATACATACTGAGGTTAAAATATGAAAAATATTATTATTACAATACTTGCTTTAATAATAATTTCTTGCGGCGGCGGTAACAAAGAAGCAAATCAATCAGCACAAAATACTAATGAACAAAAAACTGTTTCATCTGTTAATCAAAGTAAACAAATAGATGATCAAAAAGAATTCTTTGATATGAAATATGTTTATAAAGGTGTTAGAGTAGATAAAGCTAAATTTGATGAAGAGCTTAAAAATGCAAGAGAAAACAATGGATATGCAAAAAGAAATCTTGATTTTCTTAATAGGAAATTTGCAGATGATAATGAAAGAAAAAAATATTCTATAGAGTTTATATCAAATGTTAATTATGATTCATTTAGCGAAACATTCTCAAGTTGGGATAGATATAGTGAAGATTTGACAGATTATTATGCTGATGAATATTTGTATGTAGAGCAGAATTTAGCATTAAAAAAAGCAAGAGAGGAATTATTAAAATTAAATAAAAAAGATGCTGATGTTTATTTTGCTTTATTTTTATCGCATTTTGCTTGTGATTCGCTTTACTATTTTGAAGAAGAAAAAAAGTATTTAACAGAATGGAAAAAAGCAGGCGGCACTAATATATCTATGATGATATCAAAGTATGATGATGATAATGCTTATAGCAATAAAATGAAATTAGTTGATTATATAATAGAAACTCCTGATTCTTTAAGGGCAGAAAAATTACTTGCTGATGCTTATAACAATGGTTTCTCTAGATATATTGCGAAATATACTGGATATATAGATTTATTTAATGAAAATAATTATTCTTTAACTTCAGTTGTAGAAGAAGGTACAGCTCATATAGCTTCAGTAACGATAGTACCGGAAATGGTTAATACAAATATAATAAATAAATATTTAAAAACTTATGTTGTAAATAGACTCAGCAATGATAAATTATATTTTGATGATGCAGAGTATTTTAAAAATTATTATGGAATTGATTTGATGGAGTATTATGATGGATGGAACAGTCTTAGTTTTCTTGAGTTTAAGAAAAATACATTTTTAATTGAATCAAGAGTAAATATGCATTATTATAATCCTGAGTTTATGAATGATCATATATATGCTTCATTTGAAGAGACAAAAACTTATAATTTTAGACTTGGAGATATAAATAATGTAGAATATGCTGAAATTAATTCAATTTCTACAAATGATTTGAAAGATTATACTAAAGGCTCTAAATTTATAAGTTTTGGTAAATTTGATGAAGAAAAATATTTGGAGTATATAGATGAAACAATGGATTGGCGTATATATTCTCCATCTTTCTTTTTATGCGATATCAATAATGACGGCAAAGAAGAATTAATGCTTTCAGGGGATTATGATTATGGCGGGGGAAGAGGCGGTACAGTGAATTTTACTTTACTTTTGAAAGATAATTTGGAAATAGATTTTGATTCAGAAATAGGTGAGCTTATTAATAATAAAGATTTTCAAGATTTAGAATGTATTCAAAAAATATATACTGAAGACGGTAAAAATAAAATGTTTTTATTAGATAAATCTTATAATAAAGCACTTGATATTTTTATTGATAATAATGAAATAAAGAATGCAGATTATTTTGATTATATTACATATACTTATCAGCCAAAATTGGAATGGAAAGGAAGTATAGTTAATGGAGTTCCTGAAGGAGCTTTAAAAACTGATGCTAGCTTTGACATGTCTAAAGCAGAAAACGCCTCAGACAAAGCAATAGTGTCCGACAGAACTTTGAGAATGGCTGATAAACTTATAAGCGATGCATATTTTGCTAAAAGAGAAACTTTAGATAAACAAGGTCAGGAAGAATTATTAGAACAAAGAAGAGCAGAGATAAAATCTATTCAAGATAAAAAAGGAGATATTAAAGCAATAGAAGCTGAGATGCTTAAAATATTAGAATAGTTTATTATGGAAAATAATATAGAAACACATCTTTTTAGTGATACAAATTTCTTTTTTGATGATAGCGATATACTTATACTAGGAAGTTTTCCTGTGCCGTTGTATACTCAAGAGGAAAAATTTAATTTGCTTGATGATGAAGAGAAAAATAATGCATGGTATTATTCAAGCAAAAAAAGTGAGTTTTGGAAATTAATTGCTTATAGATTTGATATTGATAATAAAAACTTTTTAGTTTCTAAAGAACTAAAGAAAAAACTTTTTTATGATAAAAAAATTGCTATAGCAGATGTGTTTTATAAATGCAAAAGAAAAAATAAAAATAGCTCCAAAGATATTGATTTGATTGTATTAGAATATAATAATTTAATTGTTGAAATTATAAAAAATATAAACCTCATAATTTTTACAAGCAGATTTACAGAGAATAATTTTTTTAAAATACTAAAAAATAATAATATAGAATATAGCTTAATTGAAAGTGAAGAGAAAAATATTTTTGATTTATCAGAAGAAATAATTAATGCCATTCATGAGAGATATCTTATTGTAAAAAACAAAAAAATAAAAATAGCAACTATTACTTTAAAAATTAGCCCTATTAAAGGGGTGAGTCTTTATTCCACAAAGCAATTATTATTTAAACATTATTTAAATAACTAAAAATATATTGTGATTTTTACTTGAAGTTTTTTCATAAAGTAGTATATTTAAAATATATTCTATATTTAGGAGTTTTTTATATGTCAAAAATGAGAGTAGTTATAGCTTCATCAGAGGCTGTTCCTTTTATAAAGACAGGAGGTTTAGCAGATGTTGCTGGCTCTTTACCAATATATTTAAAAAAGCTAGATGTAGAGGTTTCGGTTGTTATTCCAAAGTACAGAGATATTGATTTTAAGGGATGTCATTTAGAGAATGTACTTCCTACTATGGGTGTGTGGATGGGTACAGGTGAAGAGTGGTGCAGTGTTTTTAAGACTGTATATAATGGTATAGATTTTTATTTTATAGAGCATCATCATTTCTTTAGCAGGGAAGGTCTTTATCATGATAATGCTTTTAATGACTATCAGGACAATGCTTGGAGATTTGGATTTTTTTCAAGAGCAGTACTTCAATTATGTAAAGATTTAAATTTAAAACCAGATGTAATTCATGCTAATGATTGGCAAACAGCAGCAATACCAGCATATATAAAAACTTGGCACTGGAATGATGATGTAGGTAAGGCAGCAAGTGTACTTACTATACATAATGCTAATTATCAAGGTGTTTATAATGCAACAAGCACTTATAATTATTTAGGTTTGGGTTGGAATAATTTTAGCCCAGATACTTTTGAGGATCATGGCAATATTAATTTACTAAAGGGCGGAATATTTTTCTCTGATTTGGTTACAACAGTAAGCCCAACTTATGCAAGAGAAATAGCTTCTCCTTACGGCGGTCATGGTATAGCACCTTATTTAAATAATAAGACAACAAGTTTCTTTGGCATATTAAACGGAATAGATGAAGATGTTTGGTCACCAGAAAAAGATACTATGATAGCGGCACATTTCTCTTCTAAAGATATGAAAGGCAAAAAAATATGTAAGAGAGAATTACAGAAGAGATTTTTACTCGAAGAAGATGATGATGTAGCTTTAATTGGTGCTATAGGAAGATTTGTTGATCAGAAGGGGTATCATTTACTTGCTTCTGTTATTGAGCCTTTAATGGCTAATATGAAGTTTCAATTTTGTATACTTGGTACGGGTGATAAAGGGTTTGAAAGTTTCTTTGGTGATTTGCCTAAAAGATATCCCGGCAGAATAGGCTCTTATATTGGTTATAGCAATGAATTATCACATTTAATAGAGGCGGGTGCTGATATGTTTGTAATGCCTTCTTTATTTGAACCTTGCGGACTTAATCAGATGTATTCTTTAAGATATGGAACTATTCCTATAGTGCATGCTACTGGCGGGCTTGAAGATACTGTTGAGAACTATAATGAAGCTACAGGCGAAGGTTCTGGATTTAAGTTTTATGATTCTAATAATTCTGCTTTATATAATACTATTGGCTGGGCTATTAGTGTTTATTATGATCATAGAGATAAATTTGAAGCTATGCAAAAACGTGTGATGAAGATAGATAATTCTTGGGAGAAGAGTGCTAAAGAATATGTAAAGGCATATAAGGTTGCTATAGAAAATAAGAAAAACTATGATAAAAATTGCGGACTATAATGAAAGGAGAATTTTTAAAAAATGTCTAAAAGTGTAGTATATGTAGTTGCAAATGAAAATTTTCAAGATGAAGAGTTTTTTGAAAGTAAAAAGATTTTAGAATCTAAAGGGTATAGTATAAAACTAACCTCTAGCATAATAGGCGAGGCACATGGAAAGTTGGGAAGTACTGTCGACACAGAGCTTTTATTTAGCGAAGTGAGTACAGATGATTTTGATGCTATAGTTTTTGTTGGGGGCGTTGGTTCTATAAAGCTTTGGGACGATTGGCGTGCACAGGGTCTTGCTAAGTTATTTCTTGACAATGGAAAAATAGTAGCTGGTATTGGGAGCGGTGTTGTTATAATGGCTAATGCAGGTATATTGGCAAATATTAATGTTACTTGTTTAAAAGAAAATGAATCTCCTGTAAGGCATAATAATGCTAATATTGTAGAAGAGAATGTTGTAGTATCTGGTAATATAATAACAGCTAATGGGCCGCAATCTGCAAAAGAGTTTGGAAATGTTTTGCTTAATGCTTTAGAAACAGTATAAATTTGTTTATATATACTTAAAATTTTAAGTTTGTAATTTTGATTTTTTTAATTTTATTATGAATTTAATAATTTATCTTACATATAAAGCGTAATTATTAATATTTAGTATTATTTTATTACTCGCACTTTTTGGTTCTTTTGACGAAGTCCGCACAGCGAGCTGCTGGAAAAAGAACAATAAAAAAATAACAAACTCAAAAATTTTCAGTATATATAAAATTAAAATAAATAATATTTTTTATAGTTTAAAAGAGTTTTTAAAATTATCTCTTCTAACTAATCAAAATATCTGGCTTTCTATTTTTGTATAACATCACAGAAACAATTAAGGTTGCTATTTCGCTTATAGGAAGAACTAAAATTAAACCAAGAAATCCTATTATATTAGGCAAAGTTAATACTAATGCTATTGGAAGTATTGTGCTTCTTAAAGCTGCAACTATTGCTGAAGCTCCTGCTTTTTGTACAGATGTGTAGTAGGCACTCATTATAATATTTATTCCTACACCTATAAAAGTGGGTATTGATGCTCTTACAAAAAAATTAGCCTCTTCAAATGTTTTTATATCAACATCTTGTAAAAGCATTTTTACTAATGAACTTGGATTTATTAACAATACAATTGATATTAATATTGATATAATAGAAATTAAAAGTATTGATATTTTTAGAAAATCTTTCATTCTGTTTTTGTTTTTAGCTCCATACGAAACACTTACAAGCGGCTCTAATGCTTCACCAATAGAATATGCTAGCATTATAAAAAACATTATAGCGTAATTAGCAACAGAATAAACAAGTATGCCGTTATTACCAGAAATTTTATATGCTGTGATATTAAACAGCCAAGGTATGAGTCCTGAAGATAAATTACTTAGAAACTCTGAAAATCCGTTGAATGATGCTTTTAATATATAAATCCAGCCTCCATAAACTTTTATAATTTTTAATTTGCAATTTGGCTTAAAGAAATATAACAGCCCCATAATAAATGCAATCATTTGAGATATTGCAGTAGCCCAAGCAGCTCCAGAAATTCCTAACTTAAAAATCACAATAAAAATAGGGTCTAATATCATATTTGCTATAGAAGATATTATAAACATTAAAGAAGCAAATTTCGGAGAACCATTAAGCCTTACAAACTGACTAAGTACATAAGCAATTCCCCAAAAAAATGTAGCAAATAATACCCCCTCAATATAATCTAATGATAATTGATATATCTCTCCATGAGCTCCAAACAATGGAAGTAAATTAGTTCTAAATATATATGCTATTATAAGAGGTAAAGTTGCTATTGTAAGCACTACAATTAAAGTTTGAGTAAATATTAAATTAGCTCTTCTTATATTGTTTTCTCCTATGCATTTACCAGCGAGTGCAATAGAGCCTATTGTAAGCATTACGTATATACCAAATGATAAAGCAGTGATTGGCCAAACTATATTAATTGCAGTGAAAGCATTAGCAGAGATAAAATGTGCCACAAAAAAACCGTCTACAAATACCGCAGCACTTCCCATAATCATACCCAAAATACTAGGTATAGCAAATTTAAAAAATAGTTTTATACTTGTATTTTCTATTAAAGTTTTATCATTAAGTTCCATTTTGTATGTCTATTTAGTTGTAAATAAAAAAATATTAGAAGTACGTTTTCAGACTGATAGTAGTATAAATATTTTTGTTTATTTGTCAATAGCATAATATAAATTGATAATATATAATAACACAAAGGAGTTTAATTATGGAAATAGTAAAATATAATAAAAAATATGTTAAAAAGGCTTTGTGTATATGGAATAACATTATAGAAGATGGTGTTTATTTTCCCCAAATAGATGTTTTAAAAGATATAGAAGAAGCAGATAAATATTTTTCTTCTCAAGACTATACTGGCTTAGCAGTAGAAGATGAAAAAGTTTATGGAGTTTATATACTTCACCCTAATAATATAGGAAGGTGCGGACATATATGCAATGCTTCTTATGCGGTAGATAAAAATATTAGGGGTAAAGGAGTAGGGGAGGCATTAGTGCGAGATTCCATTAAACAAGGTGGTAAATTGGGGTATAAAATACTTCAGTTTAATGCTGTTGTATTGTCTAATGAAACAGCTCATAGGTTATATAAAAAAATAGGCTTTAATGAAATAGGTATTGTAAAGAAAGGCTATCTCAATAAAAATAATGAGTATGAGGATATAGTTCTTTATTACATAGATTTGTGATTTTATAATTGATTTAATTAACTTAATTAATATAAATTAGGAGCAAATATAATGGATTTTAAAAAAGTAAAAATTGAAGTTTATATACCTGAAGAATATAGAGATAAATTAAGAGAGGCATTAAACGATATAGGAGTTTTGGGAGTTGGTAATTATGATAATGTAATGAGTGTAACAAAGGTAACGGGTTATTGGAGACCTTTAAAAAATGCTAATCCTTTTGATGGGGAAATTAATAAATTATCAAAGGCTAGTGAAGATAAGATAGAGTTTGCTACAAATATAAAGAATGTTGAAAATGCAGTAAAAGTAATAAAAGAAGTGCATCCTTATGAAGAGCCTGTTATAAATATTATACCATTAATAAATGATAGATTTAATTTGGACTTTTAATTTTTTTAATACAATAAAGTATTTCAATAAAAACTTAATTTATGCAAAAAAAATTATTTTCCTCTGTTTATATCAAAATCTCCTCGTTCTCCTGTGAGTATGTATCCTATATCTAACATATTTTTTCTAAGGCTTTCAACTCCTTCGGCAGATTCTGTACCTGTTGCTATTTTATTATTATATAGTGAATATTTTTTTCTCACATCAAGAGGAGATAAATTAGGCATAACAACATTAGCTCCATAAAGTATACCAAGTTCCCTGCCTCCTTCTTTGATAGTGCCTAAAGCAGTGGTAGCTGGTATCAGTGCTAATGGAAAAACTAAACGAAGTATTGCTATAAGTATTAAAGTAAGTTCCAATTCTCCTTTTTTTTCATTTGCAAAAGGTGTGTCTTTATGAGGCAAAAAAGGTCCTATTCCTATCATCTCAGGATTAATTTCCTGCATGAAAATAAAATCATCGGCAATATTTTCCAAAGTTTGATAAGGGCTTCCAACCATTATGCCTGTGCCTGTTTGATATCCTAATTTTTTTAAAGTTCTCAAACATTCTTTTCTATTTTCTAAACTCATATTATTAGGATGAAGTTTTGAATAATGAATATTATCAGCTGTTTCATGTCTTAGTAAAAATCTGTCTGCACCTTTTTCTTTTAATACTTTATAATATTCTTCTTTTTTTTCACCTATAGATAATGTTAGAGCACAATCTGAAAATTTAGTTTTAATTGCCTCAACTATATCAGACATTATATTTATATTATAATAAGGGTCTTCCCCTCCCTGAAGTACAAAAGTTCTGAATCCTATTTCATAGCCAAGTTCACAGCATGATAAAATATCTTCTTTACTCAATCTGTAATGCTCTGCTTTTTTATTGCTTTTTCTTATTCCGCAATATATACAGTCATTCTTACAATAATTAGTAAACTCTATAAGACCACGCATAAAAACATATTTTCCGAATATTTTATCAGCCTTTTCTCTTGCCTTAATTCTTAGATATTCTTTTAGTTTTTTTACTTCTTCTTTCTCTTCATCATTTAAATTTTTTATATTAATATTATTATCATATTCAAAAGATGATAAAAGAGCGAAAGCATCTTCTCTTGATATTTTTTCTTCTATTTCTATTTTGTTAATAATTTCTTTTGTTTTATTTATATTAATCAAGTTTATATTCCTTTATTTTTTAAAAAAAATTAATAAATTATATTAAATATAAAATACAACTAATATTATTTTGCACTTTTTGGTTCTTTTGCTGCGGGAAAAAGAACAACAAAAAATTAATAAAATGTAATTGTTTTAATTATATAAAATTATTATATATATTTAACGCCATTAATTTTCGCTATAGTCATGCCGTAATTAGTGATAGGCACATTCTGCTCTTCGCATATTCTTATTCTATTTAAAATATGTTTTCTAGTACCCATGCATCCTCCGCAATGTATAACTAAATCATATTTTGACAAATTATCTGGAAAATCAGCCCCTGCCACATAATCTATATCAAACTCAAAACCGAATTTCTTTTTTAATAGATTAGGAATTTTTACTCTGCCTATATCTCCTTCAAGAGGTATATGACTACAGCTTTCTGCTATTAATATTTTACTCTCTTTTGTTAGGCTATCTATAAAATCAGCTCCTCTTTTGTATACTTCTTCATTTCCTTTATAACGAGCAAAAAGCACTGAAAAAGAAGTTAATAAACTCTCTTTAGGTTTTAATCTTTCTACTTCTTTGAATACTTGAGAATCTGTTATTATAACTTTAGGAGCCTTGCTTAATGCTTTTAATGCATTTTCAAATTTATCAAATGTTGAAGCCATTATCACAGCTTTATTGTCTAAAATATCCCTTATAGTTTGAACCTGCGGAAGAATGAGCCTGCCTTTAGGGGCTTGAATATCCTGAGGCATAACAAGCATTACTATATCATCTTCTTTTATTATATGCCCTGTTATACTTATCTCTTCTGTTTTTGGAATAGTTAATTTTATAGTATCAATTAACAAATCTATATTAATTTTCTTACTAGCACTTATTGAAACAGTTTCCAAATCAAATACATCTTTTATATTTTGTTCTATTTGTTTGTAATTATTATTTAAATCTATTTTGTTTAAAACTGCTACAACAGGTATCTCTAAACTTGTTAATTCATTTTTCCATTTTAACTCAAGCAAATAATCATTATTAATAAAACTAGCGTCAAAAACAAGCAAAGCAATATCATCCGACTCCATTATTTTTTTTGTTCTTTTTATTCTTAATTCCCCAAGCTCTCCCTCATCATCAAAGCCAGCAGTATCAACAATAGTGCATGCTCCTATTTTATTTATTTCTATAGCTTTTTTAACAGGGTCGGTAGTTGTCCCTGCAGTATCTGAAACTATTGCAACATCTTGATTTGCAATTGCATTGATAATACTTGATTTACCAACATTTCTTCTTCCAAATATTGCAATATGAGTTCTATTAGAATTTGGTGTATCATTCATATTTTTTCCTATTATAAATAAATTAATTCATGCTTTTAATATATACTAAATTTTTTTAAGCTTATTAAAAATTAATTTTTTTATTGTTCGCAGGGCTTTGCCCCGCACCCCAGTTCTTTTATTGGTATAAAAGAACCAAAAGAACTGCATTTTATAAAATTCAGCTTTATATATAAAAAAAATATATATTATTTTATATTCGCTTATACATATTACCAACATATAAAGCTAAAACACTTGCACTTTTTGGTTCTTTGACGAAGTCCGCACCGCGACCGAAGGAAGTGCCTGTGGGTACGAAGGCGGGAAAAAGAACAACAAAATTTCTAAGTTTTTTATTATTTGTGGGGACTAGCCCCCTGCGAAGCGTGCCCTTAGGGTACACACCCCCAGTTCTTTTGTTGGCACAAAGAACCAAAAAGACTGCATTTTTTAGTATAAATTTAATTATATCCTATATTTAATACATAATAATGTATAGAATTTAGTAAAACGTAATTGTTTAGCTATACACTAAAATAAATATATTTAAAACTTAAAATCTCTCCTTCCTTCGTCTATTCCTTTTAAAGCTTCTGCCAATTTTGCTTTAACTTTTTCATTAGGTATGCGTTCTATTTCATTATTCATAACTTTGTCTATTGATTTTTTAGTCTCTTCTTTGGCATAATCATTCTCATACTCTTTTAAAGTTATTATAGCATTAGCCTGACAGAAATTTTTTATCTGTCCGCTTTTAGCAAAAGACATAAACCTGTCGCCTGTTCTTCCTTCTCTATAACAAGCAGTACAAAAGCTCGGAAGATAATCTATATCGCAAAGCCATTTTATAACATCATCAAGTGAACGGTTGTCAGATATTTCAAATTGTTTGGAGTTCTCTTCCTCCTCTTCAACATATCCGCCCACGCTTGTTCTTGACCCTCCGCTTATCTGTGAAACTCCAACTTCCAAAACTTCCTCTCTTGATTTCTTACTCTCTCTTGTAGAAACTATTATTCCAGTATAAGGAACAGCAATCCTTAAAACAGCAACTATTTTTTTGAATAAACTGTCTGTTATAGCATTAGGAAAACTTTTCACATCAACATCATCAGCAGGTCTTATTCTCGGAACACTTATTGTATGAGGCCCGCACCCAAAAGTTTCTTCCAAATGTTTGGCATGATAAAGCATAGCAGTAAAATCATATTTATAATTGTAAAGCCCAAATAATACCCCTATACCAACATCATCAATACCGCCTTCCATAGCTCTATCCATTGCCTCTGTATGATATTCGTAATTGCTTTTTGGTCCGCTTGGGTGAACTTTCTCATAAGTAGGTTTATGATATGTTTCTTGAAATAATACATAAGTACCAATGCCTGCATCTTTTAACTTTTTATAATTCTCTACTGTAGTAGCTGCAATATTAACATTCACCCTTCTTATTGCACCGTTTTTATGTTTAATGCTGTATATTGTTTTTATTGATTCAAGTAAATACTCCATGCTTGCATAGTCTGGGTCTTCTCCTGTTTCTAATGCAAGTCTTTTATGACCCATATCCTGCAATGCTATTACTTCCGCTCTAATCTCATCTTGAGTTAATTGCTTTCTAGCTATATGTTTGTTTTTAGCATGATAAGGACAGTAAACACATCCATTAACACAATAATTTGATAAATAAAGCGGAGCAAATAAAACTATTCTCTTTCCGTATATTTCTAATTTTATTTTCTTCGCTATTTCAAACATTTCATTTTCTATTTTCTTGTCATCACAAAGAAGTAAAGCCAATGCCTCATTAGGTTCAAGTCCTTTCATTTCATTAGCTTTGTTTAATATATCTCTTATATTGTAATCACCGTTTTCGACTTGAGATATTGTTTTTAATATTTCTTCATCATTAATAAATTCATTTGCATTTCTTGACTTTGAATCGTACTTAAATAAAGTATCCGAAGACATAATATAAACTCCTAATAATTAAACTGCTTATTATTTTTTGTTTGCATAAAGTGCTTTAGCAGAAACACCTTCAAGCATACCTAGTTTACCAGTCAAACTATTAATTTTATCATTAGGAGCATTTAAGACTATGCTGATTATATTTATATTCTCTTCTCTATAAGGAATACCCATTCTTCCTATAATAAAATCGCTGTATTCATGCAAAATTTCATTCACCTTTAAAACATTATCAGTGTTTTCAATTATTATACCTATAACAGCAATTCTATTATTTTCCATAAATTAGATAATATAAAACTAAAAATATTCCTTCATGATAAACATTAATAGTTATTCACTTAGGTTGTTTTAATAATACCAATTATTCTTTTATTTGTAAATAATATTTTTTAATTTTTTATGAAATTTTTAAGTAAAAAATAGTTATAACAATATTATTTATTATAAAATCTTTCCCAATCTATAATATCATAATTTTTATATACTCTATTTATTTCATCTCTTACTTCCATTAAAGCAAAACCTAATAAATTTTCTCCTTTCCATAAAAAAGGATTTTCTGCATTTTCATCATCATATTTCATTTTTATTCCCCATACTTTATCATAAGGACTTGCTTCAACTAATACTTTATTTTTTGTACTTAATAAAAAATTTCTTAAATCATTATTTTGAGAAAATTTATAATAATTTCCGGTAAGTACTATTGTATATTTAATTTTATTCCATATTTCATTATCAAAATTTTTAACTTTTCTTCCAAGCTCTTTTATCTTTTTAGGCTGACTATTATCTAAAATTTCAAATGCTATATCTTTATCTCCAAATAATAATGCCTTATTGTACATCATATATTTTTCCATACAATTAAATACTAAATCATTTTCTTTAAAATCAGTAATATACCATTGACTTAATGATGATTTAGTAATCTCTTTCTTATCACTAGTATGACCATAAAAAAATAAAAAATCTATTTTCTTTCCTTTATTAAAATCTTTTTGAAGCTTCTCTAAAGAATATTTTTGTTTTCCTTCTTTATTCCAATACAGTATTTTATAATCATTATTTATAAATATATTATCACTATAAAAACCTCTAAATACAATAGGTTCTTCAAAAAGTTTTTGATATTCTTCTTTATCAATATCTGAAAGAGAATTAAAATAATTTTTAAATGTTTTATTATAAGAACTATTATTTACAAACCATATAGGAGGCATTATTACACTTTGCATATTAATTCCTTATAATTTATTTTATAGACTCATTATATTTAAATGATTATATTTTGTCAATTTTGGCTTTTTTTATAATAATAAAAACTTATTATAGAAAACAATATAAAATTGACTTTAATACATATAAAGTATATACTATTCAAAATAATACTTTATAAAGTTATTTTTTTAATTAATGTTAGGAGGAAATATGACAAAACTAAATAAAATAATTATATCTTTTTTAATATTTTTATCTGTTATATCATGTTCAAATGGCAATAAGAAAGAAGAAGGAATATCAATATTTATTAATACAGGTCCTGAACCAAATACTATAGACCCTAGTATAAATGTAACATCTGATGCAGTATTTTATCTAACTCATACATTTGAAGGGTTAATAGAAAAAGATGATAATGGTAAGTTAATACCGGGAGTTGCTGAAAGTTGGGAAATAAGCGATGACGGGCTTACATATACATTCAAACTTAGAACCAATGCAAAATGGACTGATGGTAAAACAGTTACAGCAAATGATTTTGTATATTCTTGGCAGAGAGTAGTAGATCCAGCAACAGGAAGTCAGTATGGATATCAGCATGAACCTGTAAAAAATGCTAAAGCTATAACTGCTGGAGATATGCCAAAAGAAAATTTAGGTGTTAAGGCATTAGATGATTTTACATTAGAAGTTCAGTTGGAAGCACCTACTGCATATTTTTTAGAGCTTTTAAGCTTTCCTACTTTCTACCCTTTAAGAAAAGATATCATTGAACAATATGGTGATAAATGGACTTTAAATGCAGAAACTTATATAGGAAATGGTGCTTTCAAACTTGTAGAGAGAAACAGAGATGAAAGCCTTGTAATGGTAAAAAATACAAATTATTGGAATATAGATACTATTGTACCTGATAAAATCACATTCGTTCTTATGGAAAATGAAACTGCTTCTGTAGCTGGTGTAAAAGCAGGAAGTTTGCATTTTGCTAGATCATTCCCTAGACAAGATATACAAACATTAAATGATGAAGGATTTATAGTAATTAAACCAAGAATATCATCATATTATTATTGTTTGAATTTAACAAATGATATATTAAAAGATGTAAGAGTAAGAAAAGCATTATCTCTTGCAATTGATAGAAACTATATAGTTGAGCAAATAACAAGGGGAGGGGAGAAACCTGCTGCTGCTTTAGTTCCTTATGGCATATCAGATTATGAAGGAGATTTTAGAGAAAACGGCGGTGATTATATAGATGTAAGCAAAGAGGGATATAAGTCTAATGTAGAAGAAGCTAAAAGATTAATGGCTGAAGCTGGATATCCTAATGGAGAAGGTTTTCCTGTTATGGAGTTTAAAGCAGATCCCGGACTTCATGTAAAAATATTTGAAGCTGTTCAGCAGATGTGGAAAGAAAATTTAGGTATCGATGTTAGTTTAACACAAGAGGAGTGGGCAGTATTTTTACAAACTAGATATGATAGAAATATAGAAATGGCTAGAGGTGGTTGGAATGGAGACTTTAATGACCCTATTAACTTTATGACTTTATGTGTTAGTTATTCTCCAAACAATTATAGTGTTTACAGCAACAAAGCTTATGATGATATGATAAATGAAGTTATGCTTTCAGGAGATCAAAAGTTTAGAATGGAGACTATGCATAAGGCAGAAGAGATGCTTATGAAAGAGGAAGCTATAATACCAATATATTTCTATACGGAGCCTCTTTTAGTATCTCCAAAACTTAAAGGCGTATATTATGACTCTTTAGGTTTCCACAGATTCCATCACTGTTATTTAGAATAGTTTTTAATAATAATTTAATATATTTATATTAGGCTTGAATTAATAGATTCGAGCCTATTTTTATATATACTGAAAATTTTTAAGGTCGTGATGCTGCTTCGTCAAAGAAACAAAAAGGCTGCATTTTTTAGATTAAAATACAAATATTATTTTATATTAATACATATTCCTAATATATTAGCTATAGTACTTGTACTTTTTGCAACTTTGACGAAGTCCGCAGAGCGTAGCTACGGGAAAAAGTTGATAAAAAATAATTCTTTAAATATATACTAAAAGTTTATTTTTTTAGTTTTTTATTTGTGGTGCTTTCCCGCTGTGAAGAGTGCCTCTATTTTGCGACTGAAATGAGTCCTTCAGGGCGACCATAGTAAGTACCTGTGGGATTGACACAAAGAAGCAAAAAGACTGCATTTTTAGCTAAAAGCAGGTATTGCTTTATATTTTATACATATTACAAATATATAAAGCTATAGCACTTTTACGAAGCACACTAAAAAGGTAAAAAATTTTTGCAGTTGGAAAAAGTTGAATAAAACAAAAACTTACATTACAAAATATAGTTATTTATTATATACTAAAAAAGCCAATAGCTTAATGTTTTTATTAAACTATTGGCTTAAATATTTCTAAGAAAAACTAAATTATTTGCTTAATCTAGCTCTTAATTCTTCTAATTGTTTTTTAAGTCTTTCTGGAAGTCTTGAACCAAATTTAGCATAATGAGCTTCAATCTGATTAGCTTGATCTTTCCAAGCCTCAACATCTACTCTCATAAGCTCTTTGAAATCAGCTTCAGGAATATCTAAACCTTTAAGGTCTAAATCACCATCTTTAGGCATTTTACCTATAGGAGTGTCAACAGCATCAATTTTACCTTCAACTCTTTCACACATCCATTTTAAGACTCTTGAGTTATCACCAAATCCAGGCCATAACCATTTACCGTCAGCATCTTTTCTAAACCAGTTTACATAGAAGATTCTAGGAGCTTTATCGCCTAATTTATCTCCCATTTCAAGCCAGTGGTTCATATAATCGCCCATATTGTAACCAGCAAAAGGAAGCATAGCAAATGGGTCAAATCTTAACTGACCAGCAGCACCAATGTTAGCAGCAGTAGTTTCACTAGCAGCAGTAGAACCCATAAATACACCATGATCCCAGCTGTAAGATTCATGTACTAATGGCATAACAGAAGCTCTTCTTCCACCAAAGATAAATATATCTATAGGCACACCTTTAGGGTCTTCCCAGTCTTTACATATAACAGGACATTGTCTAGCAGGAGCTGTAAATCTAGCATTAGGGTGAGCACCTTTCTCTCCGCTTTCTGGAGTCCAGTCATTACCTTTCCAGTCTTTACCATGTTTAGGAGCAGGTCCCATACCTTCCCACCATACATCACCGTCATCTGTTTCTACACAGTTAGTGAATATAGTGTTTTCTTTTATTGAATCCATAGCCATAGGGTTAGAATCATAAGAAGTACCGGGAGCTACACCAAAGAAACCAGCTTCTGGGTTAATAGCATAAAGTCTTCCGTCTTCAGGATTTATTTTCATCCAAGCAATATCGTCACCTATAGTTTCACATTTCCAACCAGGAATTGTAGGCTGTAACATAGCAAGGTTAGTTTTACCGCAAGCACTAGGGAATGCAGCAGCAATGTGGAATCTTTTACCTTCAGGATTAGTTAGGCGTAAAATAAGCATATGTTCTGCCATCCAACCTTCTCTTCTAGCCATAGCAGAAGCAATACGTAAAGCAAAACATTTTTTACCAAGTAAAGCGTTTCCGCCGTAACCAGAACCATAAGACCATATTAAGTTTTCATCAGGGAAATGAGAAATATATTTTTTCTCTATTGGTGCACAAGGCCATTTAGTGTCTTTTTCACCATCAGCAAGAGGAGCACCTACAGAATGTAAACAAGGTATAAACTCACCATCAGTACCTAATACATCTAATACTTTAGTACCAACTCTAGTCATTATATGCATGTTACATACAACATAAGCACTGTCAGTAAGCTCAACACCAATTTTAGCTATAGGAGAACCAACAGGACCCATAGAGAAAGGAATAACATACATAGTTCTATTTTTCATACAACCTTTATATAAACCTTTCATAGTGCTTTTTAATTCATCTGGAGACATCCAGTTGTTAGTAGGACCTGCATCTTCTTTATTAGGATAACTAATATAAGTTCTGTCTTCAACACGAGCCACGTCAGAAGGGTCACTTCTAAATGAATGGCTATGCGGTCTTTTTGTTAATGGATGAGCTAAACCTAAATCAACAAGCCCTTGCATACAGCTGTCATATTCTTCTTTACTTCCATCGCAAACATATATATCTTTAGGTTCGCACATATCAGCTACTTCTTTTATCCAAGCTTTAAGCTTTTCATGTTTTAAATCTTCAAGCCTCATTAATTATACTCCTTAAAAAAATTGTTGCAATTATTATACAATAAAATTAATTTTTAGTAAATAATTTAAATTTAATAATATAAAAAAATGTATTTAAAATAAAAAAGAGGGCATAAAACTAAATACTGGATTAAAATTATAAATTAAATAAAATATTGAATAAAAATAACTAGTGCTGTAACTGCTTAAGTAAATAATAAAACAAGGGATATACTTGAAAAATATACCCCTTGCATAACTATTCAATATTAGTATCTTCAAAATTATTTTAATTGTTCAGCTAAATATTTTTGAGTATATCTGCTGAAGTATATACTAAATTTCAAACCATTAGCCGTTTCCTCTCCATCTCTTTCAGAAGCCATAATTATAGTACCATCTGCCAATACATCTATAGAAGAACTTTTACTTGTTTCGCCTATTTGAAGTATTGACTTGCCTTTAGAAGTATAATAATCATTTAGCATATACAAATAATTTGCTCCAAGCTTAGATTCCGTATGTGAGAACAATATTGTATCTTCAGCTTTACTGCCGGCAGTTGAAGGACTAGTAACATATAGTTTAGGATCATACTGATTAGTGCCATACCAGCCTTTAGATATTTTCAAGAAGCCGAAAGAACCATCTGAACCTTTTACTCCTGTAAGTGCTGTTACAGTTGAATTAGCACTAGTACCTTTTCCCATAGTATAATTATTTCTTGATGAGTTAGGTATTGCCAAATAAGTTACTTTACTAGCATCATAAGCTACAGCTTGTACTTCTTTATAATTACTACTGTCTTTAAATTCTATACTTCTGCCAATTTGTGACCCAAGTGTAAGAGTTCTACCGTTAGCATTAACTTTATAGAATCTAACGCCCATATTTTCTTTAGGCTCACTAGTAGTACCTAAGTCTGCTGTTATTATAGGAAGAATTAAACTGCCGTCAGAAGCAATAACTCCTCTTGCAGAATGCGTACCAAACTGTATATCTGAAAGACTAGAATCAGTTATTTCTAAATCTGTCCAGTCATCGTTCCATCGAAAATCAGCAGAAGTAGGACTAGTAGTAATAGTGCAAGCCATATATCTAAGTTTTGATTTAATAGTTCTACTTGCATATGGTGTATTAGTACGAGATAAACCAGCACCAGAAGAAGCTATTATATATAATGTAGCAGTATCACTAGTAGGAAGTTTCTGATAATATACTACAAAATCAGAAACATAGTACTCAGGACCGGTTTGAAAACTACTAGGCTGAGCTATTTTATAAAAGTCATTAGGATCGCCAGAGTTAACACCTATTGTATATGCCAAAGCTACTGGGTCTTTACCATTTACACCTGTGCCGTTTTCGGAACCTCCGAAACCCATTCTACTCTCAAATATTATCATAACAGTCTTATAACCTAATGCAACTACTATAGGATTTCTATAATAGTTAGTACCTGCTCTTGCTTTATCTATAGCAGCATAGTTTTCTATAACAGTTAAATCTTTTATTGAATCCCAATCTTCATATAAACCGCCTGTATTCGTTTGTACATTTTTATCTTCATCTTTTATACTGTTGGTAACGCTTGGAATGATTGGGTTGTTAAATCCTGTTGTAGGATTTAAACCGTTATCTTTCTTACAGCTTGCAAACGCTAAGGTTAAAGCCATAAGTAAAAACAATAAATAAATAATCTTCTTACTCATAATAATCTCCATGTATAATTTTTATCCTTATTATTTATTAAATAAAAAATCATAAAACAAGGGATATACTTGAAAAAATATATCCCTTGCATAATTATTTAATTAATATCTTTCCAAATTATTTTATTTTGATATATATTTTTGAGTGTATCTGCTGAAGAATATACTAAATTTATTACCATCAGCATTAGGATCTCTTTCTTTTTCGGTAGCCATAATTATAGTACCATCTGGCAATATATCTATAGAAGAACTTTTACTTGTTTTAGCTTGTACTATACCACCACCAGCTTGATGTATATCAAGATAATAGAAAATTAAATAGCCTTTTCCACCATTATTCATAGGCAATGCATGTGATAACAAAGATTTACTATCAACACTACTGCCAGCATTTGCAGGATTTGAAGCATATACTGAAGGATCATACTCATTAGTACCATACCAACCGTTATCTATTTTCAAGAAACCGAAAGAGCCATCACCGCTAGATAATAAAGTAACATAACCACCCGTTATTGACCAATAATTATCTGAATTTTGGTCATCACGATGCACCCATTTCATAATTTTCATTGGTTCCTCGGTTGGTACACAAAGATAGTCTATAGTTCGTTCAGTACTACTATAACTTATTACTGATGCTGCTTTATATGAGTTGAAATTTGTATCTGCAGCAAGCGGTGTGAAACTAGACAAACCAAATGAATTATTATTTACAATAGAAAAATTATTATTATCAATTTTAAATATATTCATCATCAAACGCTCTTTAGGGTCACTAATAGTACCAAGACCTCCCGTGTTCGCTTCTGTAAATATTACAGGAAGAATTAAACTGCCATCATCACCCATTACACCTCTTGCACTGTGTGTACCATACTGTGCAGATCCGCTATCTGTCCAACTTAAATCTTGCCAACCTGCATCCCAACTTACAGTAGCTTTTCCATCAATACCGCTAACTGTACCAACAATATATTTAAGCTTTGATTTAATATCTCTATCTGTATATGCTGTATCAGTACGAGATAAACCAGCACCAGAAGAGGCTATTATATATATTTTAGCAGTAGTACCAGAAGAAGGTTTCTTATAATATACTATAGGAGAACAAACAGCGTCACTGCCGCTAGTTGATGCACTTCCAACTGTCTGTGCACTTGCAAAGCTATCGCCTGCATTACTACTCAATAAATATACTATATCTGTTCTATTTTTACCATCTACACCTACATCGTTTTCTGAACCTTTAAAACCGATTCTTTTTTCAGTGATTATTAATACATTTGATCCGCCTAAAGCAACAACTACAGGGTTTCTATAATAGTCACTGCCTGATTTTGAAACATCTATAACAGCATAATCTTGTATAGGTTTCTCAGCATATTCTTCCAAACCCTCCCAGTTGTCTATCACACCGCCTGTATTATTTTTTATTTCATCTTCTGAATTTTCATTCTTATCTTTGATAGGACTAAAACCGTTATCCTTCTTACAACTTGCAAATAACAAGCTTAAAACCACAACTAAAGACAATAAATAAATAATCTTTTTACTCATAATAATCTCCATAAAATAAAATTGTTACCTTATTATTTAAATAAAAATTGCCTTTAACTTCTTTTTTAGCAAAGTTTTTTAGCAATTTATTATTTTCAAAAGACCGAATTATAGAAAAACTTTATACCTTATACCCCTTACATCTATATTTAAGTATATTAAATAAAAAAACTAAATTCAAGCAAAATTTTATATTTATTTACTTGAATTCACTTATTTTTTTAATAAAATTCAAATAAAAATTAAATTGTATATTTTTATTATTTATACACCTCTATAATATATATTTTATTATAAATAAATATCAAAATTTCATACAAAATAATTATAAATCTTTTACTTTTTTTTACAAGCATTTTTTAATTTATTTTAATATAATTTTATAAAAGTAATCACTGCCGCAACTGATTAGAGTAAATAATATAAATAATTTCTTTCACTTGTATTCTCCTAATAAAAAATACAACAAGAAATATACTTGACACTATCAAACATATTCCTAGCATAACTATTTAATTTCTAAATTATTTTATGTTTTCAGCTAAATATTTTTGAGTATATCTGCTGAAGAATATACTAAATTTATTGCCATCAACATTAGGGTTTCTTTCTTTTTCAGTAGCCATAATTATAGTACCATCTGACAATATATCTATAGAAGAGCTTTTACTTGTTTTAGCTATTTGTAAACCGCCGCCTTTAGGAGTATAATCACTGTTAAGAATATACAAATAATTTTTTCCAACCTTAGATGCTACATGTGAGAACAATATTGCAGTTGAAACTGTACTACCAGCACTATTACCAGCAGTTGAAGGATTTGAAGCATATGCATTTGGATTATATTCTTGTGCACCATACCAACCATTATTTATTTTCAAAAAACCGAAAGAACCTTCTGAACCTTTTAATCCTGTAAGTGCTGTTACAGTTTGACTGCTGCTGTCCCCTTTTCCCATAGTATAATTATTTCTTGATGGGTTAGGAACTGCCAAATAAGTTACTTTATCAGTATCATAAGCTACTGCTTCTACTTCTTTATACATACTAAACTTACCGCTACTATCTTTATCAAACTCTATTGTTGTACCAATTTGATTACCCATAGTAAGGGTATTTTTATCAGCACTAATTTGAATCTCAAAGAACTTCACTCCCATTGCATCTTTAATATTATTATTAACACCTAAGTCTGCTGTTATTATAGGAAGAACTAATTTATTATCAGAAATAAATACTCCTCTTGCAGAATGTGTACCAAACTGTATATCTGAAAGACTAGGGTCAGTTATTGTTAGCTCTTTCCAGTCTCCTTTCCATGTTATACTAATGTCTTTATTAGAGGAATAAATATCACAAACAAAATATTTAAGTTTTGACTGAGGATTTCTATTTGAATATGCTGTATCAGTACGAGATAAACCAGCACCAGCAGAAGCTATTATATACATTTTAGTAGTATTACCAGAAGAAGGTTTTTTATAATATACTATAGGAGAAGAAACAGCATCATCAGCACCAGTTGAAGAATCACCAAATATATTATTACCAAATGTAGATAATGGAGTCCAATAATCACCGCCAAAAGACGTTGAATATACTATATCTACTGGTCCTTCACCGTTTATACCTATGTCATTTTCAGAACCTTTAAAACCAATTCTTTTCTCAATTATCATTATGATAGCATTATCAACCAAAGAAACTATTATAGGGTTTCTATAATAGTATTTATCTGATTTTGATTCATCTATAACAGGAAAGTCTTGTATAACAGTTAAGTCTTTTATTGAATCCCAGTCTTTATATAAACCGCCTGTATTCGTTTTTATTACTTCTTCTTTATTTGGGTTACTCTTAAAGACAGTGGGATTTAAACCGTTATCTTTCTTACAGCTTGCAAATGCTAAGATTAAAGCTACAACTAAAAACAATAAATAAATAATCTTTTTACTCATAAAAATCTCCATAAATATAATTTTTTGCCTATTTATTAAAATAAAAATTACTTCCAATTTTTTTACAGCAAAGTTTTTTTAATCGATTTATTATTTCCAAAAGATCATATTATAGAAAAAGATTTATACCCACCCCGTCTATATTTAAGTATATTGAATAAAAAACTAAAGTCAAGCAAAATTTTATATTTATTTACTTGAATTCACTTAAATTTTAAATAAAAATTAAAATTATATACTTTTTATTGTTTTTTCTATATTTATAAGATATGTTTTATTAAAAAAATATAGAATTATCATTTAAAAATAAATCTTTTAATTTTTTGAGAACTATTTTTTTATTGATTTTTTATATTAGAATAATTTTGTTAAAATAAAAAAGAGAGCATATAAAAAATATACACTCTCTTTAATTTTTATTAATATTTATATTTTAATTAACGTTTCCAGTCTTCTTAGCAATATAAGCTTGAGAATATCTTGTAAATACATTGAAGTAATTATAATAATCACTGCCTTCTTCGGCATAAGTAACTATAGTACCATCAGCCAACATATCCACAGAAGCAGATCTTCCAACAGCATTTATTACAAAACCGTTTCCTTTAATACCAATACTATCATTTACCAAATACATAGTTAAATCTCTATATACAACACCATCTTTGTATTTAGTAACTATTAATATTCCGCTTGAACGAGAACTATTATTAGTTCCTTGTATCCAACCATCCTTAATAGGGTATTCCCAAGTACCAAACCACTTTGTGCCTACATTGTAATAACCTATAGAACCCTCTGAAGCTGTTATTGAAGTATCTTTTGGCTTAGCTCCTGACTCTGTAACAATGCCTAATTTGAAATGTCTCCATAACGCACTAGGACTAACTAGGTATTTAATATTATTAACACCAGCACTTATAACTTGTGTCTCTTTCCACATTCCAACTTTTCCATTAAAATCAGAACCATATCCGCCATATGCAACAGGACTTTCATACTCTGTCCAAGTTACAGTATCATTATTAAGTTCTCCTTTTAACACATATCTTCCCATAAGCTCATATAAATTAGAGTTTTGACCCATGTGTGCAAATATAATAGGCATAATCATATATGTCGTTCCAGATGTCATTACATAGCCTCTTGCAGATTGCGTACCTACTTGAGAATAGTTTCTGTTGTTCCAAGTTACATTTAAATATAAAGCACAAGTCTTTCTAGCTTTTTCTAATGGTGTGCCTTCTGATGTTCTTACTTCCTGCCAATTGCCCCAAGTAATTTTAGTTCCATCAACAGTACCAACTATATAATCCACTCTTGAAGGAGGATCTTTTTTGTCTGGGTCTTCATCTGTTCTTGCTAAACCTGCACCTGCAGATGCAACAATTACTATTTTTGTGTCTGAATATTTAAATACCACATGACCGCTGTGTGAATCATTTATACTAGTTGTTTCTGTATTGTTTGGATTAACATAACTTTCATGCTCACTCCAATCATTTCCGCTGTTTGCACTCACCATATAAACTATATCAACTTTAGTTTTACCATCTACACCAACATCTTTACCAGCAGAAGAGTTTACATACCTTTTTTCAGAGAAAGCAAAAATTCTATTTCCCCCAACTACCACAAGAACAGGATTTCTATAATACGCATTACCAACACCTTGAAGAAGTACTTTTCTTCTCATAGGGCTATTGCTTTGAAAATCTGATGAAACAGTATAAGTAGGACCAGTAGTAGTGCTTCCGCCTGTGCTTCCGCTGCCTCCAGTACTTCCGCCGCCTGTAGTGCCTCCTCCTGTGTTATCACCGCCTGTACTGCCGCTATCTCCATCGTCAGGTTTTATAAGTCCTGTATCTGGATCAGTAACTCCATCTGGTATTTCTATTTCTTCAGGTGGTTTACCTAAATTGCTTAATTGATCTTGCAGACTACCCATGTCTTTACAGCTTATAGCCATTAAAAAAGATATTATCAAAAATGAATAAATAATCTTTTTCATATAGACCCCCTAGAATATTACTCATATTTTAACAGTATAGTAATATATGCAAATAAAGTCAAATGTTTTTTACAAAAATAACATAAAAATATTGAATTTTTTACAAAAGGGTAGGGGATTATGAAATATTTAAAACAAAAAAAGAGAGCTTAACACTCTCTTTTTTATTAATAAAATTATAAGCCTTCATATTTGTATTTACCGTCCGATATAGCACTTAAACTAAATCTCCTGTAAACAAGATTAAAGCCTGTTATAGTATACCCGCCGTTTTCAATTACAGAGGCTATTGTTCCGTCTTTAAAAATTTTCATGCTCTGCCTAAAAGAACTCATATTATCATAGTCATCATAAACATAAAAATCACCACTACCTTTGCTAAGAGGATAAAATATGTTTGTTATCATATTCCAATTTTGACCATTATCAAAACTTACATACAAAGCATTTGCATTTACTACATTATTGACAACACCATTTGGATTTACTGTTTCACGGTTAGGGTATGAATGTAATAATAAAATAGCTTCTCTAGAAACTCCATTTTCAGACAATGTTATTTTTCCTCCTGCAGTGCTTCCGCAATTATGCTCTTTCAAACCATTAACAGTAAAGCTTGATATATTGCCTTCTAAAGAATCTGCCAAAAACCAAACTAAATTTGCTTGCTTATTATAATCATTATTGCTATTTTCAACTGCAGCTATAAGCAATTTGCCGTCATTTCTTTCTGCTATTATTTTTGCAAATCTATGGTCTGTATAAGCTGCTCTTGAGCCTATTTTCCAAGTATTTCCGTCGTCTGTAGAATAAAGAATAGCAAAACCTTCTGCTCTAGTGCTATTAGTAGAATTTTTATAATCTATAATACATGCTAAAGTGCCATTGCGTAAAGTAACTCCGCTGTCTGGGCTTGTATAAAATCTATCAAAACCAGCTTTAAAAAGAGGTTCAAATATATTAGTGTCTAAATCTTCCCAATCTGTCCAATATCTATAAGCACCATTAGGAACGCTTACGGATTTTGATATTAAAGAATCTCCAGTTGTTCCAGCTCCTCCAAAACCGCTTCCGCTAATAGCCAATACCACAATATCTGAGTTGTTATTTAAAAATGAAATAGGTGAACCATGAGACTTTGAACTAGAACCGCCTATAAGTTGTGAAACAACAGTAAAATTTTGGGCATTTTTAGAAATAGCCGCATAAACTTCTGTGCTGTTTGCTGTGTTTCCGTCTACTCCTATAATAGCACTATTATTATTATTTCTTTTTTCATAAAAGAATAATATGTAATTATCTTTAGTGCTAATTAAAGAAGGAGAATTAAAATTATAATTTTTTGTTCCTATAGGAGTACTTCTAAAATTAAGGTCGGTCTGTTCTGAAGGTGTAAGCATCCAATTTAGGTCATAATCTCTTGTATAAAAGCTTGAAAGCATATAGGTAGTTCCACAGCTTAATAATATAAAGGACATCAGTAAAATTACAATTTTTTTCATCATTTTAAATAAAACCTTTATTTTACAACAAAGAAGGACACACTAGTAAAATGCATCCTTCTTTTTATTTACCGTATTATCTGCAGTTATTAGTTACCTGTTTGAGCAGTAAGATAAGCCTGAGTATATCTATTGAAGTAGATGTAGAATGTTTGACTACCTTTAACAGTAGAATCAGCTACACCACCTTCAGCAGCCATAACTATAGTACCATCTTTCAATATATCTAAAGAAGATGATTTAGAGTTTCTTGCATAAGAACCTCCAAGGTTAAAGGAGTTCTTTTGTTGTGTTTTAAAATTACCATCAACTAATCTTACAGCCAAGTTTGATTCAGTATTCAAAACATGAGAAACTATAGCTTGTGGCGTACCATTTGCTGTATCAAAAGTACCAGCATAATCAGAAGGACTATATGAAGTTGCACCTTTCCAATCTTTAACAACTAAAGTACCAGCAGAACCGTCACCAGCTTTTATAGAAGTAGGATTAGGTACAGCACCATTTGCAGCTTGGTATAAGTTAGCATCACCAGCAGGTACAGATATAGATGTATATGCGCTTTCACTAGTTGCTGATACTATACGTGTTTCTTTTACTGCAGTACTAGACATAGTTACAGGACCATGTAATTTTTTCCAACTATATGTTGTTCCATTATCAGTAGTTGTTCCTTGATAAACTGAATAACCAAATGTTGATTGGCTCACATTTGCTTGGTTATAAGTAACTAATGTAACAGGAAGAAGAAGGTTATTATTATAAACAGTTCCTCTTGCAGAATGTGTACCAAACTGTTTAAAGTTTCCTGTTCCGTCAGAAACACTAACTTCTCTCCATTGACCGAAGTTTCCTACACTGCCATCATCATTAATAGGTGCTACAGAGTATTCTATTTTTGATGAACCATTTTGTAAAGTACCAGAAGAAAGACCTATACCTGCTGAAGCTACTACTACAATTTTTTTATGTGTTTTATCATAGAAAACTATAGGAGCACCATGAGAATTTTTAGGGTCAGTTGTTTTGCTTCCGCCTACATATTTAGGGTCACCTATAGTAGTGTCAAAACTTACACCACCATCATAACTTTGTATATAAACTATATCTACAGCATTAGTACCTGTTAAAGCTACGTCGTTGCCAGCACCTGGAGTTTGGTATCTTACCTCATAAAATATAACTACATTTGTACCATTTACTACAGTGATTACTGGGTTACGCATATAGTCTTTGTTGTAATATTTAGCAACTTCTGTCTCTTGTACTGGTTTTGTTGCATATCCAGCTAGTTTATCCGCATCTGTAAATAGACCGCCAGTTAAATCTTCTGTAGGTGGTTTAGTGGTATCAGGTGTATCAGGCTGATTTTGAAGAGCGTCTGTAACGCTGTTTTTCTTACAGCTTGCAAACACTAAGCTTAAAGCCATAAGTAATGATAATAAATAAATAATCTTTTTACTCATATAAATCTCCTTATATAAAATTTTTTTGCTTATTTATTATTTTTTTTATTAAAATAAAAATTGCTCTTAACTTCTCTTCCAGCAAAGTTTTTTTTAGCAATTTATTATTTCCAAAAAGAACATAACATAGAAAGAACTTTACATATTTATCCTTTCTATATATAAAATATATTAAAATAAAATATAAAGTCAAGTAAATTTTACAAATTACTTACTCAAATTTCGGTTAAAAGTAATTTATTTTTTAATATTACTTTAAAAACCTACATTAAATTATATTACTTTTTGTTTTTTTAGCAAGTATTTATATAAACATAATTATTAATTAATTCTTTACTTTTTTATATAATATAGTATATTTCCTTATGTGAGGGTTTTTTATTATGAGGTTTTTTGATATGAAGAAATTTTTAAAAATATCATTATTTGTTTTTTCTTGCTTTTTTTTGATGTCTTGCGATCAGGTATTTAAAAACAGATTTAATCTCAACCGTGCCTACAATCTTTATGAGAAAGGCAAAAATGAAGATGATGACAAAGCCCTTCTCGATATTACAGACACCTACAACGACATAATAAACCAAAAGATTTATGCTCAAGATAGGTTAGGGGCAGTATATAGAGTTTTGGCAGAAAGAAGCCTAGCAAAAAAGCAATATGCCTATGCTGCAAAATATTTTACAGAGGCTTTAAAAATTCTTCCCAACAGCCCGTACTTGCGTTATGGTTTAGGATTATCGTATGCAAACCTTGCAGAGAGTGCCGACAATGAAACACAAAAAACAAACTTTTTATCCCGTGCAGAAAACAACATACAGTTTGCCATAAGTAAAGACCCGCAAAACCCAAACTACTATGCAGCGTTATCATCACTTAGGGGCATACAGCAAAACTACTATGAAGAAGCATTAAGCCTAATAAATAAATCTCTCGAAACTGACCCCAACAATATAGATTATTTGTTTATACTTGCACGCATACAATATAGTTTAGGAAACGGCAAAGAATCAATAGAAGCCTATAGAAAGATAGTGTCTTTAGCAAAAGAAAACAACATAAAGCAAACGGCTTTGAATAACATAAATCAAATAATAAATCAAATGAATTAGAGCGGGTTTACGGAGAATTGTTGATGCATAGTGATAATAGAAAGAACATATATCTAATAGCTTTAAATCAGATTGACAAAGTAGGCGACAAAAGAATATCAGAGCTTATCACTCATTATGACTCTGTAGAAAATATTTTTGAAGACAAAGAAGAGAATATAAAATTGCTATTAGAAAAGAAGTTCAAATCACAAATAGGCAATTTTAATAAAAATGAAATATTAGACAAAGCAAACGATATAATAGAAAAATCAAAAAGTCATAATATTGGCATATTAAGTTTATTTGATAAAGACTATCCGTTTAACTTAAAGCAAATAGACAATCCTCCGTATATACTTTATTATAAAGGGGATTTAAAAAAGTTAAGAAGAAATTCTATAGGAGTGGTAGGCACAAGGTTTCCCACAGATAAAAGTTGTAAATATGCTTTTGATATATCTTCAAAGCTTTCAGCATTAAATATTTCAGTAGTATCTGGCATGGCTAAGGGAGTAGATAAAGAGGCACATATTGGGGCTATAAGTTCTGGGGCTAATACTGTAGCGGTTTTGGGCTGCGGAATAGACAATGTTTATCCTTCAGAGAATTTAAAGGTTTATAATAAGTTAATAGAAAAGGGGCTTATAGTAAGTGAGTTTGAAGTAGGAAGAAAGCCGGATAAAACAAATTTCCCAAGAAGAAACAGAATAATATCAGGACTTTCTTATGCTGTTGTTATGGTTGAGGCTTCTAGTAAATCGGGTGCTTTAATAACTGTAGATTTTGCACTCAATCAAGGCAGAGATGTTTATATAGCTCCATACGATGAAAAGTTAAAAGAATATTACGGCAATCATAAACTTTATAAGGACGGTGCCAAAATAGCCTATAATATATTAGACATATTAGAAGATTTTGATGATATATTTTCTAATGATGAAAATTATGTTAAGATGAAGCTTAAATATTTTGAAGGCGGCAATATTAACAAAACTAGAGAAGTTAAAAAAGTAAAAAAAGTTAATAAGGTTAATGATGTTAAAGAAAATAATAAGGTTTCAAAACAAGAGAAGAAATTAGAGAAGAAAGAAAACAAGAAACAAAATAAAAAACAAAATGGTAAAGTAAAGGATGTTGTTGTAAAACCTAATTTAGAAGATGATGAAGCTTTTATTTATAATATAATAAGCGAGGTTGAAAAAATACACATAGACGATATAATAGAAAAAACTAATATGAAAGTTCAGGTTGTAACATCTTTGCTTATGCAATTAGAGATTAATGGTTTTATAAAGCAGTTATCTGGAAAATATTATAGTATAGAGAAATAAAAAATTAAGGATATAAAAAAATGGCTACAAAAACTAAAGAAAAGAAAACTACCAAAAAGAAATTAGTAATAGTTGAGTCCCCAGCTAAGGCAAAGACTATAAATAGATATTTAGGTTCAGATTATGTAGTATTATCATCAATGGGGCATTTAATAGATTTACCAAGAAGCAGACTAGCTATAGATGTAGACAATGGTTTTGAGCCAGAATATATAACAATAAGGGGAAGAGCCAAGATATTAAATGAGCTTAAAAAAGAGGCAAAGAAATCTGAAGAGGTATTACTTGCAGCTGATGATGATAGGGAAGGGGAGAGTATAGCTTGGCACATAGGAAACAAGATAAGAAGCATTAACTCTGCTGTACCTATAAAGAGAATAGTTTTTCATGAGATTACAAAAGATGCACTTAAAGAAGCCATTGATAAACCTAGGGATATAGACATAGCAAAAGTAAATGCCCAAAAAGCAAGAAGGGTATTAGACAGACTTATTGGTTATAATTTGAGTCCTTTACTTTGGGAGAAGATAAAAAGAGGACTTTCTGCAGGAAGGGTACAAAATGTTGCTTTGCTTATAATTTGCAACAGAGAAGATGAGATTGAAACATTTGTTCCTGTAGAATATTGGACATTTGGAGTATTTTTAAAGCATAAAAATAAAGAGTTTTTGGCAGAGCTTCAGAAATATAAAGGTGAAAAGCCAGAATTAAAAACAAAAGAAGATGTTGATGCCATAATGGAGCATTTAAAAGATAAAAATTACACAGTATCAAACATAGAGATAAAAGACAGATTAAGAAACCCAACAGCTCCATACACTACAAGTAAATTACAGCAGGCAGCAAGCACATCTTTAGGTTATAACTCATCAAAGACAATGCAAATAGCACAAACACTCTATGAAGGAGTTTCTATAGCAGGAGAGGCTACAGGGCTTATAACATATATGCGTACTGATAGCGTGAGAATATCTCCAGTGGCACAAGAGCAGGCGAGGGATTTTATACAAAAGGAATATGGAAGCAATTATCTTCCTCCAGAGCCTCCAAATTATTCTGTAAAAAAGAATGCACAAGATGCTCACGAAGCTATAAGACCTACTAATGTATTTTTAACACCAGAGAGCGTTAAAGAATATTTAAAAACAGATCAATATAAACTTTATAAACTTATATGGGAGAGATTTGTTTCTTCACAGATGCTTCCTGCAAAAATGAAAAATACAAGAGCAGTAATTGTTGCGGGTGATTGTGAGTTTGCTGTTTCTTCATCAAAAATAGAGTTTGACGGATTTATGAAAGTGCTTACTATAGACAAAGAGGATAAAGAAAAGGCTTCAAAAATGCCTAGTTTATCTAATGGTGAAGTATGCGATTTTGTAGAGCATAATCCTCAGCAGCATTTTACAACACCTCCTCCAAGATATACAGATGCTTCACTTGTAAAAATACTTGAAGAATCAGGTATAGGCAGACCTTCTACTTATGCTCCAACAATTAAAACAATTATATCAAGGCATTATGTACAGAGAAAAGGCAAACAGCTTGTACCAACAGAGCTTGGAAAGCTTGTTAATGAACTTATAAGCGAAAATTTCCCAGAACTTGTAAATATTCACTTTACTGCCGACATGGAAAGTAAACTTGATAAAATAGAAGACGATAATGTTGAATGGAATAATATATTAAAAGAGTTCTATCCTCATTTTTTGGATACGCTCAAAACTGCCACAGAAAATATTCACAATATGAAAGATTTCTTCAATGAAGAGACTGATTTTGTATGTGAGAAATGCGGCAAGAAGATGATTAAACGCTTAGGAAGATACGGATATTTTATTGCTTGTTCTGGTTTTCCTGAATGTAAGAACACTAAAGGTATATCTTTTGGTGTTTGTCCTAAATGTGGAGGAGATATTACATTAAAGCGTTCTAAGAGAGGAAGAGAGTTTTATGGTTGTTCCAATTATCCTAAATGCGATTTTGTAAGTTGGGATAAACCTTTGCTTGAGCCTTGTCCTAAATGTAATGGGCTTATGGTAGAGAAGAATATTAAAAACAAAGGATTGTTTAAGGTTTGTATCAAGGAAGATTGTGGTTATTCAGAGGAAATAAAAGAAGAATAATATTATTTTTGGTATTAGCTCTATTTAATACTTACTTTTTATTATATCCAGAGAATAATGATAAGATAAAATTAAACAATTTAAATATTACAGCAGAAGAATTAAAAAAAGCTTTTAACCCAGCAAAAAATAAATTTGATTCTAAAGGCATAACAACAATAATAATAGACCCCGGACATGGCGGAAGAGATCCCGGTTCTATTGGTGTTGGAAAGATATATGAAAAAGATATAGTTTTGTCATTTTCTTTAGAGCTTAAAAAAGAATTAGAAAATATACTGCCAAATGTAAAAATAGTATTAACGAGAACAAATGACACATATCCAACTCTTGCAGAGCGTTTTGAAATAGCAAATACTGCAGCAAAAATAAACACAGAAAAAGCAAATAATGCATTATTAATAAGTGTTCATGCCAATGCTTCATTAAGTTCTAGTGCTAAGGGTTTTGAGGCATATTTTGTAAGTGCTCAGGAATCAAGCGAATATGCTAGGGCAGTGTCTATGTTTGAAAATGATGCATTGGTAAAGTTTGATAAAATAGATTCAGCAAAATACGAAGACTATTCATCACAAGTTACACATAATTATATGCTTATAGAGCAGTATCAAAAAGAAAGCAGAATATTGGCAGAGTCTATTACAGATGAAGTTTATAAAGTATCTGGTGTATCAAAAAGAAATAAACCTGTACAAAATGCATTATTTTATGTTTTAAAAGGTGCGATAATGCCTTCTACACTTATAGAGGTTGGATTTATAACTAATCCAGATGATGCTAAGTTCTTAAAAAACAAAGAGACAAGACTAAAAATGGTAAAAGCTACAGCAAAAGGCGTAAAAAAATATATAGAATTTTATGACGACACCAAAGGTTTTACAAAATAATTAGTTTATTCAAATATTTTTTTTGTAAGACTATCTCTAATAGAATTTCTGATTTTTTTAATGGGTATATACCATACTATTTTATCAATAATTTTTATAAAATTTGATTTTAATTTTATTATGTTATATTTTGATATATTATTACTATAAATATTTATATATTTTATTGTATTTTCTTTAAAAAATGGAGTTAAAATAAAATATTCCCAAAATATATTATAATATATATCTATATTTTTATAATTAGACAATGGTTTAATATTTTTTGCACTAAAATGTATTATATTAATTTCATCTTTATTATTGCTTTCTAATAATTCTATAGATTTGCTTAATTTGGGTGAATTGTTGTTTATATCTGTACCATATACAACATTACAATCTATATATGATATTTTTTTTGTAAAAAGATATAAAAAAACTAATTCTTCTGTCCAGCCAATTCCTATCTTTTCAAAATAATCTATAGCATCATCTATATTTTTTGATAACTCATCATATTTAATATTATTATATAAATGTTTTATATTAAACAATAATATTCCACCATTAATATAATCATTTTTATTAGCTCCAAACTTATTCATAATGCTTTCAATATTATTTCCAATCCATGATATATTATGTCCAAATAACCTAACAACCAAAAGATAACTATTAGAAATGTTATACTCATAAAATTTAGATAGACTTGATAAAACTATTTGATCAGAATCTAAAAACAATACATTATCCAAATCTTTTAATATAAGAGGTATAAATAATTTAATAAATATAGTATAATGCCAATATTTATTATGTTCTCTATTACTTAATTCTTTAGCTTTATTAATATATTTTTCAGGTCTATAAAAAGATATTTCAAAATCTTTAATATTTTTTAGCTCTTTTAGCTTATCTTTATTATAATCTGTAATATCAATTTCTATAATATGGAAGTGAAATTTATCATTTAATGATGAATTTTTTAATATAGATACGATTAATGAAGAAACATAGTCAACATAATTATTATTTGATATTAAACATATATTCATAATACAACTCCATAATATTTTTATTTAAATACAAAAAAACATATAACCATCTTTTACACACGATTGAAAAATTTATATTAAAAAAACTATTCACGTATTATATCAATAATTATATAATATGCAACAAACATTTAAACAAATTCGTATTTAAGTAATATAAATATAATTCTTATGACACAGTCACACCTACTTATAATTATGAAAGTGTTGGAGGTATTAATTATATTGTTGATGTTACTAAGCCTAGAGGAGAAAAAGTTACAATAGAATCTTTTACTGACGGAAGAGCTTTTGAATTGGACAAAGAATATAAAGTTGCTATTAACTCTTATAGAGGAAACGGAGGAGGAGGACATTTATCACAAGGTGCTAAAATAGATTTAAAAACTTTGCAAAACATGGATTTGGTATTAAAGTCTACAGATAAAGATTTGAGATATTATATTATAGATTGGTTTGAAAAACAAAATGATGCTATTAGTGTTGAAAAACTTAATAATTGGAAAGTAGTGCCTAAAGATTATGTTGAAGCAGGAAAAAAGAAAGATTACAAATTGATATATCCTAATAGCTGAAAACATTATAATAAAAAAAGCGAAGGGATTTAATTAACCTTTCGCTTTTTATTATTTAAAAAAATTATTATAATTTTTTTAATTCTTCTAAATTACCTGAATCTATAATTTGTTTTTTAAACTCTTCTTCAGATAATATGTTTTTAATGCCTATAATTTTAGCATCACCTTTTACAGCTTCTTTTACTCTTTCTAAAAAAGCAAAAGGGCAAAATATTAAATTATATTCATCTATTTTATTGTTCTGTAAATCAGAATGTTCTATTTGAGCATATTTTATGTTAAAACTTTCTAAAACTTTTTTAATTTTTTCTACCATCATTAAACTAGTTCCAGAACCATTAGCACAAACTGCAAGTACTTTTAACATTTTAATTTATACTCCTACTAACAAAATTATTTTTTCATTAACGTATCTATATGCTTAACTATATCAAATCCAGCATTCAAAGCCTTAGCAATAGAACCTCCAGATTTATATAATATATCTCCAGCTATAAATAAGTTTTTAACAGAACTTTCATGTATTTCATTAACTATAGGCACCCCGCTTTCATCTAACTCTATATCACATCTCTTTAAGAAATCTATTGGAGCAACTCCTCCTAAAGCATATATCACTCTGTCATAAGTATCATCAACACCATCAGCATAATGTACTAATACTTTTCCGTTGCTGTCTTCTATAGATTTTATATCAACACCTAATCTTGGTTTTACTTTTCCACTAGCAATATCTTCTTTAATAGTTTCTAAGTTCTTTTCATTAGGTCTTGTAAACTCAGCTTTTCTATAATTAATTGTAACATCATTATCCTTACCTAAAAGATAAGCATACTCAACAGCAGAGTTTCCGCCTCCAACTACTAATACTTTCTCATTTTCTTTACATTTGTAAATATTAAAGTTTACAACAGCATTCAAACTAGCAGGTATATTATAATCAGGTCTATTAGGTCTTCCCATTTTACCAATAGAAGCTACAACATATTTAGCAGTATAACTCTTATTATCAACAGTAGTAACTTCTAAATATTCACCATTCTTTTTAATAGATTCAACTTCAGTATTAAACATAGCTTCAATGTAGTTTCCAAACAAACATTCGCTAAATAAATCTAATACATCGCCTTTAGTTGCTGTTTCAAATTTTATGTTGCCTTTCAAATCTAAAGCTTCGCCTTTATAATCTTTGTCTACTCTTTTATCATCTTTATAAAATTTTCTAATAGTAGTAGAGTGATTATCACCTTTTTCTATAAGAAGCACTTTTTGCATTTGAAGTATAGCAGCCTCAACAGCAGCAGCAATTCCACCCGGGCCGCCTCCTACTATAATTAAATCATATATATTATCCATAATTTTACCTCCTTAAATAAAATATATATCTTTAACATGAAAAATCAATTATTAATATGAAATATTATAAAATAAAAGTTAGAAAAGTCAAACAGCTTTATATGCTAAAAAATTTTAACTTTTTATATATTAGCAACAACTTTTCTACAGCTATTTTATTGATATAATAATAATCTATATACTTTGAATATGCTTTGTAAAAGAGTGCATTTTTTACATATCTTACAAATATATAAAGCTAAATATCTGCACTTTTGCAAAATGTATCCAAAGTATAAAAACTCTTAACAAAGTACACACCAAAGTATAAGAAACTTCTTTTAGCTGCGTAACACTGCATAAAAGTTTAATAAAATAAGAAATTACAAAATATAGTTATTTATCTATATAGTAAAAATTATACATCCAAATTTTTAACATATTTTGCATTAGCTTCAATAAACTCTCTTCTAGGCTTAACCTCATCACCCATGAGCATAGAGAATAATTGATCTGCCTTTTCAGCATCTTCTGTTAATACCTGATACATAAGTCTTGTTTCTGGGTTCATAGTAGTTTCCCATAATTGGTCAGCATTCATTTCACCCAAACCTTTATATCTTTGTATATCATATTTTCTGTCTTTATTTTCTTCTAATATTTTATCTCTCTGTTCATCGGTGTAGGCATAAACAAAATTTTTCTTATCAAAACTAATTTTGTATAGAGGAGGAACAGCTATAAATATATGTCCCAGATCTATTAAAGGACGCATATATCTAAAGAAGAAAGTTAAAAGTAAAGTTCTTATATGAGAGCCGTCAATATCAGCATCAGCCATTATGATAATTCTTCCGTATCTTATTTTAGATATATCAAAAGAAGAACCAACTCCGCAGCCCAAAGCAGCTATTATTGGTTTTAAACTGTCTGTATCTATTATTTTATCGAGTCTTGCTTTTTCAACGTTTAATACTTTACCTCTTAATGGTAGTATAGCTTGGAAATGTCTGTCTCTTCCGCCTTTAGCAGTACCGCCTGCAGAGTCTCCCTCTACAAGATATACTTCACATTTATCTACTTCCTGCTCAGAACAGTCGGCTAATTTACCTGGCAAAGAATCGCTCTCTAAAGCATTTTTTCTTCTTGCTAAATCTCTAGCTCTTCTTGCGGCCTCTCTTGCATTTGCTGCTGATATTATTTTTTCAAGTATTGCTTTTATTACTTTAGGGTTTTGTGAGAAATAATCATTTAACCCTTCAACTACAAGTTTTTCTGTTACAGCACGAACCTCAGTATTACCCAATTTTGTCTTTGTTTGACCTTCAAATTGAGGATTAGGTATTTTTACAGATACTACAGCAACTAAACCTTCTCTTGTATCTTCTCCCATGAATGTTATTTTATTTTTTTTATCTAATTCTAATCTTTTAGCAAAATCTGTATAAACTCTTGTTAGAGCTGTTCTAAATCCTACTAAATGTGTACCGCCTTCTGTAGTGTTTATGTTGTTACAATATGTGAATATATTTTCATTATAAGCATCAACATATTGCATAGCAACTTCTACATCTGTTTTATCTTCTGCCTTATGCAAATATATTGGTTTATCATGTAATGTTTTTTTGTTTTCATTGAGGTGAGTAATAAACATCTCTATACCGCCCTCATAATAAAACTCATTACTTACAGGTTTTGACTCTCTTTTATCTATGAGTGTTATTCTTATTCCCCTGTTTAGAAAAGCTAATTCTCTTAATCTATTAGCAAGTATTTTATAATCATAAATAGTTGTTTCAAATATTTCAGGGTCTGCAGTAAATGTTACTTTTGTTCCTGTTTTATTTGATTTGCCAACTTCTTTAACAGGTTCTTCTGGTATACCTCTATGATATATTTGTCTGTAGAGTTTGCCGTCTTTGCTTACTTCAGCAATAAGCTCTGTACTTAAAGCATTAACAACGGATACACCAACACCATGCAAACCGCCAGATACTTTATAAGTTTCATTATCAAACTTACCACCCGCATGAAGTTTAGTCATAACAACTTCTAAAGCAGATATTTTGAGCTTCGGATGCATATCAACTGGTATTCCCCTTCCATCATCTTCTACTTCTATTACATTATCTTTTTTTATCGTAACTGTTATATTTTTACAAAATCCTGCCATAGCCTCGTCTATACTATTATCAACTACCTCGTATACTAAATGATGCAAACCTTGAGAACCAGTAGAACCTATATACATACCCGGGCGTTTTCTAACAGGGTCTAATCCTTCTAATACTTGTATATTTTTCGAACTATATGTCTTTTCTCCAGTAGCCATTATATAATATCCTCTTCAATACTTAATTAAATTTTAATTGATATATTATACACCTATTTTAATATTATTACAATTAGAAAATGTTAGGCTATTCTAATTGTTTAGACGTTTATTGTATTGGTGTAACTGCAATTTTTATGCAATTATCCTCTTTTTTATCAAATATTTCATAGCCTCTTAATATGTTATCTAGTTTTATAGTATGGGTGATTAGAAAATCTGTATTTAACTTGCCTTGAGATATTAGTTTTAAGATATCATCACTGTGAACAGCATCAACACCGCCTGTTTTGAATATTAAGTTTTTTCCATACATTATATTTAACGGAAGTATCTGAGGCTTTTCATACATTGCAACCAATGCCACAACAGAATTAGGCCTTGCAATTCTCCAAGCCAAATCGAATGTATTTTCTCCTCCTGCTGCCTCTATTGTGCCGTCAGAAAGTTTTCCAGCATTTATATCTTTTATATATTCTTCTATATTATTAGTTTTATTAGGATTAATAAAAAAGTCAGCTAATTTGTTTTCTTTTGCTATGTTTAATCTATCTTCATTTATGTCTATAGCTATAATCTTTTTTGCTCCTAAAACTCTCGCACTCATCATTGCACAAAGCCCCACAGGCCCAGCCCCTATCACAGAAACAGTATCATTATTATCTATCTCACAAAGCTCAGCACCAAAATATCCGCTTGCTAAAATATCCCCTACAAATAATGCATTTTTGTATGTAACATTTTCTGGAAGTATATTTAATGACATATCGGCAAAAGGTACTCTCACATATTCAGCCTGACAGCCATTAATACGGCATCCTATATCCCAGCCTCCTTTTTCGCAGTTGTTTATAAAGCCATTTTTGCAATAAAAACATTCTCCGCAAAAAGTTATGCAGTTGGCAGATACTCTGTCTCCTTTTTTTAATTTTTTTACTTCGCTTCCAACTTCTACTACTTCACCCACAAATTCATGCCCAAGCACTATATTTTTGTTTGCCCTCGGTACTTGCCCATTTATTATATGAAAATCGCTTGTGCATATGCTCGATAATTGCACCTTCACTATAGCGTCTTTGCCGTCTATAATCTTTGGATTTTCTATTTCTTTTAATTCTATTTTTTTATCTCCAATATAAAATAAAGCTTTCATTGTTGTTCCTAAAATTTTTAATAGTTATTAATAAATATATAGTAAAAATTTTTAAATTTGTCAACCGCGAGCCGCGGCACCTCTCCGCACGGTACTGCCTACCTCTATTCAATGCCCTTTATACGTGCGGTTTATTGCTTATTATTACACAAAATAAAGAACTTATTTTACATATAAAGCATTTTAGTAATATATTATAAGTTTTTATAGTCTTAATAAATTATGGTTCTATTTGCAAATAAATAAAAATTGATAAATTATAATTGTTTAGGTATATACTGAAAATTTTTAAGTTTGTCAAAATTTATATTTTTTAATTTTAAATATTTGCGGGGACTAGCCCCCGTACCCCCAGTTCTTTTGTTGACACAAAGAACCAAAAAGACTGCATTTTTAAACTAAAATTGAGTTTTATTATACATTATTTGATACATATTTTTTCGTATAAGGCTAAATAAATTGTACTTTTTGCAACTTTTTGCTACGGGAAAAAATTGAATAAAAAAATTATAAAAAATATAAATAAAATTGTTTAGGCATAGCAGCATTTATTTTTGACAAACTTTTTATTTTTTATATAATTATAAAACTTATAATTATGAATAATCAAGTTAAAGAATATATTTCAGAAAAATTAAAACGCCTTCCTACAAAATCTGGCGTATACTTTATGAAAGATAAAGATGCCAATATCATATATATAGGCAAAGCAAAATCATTAAAAAAAAGAGTATCTTCCTATTTTATAGGGAACAATAAAGATGCAAAAACAACTGCATTAGTAGAACATATTAGAGATATTGATTATATAGTTACAAAAAATGAAGTGGAGGCTTTAATACTTGAAGCTGAGATGATAAGAAAGCATAAGCCTCATTATAATATACTTCTTAAAGACCAAAAATCTTTTCCTTTTATAGCAATTACAAACGAACATTTTCCGAGGGTGATAAAAGCAAGAAATGTAATAGACAAAGAAAATGCTAAAAAATATAAAAAATATTATGGACCTTATGTTGCTGCTGAGAGGGCTGAAAACATAGTAAAGTTTATAATAGATAATTTTAAGCTTAGAAGATGCAAATATGATTTTCCTCTAAAACGTAAAATAAGACCTTGTCTTTATTATCATATAGGTAAATGCACTGCTCCTTGTGCTGATTTGATTGATGAGAAAGAGTATGATAAAGATATTGACGCTGCTATCATGCTTCTTGAGGGTAATGTTGATGAGCTTGTTGCTAAGATGAAGCAAGATATGTTTGTATTTGCAGAAAAGTTAGAGTTTGAGAGGGCAAAAGATTTAAGAGATAAAATTGACTTACTTAAATCTATTACAGTTGAACAGAGTATATATGTACCAGAGAGCGATGATATAGATATTATAGGAGCTTATGGACAAAATGGAGATTATACTATTGTAGTGATTTCTGTAAAAGGAGGCAAACTTGTAGATAGAAAAACTTTTGCTATGCAAGATAAAAACATTGACGAATTTTCTAATAGATCAAGATATAGTGAAGTTATTTCTGCTTTTATTACTCAATATTATACTCATAATAATTTAATACCCGCTTCAATAGCCACAGATTTTGTAATTAAAGATTTTGATGTTGTAAAGGATTATTTAAAAGAGATATCGGGAAGAGATGTTGAAATAAAACTTGACAATACAAAGAAAGGATTAATATCCATAGCCAATGAAAATGCAAGACATTTATTTAAAGAGAGGGCATTGATTAGAGAAGTGCCTATTGGAATTACAAGACTTCAAGAAATATTTAAACTTAAAAAAGCTCCTTCTATAATAGAATCTTTCGACATAGCACATATTCAAGGAAGCTACACTATGGCTGGAATGGTGAGATTTGTTAATGGTATTTCTGACAATAAAAACTATAGAATATTTAATATGAAGACTGTTACAGGGATAGATGACTTTGCTTCTATAAAAGAGGCAGTATATAGAAGATATAAAAGACTTAAAGAAGAGAACTCTACATTTCCAGATTTAATTCTTATAGATGGAGGAAGAGGGCAGCTTAATTCTGCAATAGAAGCTTTAAAAGAATTAGACATAAAAAATCAGCCTATAATGGCACTTGCTAAAAAGTTTGAAGAGATATATTTACCAAACAGAGAAAGCCCAGTTCAATTAAATGATAATGAGCCTGCGAGGTTGTTTTTACAAAAGGTGAGAGATGAAACGCATAGATGGGTTAATACTAGTCATGGAAGAAAGAGAAGCAGAGAGATGGTAAAAAGCGAACTTGAAAAAATAGAAGGTTTGGGCAAAAAAGGTATAGAAAAACTTTATTCTCATTTTATCAATATAGACAATATAAAAAATGCTTCATTAGAAAATATAGCCAATATACCCGGAATAAGTTATAAGGTGGCTAATAATATTTATAATTATTTTCATAAATAATTTATTAATATATTTATTTCAAAACTTTTTAAAATATTTAATAATAATTTTAAATCTATTATTTTAATTTTATAAAGTGGATTTACATTGTAATAACTTCTTTTTCCCATGCAAAAAGTAAAATGCTATGTTTTTAATCTAAATTTAGTAATTTATCTTATATAAGGTATAATTACTAAATTCACTATTATTTTCACTTGCACTTTTTGGTTCTTTTTGCGATGGGAAAAAGAACAATAAAAAATTGTATATAAAAAATTATATCTGAAATATAGCAGTTGCTACTTTAAAAGCGGTTTCTAAATCTAAAAGATATGTTGTGTTATTATCAACATCTTGATTTTTAAGCCATTCATTCATATCATTCTTTGAACCAAAGAAATTCATTATATTTCAGCAAGTGCTAGCCCAGTTTTTATTCTTATTAAGATCAACATGAATAACATGAATATTTTTAGGTGAATGCTCTACTATCTCTCTGTCTTTAATTCTTACATATATTTTCTCTCCTGTTTGAGAGCATATAGAATTAATTTCAGTATCTTGGTGAAATAAACTATAAGAGCCTAAAGCATCAATAGCACACATAGAACAAAACTCTCTTCCGTCTGAAAGTTTTACTCTATGATTAGTTTCCATAGCTGATACAGGATAAAGAAATGCAATAGAATCTCCGCTCATAGTAACAATTTCTTTTTCTATTAAAGAATTGTATAATTTTTCATCGCCGCATATTTTTATAGCTTCTTCTTTACTTATAGTGCATCCTGTTTCTATTACTTTGTCAATTAACCTTAACCTTGCGTTTTGCATATCTGAAGGTAAATTATGATACTTATCAGACACACCATATTTGTTCATAAAATTCTCATCAAACATAATAAATTAAATCCTCTAAAAAAATATTTATATTAACTTTTATCAATAGACGCTTCATTGATAAAAGCTTTTTTAACACTATTACTAAGTTCTCTAACATGTTCTATATACTCAATACTATCTCTTTCTCTTGGATGCTTTAAATCTATTTTTATATCAGCAACAATTTCCCCTTTGTTTAAACTCATCACTATAACTCTATCGCTCATATAAACAGCTTCAGATACATCATGAGTAACCATTAATATGGTGCTGTTACTTTCTTTAACTAATTGCAGTAACTCTTTTTGCATATGCTCTCTCATCTGCAAATCTATTGCCCCAAGCGGTTCATCTAAAAGAAGTATTTTTGGATTGGGTGCTAATGCCCTCACAACAGCAACCCTCTGCTGCATACCTCCAGAAAGAGATATAGGATACTTTTTTTCATGCCCCTTAAGATGGGACATTTCAAGAAGCTCTTCTAATCTTTTCTTTTTTTCTTCTCTATTCATCTTTGAAAACTTAAGTGAATACAAAATATTTTTTTCAACATTCATCCAAGGAAATAGAGCATAATTTTGAAAAACATATCCTCTTTCAGAAGAAGGTTTTTCTATTTTCTCGCCTTCAAGTAATACCTCTCCAGAAGTAGGATTTTGAAAACCGCCTATCATAGTAAGAAGTGTTGTTTTTCCGCAGCCTGAAGGTCCAAGCAAAGTTACAAACTCTCCTTTTTCTATATTAAAATTAATGTTTCTTAATACTTCAACTTCAGGAGCTTTTTTTGAAACTTTAAAAGATTTGCATACATTTTTAACTTCAAGAATTGCCATTTTTAAATCTCCAAGAAGTTAGTAGTTTTTCTAATATAATTAATATCCTATCCATACTAAAGCCAATAATAGCAGACACTATCATAAGAGCATAAAGCTTAGGAGTCTCAAGTCTCTGCTGAGCTTCTACCAATATGAATCCAAAACCTTTACTCGTAGCTATAAACTCTGCACATATTACGCTCATCCAACCAAGCCCTAAAGCAAGTCTGCATCCTGTTAGAAATGAAGGCAAGGCACCGGGGAGAATTATATCAAGCATTATGTCTATATTTCTTGCTCCCATACTCCTTGCAGCATTAATATAATTAGGGTCTATTCCTCTAACTCCATCTATTGTGTTTATTATAAGTGGGAATATTGCACTCATAGTAATTAAAAATATTGTAGGGCCGTCCCCAAGTCCAAACCACACTATAGCTAATGGAATCCATGCCATTATGGGTACTTGTCTTATTGAGTTTATTATTGGGGATATGGCTAAAAGTATAGGCTTTGAATAACCCATAATAAGCCCTAAAGGAAGACCTATTATGCAGGCTATAATAAAACCTCTAAATACTCTCTCTAATGTTATAAGTAGATTTTGTACTGTATAAGAATCTACCCAAGATTTAAAAAACTCTTTGCAAGTTAAAATAAAATCTGGAAGAAGTAAATTATTATCTATCTTTTTGGCAAGAAAATACCAAATTATCATAATAGCTAAAAGTACAGAAACACTATAAAACTTCATAAATAAACTGTTTCCAGCATTTCCTAAATTTATGACTCTGCTTTTATTTTGAGGAACTTGACTCCCATTGTTTTCCATGTTTTTATCTCTCCTTCAGAATTTGAAATATCTAAATAATTAACAAGCATATTTGATAATATAATTTCATCTTCAATATCATTCACCGCTTCATTGTAAGCTTTAATAAAATTATTAAGCATTAAAGTGTCTTTTAATTTTTTTGATGCCACCAAATAATAATCAACCTCTTCAGTATCTATTTTTTTAAATCTTGCTTCTTTTATTTTTAAAGCCAAAATAATATCAATAAGCACTGCATCAACCGTTTTCTTTTCTAAGGCATAAGGCAATGCAGTTGAAAGCATGGGATAATAATTGGAATTTGAATATTTCTCTTTTAACAATATTTCTTGAAGCAATCTTTTATTCATATACCCAATATTTTTTGGTTTTATATTATCATCATCATAGCTTTCATTATAATAAACTAATATATTAGAGCCTTTTACTATAGAATCTACTATATAATAATTAGTGTCTATAGATACTAATTGAAAAGCAGCATCAGGACATAATACCGCCATATCAACTCTTCCTGATATAAAAGCAAACTCAGCTTGAGAACCGCAGCAATCCAAAAACTGTATATAATCAATATTTGAAAACTCTATATTAGAATTTTTTTTAGTGTTTATTATATAATCAAAGAGCATTCCAGAAGCATCATTTCCGCATGCTATTGTTATTGTATCTTTTTTATCTAATTTATAGTTTTTATAATTTTGAAATAAAAGGAAGCATATAACAAAAATTATACTAAATACAATAATATATTTGTTTTTATTTATTATATGCCTCATCTTTATTTTTCTCGCTTATTACTTTACGCTTTAGGCTCTTCTATGATATTATCTATCTCTACTGCTTTAGCCCTCCAATCTTCATAACTCATACCAAGTGGGAATATTGGATCAACTTCTTCTTTAATGAATACATCAAAATCTTTAGCACCGCAATTATCAAAATAAGATAAGTCAATATAATCATCTATATCAAGAGAATTAATATCATCTCTCACACCTAATCTTCTCATAGTTTTCATTTGATTATGAACATACTCTCTGTTTAATTTCCAAGTGATAGTTCTTCCTTCTTCATTAAGTTTTTTCCATAAAGTCATTAAGCCAACTTCTAAAGGAACATTATAATTTTCAGCGAATATTTCAGCTGCTTTATATGGGTGAAGATACATATATTCTATAGACATAGCATGAGCAAGAAGTATTCTTTCTGCCAATTTTGGATGAGCTTTAGCAAAGTTATAATTCATACAAACTTTACAGCAAGTGCCATGACCATCTATTTCTCTGTCTGTGTTTTGTCTTTTTAATATTTTACCAGTGTTTTCATATTCTGCCATAGAACCCCAAGGGTCACATGCACCATATCCGTCAAGCTGTCCTAACTTAAATGCAAAATATGCATCAGAATCACTCATAGAAAAGTTTTCATAATATTTTGTATCTCTTGGTATATTTAATTGTTCTGTCCATTCTGCCCAGTTTAAATTTACTGTTTCAGCATTGGCCCCCATAGATATTCTTTTATTTAATAAATCTTCTGGCTTTTCTATATCTTTAGAAACAACAAAATATTCAGCTCCCCCTGTATGATTTTCTGCTGCTATAAAAAGAGGAACTTTATTTTTTACTGCATTCAAAGTAGTTGTAAAACCAGCATAAGCCATGTCCATCTGCCCAGCACTCATAGCCTCTGGTACATTACCATTTCCTGTAACTGTAACATTTAAACCTAATGCTTTAAATATGCCAGTATCTTCTCCAACACAAGCTGCTGTCATATGGTCGCAGTTGTAATATCCTAAATTAATTTTGTATTTTTTGTCTTCATCACTTAACTCTTCCAAATCATATCCAGCAACTATAGCTTGTACATCTTTTGGAATAGAAGCTTCTGTTGTTTTAGATGCATTATCACTTCCGCCGCATGAAAGGATAAAAATCATCATAAATAAAATAATTACAATTTTTTTCATTTTGTTCTCCTTATATTTTTTATTTATATTTAGCAACATTTTTCCATGCCATTTTCAAACAAACTTATAAACTCTCCATTTTCAAGCCTATAAACGGCAAAACCTATATTAGCCCCCTTTTTACCAGATACCAAAATTTCGTTAGGAACTTTTTCATCTATGTTGTAGAATTTGATTATATAATTTTCTATAGGTGCCGGTATTGGAGTAGTCATTAATATTTTATTAGAATCTTTATATATACCTATTAATTTGTTTGAATATTCAGATTCTTTATATATTATTATTAAATCATCTATATTATCTCCGTTAAAATCTCCCTCCAAAAAAGTTAATAGTTCTTTATCAGAATATTTTTTTATATACTCTTTATAAAGCTCTGTATTATTTATGCCTTCTGCACTTTTTATATATTCAGTATTATCATTGCATGAGATAAATATAAAAAAGCACAAAGCCCAAACTATCTTTAACATTCAACTTCTTTTCCTCTGCTTAACAAAACCTTTATCTTTTTAACTATAATCATAAACCATGAATAAAGCCCCATAAACAACACCGCAACAGCACATATATTTTTGAACCAATCTGGAAAAGTAATATTGATATTATTTGCCAATTCTATTTGCTTGCTTGAACTTGATAAATCAAATATTGGAGTAAAGTTGTTTGCCAATACAATATTTGTAATGTATCCTATCAATATGCCAAAGAAAAGCATAGAGAAAAGATATATTATTAAAGTTCTTTTTCCTATTAATTTATATATGCTTATTAATTCAGATATATTTGTAGCAACACCAGTAATTAAAAAAGTAATAGCTATACCGGGCGAAGCACCTGCAGATATTAATGCAGCAATAAAAGGAATATGCCCTAAAGCACACACATACATTATGCATCCTACTAATGTTATGCCTATAATTGAAACTAATTTAGGATTGCTTAAATATTGCATAACAAATGACTGAGGCACTACCGTTAATAAAATAGCTCCAAATAAAGTACCTACTAATATAAATCTGCTTATCTCTATTCCTAAATTATTAAATCCCCATAATATGCCGTTATATAATTTTTTGTACCAAGGAGTTTTATCTACATAAGTGTTTTCTGGAATTTTTATATTCATGCTCTTAAGTTTTAAAACTTCAGGAGCAATTAATTCTTTGCCTCCAAAAATATTTCCCAACATTCCTATTATTAAAGGCAAAAATATTCCGCATAAAATATATATAAAAGTAACCTCTTTTCCAAGCATAGCAAAAGCTACTATTATTGCAGCAGGGTTAATTATTGGAGTTGCCACCAAAAAAGAAAGAGTAGGTCCCAAATATGCACCTGTTCTATATAAACTCAAAGCCAATGGAAGCACCCCGCAACTGCATATAGGAAGTATAGCTCCTGATATTGTTGTTTTTATTAGAGAAGATATTTTTTTATTTCCTATAGATTTTTGAAGCACCTGCGGACGAACAAAGGCATGTATTATACCCGATAGTATTAAGCTTATAACAATCCATTCTGAACTTATAACAAGAAAGTCCCAAAATACATATAAAAAATTCATTATCATATTTTTTATTTCCATAATTTAAGAGTTTGGTTCTTCTATAGCTTTTTTTATTTCTTGTTCTATTAACTTTTTGCTTAACACATCATATCTATTTTTTTCATTTATAATTAGTGTACCTCTGTCTACCATTCCATATTTTGCTAAATAATCAAAATCTTTTCCTGCATAATATAGTTTTACTTCTATTTTATCTTTATACGTTTCTTGAAGTTCTTTTAAATATGATGAATACCCATCGCAAGTAGGGCAGGTATTTATAAATTCCACCAATACTTTAGACATAAAAAATCCTTATAAAATATAATGTTGAAATATAATATTATTAATAAAAAATTATTAAAAAACGATACTTTAATGCAATAATAAAAAAATAATAGTTAGATTTAAGATATACACACGGTATATTTATAGAAAGTAAATATCTGGAAAAGCGTCCTGATTGAAGAATAATTTTTGTTTTAGACTCAAATACATAATATTATCCTCTTATACTAAAAATCATGATAACACAAACTATAATAAAGTCAACTACAAAAACATTTTTTATAGTTTTATAGTATTTATTTATCATTTTTTTATATTTATAAATATTAATTTTTTATGTTGTAAGTTATTGAAAAATAAATTATTATAATAAAATGAAGATTAAAAAAATTGCTATAATGCATCCTACTTTTGGATATAATGGCGGGGCAGAAAATGTAATACTTGCCACAGTAAAACATTTTTATGAGAAGTATAATATTGAATGCACTATTTACACCTACAAGTTAAGAGAAAATATTCCAGATTATATAAAACAAATAAAAACTGACATAACTTTAAATCCATTTATTTTTAGAAATACTGCGAAGTTTTTGGCGTATCAATTAAAAGATTATGATGCTATACTAATTCATAATTTTCCAGCAACTATATTTTTTGGTTTAGCTTATAAGTACGCTAAAAAGAACTCTATAAAACTTCCTAAAAGTTTTTGGTATTGCCATGAACCAAGTGTAAGGCTTTATGGTGAAGATGATAAAAGTTATAAAGCTAAACAAAAAACTTTAGATTTTATTGCACGCTATACTATGAAATTAGATAGGTTTGGTGTAAGTGTTATAGATTATATAATGGCTAATAGTGAGAGAACTTCAAATTCTGTAATGCGTGTTTATGGTAGAGAAAGTAAGATTATATATCCTTGCGTAACTGGTTTTGATGATATAATGAACACAAAAGAAGCAGAGCATTTTTTTTATGTGGGTAGATTAGAGAAAGTAAAAAATTTAGAAAATGCCATAATTGCTTTTAAGAGCTTTTTAGAGAGAATTGATAATAAAGATTTAAAGTTTATAATAGCCGGTAAGGGTAGGTATGAAGATAAATTAAAAAAATTAGTTTCTAATATTGGAATGGAGAGAAACATTATATTTGTTGGTTTTGTAAGCGATGATGAGAAAAAAGATTTGCTTAATAGAAGCTACTCTCTTGTTATGCCAGCTATAAATGAACCTTTTGGGCTTACCGTTATAGAGGCTTTATATTGTTCTTGTATTTCTATTATTTCAAAATATTCTGGGGTTTATGAGGTTGTAAAAGATTGCAGCGTTTCTTGCAATATGAATAATATTAATGATATATCTAATGCTATGTATGAAATATATATTGATAATAATAATATAAAAAGAAAATTGCTCTCTACCGATATTTTATCAATTTTTAAAGTGGATAATTATTGTTTAAGTCTTTTAGAATATATTGAAAATCACTTGTAATATTTTTTATATATATTATGATAGTTAAAAGTAATTAGTTTTATAGTGATAATTAACTATTTTAAAAAATCATGATTGGGGGATTTATGAAAGGATACAATTCTATACCTAGTGCTTATTTTGATACTGTAAAGGAAATGCCTCAAAGCCCTGCTTATAGATATAGGAACAATAATGGGGAAAAAGTAACTATAGTATATAAAAAATTGTATGATAAAATAAATGCTATTGCTAAAGCATTCGATGCAAAAGGATTATCTGGTAAGCACGTTGCTATATTTTCAGAGAACCGCATAGAATGGTTTATATGTGATATGGCGCTTTTAGCTATAGGTTCAGCAGATGTACCTAGAGGAAATGATTCTACATCGGAAGAATTAAATTATATAATAGATCATAGTGATTCAATGGCTGTAATAGTAGAAAATCAATATGTGTTAAATAAAATAGATAGATCTTCCAAAAAAATACAGCTTATACTTGTTTTGGATAATTCTATTCATGACCCTAAAAATAATATTTATTCATTTAGCAAGTTTTTAGAGTTTGGAGAAGAGGCTTTAAATGGTGATGAAGAGTTTGCTATAAAAAAAGCTTCAAAACTTAGTAACGATGATACGGCAACTATAATATATACATCAGGTACTACAGGAAAACCTAAGGGAGTAATTCTTACACACGGAAATATTTTGCATAATGTTAGAGTGCTTCCTGATATAATAAAGCTTCAAAAGGGAGAGAAACTTTTAACTATTCTTCCAATATGGCATATATATGAAAGGACAATTTCTTATGTTACAGCAATAGTAGGCTGTTTTACTGCCATTACAAATAAAAGAGATTTAAAAAATGATTTTGCCGAAGAAAAGCCAGATATATTTATATCAGTGCCTGCAATTTGGGTTAATATATATAATGGTGTTATGAAAAATATAGAAAAAAAACCTGCTGCGGTAAAAATGATGGTTAAATCTTTTATACAAGGCTCTATTAGATATATAAGAAATTTAAGATATCAAAATAATATGATTTACTTGCTTGGAGATGAAAAAAAAGAAAACAAAAAGATAGAATATGATATATTGCCTTTAGACCCTATAAGTCATAAAATGGCACAAAAATTGGTTTATAAGAAAATAAAAGAACTTACAGGCGGCAGACTTCGCTTAACTATATCAGGCGGCGGAGCTTTGCCTATGTATATAGAAGATTTTATAGAAGCCACTGGAATTAATTTGGTTGTTGGTTGGGGTATCACTGAAACGGCACCTGTTGTAACTTTAAGGTCTCCTTTTAAAAACTATAGAGGAACTTGCGGAGCACCAGTGCCTGAAGTAATAATAGAAGTTAGAGATAAAAATGGCAATGTTTGTAGAGATGGAGAGTTAGGAGTATGCTATATTAAAGGACCTAATATTTTTAAAGAGTATTATAAAGATAAAGAGCTAACAGTACAAGCTAAAAAAGATGGTTTCTTTAATTCTGGAGATTTAGGAGCTTATACAAAACAAGGAGAGATAGTACTTACAGGAAGAGCAAAAGAGACTATAGTTCTTCTAACAGGTGAAAATGTCGAGCCTCAGCCTATAGAAAATAAAGCTATGGAATCTAAATATATTTCTCAAATAATGCTTGTAGGTCAAGATAAAGCTTCTACAGGGGCTATAGTTGTAATAGATAAAGAAAATGTAAAAGAGTTTTTGGATAAACATAAAATACATTATGATGAAAATAATATGGAAAACTCTAAAGATGTTGTTAAACTTATTAGACATGAATTAAATAGATTAATTAATAGTAAAAATGGTTTTAGACCTTATGAAGCTATTTCTAAACTTATTATAACAAGCAAAGACTTTACTATAGAAAATGGCCTTCTCACACAATCATTAAAAATAAAAAGACATAAAATAATGGAAGAATATAAAGACCAAATAGAAGAGCTTTATACAAAATAAGAAATAATAATAAAAGGGAGATAATTAACTTATCTCCCTTTTATTTTCTTTAATTTAATAATTTTAAGAATCTAAAAACTCTTTTAACTCTTTCTTTTTTGAAGTAGCTCTTAATCTTCTAATAGCCTTAGCCTCAATCTGTCTTATACGCTCTCTTGTAACTTTAAACACATATCCAACTTCTTCTAAAGTGTGATTGTATCCGTCATCTAATCCATAGCGCATTCTGATAACTTTCTGTTCTCTTTCAGGCAAATTATCAAGTAAAGAATCTATATGCTTTCTTAAGATTTTAAATGTAGTAATGTTTTGAGGGCTTTCAAACTCTTTGTCTTCGATAAGCTCTCCAAGTATAGTATCCTCTTCATCACCAATAGGAGCATTCAAAGATACAGGGTCTTTAGCAACATTTCTTACGCTTTTAACTCTGCTTTCTGGCCAACTTAAAGATTTTGCTATTTCCTGTATAGAAGGCTCTCTTCCATACTGCTGCATATATTGTCTTATTACTCTAGTTACTTTGTTGATTTGTTCTATCATATGAACAGGTACTCTTATAGTTCTAGCCTGATCGCTTATAGAACGAGTAATAGCCTGACGAATCCACCAAGTAGCATATGTTGAAAATTTGTAGCCTTTTTGATATTCAAATTTATCAACAGCCTTAATAAGACCAATATTTCCTTCTTGTACTAAGTCAAAGAAATGAAGACCTCTATTGGTATATTTTTTTGCTATAGATATAACAAGTCTTAAATTAGCCTTAACAATATGGTCTTTTGCCTGAGCTATCTTTCTTCTTGAAGAATCAATTTTTCTTACCCATTCAACTAAAGTTTCTTTATCTGTGCGAACTTCATCATAAATATCTGCCATACGAATTTGATATTTATGAAAACTTGTTAATACTGCTTTTATAGCCTCTGGAGTAATATTAAACTCATCAACAAGTCTAGTGTATATTTTTTTATTTCCATTTTCAATTTCATTATAGTAATTTTCAAAATCACTTATCTCTTTGCCGTATCTCTTTTTTAATTTTTCAAAATACTCTTCTATTTGATTGATTCTAAGTAAATAAAACTTTAATTTTTCTGCTATTCTATCAATCTCCATTCTATTAAGTTTTACTTTACCTAATAGTTTTACTATATTTTCTTTTATTTCATTTTGTTCATTTGTAAGAGATTTTATAGTTTTTTGTGTGGTAGCTTTTTTTATTCTTTTGTCTAAAGCTAAATATTTTTCTGCTAAATCGACGTATTCTTTTTCAAAGTTTTTATACTTTCTCTCTAATTTTCTTTTTTCTTGTGTGGATACATTATATATTCTTGGAGGTTCTAATATTTCATGTATAGATACTTTACCGCTTTTTACACATTTAATAGTATTTAAAACTTCTCCAACAACTAAGTGCGTATTTAATATAATAGACTCTATCTCAGATTCACCGAGTTCTATTTTTTTAGAATATTCCACTTCATCATCATGAGTAAGAAGATCAACTTTGCCAATCTCTTTAAGATAAAGCCTTATAGGGTCATCATTATTTCCAACTTTATCCTCTACATGTATGAATCTTGCAGCATCATCAATTTTATTTTGATTTCTAGAAAGACTTTCAAATTCCCTCTTATCTTCAACAATTGGAATCTTTCTATCACTTAATAGATCAAAAAGTGCCTCCATTACTCCAGTATCCATGTGGTCTATGGTAGCATTAATCTCTTTGTATGTAAGATATTTGTTAGTATTTCCTTTTTCAAGCAATTTTCTAATTTTGTCATTACTTAGAAGATCGCTATCATCTTCAATCATCATAATCACTTCCTTGATATAGTTTTTCCTTTTGCTTATTTAGTAAATGTATTTCTCGGGCTTTATTACATATAGCTTCAAATCCTTCATTACTTTGGAGTGTTGCAGTTTTTAATACTTCCTCCCTCCTATAGTCTATATCCCCGCTTTTTATCTTTACAATAAGCTCATATAGTTTTTCTTGTATATTATCAGTATACAATTTCTCCTTGCTTCTTATCTGATTAGCTATATGCTCATTGCCTAATACATTAAGAGCATCTTCAGCTGTTGCATCTTTATTAAGAGTTAAGAGCCTTATATAAAATTCCCTTGTGATATCTTTTTTAATAAGATCTACACCTATCTCTTTCTCTGCCTCTTTTATTAAAGATGGATTTAAAGCAAGCAAATATATTAAACTATTTTCATAGTAAAATTTATTATCTTTTATAGGTCTTTGTAAAGCAGAAACAACTTTTGTATTTTGAGCTTTATTAGTTAAAGTTCTTAAATAATCTCTATTGAAAGCATCTCTATCAATAGAAAGTTCTGATGAAATATGAGAGATTATCATTTGTTTTTCCGTCTCACTTTTCAAAACATCTAAATAATTATAAAATAACTTTACTATATAGAGTTTTTCTTCTATAGTAAGTAATGATATATCCTTATTTGTTGATGTTTTTAACAAATAGTCATACCAAGTTAGTTTTTTATTATATAGTATATCAAAACCATCAGTATTATTTATAGTAAAAAACTCATCTAAATCTTTAGTTGTTTCTATCAATAGTATAGTCAATTTTAAATCAAACTTCAATAGTGTTAATATAGCCATTTTTGTAGCTTTTTGCCCAGCCTCGTCATTATCCAAAGCTAAAACTACATTATTGGTATATTTTTTTATCTCTTTTGCATGCTCTTCTGTAATGGCAGTGCCTAAACTTCCAACAACATTTTTTATATTCATTTTATGGCAAGCGATTGTATCCATGTAGCCTTCTACCAATATAGCTTCATCTTTCTTCATTATATGTGTTTTGGCTATATTTATGCCATATAGAGCAGATTTCTTTTTGAATATTAAACTCTCTTTTGAGTTTAAATATTTTGGCTCTTTTCCATCAATACTTCTTCCTCCAAAGCCTATAATCTCCTCTTTTTCATTGATTATCGGAAACATTATTCTATTTATAAATGTGTCATAAAAATGATTTGGATTATTTTTGCTTATGCTTGCTAACCCTAATACATTTATATTGTTTGTGCTTATATTATTTTCGTTTAAGGCTCTAATTAAAGCATTCCAACTTGGAGGAGCATATCCTATTTTGAACTCTTTTATAATTGAAAAAGGTATTTTTCTTTTTTTTAGATAATCTATAGCCTCTTTATAAAAATATTCTCCATTATTATTCTTTAATAAAAGATTTTTACCAAAGAAGTTGCAGGCTATTTTATTTATTCTTTTGCTTTCTACAAATATTTGATCTTTATGTTTGTTCTTTTGAGAAAAGAAATTACTAGTATCAAAAGAAAATCTATTTCCAAGATATTTTACAGCCTCTTTAAAATCCATAGCTTCTTTTTCTTTTAGGTATGTAAATACATTTCCTTTAGCACCGCATGTAAAGCATTTGTATATACCTTTAGAATCATCAACAGACATAGAAGGATTTGCCTCTTGACCATCTTTATGAAAGGGGCATTGAACGGTATATTGACTTCCGCCTCTAGATATAACTTTATATCTATCTCTCAATATATCTATTAAAGAGACATTGGATAAAAGCTGATTTAGTTTTTCTGTAAATAAAGTATCCACAATGTTTAAAATATAGTATAATTTAATTTATTTGTGTATAAATATTATTAATATTTTAAAAAAAGTCAAGTATAATATTATGTAGTTTTGTGATACTTTTTATTAAATAAGTTGTAATATATTTGGTTTTATAATAATATACTGCACTATAATTTAATTAAAAATCTTATTAAATTAACTTTTAATTATATTACAATTAAATATTTTTTTAGTTATAAATGTATATTTTATGATGAGTTATGTAAATGCTATTTAATTCTACGGATTTTTTGATATTTTTTCCTATAACGCTTATTTTGTATTGGATATTTCCAAAGAAATTAAGATATATTTGTTTGTTTATAGCAAGTTATATATTTTATATGTTTTGGAACCCTAAATATGCATTATTAATGGCAACTTCCACTGTTGTAACTTTTTTAAGCGGCATATTAATAGAAAAATTAAAATATAAGAGAATAGTGGTTGCATTTAGTTTTATTATAAACATTGCAATACTTGTGTTTTTTAAGTATTTTGACTTTTTACTTCAGAATATTAATATTGTATTATCAGCATTAAACATACAATTAATAGAAAAACCTTTTGATATAGTGCTTCCTGTCGGCATATCATTTTACACTTTTCAGGCATTAAGCTATACTATAGATGTTTATAGGGGAGAGATAAAGTCAGAGAAAAACATTATTAAATATGCATTGTTTGTATCTTTCTTCCCTCAACTTGTAGCAGGCCCTATAGAGCGTTCAAAACATTTGCTCGGTCAAATACAGAACATGGATAAAATTAAAAGGTTTGATTATCAGAGAATAACAGAGGGGTTAATTTTAATGCTTTTTGGTTATTTTCAAAAGATGGTAATAGCAGATAGGGCTTCTATATTGGTGGATACTGTATTTAACAGATATTATATTTATAATACAAGTGAATTAATATTATCAGCATTGCTTTTTGCGGTGCAGATATATTGTGATTTTGCAAGTTATTCGCTCATAGCAATAGGAACTGCTAAAATTATGGGTATAGATTTAATGGAAAACTTTAATACTCCATATTTTGCAAGAAGCATAAAAGAATTTTGGGGTAGGTGGCATATATCATTATCTACTTGGTTTAGGGATTATCTTTATATACCTTTGGGCGGAAATAGGTGTTCAAAACTTAGAAGAAGTTTCAATATATTAATAACATTTTTGGTAAGCGGACTTTGGCATGGGGCTAATTTTACTTTTATAGCTTGGGGTGCTATTCATGGTGTGTGCTATTTAATAGAAGATATTACGTCAAAATTCAAAAATAATGTTTTAAATAAGTTTAATGTGAAAGTGAAAAGTTTTAGTTTTAAGCTCCTTGAAGTAATTATTACATTTATAATAGTGGATTTGGCTTGGATATTTTTTAGAGCTGAAACCATACATGATGCTTTTTACTATATACAGAGAATGTTTACCAAAATAGATTTATGGCGTATATTTGACGGTTCATTATATAAACTTGGTTTAGACCGTTTTGAAATGAATATACTTATAATATCTTTGGTGATTTTGTTTTTAGTTGATTTAATAAAATATATAAAGAAAGAAACTATTTATATGTTTTTGAAAAATCAATGTTTATATTTTAGATGGGCAGCAATATTTTTCTTATTATTTTTTATAATAATATATGGAAAATACGGAGCGGGTTTTGACCCTAAGCAGTTTATATATTTCCAATTTTAGTGGTTATAGAAATGAGTGAAGTTAAAAAAAATTATTATGGCAGTCTTTGTACTGAAATGTATGAGATACTACATAAAAAAGCACCTGAAGATGAATTAAACTTTTATTTATCTTATGCTGAAAAAGGTAAAAAGATTTTAGAGCCTTTATGCGGAAGCGGACGATTTCTTATTCCATTTATAGAAAGAGGGTTTGACATAACAGGAATAGATATGTCTAATGAAATGCTGCAAAAATTAAAATTAAAATTTCCTGATGCAAAAACGGTTCATACTGATATTATGAAATATTCTCCGAAAGAAAAATTTGATTATATATTTATTAGCTCAGGTTCAGTATCATTGTTTACAGATATTGATATTTGCAAACAAATTCTAACAAGAATAAAGGAATGGCTTTTTAAAACGGGTAAATTTGTTTTTGCAGTTGATACAATAAAAAATAGATGTATAGATGATAATGATTATAATATTGCTGTATCTGTCAAAACAAAAGAAAATTTTGAAATAGTGCTTAAATCAAAAAATTATTATGAAGAACAAACTCAAACTCAGTTCTCACCATCAATTTATGAAATGTATAATAATACTGAATTGCTTCAAAGTGAGTTTATGGATTTTCAGACGCACCTTTATAAATATGGTGAAATGGAGCAGTATTTAAAAGAAGTTGGATTTACTCAAGTTAAAACATTTTCTTCTTTTGAAAAGGAAATTGCAGTTAATGATAAATGTGATATGTTTTTATTTGAATGTAGTTTTTTATAATTATTATAATGTAGTTGATTACTTGATAAATAATAAAAAAAAATTAATAGGTTATTTGTAAAATGATAAAAAACACTATAAAAATTATTTGCTTTATAGCTATATTTATTACATTGCTTTGGTTTTCAAGTAGGGTATTAAGATTTAAAAATGAAAATGGCATATATCAAGGCGACAGCTTTTATGAACAGAAGACAAATTCTATAGATGTAATATTTTTGGGAAGCAGTCATGTGCATTATAATGTTAATCCTGCTATACTTTTTAATGAATATGGAATTGCTGCTTATAACTTCACCTCTGGAAGTCAGCCTATTTGGAGCACTTATCATTATTTAATAGAGGTTTTAAAATATCAAAAGCCTAAATTGATTGCATTAGAATCTTATATTATTGCAGCAAGCAGAACTAATGTTGTAGATTATCAGATAGTAGCTGCCACTTATGCATTAAAATGGTCAGAAAATAGAATAAACTCTCTAAAAGTAACAGCGGCAGAAAGGTTTGATGAGTTTATTAACCCTATGTATAGATATCATAACAGATACAAAGATTTAAAACCAGAAGATTTTGTGCCTTATGCAAATAATTATAATCATTATAAATATTTTAAGGGGTACTCTTTTCATAATAAAACATTTCCTGTTAAAGAGCCTAACATAAAAAATATTAAAGATAGTTTGCCTTTGTTAGAGCAACAAGAAACTTATTATAGAAAAATATTAGAGTTAGCAAAAACAAATAATATACCTATTGTTGTAATAGCTTCTCCTTTTCCTATGACCGATGAAGAGGCAATGCATTTTAATAGAGTAGGGGAAATTGCAAAAGAATATGATGTTCCTTTTATGAATTTTAATCTCTACTATGATGATTATGATTTGAATTTTTGGAGAGATTATAATGATTCTGGGCATTTAAATTATAAAGGTGTTCAGAAATATACTTCTTTTTTGGGTAAATATTTAAAAGATAATTATGATTTACCAGATAGAAGAGGAGATACTAATTATTATACTTGGGAGAGAAATGCTTTATATGAGTATAATAAAGTGTATGATATGGGTTTAAGAGATACAGATAATATTTATGATTATATAGAAAAAATCACTAACCTTAATGATTATACAATAGTAGTTAATATGCTTGGTGAGTATTCCACTAATGATAATGTAGTTAAGAGCTTATATTCTAATTTTAATATAACTAATGAAATGTATACTAATAATGTTTCTTATGTTATAGATAAAAACAAACTTGTATTTTCATCAATGGGGGAGACTAATTATCTTTATCATAAAGAGCTTAATAAATATAATGATTTGGTGATAGACAGCGGAAACAGAATATTTATAAGCAGAAGCAATTTAAGAGAGACAACTAATGGTGTAAATATAGTAGTTTATGATAACATTACTTCTGAAGTAGTTGATTATTTTGATTTGCCTTACACTAATGATTCTATATCTGAAACAATAGAAAGAGATTATTAAATTTTTCAAAAAAATACAACATTTTAAAAAATATATTGTTATATTATATATAATGTTATTCTAAGTAACATTATGTAAAATTTGAGTAAATATGAGAGGTTATGAATGTATAAAAAAATTGTATTATTAGTATTATTGTGTTTTTTATTTACAATTTCATGTTCGAGTCCAAATAATCCCAATAGTGGTAATCAGAGTAATAATGGAGGCACTACACCGCCAACTACATCCCCAACAGAAGAAGAATTAATAGCGAAATATGGTATAGATATAAGTCAGGCAGATGCAGAAATAAGCAAACAAATAGAGGCGAATTTAAAAGCTTATTATACTGAAATGGGTTCATATAGAGTAATATTTACAGGAACTCCTAAAGATTATAGTAATAATAAATCTCTATATGAATTAACTTTAGAAGCAGCAGTGAATGTTAATACTTCTATGAATATAGAGATGGATATAAGCAATATTGATTTTAAAGACGGAATTGTACCAACAGGTATGTTCTCTGGAGCAGTTGTTGATGGTTCTGAAAATATATTTATTAGTTTTAAATTCCCAGAAAATAAGATAACAACTATAGGAGTAAGGGCGTTTGAGAGTTTATACAATACAAAAGAAATAACAATACCTAATTCTGTAACAACTATAGAGTCAGAAGCTTTCTATCTTTCTAGCAGCATAGAGAAATTAACTTTAGGTAAAAATGTTAAAACTATAGGTGATCAAGCTTTTCTATATACTCAGGGAATAAAAGAGTTAGTTATTCCTGATTCTGTAACATCAATAGGAGTTGGGGCGTTTAGCGGATCATTTATAGAAACATTAAAATTATCTTCTTCATTAGAAACAATAGGGGATTCAGCTTTTGATTCTACTAGTATTACAGAACTTACAATACCTGCATCTGTAAAATCAATAGGAATTACAGCATTTGCATTTTCTCAGCAACTAACAACAGTTACTTATTTAGGTGCAACTCCTGATGCTATAAATAATAATAGTGATGTTTTTATTATGTGTGATAGTCTTAAAACTTTAATAGTGCCTAATGCTACAAATCCTAATGATAATGGATGGAAAACTTTTTTGGGCGGAACTTTTAATACTGTAACAAAATAAAAATAATTTAGAGTAAATTGGAGTAATTATGTATAAAAGAATTGTATTGATAATGTTGTGTTTTCTAGTTGCAATGTCTTGTTCTAGCCCAAGCAGTCCTAACAATCAGGGTAATATAGGAAATAGTGGTGATTCAGGTCAAACAGGAGGAAATTCTGGAAACAGTGGCGGTTCTGGAAATATAGGAGATGCAGGCGGTATACCTTGGACTGAAATAGCTCCGCCTTTGCCTATTTTAGATGATGAGGCAAAAACCTATGGTATAGATATTTCTCAAGATGATAATCTGATAAAACAAGAAATAAAATCTAAATTACAAGCATATTATAATGATAAAAAATTATATAAAGTAATATTTACGGGGACACCAAAAGCTGAATATGCCCAAAGAAATTCTCTTACAAAGTTAGTAATAGAAGTTACAAAAGACTTACCTATTGGTTATAACAAAAATATAGAAATAGATATTAGTAATATTTATTTTAATGAGAGAAAAATAAAATCTAAAATGTTTCAAGGATATACAAGTTCTGGTGAGTATACAATAACTTTTAAATTTCCAGAAAATATTATAAGAGTTATAGAAGGAAATGCTTTTTCACTTTTTAGTAAATTTTTAAAAGAAATAACAATACCAGATTCTGTTATTGGTATTGATGCCGCTGCTTTTCAGACAGATTACAAACTTGAAAAAGTAACATTTGGTGCTAACAGTAAACTTGAATATATAGGAGATTTAGCTTTTACATATTCAGCATTGAAAGAAATAACTATACCTGCTTCAGTTAAGTCAATAGGAAGCAGAGCATTTGGAAGCTCATCCTCTTTAACTACTGTTATTTATTTAGGAACAAGCCCTAATGATATATCACATAGCGGAAATATATTTGATGATACAGTTACAACTTTAATAGTTCCTAATGCTCCTGAAACAAGTGAAGAAGAGCTTAAAAGTAAATGGCAAAACTTTTTGGGATGTAATTTCACTACTATAAAAAAACAAATTAATTAAGAGTAAATTATGTATAAAAAAATTGTATTAATAATGTTATGCTTTTTAGTTGCAATATCTTGTTCAAGCCCAAGCAGTCCAAATAGCAGCAACAATGGTAATATAGGAAACAACGGAGATACTGGTAACTCTGGGGAAACACAGACGCCAGTAATACCTCCTACTTTAGATGAAGAAACACAAAAATATGGTATAGATATTTCACAAGATGATGCTGAAATATCTAAGCAAATAGAAGAGAAATTGCAAGAATATTATAATGAAAAAGCTTCATATAAAGTAATATTTAAAGGTGTTCCTAAAAATTATATGCTAAAAGCAAATTCTTCTCTTGCAGCTTTAACTATAAACGCAGCAGAAAAAATTAATGCTGATAATATAACAATAGACACCAAAAATATTGATTTTCAAAATGGTGCTATAACAGAATTAATGTTTGCAAGCGGAGGAGTAAGTAAAAAAAGATTAAGTTTTATATTTCCAGATGATAAAATAATAACTATAGAACAGAATGCTTTTTTGAACTTAAATAATAATATAGAAGAATTAATAATACCTAATTCTGTTGTTTCAATAGGGGAGAGGGCTTTTCAAGCTATTTATTCATTAAAAAGTCTTACATTAGACAGTAAATTACAAATTATAGGAGATTATGCTTTTTTATATTTAGAGTCATTAAGAGAATTGATAATACCAGATTCTGTAATATCAATAGGTAAAGGGGCATTTGCTAATTCTTCTTTAGAAAAAGTAACTATTTCAGCATCTGTAAAAGAAATAAAAAACTCAGCTTTCAACACTTCTCGTAAATTAAATACGGTTATTTATTTAGGTACTTCTCCTAATGATATAAATTATGAGAATGATGCATTTTTATATTGTAATAACCTTACAACTTTAATACTTCCAAATGTGCCTAATCCAGATTATAATACTTGGAAGAATTTTTTAGGTTGTAATTTTACTGTAGTTAAACAGAAATAATTTTGTTTAGGGATATTAATTTATAAAAAGAATATCAAAATAATATCCCTGCAAAATATTATCTTAATTCAATAAATTAAAAAATAATTATTTAAGCTATTGATAATTTTTGTATTTATATTAAACTCTTTGCTATGATTATATTTAGCATATTTTATATTTTATTAAATGTACTTTTTACTATTATTTTGTTTATAGTAGCTGTGATTTTATTTATTTTAGTGAGACCTTTTAGTAAGAGGCTTTCAATAAAAATTACTCATAATATAGCAAAATTTTGGGGAACTTTTTTGATGAAAAGTGCCTTTATTTCTTTTGATATTGAAGGCAGTGAGAATTATGATTATAAACAAACTTATTTAATTACTCCAAATCATCAAAGTGCTTTTGACATATTTTGCTGTTTTGCAATATTTAAAGGCATGTTTGCTTTTGTCTCTAAAGATACATACGGAAAAGTGCCTATGGTTGGTTTTGGTATGAGTGTAGCTAATTATATATTTGTAAAGAGGGGAACTATAGGAGCTGCAAAATCTATAGATGATATGGAAGATAGGTTGAAATCAAAAACAAGTATAATTATATATCCAGAGGGCACTAGAAGCAAAGACGGGGAAATTAAAAAGCCAAAAAGAGGCATATTAAAAATTGCTGAGAGATGTGAAGATGTGGCTGTACTTCCTGTTGTTATATATGGTACTAGAGATATTATGAAAGCAAAAAGTTTTGTTTTAAGACCATTTAAAAAAATAAAGATAAGATTTTTAAAACCTTTCTACTTCAAAGACATAGAAGGCGATGATAATGATAAATTAGATTATTGGTATAACATAATGACAAAAAATTATGATGAAATGAGAAATAAGTAAAACATTATTATTCAAAAACTAAACTCAAATTATTTATTTAAAAAGTTTATATTGCTATAAATAATATTATATAAAATATTAAGGGTGAAATTATTATGAAAAGAATATTTTTATTAATTACAATAATATCTTTAGTTATCATTCAATGCGGAAGTAAAACAGATACTAATAACAATGAAGTAAATACAAATGAATCTATAGAGTCAAATGAAACTATACCAGCAGCAAAAATATTATCACAGGAAGATGCTGCATTTTTAGATAAAGTAAAGAATAAAATAATTATAAGCGGCAGAGCTAAATATACTTTCAAAGATAATGGCGATATAGACTATGTATTTGATGCTGGAAATTATAGAGAAGATAAAAATTATATATTTGAATCTTCTTTAGACGGCACTAACGCCTATTATTATGAGCTTTATAATATACAGGATAAATACGAAAAAGGACCAAGTAATATTGCCACAAATTATAAAGGCTTTTCTGTAAAAAATGGCATTCTTTATGAAGATAATTATGTTGGATATGAAAGCGACCCTGTTGAAACTATAATTACTAAATGGGAAAGAGAAAATTATTATTCTAATTATTATTACAGAGAAGTAAAAGAAAATCCTAATTTTGATAATTTCCCTTATGAGAATAAAGCAGATGTAACTTTTGATAAATATAATGAAAGACAAGAAGGTATATTAATAAATGAGTCAGACTATAAAGCAGAAGAAGTAGGGGATATTAATACTTATAATTTTAACGGTATATATTTAAATAATAATGCTTCTATTGAGTTAAATAAAAATGATGATGATAGTTTTTATTTATATGCCATTAATATAATAACAAATGAGAACGGACAAACAGTAACTAATATTCAAAGCACAGATACAAGTAAAATGATATTAGAAGAAAATCAATATGTTGAACCTTATTGTGCTATAGGTGCCAATACTTTAGATTATGAAGAGATTGTGGGAGCTGATGGCGGTTATATTATATCAATTCAGCCTATAAATGCTAACACTATTATGGTAACAGAGCCTAATGGAAGCTATGGATTTACTGGTATATATAAAAAAACTCCTGAACAAATAGATTCTAACGATAAAAGCACTAAAGAGAAAGCATATTATAATGCATGCAAATGGTATGCTAAAAATTATGATGAAATAAATGAAGTCTTTAACAAAATAGTTGAGTTTAATTTTGAAAGTGGCGGATATTATGAAATTAATATGTTTAATGCTAATGATTACATATCTAAGTTTAGAGAGTCAGGATATTTTTCTGATAACTATATTAAAAGTTTAGAAAATAGTTTTGAAGAGATAAAAAAGAATTTGGAAGAAAATAAACAAAATGACGGAGCTCCAGAAGGTATGGATGCTGACTGGTTTTTGGTAACTCAGGAGATTGATTCTTATCTTGATATCATAAATAATCAAATGAAACTTGATGATATAACAATTTATTCTGATGATGTTTTATGCATTAGTAATGAGGATATGGGGGAGTTTTTAATTTTAGAAGTAAAACAATATGGCGATGAATGGCTAATTGAAAAATAAAGATTATATAATCAAAATATTAGTAATATAAATTATATGAATTTAATTTTTAAGTTCTATATTAGTTTTTTAAAATTTTAAGTTATCTAACCCATAAATTGTATATTAAATAAAATTTATATATGTACTTTAACTCAATCTAATTTACATTTTTTATAAATTATTTTTTAAATATTAAAATAAGCTTTCATTTTGTTCCTAACGTTATTCCTAATATTTCTTATAGGTATAAACCAAACTATCTTATTAATTACTTTAATTAATTTTTCTTCATTAGCCTTATTAATTTCATTTAATTTCTTTAATTTTTCTTCACTAGTTTTGTTTTTTATATCGGCTAATTCATTACTTATAAAATGGGTATTATATTTTGAATAATTCTCTAAAAAATAAATAGGATCTTCCTTAAACCACTGAGTCATAGTTAAATACTTCCATCCAAGATGCAAAACTTTATTTTTATATTTAGGTATCCAGTGACTTTCTGTGCTAAAAATTTTACCGCATGTACAATGTGCTATATACATATCTTCTATATATTTATCATCCAACCATATTCCATCATTTCTATGATAACAAGGACCAAATCTTTTTATATAACGATCTTTATTAAGAAAATGGTTAATGATTCTCTCTTCAAGAGGTGCTGTTCCATTATCAATTAGATATGAAATATAATTAATTATTTTTTCTTCATCATACATTTCTCTTAATTTTTTCAAATTCAGATACATAAATCCGCCAGGAATCCAATCTAATAGTTTTTTACCTACTTTAAGACGCCTAGCAACAGAATCAGAGTATATTTTGGAATATACCTCATAGTTATCGTTATTCATAAAATATATGGAATCCTCCAAATAACATGTTAATAAACAGTAATCATCTATATTTTCATTAAATATTTCTTTCAAACTTTTCAATATAATAAGATCAATATCTAAAAATAATACTTTATCTAAATCTTTAAGTATATTGGGAACTTCTAGTTTCAATAAAACATGATATCCCCACCAAGCAGGATTTTTCCCTTTTTCTAATTTTTTATACTTATCAATAATTTTGTCATCTATATCATAAAATTTTATGTCAAAATCTTTTATTTCTTTTAATAATATTAATTTCTTCCTGTCTTCTTCTGTCATATCACTAGTAAGTACATGAAAATAAAAATTATCATATTCATCAGAGTTTACCAATAATGATACTATTGTTATACCTAAATTTATAGCATAATTATGTCCATTACATAAAAAACATATATCAAACTTTTCCTGCATAAAAAATCCCTATAGTTTAAACACAAAAAGGCTACCTAGTAAATTACTAGATAGCCTTGAATTGCAAAACTAAATTTATTTGCTTGCTTGCTTGCTTGCTTGCTTGCTTGCTTGCTTGCTTGCTTGCTTGCTTGCTTGCTTGGTACAAGCATATTAATTTTTATGAAATTATAAATCATGTTTGCATATTATATAATAAAATATTAATAAGTCAAGTAATGGGATTATCTAAAATAAATATTATAATATTTATTTTAATATAAGTTTAAGAAAATAGAATAAACTAAAATTTGTATTGATTTAATATTTCAATTTATTTAATGCAAAAATCTACTATTATTAATTTTGTAATACATAAAAAACTTGAAAGTTTTATACAGTTATAAAAAATTAAAACAGTTTATAAAAAAGCCTTTGACAGCTAAAAAACTATCATAGGCTTTTTATTTTATTAAAACTAAATAAATATATTATTTATCTTGTAATACAGCGATACCGGGAAGCTCTATTCCTTCAAGGAACTCTAAAGAAGCTCCACCACCTGTAGATACGTGAGTCATCTTGTCAGCAACACCAGATTTATTAACAGCAGATACACTGTCGCCTCCGCCGATAATACTTACAGCACCAGAATTAGCAATAAACTTAGCAACCTCAAAAGTACCCTTAGCAAAATTAGCCATTTCAAATACACCCAATGGTCCATTCCAAACAACTGTTTTAGCATTTTTAAGTATATCTTCAATTTCTGTTAATGTTTTAGGTCCGACATCCATACCCATCCAACCAGCAGGTATAGCAGTAGAATCTACAACTTTTATAGCAGCATCATTATCAAATTTATCAGCTATAACATTATCAACAGGTAAATATAAAGTTTTGTTTAATTCTTTAGCCTTATCCATAATCTCTTTAGCAGTAGCAATATAATCATCTTCGCATAAAGAAGAACCTATTTCTAATCCCTTAGCCTTAAAGAAAGTATAAGCCATACCGCCAACAACAATTAAAGTGTCTACTTTGTTAAGTAAGTTTTTAAGTACAGAGATTTTAGAAGAAACTTTAGCTCCGCCAATTATAGCAACAAAAGGACGAGCAGGGTTAGCAACAGCATCACCTAAATATTGTATCTCTTTCTCCATTAAGAAACCAGCAACAGCAGGCATTCCGGCTTTAGCAGATACTATTCCAGCAGTAGAAGCATGTGCTCTGTGTGCCGTACCAAATGCATCATTAACATAAACATCAGCTAACTCAGCCAATTGTTTAGAGAATGCTGCATCATTTTTCTCTTCTTCAGCATGATATCTTAAGTTTTCAAGTAAAAGTACGTCTCCTGACTTTAATTCAGAAGCAAGTTTTTTTACTTCTTCACCTATACAATCATTAGCAAAAATAACTTTATTGTTAGGGAGTTTAGTTTTCAAATAATCATAAACAGGTTTTAGAGAATATTTAGGATTAGCTTCCCCTTTTGGTCTTCCTAAGTGGCTCATAAGTATAAGAGAAGCACCCTGAGAGAGAATATATTCAATAGTAGGCATAGCAGCATCTACTCTTGTAGTGTCTGTAATTTTAGAGCTTGTTTCTTTATCAAGAGGTACATTGAAGTCAACTCTCATTATGACTTTTTTGCCTTTAATATCTATGTCTTTTACTGATTTTTTCATTTTTGTATCCTTAATTATTATTTTTTATACTTATTAAAAATTTAAAGGGTGCTATAATTTATAATATTATGCACCCTTATTATAGCCTAATAAATTAATTATTATAATTTATTATTATTTTTTGTTGTACATATATAATAATAAATCAATTACTCTGTTAGAATAACCCCATTCATTATCATACCAAGAAACAACTTTGAAGAATCTTTTTTCACCTTTTAAGTTGTTTTGTAAAGTAGCTAAAGAATCGTAAATAGAGCTTCTGTTATCATGTATGAAGTCGCTAGATACTAATTCTTCATTACAGAAACCTAAAACACCTTTCATGTAAGATTCAGAAGCTTTTTTCATTAAAGCGTCAATTTCTTCAATAGAAGTATCTTTTTCACTTCTGAAAGTTAAGTCTACAACAGATACGTCAGGAGTAGCAACTCTGAAACTCATACCTGTTAATTTACCTTTAGTAGCAGGTAAAACTTCACCAACAGCTTTAGCAGCACCAGTAGTAGAAGGAATAGTGTTAATAGCACCAGCACGTCCGCCTCTCCAATCTTTTTTAGAAGGACCGTCTACTATTTTTTGAGTAGCAGTATAAGAGTGAATAGTAGTCATAAGACCTGTTTCTATACCGATACCTTCTTTAAGAAGTACATGTACTAGCGGAGCTAAACAGTTAGTAGTACAAGAAGCATTTGATACTACATGATGTTTAGAAGGGTCATATTCTTCATGGTTAACACCATAAACGAAAGTTCTTAAATCACCTTTACCAGGAGCAGATATAATAACTTTTTTAGCACCTGCAGCTATATGACCTTCAGCTTTTTCTTTATCAGTGAAAAGACCAGTAGATTCGATTACATATTCAACACCTAAATCTTTCCAAGGAAGGTCTTTTAAATCTTTAGTAGCACCTATACATTTAATTTTGTTTCCGTTAACTACTAATACATCTTCACCTTCAGTTGTTATATCAGCTTTCATTTTTCCATGAACTGAGTCATATTTTAATTGATAAGCAAAATATTCAGCATCAGTACTAACATCAACAACACCTACTACATCTATCTCTTTACCTAATAAACCGCGTTCTACCAATGCCTGAAACACTAGACGTCCGATACGTCCAAAACCATTTATTGCAACTTTTACAGCCATAAAATAACTCCTTAATTAAAATAATATTCTATATACGAACATATAAAACTATGCTATCATAAATAAAAAATTAAGTCAAGGATAATTTAATATTTTTAATTTTATCTAACATTATTTTATTTGTTTTATTTTCCGAGATAGTTAAACTATATTATTTAATAAAAAATATAATTGAAATTTATTATTAAAATTATATATTAAAAATGATAGGATTTTGAATAATGAATAAATTGTTAATTATTTCATTATTGTTTGTTGAAATATTTATCATATCTTGTGAGAAAAAGTTAGTTTATGAAAGCAGGCAATATACTGATAATATAACAAATAATATATATACTAATGATGTAGATGTTAGAAGCAGAAAATTTGATGCCATCGGATTAATAAAAAAAAGCTCCTTTACAATGTATCCTGATATAAAAATAGAGGATTTAATAACGTCCTTTAATACAGTTGAATGGGAAGATTTTATAGCAGAAGATGATTATATGCGTTATGTAGACATTATAGGTACAATAGATACCAATAGATATATTTTTCAGTTTAAAATACTTGACCATTATAATTGGGAACTATACGCTTTTGAAATGAATAATAAAGCATATACTACAGATAGAGCTTCATATAGGCTATATTCTCTCTATACAAACCATATTGTAGAGACAAATACGGCAACAAATTAATATGTAATTATTAGCAGTAATAAAAAAATCATAAATATTTTGCTATAAACTCTTTTATTTTTTGCCAATACAATTTTTCATTATGTTTTGCAGAGCTTATATGCAAAGCACCTTCTATAATTAATTTATCTTTTTTTGATGAGCAAGCATTATACAACCTCTCCATCATATCTAAAGGCACCAAATCATCTTCACTGCCATGAATAAATAGTATAGGAGTTGTTATTTTTGATACAGATTTTAAAGCATTAGCTTGTGAAAAGAAATAACCTATTCTTAATTTTGTTATTAATGATATTGTTGGTATAAATGGAAAATAGGGCAGATGATAGCTTATTTTTAGTCTGTTTCCAAGCTGTTCATTAGCATTAGTATATCCAGAATCTTCTATTGCAAGCTTAACATTTGAAGGAATGTTTTCAGCTAAAGCAATCATTATAGATTCTGCCCCCATAGAAATGCCAAATAAAATAATATCAGCATTACTGTTAATTGATAATATATATTTTACCCAAGCAAGAATATCTTCTTTTTCTAAATACCCCATACCATAAGAATTACCATCGCTTAATCCATGAGTTCTTAAATCTATAAGAAGAACATTATAGCCCATATTAAAAAACTTCTCACCATAATATCTCATATTAGAGCCTTTACTCTCGTAGCCATGAACTATTATTGTGTATATATTAGAGTTTTTATTTTCTATAAAATGGGCATGCACTTTTAAATTATCAGAAGTTTTTGTATATATATCTGCTTGAGATTTTTCAAACCATTCTCTTCTTTTTTCTTTTTCTAATACTTCTTCTTCAGTTTCTTCTTTGATGTTTTTTTTAATTTCAAGTACTCTTTTTTTACCTTTAATTAAAACTAACTGTACATAATAATTTGATATTATAATAATAGCTAAAAGTAATATTATTAATATTATTATAAATATCATATTATTTTTTAATTACCTATATACCCATAGTAGTGCCGAATTTCATTCCTACTTGTGCTCCTATATCTATAGAAGCTAGGTTTCTGCTTTCAACGAGAACTCTTTCTGCACCTCTTAAGTCTATGCCAAAATCAGTGCCAAGATATGCTCCAACTAATAAAGCAACATTATCTTGAATATTAAAAGAATAATCAAAAGTGAGTTTAATATATGTCATAACTACATTTTTCATTACATCATCAATTTTATCAACACCATAGTAGCTAAAAGTTTTTGTGCTTGTATTGCCATTAAAAAGTTCAGTAGAATGTGTGAGATATAAAGGGACTTTAACTCCTATACCAAGCCCAAATGCAAAATTATTATAATGAAATTTTGGAAGTATTCCAATTTGCATATTTTCAAAAGTATAATATTCTCTCACATTTACATCTTGCTGAGTAGTTTCATCTTTATAAGAGCTTTTAAGTCCAAAAGAATCATGAGAATAACCTATATCTACTAATAAACTAATTCCTTTATCTTCATCAGTTACTAAATATCCAGCCTGAAAAGTTATACCAGCATCAAATCCAACAGTGCCACTATTTTTTCTATATGTATCTTTATAACTTTGTGGAGCATCTTGAGAAAAATAAACATTATAAAAACTAAAACTAGCTCCAATAGGTACTGTAGCTCCAAATTGCCAGCCGCTTTCTGCAAATGATAATTTAGCAAATAAAAATAAAAAAGATAAAATAATAACTTTTTTCATAAAACTCTCCATAAAAATGACTTTAAAATAATTTTCAAGAAAATTTAATTCATATCTATTTTTTTAGCCTCATGCCATAATTTATCCAAATCATAATATTCCCTTCCTTCCTCTGTAAATAAATGTATTACCAAAAAGCCATAATCAGTTAAATACCATAAAGAGTCAGAATTATTATCATTTTCTGCATAAGGAGTGATACCTTCTTCTTTTAATTCTTTATAAACAGCATCAGAACCAGCCTTCATTTGTGGAGCAGAAGAAGCTGTTGCTATAATAAAAAAATCTGAAAGGGTAGTAACACCGTCCAAATCTAATATTACTATGTCTTCAAGTTTTTTATCATCTAGAGCTTTTGCGGCTTTTAGAGTTAGATTTTTAGCCATTTCTCTGTCTATCATTTTTTTTGTTTTGTTTGAATCATTGAATTTCATAGTAATCATACCCCAAAATTAATACTGCATTATTTAAAAGTCTTCTATCTGTTTTAGCATATATTCTACTTACTCTGCATTCATTGGCAACCATAAAAGACTTTTCTATCTCTCCATTTCTTATAAGAACAATGCTATTATACACTTTAGCAGGAAAATTTCCATACTCTCCAGCAGCAAATCCCCTATAACGCATTCTAATATTTATTCTATCCGCAAGCCCTGAAACATCAGTGCCATTCAAAATTATTAAACTAACATCTTCATTGCTTAATTCGCTTCTTTCTGTTTTTAGCCCCACATATAATGACAAATCTTCCATCTGTTTTACAAAAGCACTTCCTCCAAGTAATGGATTGATTATTCCATTCTCATCAACTCTTCCATCAATATTTTGTACTATTAAACTTCTTTCATTGCTGTTTGATATTATTTTTAATATAGCTTTAATATCAGGAGGTCTTAAATTGCTTTTTATCTTAGAATATATAGCATTTCTCATATCTCTTCTAACTATCATAGATTTAAGCTCAGGACTTTGTATAAAACTAATCATTAAATTGATAATAACATCTTCAAGTCTATATAATGTTTCTATATCCTCATATTGTTTCATAGTAACATAATGTAAATATGATACTACCTTGTTGCCATGAAATATCCATTCACCAATATCAAAGGTAATATTATAAAGACTATTATTTTCTACATAATGAATAGGCTCTTCTACATACATCTTAACTCCGCCTATTAAATCTATTATGTCTGATATGCTGTTATTGTCGAGAGTGATTTTGTATGTTATTTTTTTATTAACAGTGTTTTCTATAGCCTTAAATACAGCAGAATCGCCTCCATTTTTGTATAATTCTTTTAGAGGTATAGAGTCATCTTTTTTGTTTTGCCAAAGAGCAACATTTCTTGGAAGACCTATTAAACCTATTCTATTGTGTAAACTTGATAATACTCCCACATATGCCCCATAAGGCTCATTATTTTCATCTATAAATAATATAGAAAAATACAATTCTTCATCATTTTTTATTGCTGAATCTATTTTGCTGTATAAAAAATAATATAAAGTGAAAGTCACTAGAATAATAATGAAAGTAAATGAAGATATTAATATGATTACAGCTTTTTTATTGGCATTGCTTATGGTTTTTAGTGCTTTAGTATTATTATCTTTGTTTTTAATTTTCATAAAAATATTATAGCTATAAAAAAACCATATCATTAACAGATATGGCAATTAGATGAACCGGTGACGGGTTTCGAACCCGCGAATGCAGGAATGAAAATCCTGTGTGTTAAACCTCTTCACCACACCGGCGTATATAAAGTAATTGTAGGTATTAAACCTATGTGAGCCAAGAAGGGTTCGAACCTTCGACAACCGCCTTAAAAGGGCGATGCTCTACCGACTGAGCTATTGGCCCGTTTTTTTATTTATCAATTTGATGTTTAGGTATATTACAATATTATTTTATTTTTGTCAAGTATTAAAAAATATTTTTTTCTAGAATTTATTATAAATATGTTTTTTTAATTATGAAAAATAATAAAAGTATAGTTTTATTTAGAGTTTTAATATACAATCTTTTATTATTATTTATTATTGAGGTTTTTATGGAGTTAAGAAAATTAACAGAAGAAGAAAGAAATGTTATAATATTTAAAGGTACTGAATATCCTTTTACAGGCGAATATAATGATTTTTTTGAGGAGGGCGTTTATTGCTGCAAACAATGCGGTGCTGAATTATACCGCTCTGAAGATAAGTTTAAATCACAATGCGGATGGCCTTCTTTTGATGATGAAATAAAAGGAGCTATCAGAAGGTCTTTAGATGATGACGGTTATAGAATAGAAATTACATGTAGTAACTGTGGTGCTCATTTGGGGCATGTGTTTCAGGGCGAGCATTTAACAGATAAAAATACAAGGCATTGTGTAAACTCTATTTCATTAATATTTAAACCTAAAGAAAATAAAGAATAAAAATAAAAGAAAATTAATAAGGACTATAATACTTTAATATGAATACAGCTATATTAATATCATCTTTAATAATTATAATTTGTATAGTAGCTAGTAAAATATCTATGAAAGTGGGGGTGCCTTCACTTTTGCTTTTTTTAGTTTTGGGAATGCTGTTTGGCTCTGACGGTATTTTAAAAATAGAGTTTGATAATTATGTTGTTGCGGAGCAAATATGTACCATAACTTTAATATTTATAATGTTTTACGGTGGTTTTGGTACCAATTGGAAAGTTGCTAAACCTGTGGCTAAAAAAGCTTTTTTACTATCATTTGTTGGTACTTTTATCACTTCTATGGTTACGGGGGTGTTATGCTATTTTGTATTAAAGTTTGAATTATTTGAGAGTTTTTTAATAGCTTCGGTTATTGGTTCTACAGATGCTGCTTCAGTATTTTCTATACTTCGTTCAAAGAATTTAAACTTAAAAGACGGACTTGCTTCTCTTTTGGAGCTTGAAAGCGGAAGTAATGACCCTATGTCTTATATGCTTACGGTGATATTTTTGGGGCTTGTTGGAAAAACATTAAACAGTCCTCTTTCGATAGTTTATATGGTATTTGCTCAGATAGTATTTGCTGTGCTAGTGGCAGCTTTAATATCATTTATGGCTTACAATGTTTTAAGAAAATTTAAGTTTCCAGTAAGCGGGCTTGATACTATATTTGTGCTTGCTGTTGCTTTGCTTTCTTATTCTTTATCTTCTATAGTTGGTGGAAATGGATATTTAGCTGTTTATTTAGTTGGTATAGTTCTTGGAAACACTAATATTAAAAATAAAGTTGCTTTGGTTAATTTCTTTGACGGTGTCACAGGGCTTATGCAGATGGTGTTGTTTTTCTTGTTAGGGCTTCTTTCTTTCCCTTCAAGAATATCTAATGTTGCTCCAACTGCAATATTTGTAGCGTTGTTTATAACATTTATATCTAGACCTATAGCGGTATTAGCAATATTAACTCCTTTTAAGGTGTCTTTAAAAAAACAGCTTTTAATTATGTGGGCTGGGCTTAGAGGGGCTGCTTCCATTGTTTTTGCTATATTTGTTATAGTAAATGGTGAAGCTATTAGTTATGATATATTTCATATTGTATTTTTCTTAGCAATTATATCTGTATCTTTTCAGGGTACTTTGCTTCCTATTATTGCCAAAAAATTTGACCTTGTCGATTCTGAAGAAAATGTATTAAAAACTTTCAATGACTATGTTGATGATGATGATATGGAGCTTATACAAGTTAACATTACTAAAAATCATCATTGGGTTGGCAGAGAGATTAAAGATATAGAGCTTCCAGAAAACTCAATCATTATAACAATAGAGAGAGGAGATGAAACTATTATTCCAAATGGGAGCACTGTTATAAATAGCGGGGATACAATAATACTTAATGCTAAAAGAACAAAATATTATGATATCACATTAAAAGAAATAAATATTAACATGAATCATCCATGGAAGAATAAAGAATTAAAAGATTTGAAACTGCCAAAGGATAATTTGATAGTGATGATAAAAAGAGACGGAGGAACTATTATACCGCGCGGAAACACTATGATAAAATATAGAGATGTTTTACTCATGAGAAATAATGATTAGATTAATATAATATTATAAAATCAATACTTGAAAAAAAATATATTGATTGTATAATATTTTCAATAAAAATAAGAAAATAATTAAAAATTAAAATATTTGTAAGGAGAAAAAATTTATGGCAGCAAAACAGTTGTTATTTGATGAAGAAGCTAGACGCTCCCTTATGCGTGGAGTAGATGCTTTAGCTAATGCAGTAAAAGTAACTTTAGGACCACGCGGACGCAATGTTGTAATAGACAAGAAATTTGGTCCTCCTACTATAATAAATGATGGTGTAACTATCGCTAAAGAAATAGAATTAGAAGACCCTTTTGAAAATATGGGTGCTCAAATAGTTAAAGAAGTAGCTACTAAAACTAATGATGTTGCTGGTGATGGTACTACTACAGCTACAGTTTTAGCTCAAGCTATGGTTAAAGAAGGTTTAAAAAACGTAACTAGCGGTGCTAATCCTATGCTTATTAAAAGAGGTATAGAAAAAGCAGTTAGCGAAATAGTTGCTCATATTAAATCTGAAGCTAAACAAATTAAAGGTAAAGAAGAAATCGCTCAAGTTGCTACAATTTCTGCTAACAACGATAAAGAAATAGGTGCTTTAATAAGCGATGCTATGGAAAAAGTTGGTAAAGAGGGTGTTATTACAGTTGAAGAGGCTAAATCATTAGAAACTAGCCTTTCATTAGTTGAAGGTATGCAATTTGACAGAGGTTATATTTCTCCATATTTCGTAACTAATGGAGACAGTATGACTGCTGAATTAGAAGATGCTTTAGTTCTTATTTATGACAAAAAAATATCTAACATGAAAGAACTTCTTCCTGTACTTGAAAAAATTGCTCAAACTGGAAAACCTTTCATTATTATTGCTGAAGATATAGAATCTGAAGCTTTAGCTACTTTAGTACTAAACAAAATGAGAGGAGTATTAAATGTATGTGCAGTTAAGGCTCCTGGTTTTGGCGACAGAAGAAAAGCTATGCTTGAAGATATTGCTATATTAACAGGCGGACAAGTTATCAGTGAAGATTTAGGTATGAAACTTGAAAATACTGGTTTAGAGCATCTTGGTAAAGCTAAGAAAATCACTGTTGATAAAGAAAACACTACTATAGTAGAAGGTGCTGGTAAAAAAGCAGATGTTCAAGCTAGAGTAGTTACTATTAAAAAACAAATAGAAGAAACTGATAGCGATTATGACAGAGAGAAATTACAAGAGAGATTAGCTAAACTTTCTGGCGGTGTTGCTGTTATTAATATTGGTGCTGCTACTGAAGTAGAAATGAAAGAGAAAAAAGCTAGAGTAGAAGATGCTTTATCTGCAACTCGTGCTGCTGTTGAAGAAGGAGTTATTCCTGGCGGCGGTATCACTTACCTACATGCTCAATCTAAACTTGATGCTATTAAATTAGAAAATCCTGATGAGCAAGTTGGTGTTAATATAGTAAAAAGAGCTATAGAAGAGCCTATAAGAATGATAGCTACAAATGCTGGTTTAGACGGTTCTGTTGTTGCTATTGAAGCTAAAAAACAAAAAGGCAATATGGGTTTCAATGCTCTTACTAATGAGTGGGTTGATATGTTAAAAGCTGGTATTATTGATCCTGCTAAAGTATCTAGAAGTGCTTTACAAAATGCTGCTTCTATTGCTTCTCAAGTATTAACTGCTGAAGTTATTATTACTGATATACCTGAACCTGAAAAACCAATGCCTCCAATGCCTGGCGGTGGAATGGGCGGTATGTATTAATAATTACCATTAGCTTAAAAAATAATTTTTAATAATAAAAAGCCTTAGTGATTATTTGTTAATCGCTTGGGCTTTATTTTTTATACAGAGTGTTTTTGGAGTGTTATTTTATGAAAGATAAAGTATTTAGTATAAGATTTGCTACTGTGGATGATGTTTCTACTATATTAAAGTTTATTAAAGAGTTAGCTTCTTATGAAAAACTTGAAAATGAGGTTGTAGCTACTGAAGAAATATTAAAAGAATGGATATTTGAAAAGAAGAAAGCTGAAGTTTTAATTGTTTTAGAAGATGATATTCCTATTGGATATGCTTTGTTTTTTCACAATTTTTCTACTTTTTTGGGTAAAGCTGGTATATATTTAGAGGATTTATATATTAGTGAGGCTTTTAGAGGTTTAGGATATGGAAAGAGGCTGTTAAAAGAGCTTGCTAAAATTGCTATTGATAGAGGATGTGAAAGACTTGATTGGCAGTGCCTAGATTGGAACAAGAGCAGTATTGATTTTTATTTATCTATCAATGCTATTAAAATGGAAGATTGGTATACTTACAGATTAAGCCATAATGCTTTAGAAGAGTTCTCTAAAAATTAATTATTTTTTATAATTTTCTATATAATAATTTTTAGAAAATTATTATATAGAAAATGTGAATTTTAAAATGTTTTCTAGAATGTGTAAAATAATAATTAATAGTAATATATCTCAAGTTAATGTTTATTATTTTTATATATAAATATCTTATGCTAATATGTAATAATAATAATTTTTTCAATTTTATGTAAAATAAATATGTTAATGTAAAAGATAATATTGACTTTATACTGAAATTATGTTATTTTATAATCGATAGAGATAGAATATTAGAATAAAGTATAAAAAATAAATGAGGTGAAGATATGAATGTAGTTATAATAATCACCTCTGTTGTAGTTGCGTTTGTTTTTGGATATATAACCCGCTGGGTAATAGCTAAGATTAATCTTAATTCAGCGGAGATAATAAGACAAAATATGCTTCGCGATGCTAAAGAGCAAGCTGAAAATGAAAGAAAAAATATAATTTCAGAGGCTAATTTAGAATTACAAAAAGAGCGTAATAGATTAGAAAATGAAAATAAAGACAGAAGATCAGAAATTCAAAAATTAGAGAATAGAGTACTACAACGAGAGGCAAATTTAGACAAAAAGACTCAGTATTTAGAAAATAAAGAACATAATATTGAGAATAAATTAAAGAAAATTAAAGAGCAAGAGGAAAAATTAGAGGCCCTTCTTGAAGAAGAAAAAAAAGAGCTTGAGAAAATAGCAGGCTTTACTCGTGAAGAGGCTAAAAATGCTCTAATGATAGAAATAGAAGAAGATGCTAAAAAAGCAGCTTCTAAGATAGTAGATAATATAGAAAAGAATGCTATAGAAGCTGGAGAGAAAAAGGCTAGAGAGATAATTGTTCAAACAATACAGAGAATATCTAGCGATGTAACTCAGGAATCTTCAGTTACTTCTGTTTCTTTGCCTAGTGAAGAGATGAAAGGAAGAATTATAGGCAGAGAAGGAAGAAATATCAGAATGCTTGAAACACTTACTGGAGTTGATATTATTATAGATGATACTCCTGAGGCTGTTGTTATATCTTGTTTTGACCCTGTAAGAAAGCATATTGCTAAAGTTTCATTAGAAAAACTTATATTAGACGGACGTATTCACCCTGCAAGAATAGAAGAGATTGTTGAAAAGACAAGAAGAGAAGTAGAAGATTCTATTATGACTGCTGGTGAGAACGCTATTGCTGATTTAAATCTCACTACTATGCATCATGAGCTTATTAGACATATGGGAAGGCTTCAATATAGAACTAGTTATGGGCAGAATATGCTTCTTCATAGTAAGGAAGTAGCAAATATTGCTGGTATGATTGCTGCTGAAATTGGGGCAAATGTTGAGATGGCTAAGAGAAGTGCATTTTTGCATGATGTTGGTAAGGCTATAGAGATTGAGGGTGAAGGCTCTCATGCTATGAGCGGGGCTGATTTAGCTAAAAGATGCGGAGAGAGAGAAGAAGTTGTTAATGCTATAAGGGCTCATCATAATGATGTAGAGACTCAAACTGTTGAGGCTGTTATAGTGAAGGCGGCTGATGCTATTAGTGCTGCTCGTCCGGGTGCTAGAATGGAATCTTTTGAAAATTATATTAAAAGACTTGATGATTTGGAAAAGATTGCTGATAGTGTTGAGGGTGTTGAAAAATCTTTTGCTATACAGGCTGGAAGAGAGCTTAGGGTTATGACTAAGAGCGATGTGGTTGATGATGTTAAGGCTAAGCAGATTGCAAGAGATATTGCTAAGAGAATAGAAGATGAGCTTAAATATCCGGGTATTATTAGAGTTACTGTTATTAGAGAGACTAGGGCAGTTGAGGTTGCTAGATAATAATAAAGGTTTATTTTATGGCTATAAAAAATATATTATGTCTTGGCGATATTATTGGGGTTACGGGAAGATATGCTGTAAGAAGGCATTTAGAAGAGATTAAATTAGAACATAATATAGATTTTGTTATAGCTAATGGTGAAAATGCAGCTAATGGGGTTGGTATCACTAGAGATACTGCCGCAGAGCTGTTTAATTCTGGTGTAGATGTTCTTACTACTGGAAACCATGTTTGGAACAATAGAGATGTATTTGCTCTGATTGGTAATGAAAATAGGCTTCTTCGTCCATACAATTATCCTAATGAATCTCCCGGTCTTGGTTATTATATATATGATTGTGATGATTTTAAAATAGGTGTTCTTAACCTCATGGGCAGAACTTTTTTAGAACCTTTGGATTGTCCTTTCAAAAAAGCTAATATCGCTATTAAACACTTAAAAGAAAAAACTAATATTATATTTATAGATTTTCATGCTGAAGCAACTGCCGAAAAAATTGCTTTCTCTTATTATCTTGAAGGGCAGGTAACTTGTATTTTTGGTACTCATACCCATGTTCAAACTGCTGATGAAAAAATACTCTCTTCTCACACTGCTTATATATCTGATATTGGCATGTGCGGAAGTTATGATTCTGTTATTGGCATGAAAAAAGAGGCTGCTATTGCAAGATTTGTTACTAAAATACCTCATAGATTTGAAGTTGAAACTACTAACCCTATGATTAATGGTATAATAGTACAAGTAGATACTCAAACAGGAAAAGCTTCTTCTATTAAAAGAATTAATATAGTATATAATAATGATCAAGTTGAAAGACTTGAGAAGTAAATATTATGCCTAATACCAAATTGTTTTTCAGACATTTTTTTATTTTTTATATAAAAGTAGCTTTAATACATACATTAACTTATTTTATTTTTGGATTATTATTTTCAAATATTTTTGATTATTCTACAATTTATAGTTATAATGTTGTTAATAGTTTTTTGCGTAATTTTGATTCGCCTTTAATATTATTAGGACCTTTTTTACAGCCTATAAGGTCTATATTTATTGCTATTGCTTTATATCCAATAAGAAATACTATAGCTACTAAATTGGGTTTTTTGAAATTGTGGATAATATTAGTATTTATTGGCATTATAGCAACACCAGCAGCGGCTCCTTCATCTTTGGAAGGCATAATATATACTCAGCTTCCAATAGAATATCATCTCATATCTCTTCCAGAGCTTTTGCTTCAAACATTAACTTTCTCTATTTTATTATGGGCTTTTGAATTATTACCGCATAAAGATAAAGATTTTTCTAATAGATTGTTCTTATTAAAAATAATTTTCTCTCTAATTTTTGCCTTATTTGGAATGTTTTTAATTGCTGTTTCTAGTTTAATTATAATAAACTTTTTAGAAATTGATTATATGAATATAAAATTAGATAAAGAGACTATTTCATATTTAACTGCTATATTAATATTAACAATAATAGTTTCTTACGGTTTTGCTAATAAAGTTGCCAAAAAGAAAATATGGCTTTTACTAATTATTCCTTTAATTTTTATTATATATTTAGCTTTACCTTATTTTTATAATTACTTTTTTAACACAGCTTACAATACAAAAATTGCTTTAATTCCCTATGCATCAAGTTCTGTTTTAATGTCTTTTATATATTATATTTTATTTGCTTTATTTTATGGACGTATAGTAAAAAATAAAAATGTTGAAAATACAAATAAAGCTATTTCATATATTGATAATAATGATAAAGGTTTAGAAATTAAAAATATAGAAAGTAATGACAAAACTAATGAAGATATAAATAATACTTCATTAGATAATGAAAATAAAGAGAATTCTAACAGTAATTAGTTTTACATATTTATTAAGACATATTATGCTTAATGTTCTTAAAAATGTATAAAATGTTTAACAATAGTTGATAATTTTATATTTATTTCTCTTTTTATGAATATTTAAGGGCTTTTTTCAAAAAGACATTATTTACTTTTTGTCTTTTTTTCTTTATAATATCTACAAATATTTAAAAGTGTTTATTTTGGAATTATTATGAAAAGACTATTGTTTTATATAATATTATTAACATATTCAACAGCATTATTTGGATTTAGGGATATTGAGAGAGAGGGTTCTTTTAGTTCTTCTAAATTTAATGATTGGCTTTTAGTTGCCACTTTTAATTCTGATAATGTTCCTTCTTTTAAGTTTATAGATAAATATGATGATAAAGAGTGGGAGAGTTTAGATTCAAGCAAAAAAGAATATTCTTATAAAGGTGCTAATAGTAAAGCTGGAATATTTGCTATATATAATATGAAGTATTATCAATATAGAGGATACAATCCGCTTTATACAAAAGAGCTAAATGGCAAATATTCTAAGATGCTTAAGCGTTTTTATTTTTACAGATTTAGCGGAAAAGGTGCTGGATTAATTTCATTAGACAATTCACTTGTAGCAATTGATACTTATTCAAAATACGTTTATATATATGGTATGCCTATAAGAGAGAAGTCTACTTTTGGTGTTGATTTGCCTTTAGAATGGGGAGCAGCAGACACTAATATGGCTACAGGAAAAGATTTTATGCCTTTTTATATGTATGACCCTGTAGGACATGTTAATGAAGATGGAAGTGTTGTTCTTTATGACCAATATAAAGAGTCTTTTTTAGATAAAGAAAAACGCTATAAACCTGTATTTAATCATAAATCTATATACAGATAATTGACATTATTTAAAAATATATCATAATATTTGCATTATGAATAATTTTGATGAAAAGCCTATATTAGATTATATAAAAAAATATCTTCCATTTAGAGAAGAGCATATACTTTCAACTAGAGATTTATCTGTAGAGCTTGCAAAGCATTATAATATTGATGTTAGCAAAGCATCTATTGCAGCATTGTGTCATGATTTGGGTAAGAGATACAAAGAAGAAGAGATGCGAAAAATCATATTAGAGTATGATAAAATAGAATACCCAAAACATATCACTTCTGCTTTACTTCATGCTAGGGTAAGTGCCATAATAACAATAGAAGAGTTTCATATAAAAGATGATGATATAATATCTGCCATAGAAAGCCATACTGTGGGGCATGCTAATATGAGTATGCTTGAGAAGATTATATATGCATCTGATTATCTTGAGCCTAGTCGTAAATTAGAGACTGCTGACAGATTAAGAGAAGAGATTTTTATTAATTTTGATGAAGCATTTTTAAAAGTGGTATTAGAGTCAATATATTTTGTGCTTTCAAAAAAACAGTATTTATCTGATAAAACTATAGAGCTATATAATTCATTAGTGATTAAATAATAAAGGTATTTATGAAAAGAGCGTATATAATATTTGTAGCAGATTCCAGAGAATATAGAAATAAAAAAATTAATATAGACAATATTTTAACAGAGTTATCAATGCTATGTGATACTGCAGGCTATGAGGTAGCTGATAGATTTTCTTTTATACAGCAGAAAATAGTAGCAGGTACTTACATAGGTACAGGTAAGCTTGAATCTTTAAAAGAGAGTGCTATAGCTGACAATGTAGAATATTTTGTTTTTGACAATGAGCTTAGCGGTTCTCAGGTGAATGCTATAGAAGAGGGCTCTAATATAAAAGCATTAACTAGAACAGAGATTATATTAGAGATATTTGCAATGCGTGCCAAAACACTCACAGCTAGAATGCAAGTAGAATTAGCATTTTTGGAGTTTGAATATCCAAGATTAAAGGGTAAGAGAAGCAATTTAAGCCAAGTAAGAGGTGTAATAGGTTTAAGAGGCGGAGCAGGAGAAAAACAACTTGAGTACGATAGAAGAAGGGCAAGAGAGAGAATACATAAACTTAAAACTCAATTAAGCAAAGTGGAAAAATCTGCAAGCACAGGAAGAAAGGGAAGAGGCTCTGCTTTTAGAATAGCTATTGTAGGTTATACCAATGCTGGAAAAAGTACTTTATTTAATCTTTTATGTAAAGAAGACACATATGTAGAAGATAAACTTTTTGCTACATTAGACACTCATACAAGAAAACTTTATTTATCTGATGATGCCCCTCTTGAGGCTATTATTAGCGATACCGTTGGTTTTATAGATAGGCTTCCTCATACTTTAATAGCTTCTTTTAAGTCTACATTATCTGAAGTGGTAGAGGCTGATTTGCTTTTGCATTTGGTTGATTCTACAGATGAATATATTGAAGAGAAACTTATTAATGTTGAAGCTACAATAAAAGAGATAGAAGCTTCAAATATAAAACGTATAATGGTATTTAATAAAGTTGACAGTTTAGAAGAAAATCAAAAAAACAAAATACTTACTATGTATGATGATGCAATTTTTATCAGTGCCAAAAACAATATAAATATAGATATATTGAGAGAAAAAATATTAAAAATAATTTTAGAGTCTTTTAATAACGGTTGATAATTTATATTTTTAGTATATACTGAAAGCGTAATTTTTTACTAAAAAATAGGGTATTATTTTATATGTATACCTATATTTATTTAAAGCTAAGATATTTGCACTTTTTGGTTCTTTTTGCGGCTGGAAAAAGAACTGGGGGTGCGGGGGCTAGTCCCCGCGAATAATAAAAAAGAAATTTTTCAATATATCATTAATACAATTTTTTTAAGGAAAACATATTATGCGTTTATCGAAATTATTTATGCCAACACTAAAAGAAGCTCCAAGTGATGCTATAATAGCTTCTAATAAATTAATGATAAGAGCGGCACTTGCAAGAAAAATATCTAATGGTCTTTATTCTTATTTGCCTTTAGGTGTAAGGGTGTTAAATAAAATATCCAACATAATACGCGAAGAGATGGATGCAATAGGTTCTAATGAATGCATAATGCCTATACTTGTTTCAAAAGAATTATTAACTCCTTCTGGAAGATGGGAGAGATTTAAAAAAGAATTATTTAGATTAAAAGATAGAAATGATGTTGATATGGCAATGGGGCCTACTCATGAAGAAGCTTTCACTATTACAGCTCAAAATGAGATACAGTCTTATAAAGATTTGCCTGTTACATTATATCAAATACATACAAAGTTTAGAGATGAGATTCGCCCAAGATTTGGGGTGATTCGTTCTAAAGAGTTTACAATGAAAGATGCTTATTCATTTCATATTACTAAAGAGTGTCTTGATGAAACTTATAATGATATGAGTGGTGCTTATACAAAAATATTTAAGAGAATGGGGCTTGATACAGTAAGCGTAAAGGCAGATAGCGGAGCAATGGGCGGAGAAGGAAGCGAAGAGTTTATGGTGCTAAGTGAAGTAGGAGAAGAGACAATTATTTTCTGCTCAAAATGTAATTATAGGGCTAATGTTGAAAAGGCTAATGTAATGGAAGATGAAGAGGCTAAGTCTTATACTGATAAAGCATTAGAGGAAGTATATACTCCAGATATAAGAACTATTAATGATTTAGAGAAATTCTTTAATACAACTTCAAATAATTTTATTAAAAGCATAATATACAAAACAGAAGAAGATGAAGTGATATTAGTTGCCATTAGAGGCGATTTAGAAATAAACGAAACAAAGCTTTCAAATGCTTTAGGTGGGCTTGATATTGAGTTAGCTTCCGAAGAGATTATAAAAGAGGTTACTGGTGCTAGAGTTGGTTTTGCTTCTCCTGTTGGATTAAAGAAAAAGATAAGAATATTTGCAGATAAGTCTATTAAATCAGTAGCCGATGCAATAGTTGGTGGAAACAAAGACGACACGCATATAAAAAATGTTAATATAAATAGAGATTTTAATGTGGATGTGTGGGGAGATTTTAGAGTTGCTAAAGAGGGTGATAGATGCCCAGAATGCGGAGAGAAGTTGTATCAAAAAAAAGGCTTAGAGCTTGGGCACATATTTAAGCTTGGTGATAAATATACTCAGGCATTTAATTTCACTGTATTAGATGAAAACAATAAAGCAATTACTCCTATAATGGGCTGTTATGGCATTGGGGTTAATAGGGCTTTAGCTTCTGTAATAGAGCAGAATTATGATGATAAGGGTATAATATTTCCTATAAGTGTTGCTCCCTATGAGGCTATAGTTGTGGCAATAGATAAAGAAACTGAAGACTCATTCAAAAAAGCAGAAGAGATATATAATGCTTTAAGTTCTATTGGTGTTGAAACTATGTTTGATGATAGAAAAGCAAGACTTGGGGTTAAACTTAATGATTGTGATTTGATTGGTATTCCTATGAGGATAATAGTAGGAAAAAAATCTCTTGAGCGTGGTGTTGTTGAGTTTAAGTTAAGAAGAGATTCAGAGAGTGTTGAAGTTAAAGTTGATGAGATAGTTGAATATGTAAAAGCAAAAAAGAAAGAATTATTCGATGAGATAAGCTCTAAATTATAATAAACATTTTAATATGATAGAGCTTATAAATAATATTGATGATAATATAGTAGAATCTATTTTTTTAATATCATCAAAAAGCGAATATATTACTTTATCTAAAAATTATATAAAAGAATACATAGAAGATAAAAATCATAAAGTAATTATAATAAAAGATAATGAAAAAATAGTAGGGTTTATCATATATTTTTTGTTTTCTCCTGATATTGATATTTTATTTATAGCAACATATCCAAATAATAAAGGCTATGGTAATAAATTATTATCATATTTATTTGATGATGCTAAAAAAAATAATGTAGAAAGTATAAAATTAGATTTGCATGAAAACAACATCAATGCAAAAGAGTTTTATACAAAAAATGGTTTTGAGTGTATAGGCATTAGAAAAAAATACTATAATAAATATAGCGCTTTAATTTTAGAGAAAAAACTATAAGAACAAATTAATAGAATTTCTTAAATGCTAATAAACAAAGCACAGCAAAAATAATATTTGGCATCCAAGCAGCTATAAATGGATTCATATTTCCTCCATCCCCCATAGAACGGAACATCATAAGTATAGAATAATATAATAATGCAACCATTATAACCATTACTAAACTTACTACCAATACACTTTGAGTTGAAAATTTTGAAAATAATGAAGCAAGTAAAACAATAATAAATCCAGAGAAACAATATGATATTCTATAATGAAAATCTGTTTCAAGAGTATTAGTATTTAAATTTACTTCTTTTCTTAATTTAATCCAATGCAATTCTTCTGTTAAACTCATAGAGTCTAAAGCAGGCCTATTCATAAAATGTTCAGGTCTTTCAAGTACATCAAGCGGATAATTATTTATTTCTTTTACAGATATATTTTTGTCATCAGTAAACTCTGCCAATATACCAGTTTCAGCATACCATTTTCTTTCATTATCATTCCATCTTACACTAGGTGAGGATATTCTCATAGTTATAGCACCATCTTCTTTTAATTTTACAATAACAGTATTTGTAAGATAATTGTCATTAAAATTAAAGTTTTCTATAAAATATATATAATTATTAGCTCCAAATATATTTAATGAGCCAGTATATTCACCTTTTTTATTGCCTCGCCCTAAATCATTGGCTTCAAAAGATATTTTATTCATAGGAGCAGCTACAAATTGCCAAAATCCAATAAGACCTAAACATAATACTATTACTATAATAAATATTGGTGAAGAAAATTTAAATAAACTTATGCCAGAATTTTGTACAGCTAACATCTCTTTATTTTTTACAAAAGTACCAAGAACATAAGTTGAAGAAAACATTAAAGCTATTGGAAATAAATAATATACATTATGCGGAGTTCTTGCTAGGTGATATGTAATAAAATATTTCATATTTTCTGGGTGTTCCGTGTAGTAAGACAATTTACTGCTTAAGTCTGCTATAGTTACCAATATAACAAACAATATTAATGAACCCAGAAACATAGATAGAAATTCTTTTAATAAGTATGAGTTAAGTTTTTTCATTTAGTTATATTAATCCACATTTATTCCATAATTTTCATTCAAATAAGCTAATTCTTCACTTATACGAGTATGCAATTCTTTTAATTTTTCAAGCAATGCAGAAGGTTTTGATTTACTGCTTTTACCAGAACCAAATATTTTACTTATTTTTCTTTTAGCCTGCACCAATGTTCTAGCTTTAATATTAGGATCTGGAATAAATTTAGAAGCATCCATACCAAGTAAAGCACCCATATAAAGCATTCCTTCATAGCCAAAATTATTATCTATGTCAGGTCCAAAGCTTTTTAATTTATCAAAACTCTCTTTACCATTTTGCATATATTCTATAGCTTCAGTATAAAATTCACTAGCTTTATATTGAAAGAATGGTATTAATTTATCATAATTCTCATTAGGATAAACATTAGCTAAGTCTTCTAAAGTCCAGCTTAATCTTAAAGAACATAAAGCCTTTTTGAGAGTAGGAGCAGAATCTTTTGTATGATAACGGTATCCATCTAATGCTAAAAAATAGCTAGCAGCTCCAGAAATTAAATTCCTATTCTTCTTAAAATCTATAGTAGGACCAAAAAACTCATGCATATATCTTGATCTCTGCTCAAAACTATCAAGTGCTTCATTAATTTTTTTATTGTCAATCATACTAAACTCATCTTGAAAAGCAGCATACAAACAATGCGGACAAACTGCTACAACATATATAAGAGGGTACACTGCTCCATATTTTTTGCTCTTTTCATAAGTTCTTCTTAAATCATCTCTTAAATTACCAGCAATTAACCTTCCCCCGCCAGTAAGAAGCATCTCATGATAGAACTCTTTATTGCATACAGGGCAAGTTCTTGGATTTTTTTCAAAGTATGATATTTTTAATTCTTCAGCCATAAAAATTCCTATTTATATAACTTTATAAACACTTTAAATGTTAAATTAATTATCGGTTTATTTTTATTTTTCAATATCACTTATATTAAGCTTACTTATTCTAAGTTCCTTAAATAGAGTATTATAATATGCTATATAAAACACAGGATATCTTGCCGCACTAATTCTCACTTCCCCAACACTCTTCCCAAGAATTGATAAATCTATAATCTGACCGTCTATATATATGTACTTGTTTCCATCTTCTTTTGTATATAAAACCACAGGCTGCGATGCATAATCCAGCGTAGAAGCAAATGATATAATATTTTGGTCTTCTGTTGCTATTATACCATCTATAAAAACTCCATCATAGAACTTTTTATATTTTATTTCTTTTATATTGTCTTTAGTATTGTATATAATATTAAATCTATTATGTGCCTCATGCTCTACAGTATACTGATTTACATTATTTAATATTGGGCTATTGTCAAAAAATCTAAAAGCAGTATTAGTTTTTCTTGAGGCATAAAATATATTTCCTGTAGAATATTCTTTCATATATACAGCATATCCGTCATTTTCTGCTACTGGATATACTTCTTCTACTATTTTATTTGTATATACTAAATCTGAAAAGAAATTATCCCTATAAAACCTCGATACAGATAACACGCCTTTACTGTCTATAAAAAATAATATAGGAGAATTAAATATAGATACTACTAATTTTAAATCTATAATTCTCCCATTATTTCTTAAATCCATAGCATAATTATTAAATGTACCTGAATTATCATTTGCATACCATATCTTATTATTTTTTAAATATGATATATGCATATTATCTGCATTGCTTGCTATGCTAATTAAACTTCCTAATCCTCTATTTTGATCTAATATTTCTCTTTTAAAATTTCCATTTTTGCCAAATACATAAACAGGGGCATTTATTTTATCATCAAAGTAAGCTATATGTAAGTTATCATTTGGGTCTATTAATAATTCGCTAATATAGGGTTCGCTATTTAAAGATGCTACCGACCAAGTTGAAATAGATTCAAAACTGCTTATTCTGTAATAATGTTTTGATAATGGCGGAGCATCTTTATTAATATCTTTTTCATATTGAGCATTTATATTAGAGCAGAAAACAATAATAGCTATTAATATTAAAAAGATTTTATTTCTTTTTAGTTTTTTTAGTATTCTCATCTTTTAATTTTATAACAGATTCTATTCCCTCTTCTTTAGGTCTTATAAATCTGCATTTAATCACTTTTCCATTTTCATCAAGAATAGCTTTTATATGAGAGTAGTAAAATATACAATGTTCTATATAAGCATTATCATCTACAATAGAGCCATATATATAACTTACACCTTTAATAAGCACATTTTTACCTATGCTAAGAGGATGTTTATCGCTTCCTGTAACATTAACACCTCTCTCTAATATAGTGTTTTCACCAATATATACATTTCCTCTTATTTGGTTTCCAGCATATATTTGTACGTTGTTAGAGAGTATCATCTTTTGATTATCCAAACAAGATACTAATGCATTATCACCTATATATGTGCGCTCTCCAAGTTCAATATTTCCTTCAAGTCTTGCACCATGGTCTATATAAACGCCATAATTAATTTTTACACCCTTACCTACATAAGCACCTTTTCCTATATATATATCAAGAGGCTTTTCATCTTTATCAATTTCTAATATCTGTTCAACTACACTGTCGTCAATAAAGAAATCTTCTCCGTCATATATTGTGATAATGTTTTTTAGTTTATTGTAAACATTATTTCTAGCAATAGATTCCATCTCTTTAAGTACTGTTTTATCATTGAATCCCAAAACAACTCTATTATCTTTTGGCATATATGTTGATATTGATAAATTATTATTAACAAACATCTCTATTAAATCTGTTAAATAAAGTTCATTTTGAGCATTATTTGCTTTTAATTCTTTTATTAAATTTAAAAGAGGTTCAATTTTAAAGCCATATATCCCAGCAACATATTCATGCATATTATCTAATAGTTCATCTTTACCATATACAAATTTTTCATCTTTATAAGATTTTAGTAAATCCTCCTCATCATTAAGAGCAAGTATATCTTTATATTCTATAACTCCCATTACCTGCCCCTTAGTTCCTTCTCTATATTGACTTTGTTTACCGTCTTTGGTTAATCCTCTAGTTCTTAATACCCTTCCATAATAGTTGCCGCCCTTAGGACCATCATACATGGCAGTCATTAATATCATATCAGTTTTTGACTTCATAAACTCATCATGAAACTCTTTCATAGTATTAGAGTCTATTAGTCCCATATCAGCATATATAACATAACAGTATTTTATATTTTTTAAATCACTCTTTTCTAGTCCAACTTTTACAGCATGTCCTGTACCTAATTGCTGTTCCTGATAAGCAAAATTAGTATTAGCCTGCTTTCCAACAGCATTAGCTACTTCTAAAGCCTTTATTCCAACAACTATAGTAATATTACTTTTATTTATACCATTTTTTACAGCAAGTCTTACTCTCTCTATACTAGGCACCCCCCAAATAGTATGAAGCATTTTTGATGTTGAGCTTCGTATTCTTTTACCATGCCCTGCTGCTAATATTATTACCAAACTATCATTTTTAGAGAATTTAGATGATAATTGCTCTAATCTCTCTTCTATATTTTTTATGTTATTTTCTTCTTCTCTTTTTGTCATAAACTAGCTCCTAAATTTTTACCTTTATTTGTTTTTATTTTTATAGATTTGTTCAAATGCAGGTTTTTTTATAATTTTGTTATCATTATAATTTTTATTTATTTTATCATTATTTAATTGATCTTTACTCAATTTGTCTTTATCAAGTTTTTCTTTTGCATTTAGAATGTCTTCTAAGCTATTTCTTCTATAATTATTAGGGAGGTATGTATTTTTTGAATCTAAGGATAATTTAGTTGTTTTAGAATTATTAAATGTTTCATCATCGTTTAACCATTTTTGCAATACTTTTGCTACAGATTGTGAGAGAGTATCTAATTTTTGTTTAGCTCTTATATTGCCGCCTAGGTTTGAATCTTCTTTGAGTATAAATTTATATAATTGCATGGCTTTTATAAAATTTTTACTTTCAAAGTTATAATAGTCAGCAATCTTTTCTATACCGCCAAAATATGAAGCTGTAAGATAACATCTATACGCTTCTTCTATTTTTCTTTCATTAAAAAGTTCATTACCTTTTCTAATCAAGGCACTTTTAGTTTTATCATCTATACTCATGTTATGCAATTATATATCAATAATATTAAACTTCAAGCATATTTTTTTACTATAATATAAGAAAATATTATTATATTTTATATACTTGCTTATTTATGCTTTTATATTAAAATACTACTTATAAAAATATCGGAGTTTTTTATATATGTTTAATGGTGTTAAGGATAGATTAAAAGAACTAATAAAAGAAAAATATTTAATAATAGATGGTGCCACAGGTACAGAACTTCAAAAGAAAGAAATAAAAAAAGAGTATTGGATGATAAACGGCAATAATATAGAAGGGTGTAATGAGATATTAAATATAACAGCTCCTCATATAATGAAAGAGATACATATAGATTATTTGAATGCGAATGCTAATATAACAAAGACTAATAGTTTTGGAGCTATACCTTGGGTTTTAAGTGAATATGATATTGCTGACAAGGCTTATGAGTTGGCAAAAAGTGCTGCAGTTATAGCAAATGAAGCAAGAGAGGAGTATTTAAAAAATCCTAATTCTAAAGGAGATTTAGATAGAGATATTTTTATTGCAGGAAGTTTAGGGCCGGGAGTAAAGCTTCCAAGTTTGGGACAGATTGGTTTTGACGAGATGTATAGCGGGTATATTGAAGCTGCAAGAGGTTTAATAGAAGGCGGAGTTGATATAATACTTCTTGAAACGGCACAAGATGTTTTGCAATTAAAAGCTGCAATATTAGCAGTTAATGATACATCTAAAAAATTAAATAAAGATGTTCCAATAATGGTTTCTGTAACAATAGAAAAAGAAGGCACAATGCTTTTGGGTACAGACATAGAAACAGCATATACAATACTTTCGAATTTGGATATATTTTCTATAGGTATGAACTGCGGTACAGGACCAGACATGGCAATGCAGCACATAAAAAAACTTTCAGAAATATCTTTTTTGCCAATATCAATACACAGTAATGCGGGTCTTCCAGAAAATAGAGATGGAAAGGCATATTATAGTATGACACCCGAAGAGTTTGCTGAGATTAATAGCGAGTTTTTTAATTTAAGCGGACTTAGCTTTATTGGCGGATGCTGCGGAACTACTCCTAAACATATAGAGGCATTGGCAAAAAAAGTTAAAGGAGTAAAACCCAAAAAACCGGCATTACAAAAACAAAGACCTTATATAGCTAGTTTATTTAATTCTGTTAGTATTAAGCAAGAGCCTGCACCTTTAATGATAGGCGAGAGAAGTAATGCTACAGGAAGTAAAATATTTAGAGAGCTTATGATAGCAGGCGACATGGACGGTATGCTTGATGTGGGTATAAAGCAAGTAAAATCTGGAAGTCATGCTATAGATGTTAATGCTGCTTGGGCGGGTCGTAATGAGATAGAAGATATTACAAAAATTATTTCTGCTTATGTTAAACAGATTTCTTTGCCTTTGGTTATTGATGCTATAAAACCTGATGTTATAGAGAGTGCTTTAAAAGTATATGGAGGAAAACCAATAATAAACTCTGCCAATATGGAGCAGGGCGAAGAGAAATTTGATGCTATATGTTCTTTAGCAAAAAGGTATGGAGCTTCCATCATGCTTCTTACTATAGATGAAAAAGCTATGGCATTAACTTGCGAGGATAAATTGAGAATGTGCTCTCGCATGTATGATAGGGCAGTTAATGTACATAAAATACTTCCGCATGATATTATATTTGACCCTTTAACATTTACACTTGCAAGCGGCGATGAAAATAGTTTTTTGGCTGGTGTTGAAACTTTGAATGCTATAAAAGAATTATCAAAAATGTATCCTGAAAGCTCTATAAGTTTGGGGGTATCAAATATTTCTTTTGGTCTTAAAGAAGAGGCAAGAAAGGTTATGAACTCGGTATTTTTATATGAGGCTATTAATCATGGGCTTAGTGCTGCTATTGTTAATGTGGCACAAATTCTTCCTATTTCAAAGATAGGTGAGAAAGAAATAGAATTAGCAAGAGAGTTAATATACAATAAAAACAAAACTAAAGAGCCTCTTATAAATTATATAAATTATTTTTCTGACAAAAAAGAAAAGAAAGAATTAACTGATGAAGAAAAAATAAAAAAGCCTATAAGGGAAGCTATAAGAGATGCTATGCTTGACGGTGAGTGGAAAGACATGCAAAACTTACTTAAAGAGGCTAAAGAAAACAGTGAAGAGTTTGGAGGAGAGAAAAAGTTTGCACAGGCTATAATTGATGAGATACTTCTTCCTACTATGGCGGATATTGGAGTTAAGTTTGGGGAGGGCAGTATACAGCTTCCTTTTGTTTTGGGTTCTGCGGAAGTAATGAAAAAGAGTGTTGATTTTCTTTCTGAGTTTTTAGAGAAAAAGAAACAGGAGAAAACTGCTAAAATAATACTTGGCACTGTTGCGGGGGATGTGCATGATGTGGGTAAAAATCTAGTAGAAATAATAATAAAAAACAATGGATTTGAAACTGTTAATCTTGGTACAAAAGTGCCTATAGAGAAATTTATAGAGGCGTATCATGAGCATAATGCTGACTGCATAGGAATGTCTGGTCTTTTGGTAAAATCTACTGAAGTAATGAAAGATAATTTAGCATATATTAGAGATAAGGGCTTAAAAATACCTATACTTTTAGGCGGTGCTGCTTTAACTAAAGACTTTGTTGAAAACACTTGCAAAAAAGTTTATGGGGATAGCGGAAAGATTTTTTACTGTAAAGATGGTTTTGATGATATTGTTGCCATAAAAGAGATAATAGCCGATAGAGATAAAGAAAAATAATAAAAATAATAATTAAAGGATACCAACTACAAATGCCGGAAATAAATCACAAAAATCATGAACATTATATAAATAAACCTCCTTTCTATGGAAGAAAAGTTTTTGAGTTTAATAAGAAAATAGAACAAGAAGCCTTTGATATGATTAATAAAATTAGGCTTTTTAGAGTTGGTTTTGGTTATTCTGCAAAAAATCAGGATATGGAAAAATATAATGAAATGATTAAAACAAAAGTAGAGCCAAAATACGAAGAGATGAAAAAAAATATTATAGAAAATAATTTGCTTGAACCTGTAATGATTTATGGATTTTATAAAACTGTTACAGAGAATGATAAACTTTATATATATGATGTTGACTTTAATACAAATGAATTAAAAAAAGAAAAAATAGAAATTCCTTTAGAGCGTATGGAGAAGGAGCCTTACAATTCTATAGTAGATTTTTTTGACAGAGATGAAGACACTATTGGTTTTACACTTGTAAGTCTTGGAGAGAAGTATCATAAATTCTTAAAAAGCTTATATGATAATAATGATTATAAAGAATATTATTTTTATAACGCAATAGGCATACATATTATAGAAAACTATGTTGACATACTTCAAAGCCATATGGACAATTTACTTAACTTAAAAAATAACGGCAAAAGAAAACATGTAGGATGCAGATATTCTTTTGGTTATAAGGCACTTAGTAATATGTATGGTAATAAAATAATATTTGATAAATTAAAACCAGAAGAGTTTAATGTAATACTTACAGAAAGTTATATGATGGATCCTGAACTTAGCACTTGTGCAATAGTTTCATTTTGCGAGGACGCTTATTATTTTGCTAATTAATTTTATATAAAAAGTTCTAAAAAATTAATATTTTAAATCAATTTTTAAAAGTAAAAATACACTACGTTCTTTGGATATCAATCAATCATCACTATGAAAAGAACCAGCACAATTAGAGCATAATTCTGTATCCATATTAGCTATATGATTTTTAGCTGCATCTTTAGTACTATAATAGTTACCTCTTATATAAGTATTGCATTCTTCAGTACCATTTTTATTACACAAAGCTTTTTTGGAAGTAATAACTATCTCACCAGAATTATGATCTTTATAAGCTTTGTATATATGAATATTTTTTGACATATCTTTATTACCGTCTTTATCTTTTAAGTAACAAAAAAAATATCCCATATTCCACTCCTATTTTATTAATCTAACTAGAATTATAATATTTTTTATCACTAAGTCAATTACTATTTATATAAAATCATCACTATAAATATTGACATATAGTATTATTTTATTATAATTTTTTTATATTATTGTTTGGAGATTAATATAAAACTTGCAAAAATACTTTTAGTATCTCTTATTACTACTTCAAGTGTATTTGCTCAATCTAATACAGTTTATATTTTGGATAAAGCTAAAAAATATCATAGAGGAAACAGCAGAACATTAAGAAAACATCCTATAAGTATTCAAGAAGCAAAAAAAGAGGATATACAGTATGCATAGTATGTAATCCTTCTGATTAATTATCATTATTTGCTAATAGAGTTAAGAATTTTAATTGTATAAAATATTATTATTAATTAGTTAAAAATATAGCTATATATTTTAACTAAAAATGCAGTCTTTTTGCTTCTTTGGGTCACCAAAAGAAGTGGGTGGTCTACCATACAGGTACGCTTCGCAGGAGTTGCTAGTCCCCGTAAATATAAAAAGTATTTTTTGATAAGCTTAAAAAATTTAGTATCTTAAAAAAATAAATTTCTGATATTAATTTCTTCTAAATATTTTTAAGTAAATCTACAACAAACTCATAGTTGTTTAGGCTCATTATATGCATTTTTTTATGTATCTTTAGCATGTCTTCAAAAAGTTTAGTTGATAATTCTATTGCTGTTTTTCGCTCTTCTTCCGCTGATTTATCGCTTGCTTTTTTTAGTTTGCTTAACCATTTCTCTGGTATATACGAACCTGATAATTTATAATATATGAAATATGCAGTTTTATAAGTTAATACAGGGAAATATCCCGGTACTAATATAGGTTTTTCTTTTAATGGTAATTCATCAATGCAGCTTAATAAAAACTCTAATCTCTCAACTTCGTATATTGGCTGAGTAAATATTGCCTTAACTCCAGAATTAGCCTTTTTGGCAAGTCTTACTTTTAAGCTGTCATCATTTTTAGCATAACTATTTATTACGCAAAAAGGATATATCGGCTTTAATGGTTCTTTAAAAGTAAACTCTCCTAAACTTTTTGATTTATTTAAGTTTTTTATTATATCTATTAATAAATTGGAGTTACCTTCAAATACGCCTTTAGCTTGTTTTTGATTTCCATTAGCTACAGCATCTCCTGTAACAGCAAGTATCATTCTTATATCAAAATAATTTGCCCCAATTAAATCGTTTTGCAATGCTATAGAGTTTTTGTCACGCATTGTTTGTGTTGCAATAAATGGCTTATCATTGCTTAACTTCTGCTGCAATTGTATTGCTGCTAATATTGGGGATATCTTAATATTTGCAAAAGGAGAATCTGTTACCACAAAGGCATCTACATAATTTTGTATTTGAGAATTATTTATTTTCTCTTCTATATAGCTTAAATCATATTTTGCCTGAGGTGATATTTCTAGAGTAAAAGTATACTCATCATTATTTTCTAATTTTTTTATAAAATTTTCTACGTTGTTATACATCCGACATATAATATTATATAGATAGAAAAAAGTCAAACCTATAATTGTTATTTTATGTTTAAGTATTGATTTATAAAATACCCAACTCCGTCTTCTAAATTGCTTTTTGTAATATATTTGCATTTAGTTTTTACATTATCTTCAGCATTTTCTACTGCCACAGATACACCCGCAAATTCAAGCATATCTAAATCATTGTTATTATCACCAAAAGCCATTATGTTATCAGAATGAATATTATATTTATCAGCTAAATATTTTAATGCCTTAGCCTTAGAAGCATTAGGACTATGTACTTCCAAATAAACAGGTCTTGAAAAAGTATAATATATACTATCTCCAAAAATTTTATCAATTTCTTTAGCTATCTCTTTTAATAAACTATTTTCTCCTATAAACATAAATTTACTAAAAGAAAAATCACTTATGTTATCAAAACCAATAGTATAATTATCTATTTTCGCTATTGATACATAAAAGTCAACCCATTTTTCATCAAAAAAACCCATATTCCATCTATCAGCCAAGAAACCTTGATGAAATATATTGTATTTTTTTGCTATCTCTATAAGTTCTTTTCCTATATTAGCATCAAGGTTTTGCTGATATATGATGTTTGAATTTTTATCAGTTATCATAGCTCCATTAAATGATATAAGCTCACTATCAATATCAAGATCATATAAAAATTTGGTAGCTGCCGCAGTAGGTCTTCCTGTTGACAATATTATATTTATGCCATTTTTAGAAGCTTTCTTTATAATATTTTTATTATATTCACTTATTTGATGATTAGCATTTAATAAAGTACCATCCAAATCGGTAGCTATAAGCTGAATATTATTCAAAAATTATCTCCAATATTTAAGTATTTCTTCTTTAAACTTTCTAGCTTCTTTAGCAGGGTCTTCAGCATCTCTTATGCTTCTTCCTGTAATGAAAGTAAATACATTAATATCTTTAAAAAGTTTTAATGTGTCTATTTCAAGTCCGCCTGTAACAGAAACTTTAAATCCCATTTCAGTTAATTTTTTAATTTTTTCTAAATCGCTATCAGACCAAGTTTGACCAGCAAGAAGTGCATCTCTGCTTTGGTGATATACAGCCTGAGTAATACCAGCCTCTTTCCAAGCCTTAGCATGTTCAAAAGTCCAATCACCATAAAGTTCAACTTGAAGCTCTTTTACTTCTTTTAAAGCAGCTTTCATAGTAGGTATTGTAGCAGAACATATAACAGTCATCCAATCAGCACCAGCATCAGCACACATTTTAGCAACTGTACCGCCTGCATCAGCACATTTAGTGTCAGCTAATATTATTTTGTCTGGATATAAAGCTCTTAAACATCTAACAGCTTCCATTCCCTCAGCTAAACAAAGTATAGTACCAGCCTCTATAACATCAACTTCATTTCCAACAGCCTTAGCAGATTTTAAAGCTCCGCTTAAAGTAGTATTATCTAATGCAATTTGCAATAAAGGTATAGCCATAATTTTCTCCTTAAAAATTTAATATTGTTAATTTTGTCCGTAATAAGCATTAGCACCATGTTTTCTAAAATAATGCTTATTAAGTAAATATTGTTCTACAGATTTTATTTCTGGATTTATTTGTATAGTTCTATAAGCCATTTTAGCAAGCTCTTCCATTACAACAGCATTATGAACAGCCTCTTTAGCATCTTTACCCCAAGCAAAAGGACCATGAGAAGCTATTATAATTCCCGGTATATCCATAGGATTAATATTTCTTTTTTTAAGTGTTTCTATAATAACAAGCCCTGTGTTTTTTTCGTATTCTCCTTCAATCTCATCTTTTGTTAAAGGTCTTGCACAAGGTATATCGCCATAAAAATAATCTGCATGAGTTGTACCAAAAGCAGGTATATCTCTCCTAGCTTGTGCCCAGCTTGTTGCATAGCTTGAATGAGTATGAACTATACCTCCAATTTCAGGAAAAGCCTTGTATAATTCTATATGTGTAGCAGTATCAGATGATGGTTTATATTTTCCTTCTAATTTATTGCCTTCTAAGTCTAGAACAACCATATCTTCTGCTTTCATTACATCATAATCAACTCCGCTTGGTTTAATAGCAAATGTTTTAGATTCTCTGTCTAATCCGCTTACATTTCCCCAAGTGTATATTACAAGTTCTCTTTTTACGAGTTCGAGATTTTCTTCAAATACTATTTTTTTTAATTCTTCAAGCATATTTAACAAAATCCTCCTTCTTTCATTTTTTCTAGTACCCATTTTTTTTCTTTTATAACATGTTCTTTAGGATTATCAACCTTTTCAGACCACATCTCTATCATAAAAGTTCCGTTATAATTAAGTTCTTTTAATAATTTAAAACATTTTACAAAGTCTACACATCCTTCACCAAAAGGTACTTCTTTAAACTTTCCTTCAAAACCCTCTTTAGGAGCTAAAGTATCTTTAATATGTATAGCAGTAATTTTATGAATTCCTTTTCTTATTTCATCTTCAACATCATTTCCCCAAGCTGTAAGATTACCTAAATCAGGATAAACTGTAAGCCAAGGACTATTGCAAATCTTATCATACTCTAAAAACTTAGTTATAGAGTTTAAAAAAGGAGTATCCATAATCTCTATAGCAAGCATTACCTGATATTTAGCAGCCATTTCTAATGATTTTTTTAATCCTTCTATAAATAATTGTTTAGTTTCTTCATCGCCCTTTTCATAATAAACGTCATATCCAGCTAACTGTATGATTCTTATCCCTATATCGCTTGCAAATATAATAGCCTTCTCCATAAGCTCCATAGCTTTTTTTCTAGTATCAGGATTCTTGCTTCCCATAGGAAATCTTCTGTGTCCGCTAAAACACATTGTAGGTATTTTTATTCCTGTTTCAAATATAGATTTAACTAACTCTTCTCTTTCTTTTTTGCTCCAATCTAATCTTGAAAGTCTTTCATCGGTTTCATCTATAGATATTTCAACAAAATCAAAACCTAATTCTTTAGCATCTAATAATCTTTGATGCCATGAAATATTTTTTTCTAAAGCTTTTTCGTATATTCCAAATAAATTATTTATAATTATATCCTCCAATATAATTAAAAAAATAAAGGGAAATAAGTTAATATTTCCCTTCAGTTTTTAATTATTACTTATTTTTCAACTCTTCTAAATATCCAGAATCATTAAGTTTTTGTTTAAACTCAGGTTCAGATAATACGTTTTTTATTCCTATTACTTTAGCACCTTTTTCAACAGCTTCTTTAAACATATCAATGAAGTTTAAAGGACAAAATACTAAATCATAATTGATAGCAGTACTTTTACCTTCTGCTAAAGCACAGTGATGCACATTAGCGTCATTAATTCCTAATGATTTAAGAGCTTTTTCAGCTGTCATTTTCATCATTAAGCTAGTACCAGAACCATTTGCACAAGCAACTAAAACTTTTAACATAATATAAATCTCCTCCAATTTTTAAGCTTTAAGTTTTTCTTTCATTTTTTCTCTATATGCTTCATAATCATCAGTGATTAGGAAGTAAGTATCTTTGTTTCTCATATATTGTATTTGAGGTATTGCTATTAATATTATAGCTACTATTGCTATACCAGCATAACCTAAATATTTCATAACAACTGTAAATCCAGGCCATAATACTGCCCAGTCCCACATACCTAAGTAACCGCCATAAGCAGCAAGTCCTACCCAATAAGCTATGAATGCAGAACCAAATACTTGACATAAACCAGATATAAAAGGAAGCAACATAGCAGCTTTAATACCGCCTCTGTTGTTGGCAAATACTGCTATAGTAGCGTTATCAAAGAATACAGGTATAAATCCAGCTATTATAATAACAGGGCTTTTTAATACTATTAAAATAATGATAGCTAAGAATTGTCCAGCAGCTCCGAAAAGTAGTCCCATAGTTACAGCATTTGCAGAACCAAAACCAAAAGTAGCAGCACAGTCAATACCAGGAACAGCACCTGGAAGAAGTCTTGTAGATATACCTTGGAAAGATTGAGTTAATTCTGTAACGAATGTTCTAACACCTAATTGAAGTATAGCCAAGTATACAGCAAAGTTTAATGCAGTAGTTAATGTGTAGAAGAAGAAACTTTGACCTTCTTGCATAAAGTTGTTAGCTACTAAGTAATCTTTGCCTAAAGTTATTAATATGATACCGAAGAATAAAAGCATAAGTATAGATGTAGATACCATGTTTTCATTGAAAATAGATAAGAATCCAGGGAATTTTACATCTTCTAATTTTTTACCTTCGCCTTTACCTTTCATCTTTTCAGCTATAATAGAAAATATTTTTAAAGCAAATATCTGTTGGTGAGCAACACAAAAACCGCCGCCTTCAGTTAAATCTTGAGTAATTTCTACTGTTAAGTTTGAACCTACAGCCCAATATAATCCTAGAAGTAAGCTCATAACTATCAACATAGGTGTATCGCCTAATTCTGGGAAACAGAAGAAAATTAACCAAAAAGCAGTAGCAGCTTGTTGTATTTGTACGTTTCCTGTAGTAAATATAGAACGTATTTTAGTAATTTTTCTGAAAGCTACTAATACAATATTAAATATAAAAGCAATAAGAAGCAAAAGCATTACTTGAGAGAAAGATTTTCCTATATGCTCCATTGCAGCCTGAACAGCATTTTGTCCATAATAAGGGTCTATAACTGTAGCTTGTAAATTAAATTTATCTTTAAGTCCTACAAGTATAGGTCTAAAATTACTAACAAGTCCGCCAGAACCTACAGAAAGTATAAAGTAACCAACTGTAGCTTTCAAAAATCCTGCTAAACATTCATACCAAGGTTTCTTTAATAGTATATAACCTATTAATACTATAAAACCAATAAAATATGCAGGTTGTGTCAGAATGTTTTGGGCAAAATATGTCCATATCTTCAATAAAATTTCCATTATCATTGTCTCCTTAGTTTTTATTTATAAGTATTGTATTATAGCATAGAACGGAATGGAATATTTTGCTCATGCTCAAAACAATCTTCAAAACCTCTAGGATGATGATATTGAACTAAATCTTTATCTCTAGGATAAACATATTTTCCGCCAACTTCCCATATAAATGGTTTAAATTGATATTGAAGTCTGTCTTTTTTCATTTTATATAATACTTCTATTTCTCTAGTATCTGCCATAAAGTTAGTCCATACATCATAGTGTATAGGTATTACAACTTTACATCTTAAAGCTTCTGCCATTCTTAATATATCAATAGAAGTCATTTTATCTGCTATACCTACAGGATTTTCTCCATAAGAACCTAAAGCAACATCAATATCAAAATCTTTACCATGTTTAGCGAAATAAATAGAATAATGAGAATCGCCGCTATGATATATATTTCCGCCAGGTGTTTTTATAACATAGTTAACAGCTTTTGTATCCATTTCTGGAACAGTATTTCTTAAATCATCTGGAGGAGTAGTTACCAAACAAGTTCTATCAAAAGAATCTGTAGCTATTATTTCTACATCTTTAATTTTTATAGAATCGCCGGGTTTTACTACTATACATCTATCAGCAGGAACACCCCATTCAATCCATTTTTCTACAGAATATTTAGGACCTATAAAAGGTATAGGTTCTTTAATGTTTTTCATTACTGCAGCAGCTACGTTAATATCTATATGGTCATTATGATAGTGAGTTGATAATATAGCATCTACTTTTTTGATTGCAAATGGATCAATTACGAAAGGGGAAGCTCTAAGATTAGGCTGAAGTTTCCTTACACCTGCCATATTAGCCATTTGGTGTCCTGCAACCATATTTTTAGTTTTCTTTGTTCTTTTTCCGTTTCCAGCCCATAAGTCTATACATATATTTGCATCGCCCGGAGTTTTTACCCAAATACCAACACATCCAAGCCACCACATAGCAAATGTATTAGGCTCTACAACTTCTTCTTCTATCTCTTCGTTAAGCCAAGTTCCCCATTCTGGAAAACTATCTAATATCCACTTTTCTCTTGATATTTCATCTAATTTAGACATTTTTATTCTCCTTTTTGTAGTTTATATAAAATTATAATAAAGCTAATATTTCTGATTCGGTTAGATCTTCTTTGATGATTTTTTCTACTTTTTCATCATCCCCTAAAAATTCTGCTAATTCAGCTATAGCATCTTGGTGACCATCAGCATTTTCTGCTGCTAATGTGAAAAATAAGTATACTTTAGATTCTGTTTGAGGAAAATCTATGCCGTTTCTTACCTTAAGAAAGCTCATACCTTTTTTTAATACGCCCTCTTCTGGTCTAGAGTGAGGCATAGCTACACCATCTGTAAGAACAATATAAGGACCATATTTATGTACATTATCTATAATAGCCTGTACATATCTAGGCTCTATATTATTGTTATTAACTAATGATTCAGCACCTATTCTTAGAGCCTCTTCCCAATTTTCTACGCTATCAATTATTTTGATGTTGTTTTGTAAAAATTCTTTAAGCATTATTTTCCCTTTTTTTATGATTTTTATATATATTATAATAGAATTCTTTAATTTTGTCAATTTTTGATAAATAAATAATTTACATAGAACATTTATATGTAATTATCTATTTTGTGTTTTTTGTTCATTGTTGTTTATTTATTTTTTTGTAGTAAAATATATTACATTTAAATATTGGTAAATTATATATGACAGATAAAAAAATTAAGCAAGAAGAAAAATATAAATATTTAACTCAATCTAATATAGAACCATTAATTATAAAAATGGCTATTCCTACAATTATTAGTATGCTTACAACATCATTTTATAATATGGCAGACACTTTTTTTGTAAGTAAAATTAATACTCAATCTACTGCTGCTGTTGGAATAGTATTTTCTATGATGGCTATAATACAGGCTATTGGTTTTTTCTTTGGGCATGGTTCTGGTAATTATATTTCTATTAAATTAGGAGCTAAAGATACTGCTGAGGCTTCTAAAATGGCTGCTACTGGTTTTGTGTCTGCTATTATAGTTGGGTTTATTATACTAATATTTGGAATTATTTTTATAAATCCTTTAGCACATATATTAGGCTCTACAAATACAATACTCCCTTATTCCAAAATTTATATGAAATATATTTTAATAGGTGCACCATATATGACAGCTTCCATTGTGCTTAATAATCAATTAAGGCTTCAGGGTAATGCCTTGTTTGCAATGATAGGTTTAATAAGCGGTGCTATAATCAATATAGCATTAGACCCTCTTTTGATTTTTTATTTTAATATGGGAATAAAAGGGGCTGCTGTAGGAACTATAATAAGTCAATTTATAAGTTTTTGTGTATTATTGATTGGGGCAAATGTATGGGGTACGCTTCCTATCAAGTTAAAAGATTTTTCACCTAGTTTGGAAAAATACAAAGCCATAATTGTTGGAGGGCTTCCCAGTCTTTGCAGGCAGAGTATATCAAGCTTTTCTACTGCTTTGTTAAATACTTCAGCTTCCTTTTTTGGAGATGCTGCAATAGCTGCTATGTCTATAGTAAATAGGGTATCTATGTTTTCTAATTCTGCAATTATAGGTTTTGGTCAAGGATTTCAGCCTGTATGCGGTTTTAATTATGGAGCAAAAAAATATGAGAGGGTGATACATGCTTTTTATTTTTGTGTAAAAATTTCTACTATTGTGCTGCTAATATTTGCTTTCATAATTTTTATTAATTCTAATGCAATAGTTAATCTTTTTAATAAAGAAGATGAAGCATTGTTTGATGTTGCCAATAATGCTTTACGCTATCAAGCATTAACTCTTCCTCTATGGGGACTTATCACTTTATCTAGTATGATTCTTCAAACTACTAGAAAAACAATAAGAGCTTCAATATTAGCATTAGCAAAACAGGGAATATTTTTTATACCTATAGTTTATATATTGCCAAAGTTTTTAGGATTGTTTGGTATAGAAATAGCTCAGCCTTTGGCAGATTTATTTACTTTTATTATGTCAATACCTTTAGGTTATAGCATAATAAGAGAAATGAAAATAGAATTAAAAAATAACATAAAAGTAACTTAATTATTAAGGTTTAACTATAATATGTTTTTATAGTTTTATTTTATATGATTAAAATACATATAATGTTTTGACAAATTAACATTATAATGTATAATTTATTATAAAATATTATGTATATTGTGAGATATATAGATGAGAGAAATATTTTTACGATTAGAAAGTGAGAATGTTGAAAAGAGATTACAAGCCCTTGATGAGTTAGAAAAACAAATATCTGTTGCCGACAAAAAAGCCGTTATTAAAGTATTAAAAGAACATATATTAGATTGGGATGAAGAGGTTAGGGCTAAAGTTGCTCATTTATTAAAAATATATATGGAGAAATAATATATGGCGAGAATAATATCTTTTTCTAGTGGAAAGGGTGGAGCTGGAAAAACTTTATGTTCCGTCAATTTTGCTAGTGAATTAGTTTCCAAAGGTTATAAGGTATTAGTTTTTGATATAGATATTAACTGTTCTAATGTTTTTATATTATTACAAGTAAAGCCTCAATCTAAATTACAGCAATATTTTGAAGGCAGTATTACTTTAAAAGATTGTATATTGAATAGTCCTTTTGATATAGATGTTATTAGTGCGGGAGTTAATGTACAAAAACTTCTTCAGTTTGAGAGTGATTTTTATTTATCAAAGCTTGCTAATGATTTGAAGGCTTTATCTGAGGAATATGATTATGTTATTATAGATTATGCTGCTGGTATAACACAATCTATGTTAAAGTTTTATGAGATTTCTGATGATATTATATTGGTTGCTAATCCTGAAATAACTTCTCTTACAGATTTGTACAGACTTATAAAAATTATATGTTCTAATAAAATTACAGAAAAGCTTTATTTAGTTGTAAACAAAGTAAAAAATATAGATTGGGCTGTTAATTTATATAAAGAGATAAAAAAGGTTGTTGATAAATTTGAACTTAATATAGAGCTTAATTTACTTGGACCAATATTGTTTGATGAAGAAAAAGTAATGATGTCTATTCAAAAAAGAACACCATTAATAATTCTTTATCCTAGAACTCCTATAAAAGGTGGATTTTCTTTAGCTGTTACTAGGTATTTATATTATATAGGCGAAATGAAAAACGATAATAATATTAAAGATAAAGCTTTTGTAGATTTCTTTTAATAAAATCAAAAAAAAGAGACAGAATATTTTACTGCCTCTTTTTTTAAATTAGGGTATAATTATCTATAGTAATAATATCTCATTCTATATGAGTTTAATTGACTTAATTGTTCGTCTGTGAGAACATCTAAAATAGCAACGTCTTTTTCTATTCTAAGATAATCAATTTCTTTTTCTAAATCTTTTCTTTGACTTATTAAATCTTTTATTAAGTTTAAGTCTAAATCAATTTTTTCTCTTTCAAGTTTGAATTTATAATCAATGCTTCTTTTTTGATATTCTAAATCATTGATTTTTAATTCATATTCGTAAGAGATTTGTCCCATTTCTTCAAGCTGTACATCAGTGAGATATATTCCAGCATTTCTGCACATTCTGTATATATCGCCTCTAGGACCACCTAAAGCCCTCTCTCTTGGACCCGGTGCTGGAGGCGGAACTGCACCACCTCTTGGAGCAGGCGGCTGAGCAAATGCTAATGCTGATACTAATGTTAATATAAATGTAGATAATAATAATTTTGCTTTCATTGTCTTATATAACTCCTATTTTTGTTTTTGTATGCTATATTAGACGAGATAATATGTTTAAAAGTTCCCAATAATAATTAAAAAAATGCAATTATTTTTATAAAGTTATATATAAAATGTTGATTTTTCTATATGTTAAATGTATTGTTTTATATAGAGAGATTATAATAGTTATTATAATCTCTCAAATTTTTTATAAGGAAGTGTGTGAATTATGGGAAAATTAGGAAGAGTTTTATGGTTAGTATTTGGAATATTGCTTATTATATCAGGTGTAGCTACTATATTTAATCCATTAGAGACAGTACTTTTGCTAGCATATATAATAGGCTTTTTAACAATATTCTCTGGTATAAGCACTATATTTTATTTTTTCAGTTTAAGGCATTTGTCAAGTTCTCTTTTAATTTTAGCAGATGGTATAATATCAACTATATGTGGTATTATAATTATATCTAACCTCACAATAAGCGGTGCATTTATACCATATATGGTTTCATTTTTTGTAATAGTGAGGGGTGTTATTGCTATATCTTCTTCAATAGAATTAAAAAAAGAAGGTTACAGTAAATGGGGCTTATCATTATTTAGCGGAATATTAACATTATTAGCTGGAGTTGTGTTGGCATTTAATCCTATAATTGGTGCTGTTTATGTGAGTGTGATTATTGGACTTGGTTTAATACTTTATGGTATTGTTACTTTGCAGCTTTGGTTTGCTTATGGCAGTTTTTTTAGAGATTAATAATAAAATATAATAGAAAATATAAAATAAAAAAAATATTAATTTACTAATTGATAAAAAATAATATTGTTGTATAGTATTACTAATAACAATATTATTTTTTTATTTTTGAGGGAAAAGTATGCCAATATATGATGTAGAAATGATAAGAAAGTTTTATTTAAACTATTCTAATAAAGTTAATGATGTAAAGCAAAAATTAAATAGAGCATTAACTTTATCAGAAAAAATATTATACGCCCATTTGTATGATGAAAAGAGTATAAAAGATTTTAAGAGGGCAGAAGATTATGCAGATTTTCGTCCTGATAGGGTAGCTATGCAAGATGCTACAGCACAAATGGCATTACTTCAATTTATGAATGCTGGAAAAACTTCTTCTGCAGTACCTGCAACAATACATTGCGACCATTTAATAGAGGCTTGTAAGGGTGCTGAGGAGGATTTAAAAAATGCACTTAATGTTAATAAAGAAGTTTATAATTTTTTGGAAAGTGTTGCTAAAAAATATGAGCTTGGTTTTTGGGAGGCAGGTTCTGGGATTATTCACCAAATAGTTTTAGAAAATTATGCTTTTCCGGGCGGCATGATGGTAGGAACAGATTCACACACACCTAATGCTGGAGGGCTTGGAATGATTGCTATAGGTGTGGGCGGAGCTGATGCTGTGGACGTTATGACTGGAATGGAATGGGAATTAAAAATACCTAATATAATAGGGGTGAAATTAACAGGTTCTCTAAATGGTTGGGCTAGTGCAAAAGATGTGATATTAAAATTAGCAGGAATATTGACAGTTAAAGGAGGTACTAATTCTATTATAGAATATTTTGGAGAGGGGGCTAATAGTTTATCTGCTGCTGGTAAGGCTTCTATTTGTAATATGGGGGCGGAAGTTGGTGCTACTACTTCAATATTTCCTTATGACAATAATATAAAAGAATATTTAATTGCTACAGGACGCGAAGAGATAGCTAAGCTTGCTGATGAAAACATAAATAATCTAAAAGCAGATGAGGAAGTATATAATAACTCAGAAAAATATTATAATAAAATAATAGAGATTAATTTGTCTGAACTTGAACCGTACTTAAACGGACCATTTACACCAGATGCAGCTTGCACTATAAGTGAGTTTGCTAAAAAGGTTGAAGAAAATAAATATCCTACAGCTATGGAAGTTGGATTAATAGGCTCTTGTACTAATTCTTCTTATCATGATTTAAGTAAGGCAGCTTCAATTGCCCGTCAGGTAATAGATAAGAAATTGAAAGTAAAATCAAAAATAATAATTAACCCCGGCTCTGAGGCTTCATATAATGCAGCTTTGAGAGACGGTATAATTGATGATTTTAAAAAGATTGGTGCTGTTATAATGACTAATGCATGCGGACCTTGTATCGGTCAATGGAACAGAGAAGAGAAAGACAATACAAGAGCTAATTCAATAGTAACATCTTTTAATAGAAACTTTGCAAAACGTGCTGACGGCAATCCTAATACTCATGCATTCGTTGCCTCTCCTGAAACTGTAATGGCTTTAAGCATAGCGGGAGATTTGAGATTTAATCCTTTAAAAGATAGTTTAATTAATGAAGAAGGAAAAGAAGTTAAACTCGACGAGCCAGTTGGAATAGCTTTGCCAAAAAACGGACTTAGCACAGAAAACAAAAATAGACAAAATGCACCAGACAATAGCGTAGAAATTGTAATAGATAAAGATTCAAAACGTTTACAATTATTAAAACCTTTTGATAAGTTTAATATAAAAGATTTTGAGAATATGCCTTTGCTTATAAAAGTTAAAGGTAAATGTACAACTGACCACATATCAATGGCAGGACCTTGGTTAAAGTTTAGAGGGCATTTAGAAAATATTTCAGACAATATGTTAATGGGTGCTGTTAATTTCTTTAATGACAAAACAAACTCTGTATTTAATCAATTAAGCAACAGTTATGAAGAGGTTTCAAAAACAGCAAAAGAGTATAAGCAAAAAAATATTTCTTCTATAGTTGTGGCAGAAGAAAATTATGGAGAAGGCTCAAGCAGAGAACATGCAGCAATGGAGCCAAGATTTTTGAATGTTAAAGTAGTGCTTTCTAAAAGTTTTGCTAGGATACATGAAACTAATCTTAAAAAACAAGGAATGCTTGCTATAACATTTAAAGATAAAGATGATTATAACAAGATAGAAGAAAAAGATAAAATAAGCATATTGGGTATTGATGATTTTAGGCCTAAACAAAACTTAACTGTAAAAGTAATTCATCAAAATGGAAGTGAAGAGGTTTTTGAAGCGGTTCACACCTATAATGAAGCACAGATTGAATGGTTTAAAAACGGAGGAGCATTGAATAGTTTAATGAAAAATTAATTTATATAAATTTAAATGTTTGATATTCTTTATAGTATCATAAATAAAAATTTATTTATGAGTTATATAAGTATAAATTTATAAATAAAATATTTTAATATATATTGAAACAATTAACTTTTGTCAATTTTTAGTTATTTACGAATGTGAATTATAATTTTTTATAATATAAGACTATAATTAGAATACAAGATAAAACTTGAATTTAGATTAAAAATGCAGTTCTTTTGGTTCTTTTATACCAATAAAAGAACTGGGGGAGCGGTGGCTAGTCCCCGCAAATAAAAAAATAATTAATAACAATAGGATTTTAATATGAGTAAAATAGAAATGAAAAATGGTAAATTGATAGTACCAAATAAAGTTACAATTCCTTTTATAGAGGGTGACGGAGTAGGATCAGAAATTACGCCTGCTTCTCAAATGGTTGTAAATGAGGCTGTGAAAAAAGCCTACAACGGAGATAAATCTATTGAATGGCTTGAAGTACTTGCAGGAGATAAGGCTCAAAAAGAGTTAGGAACTCCTTTGCCTGATGAGACTATAAACATTTTTAAAGAATATCTTATAGGCATAAAAGGACCTTTAACTACACCTGTTGGTGAGGGTATGCGTTCTCTAAATGTGGCACTTCGTCAAACTTTGGATCTTTATGTTTGTTTAAGACCTGTAAGATGGTTTAAGGGTACTTCTTCACCTGTAAAAGAGCCTAATAAAGTTAATATGGTGGTTTTTAGAGAGAACACTGAAGATATATATGCGGGTATAGAATGGAAAACAGGCACAGAAGAAGCAAAAAAATTCTACAACTTTCTAAAAAATGAAATGGGGGTTACTAAAGTAAGATTCCCAGAAACATCATCTTTCGGAGTTAAGCCTGTATCAGAAGAAGGCTCTAAAAGACTCATACGCTCTGCAATAGAATATGCTTTATTAAATAAACTTCCTTCTGTTACTTTGGTTCATAAAGGAAATATAATGAAGTTCACTGAGGGTGGTTTTAAAAAATACGGATATGAGCTTGCTAGAAAAGAGTTTGCTGATAAAACTTTTACTATGGAAGAGTATGCAGAAATAAAAAAAGAGTTTGGTGAGGATAAAGCTAAAGAAAAATTAAAAGAAGCAAAAGAAGAAGGTAAACTTATAGTAAAAGATAATATTTGCGATGCCTTCTTACAAAACACATTATTAAAACCAGAAGATTATTCTGTAATAGCAACATTAAATTTAAACGGCGATTATGTATCAGATCAATTAGCCGCTATGGTTGGAGGAATAGGAATAGCACCGGGCGGAAACATTAATTATAAAACAGGTCATGCTATTTTTGAAGCTACCCACGGTACAGCACCAGATATAGCAGGAAAAAATAAAGCTAATCCTTGTTCATTAATACTTTCTTCTGTAATGGTATTAGAATATTTGAATATGAATGAGGCTTCAAAATTAATAATAAATGCATTGGAGAAATCTTTTGAAAGCGGATATGCTACAGAAGATTTGGCAAGCTTTATGGATAACGGCACTGCACTTGGCACAAAAGAGTTTGCAGAAAAAATAGTTTCTATAATGTAATAAAAAATAATATAGGGGTATATTTATGAAAAAAGAATATTTATTATACAAACTTTATGATCATTCAAGTAAAAGAATAAAAATAGATAGTGAGCTTTTTCAAAAATATAATGTAAAAAAGGGCTTAAGAAATGAAGATGGAACAGGGGTGCTTGTTGGGCTTACTAATGTAGGTGATGTTGTAGGTTATGAAAAAGATGAAAATGGAAATGTATATCCTATAGATGGTAAATTATACTACAGAGGATACAGCATTAATGATATAGCCGAAGATATATTAAAAAATAAACGTTTTGGATATGAAGAAGTTTGTTATTTGCTTCTTTCTGGCAAACTTCCTGATGAAGAGAGACTTCAATCCTTTAGAGAGCTTATAGCCGAAAATATGTACTTAGATAAAAAAACAATTATGAATATAATTGATTTGGAAGGGCAAAATATCATGAATATTCTTTCAAGAAGCGTACTTGAAATGTATATTCATGATCCTAATCCTGAAGACTTATCATTAGATAATTTAATGCTTCAATCTATACAATTAATAGCAAGATTTCCTGCCGTTATTGCTTATGCATATAATATGTATAAATATAGCGTTGACCAAAAATATTTAAATATAACATTACCAAAACCAAAATATTCAATAGCAGAAAATTTCTTGTATATGCTTAAACAGGAATTTACTCCTTTAGAAGCTAGAATGCTTGATTTACTTTTAATACTTCATGCTGATCACGGCGGCGGTAATAACTCAACATTTACAGTACGTGTTACAAGCTCATCAAGAACAGATACATATTCAAGTATTTCCGCTGGTATTGGTTCTTTAAAAGGTGATTTACATGGAGGAGCTAATGCAAAAGTTATGGATATGTTTATTCATTTAAAAGAGGCAATAGATAATTGGGAAGACAAAAACGAAATAGATGATTATCTTATAAAAATGCTTAATAAAGAGGCTTATGATAATAGCGGTTTAATTTATGGTATGGGGCATGCTGTTTATACTTTGTCTGACCCTCGTGCTGTTATATTAAAAGACTTAGCTCGTCAGCTTGCTAAAGAAAAGAAAAAAGAATGCGAACTTCAATTCTTAGAATTAATAGAAGAGAGAGCGGTAGAATGTTTTATAAAAGTAAAAGGAGATAAAAAAAGAGTTTGTGCTAATGTAGACCTTTATTCTGGTTTCATATATGATATGCTTGGAATACCTAAAGAAATTTATACTCCTTTATTTGCTATGTCAAGAATAGTAGGTTGGTGTGCTCATAGAATAGAGGAGCTTAATTTTGATGATAGAAGAATAATAAGACCCGCTTATAAAAATGTTATAGAGCCTCAAGAGTTTATTACTATGGATAAAAGATAATTTTTTATAGTGATAATTTTTTAAGGAGTTTTATTTTATATAAGGCTCCTTTTTTATTATTATATTTATTTCCAAAAATTAATAAATATTTATATTGTTTTAATTTTATTTTGTTAGTTTTTTATTAAACTTTTTCTAGCTTTCACTTTGCGGACTTCGTCAAAAGAACCAAAAAGTGCAAATATTAAATTAGTATTGCATTGGACTAATATCAAATATTAAAAAGTTTTTAAATAACTACATTATTAGCTTGAAAATGATAGCTCTTTTATCAAGGCACTCGGTGTGTATATAGATGAATGATGATAGTCAGTATCATTTGCAAGCATTTCTATATTGTTTAGAAAATCTAATATATTTCCTGATACTATAAACGGATTTGCTGTGTGTGATAATTTGCCGTTTTCTATTTTTATCCCTTCTGCTTGAAGAGAAAAATCTCCGCTTATAGAGTTTACACCTGCATGAGTACCTGTGAGTGAGTTTACTAATATGCCGTCTTTTATTTGTGATATTAATTCTTCCTGAGTGTTTTTACCATCTTCTAAAATTAAGTTATGGCATGATATTCCTATAGAAGTTTTAAATCCTCTTGATGCATGTGATGTTGTTTTTCTGTTTTCTTTTCTTGCTGTATAATTATTGTATAAATAGCTATTTAATACTCCATTTGTGATGATATTTAAATCTTTTGTAGCAGAACCTTCTCCGTCAAAATTAGTGTTGGCTAGTCCATTATCAAACATTGGAATATCTTTTATGTTTATAATCTCGCTTGCTATTTTTTGGTTTAATTTGCCTTTAAGAAGTGATAACTGTTTTTGAACTGCTTCAGAAGAAAATAATGATAAATAAGCCCCTAGCATTGTTCTCATAGCCTTGCTTGTAAAAACAGTTTTATATTTTCCGCTTTTAATCTCTTTAGCTTCCAATTTACTTACAACATTATCAACTATATTTTTGCAAAAACTATCAACATCAAACTTAGTGTCTTTTGAAGAATATACATCAAAAAAAGTTTTTACAGCATTAGAATCTTTTGCTATTACTTCAGCATAATATGATATACTGTTTTTTTTCTCTTCCTTGCATATTCCATTGCTGTTTATGATGTGTTTAGAGAAATCATATCTTGCTAAACCGCATGAAGGCACATTTACAATTCTTTTATCTAATGAATATATTTTATCTTCTATTGAAAGAGATATTTTTTTTAATTCATCGTTTGTTAAATTAGTTATATCTTTGTTTATTAAATCATATGCTTTCTCTTCGCTTTCTTCTATAAGAGTATTAAACTCTGGTTCTGATGCAGCATATTTAAGAGAGTTTTTAGTATTGTTAATTAAATTGCTTATGTTTTCATCATTAAAGTCAATTTTTTCAGTAAAGCTTACACCCACTTGACCATTTTTTATTAACCTTAAACCAATTCCTCCAGACTCAGCAAAAGTGTATTTATCTAAATCTCTCTCTCTAATAGTAAACTCTTCTTCTCCGCTATTAGATATATAAACTTCTATTTTATAATCATTATCTAATTTATTTTTAATGATGTTAAATATCTCTTTTATTTTTTCGCTTCTCTCCATTTTTATCTTCCTCCAACTGTAAGCTCTTTTACTCTAATAGCAGGCTGCCCAACTGTAGTAGGCACACTTCCAGAAATACTTCCGCATATTCCGTCAGCTAATTCTAAATTTGATGACACTACTTCTATATTCATGAGAGTTTCATCTCCTCTTCCTATAAGCGTAGCACCTCTTATAGGCTTAGTGATTTTACCATTTTCTATTAAATAGCCTTCAGATACAGCAAAGTTATAATCTGTAGTAGCAGGGTCCACAGAACCTCCTCCCATCTTTTTAGCATAAAGTCCGTACTCTATGCCAGATATAAGCTCTTCGAAAGTGGAGTTTCCTTTATCAATAAAAGTGTTTCTCATTCTTGAAGTAGGTGCATATTTGTAGCTTTCTCTTCTAGCACTTCCTGTAACTTTTTGATTCATCTTTATAGAACCAAGCTCATCAACCAAATAGCTTTTAAGTATTCCATTTTCTATTAAAACAGTTCTTTGTGCATCATTGCCTTCATCATCAATATTATAACTTCCCCAAGCATTTTTTATAGTACCATCATCTATAGCAGTAACAACATCAGAAGCTATTTTCTCTCCTAATTTATTACAAAATACGCTAGCATTATCAGCAACAGAAGTAGCCTCTAAAGCATGCCCGCAAGCCTCATGGAATATTACACCGCCAAAAGCATTGTCTATTACAACAGGATACTTTCCAGATTTTGGATATTCTGAATCAAGCATTTTTATTGCAGAGTTAGCAGTCTCTATTGCCATATTCTCCAAGTTAATATCTCTTATCACCTGAAAGCCATCTAATGCTCCTTTTGTCCTGCTTGAAGTTTGTGTGTTAGTGCCGTCTGAAGCCATAGACATCATCACTAATCTTATATAAGTTTGAGAGTCTTCTTTTAATATGCCGTTACTTGTACATACTAAAATATTTCTCTCTTTTTCCATATACCTCGCACTTACCTGTTTTATTTTGTCTGATACTTTTCTTGCTGTTTTATCCAAATATGCAAGAGTTTCTATTTTTTCATCAAAATTAACATCAAAAGGATTAATATGAACAGGGTGATTATCTTTTTCTTCCGACTTTATAAAATCTTTTACTATATGTTTTTTATTTTTTACAATAGAAGATACACTTCTTGCTAAATTAATTAAACTATCGTTAGTTGTGTCATTAGAATATAAATATATTGTCTTCTTATCAACTATAACCCTAAGCCCTACACCATAATTGTTGCCAAGACTCATATCATCAACTTTTTTATCTAAATAACTTATATTATTAATTTTAGTGTCTTCAAAAAATAAATCAGCATACTCGCCTCCATTTTTTAAAGCCTCTTCCAAAACACTATGCAAAAAGTTGCTGTCAAATTGAAAATATTTCATTTTTTAGCTCTCCTTAATTTTTGTAGTTACTGTTTTTTTAGATAAAAAGTCATCAGGTTTATTATGCTTGCCCTTAGCAAATAAGTCTATAAGATATTTATTTATATAAAGTTTTTCTTTTTTCACTTTTAATTCAATGAATAATCCTTCATGTTTTAGTTTTAATAATAACCTTGCTGCTTTATCTCTTTTCCATTTAAATAATCCCATCAAATCTACTATCTTCATATATGGAGTCATGAAAATTATAAAGAAAGTTTTTGTTTTTAAAATGCTTTTAAATTTTTTATCTTTGTCTAATTTGCTTTTTAATATATTTAAATTATGATATACGAAATTGATAGTCTCCATACCATACAAACAAATATCTCTTAAAAATTTTAAATATATTATAACAGATTCATTATTAAAATTATCAACTATATTAATTTGAAAAAAAGCATCTGGATATAATATAGGATTATCCAATAATTTTATTCTTTTACAGTATAAATTAAATATTATCTTAAATATATTTACGCAATTTTTATAATCTTTCAAATACTCATATGATATTCTCTGAAATACAAGTAATTTTAATATTGGGTCTAAATCTAAATTATCTAAATATTCAATATCCTTGTTATACTCTTCTGTTATATATACTTCCTTTCCTTCGATAGAACTTACTATTTCTGATAAAACTTTATTGTTATAATCTTTATTTATGTATTTGTTTATAAGATAAAAATCTGCATGTTTTGAATTGTATTCTTTTATCATGTTGTTTGATAGAGCTTCTATATTTTTATAACTATAATTCTTATCTACTATAGAAGATAGTATACTAAGTAAATATTCAGAGTTTTTTAAAGATATACAGCATATTCTAAAATTCAAGAACACATGCCAAGTTTTAGCAAGTTCTTTTAAAATAATTATATTATCAAAAATTTCTATATTAAAGTTTCTATTCATAGCAATATATTTTAACATAAAAATATATTAAATCAATTTTTTATATACTATTTTAGCACTATAATTCCATATTTTTTATTGAAGTTTTTTATTAATTGTATATAATTCTTTAACTTGAAATAAGGTTTGAGTTTTATGAATAGAAAAATAACAATAGAAAATGTAGAAATTCCTTCAAGATTTTTTTTAGCACCGATGGCAGGCTATACAGATTATGTATTTAGAAGGCTTTCAAGAAGATTTGGTGCAGGGCTTCTTGTTACAGAATTAGTGAGTGCTGCTGCTTTGGCTAGAATGATAAAAAAGACTTATAGATATATGGAACATAAAGAAGATGAATATCCTATATCTTTGCAAATATTTGGAAGTAAAGAAGATGATTTTAAGAAGGCGATAGAGCTTACAGATTTATCTGGTTTTTCGTTTATAGATATTAATATGGGATGCCCTACAAAAAAGGTTGTACGAAACAATGGAGGGGCTGGGCTTTTATCAGATACAGACAAGATGGTTTCTATACTCAATACTGTAAAAAGTGTTTCTCCTTTGCCTGTTAGTGTAAAGATAAGATTAGGTTTTCAGAGAGGCGAGGGCGGTGAAATTGAGAGGGCTTTAGCTTTAAAAGAGAATGGGGCAGTATTTCTCACACTTCATGGAAGGTATGCAAGCGACTTATATAGAGGAGTTGCAGATTGGGAGGCTATTGCTAAGGTAAAAGAAGCTTTGGGAGATAATTATATATTAATTGGGAATGGGGACATAAAAACAAAAGAAGATGCTAAAAGGGCTTTTGAGATATCTAAAGTTGATGGCATTATGGTAGGAAGGGCTGCTATTGGTAATCCTTGGGTGTTTAGAGAATTAAATACTATATTTGATGATAACTCTGAGTATAATAATGATGATACTAGAAATTTAAAAGAGGTTTTAATTGAGCATATAAACGGTTGCTGTGATCTTTATGGAGAGGTGAGCGGTATACATTTTATGCGTAAATTTATTATGAAATATCTCACTGGCTTTAGAATGGATAAAAAAATTGAGTTTATGAAATGCGAAAATAAAAATGATTTGTTTAAGTTAATAGATGAAGTTGTAAAAGATTAATCTTCTTTTCTTCTAAAAAATATTAAAGTTATAAACATTATAATAGGAAATATTACCGCAAAGAATATGCCTGCCTTTAAACCTATTTGCATAATGTTATTGTCTAAAAGAATATTATTAAATATATTGATTATTTTTTTATTATTAGAAACAAACCCTACAATGCCGGGCCCAATAGCACAGCCAACATCTCCAGCCAAAGCAAGCAAAGCAAACATTGCAGTGCCGCCTTTACTATAAGTTTTTGATGCCAAGCTAAATACAGAAGGCCACATTATAGATACAGAAAGACCAACTAAAGCACAGCCTATTAATGATATTAAAGCATAAGGGCTAAACACTATTATAATATATCCAACAAAGCAAAATATAGAAGCTATAATAAGAGCCTTTTTTATGTTTATTTGTTCAGATTTAAATCCATAAATAAGCCTAACTATTCCCATACAAAAAGCAAACATACTCGCCCCAAATATATCCCCAAAACTTTTATTAACGTTAAGCCCAAGCTCGGCAAATAATGATACCCACTGAGAAATAGTTTGTTCAGAAGCCCCTGCACATATCATAAGCAAAACAAAAACTAATACTATTTTTACAGATAATAATTTTCTTATAGAAACCGTATTATCAGCGTTTTTATTATCTTCATGGGTAATCAAAATATTTATAGGCACATTAGCAAACAAAAATATATTCACTAAAGGAACTATTGCCCAAATAATAGATAAGTATTTCCAATTTTCTATTCCAAATAAATTAAAATATATTGTAGAAAATATTATAACACCCATAGAACCCCAACAATAAAAAGAATGAAGTATGTTCATAGCTTTAGTTTTTTTATTTTCTGGGAGTGCTTCCACTATTGGACTTATTAAAACTTCTATTAAGCCTCCACCTATAGCATTGATAAAAAAAGATATTAATATAGCAATATATGGATTAATAAAAAAAGGAAGTATGCCAAGTAATATTAATCCTAAAGCAGAAAATATATGTGCTAAAATTATTGGTATTCTATATCCTATTTTATCTATAAACTTAATAGCTAAAAAGTCAATTATCATTTGCATTGCAAAATTGAAAGAAGATAATAAACCTATTTGAGTAAGTGATATATTAAAATCTTTTTGAAATACTATAAAAATAAGTGGGGGGAAAATATTTATTATAGCCTGTGTTATATATCCATTATAACTCGCATATAACGTGTGGGCATAATTTAATTTCATTGTTAAGCCTATTATAAATATTGCCTATTATTATACTATTTACAATATAAAATTCAATTAAGTTATATTTTATTTTCTTATTGACTATTTTTTGTTTTTATTTATAGTAATTATTATGAATAAAATAATAAATTCAAGTCTAGTCTCTAAAGATTTTTATATAAAGCAAAAAGAAATATTTATATCATTTTTAAAAAGAGTAGTGGACTTTACTCCAAGTGTTTTGGTGGGGCTTTTTATTCTTGTTATAACTGCAAAACTATATGGAAGAGAGAACTCTACTATTGGTGTTGTGAGTATATTTATATGCGGATTAATGCGTCAAAGTTTTACAGTATCAAATTATCCTCTTGTCGCTTTTAGAATACTTTTACTTGGATTTTTGGCTACTATTGCAGAGCAGAATATTTTCCTAATAATAATACTTAATTTTGTGGTGCCTTTTTTAATAGTGTTTTTATTATCTGATGATTTTGCCCCGAGAGGTTATTTTATATATGGCTTTGCTTATGTGATATTTCAAGCTTATAATATACCAATAGAAAATATATCTCTTAGAATGGAGTCTATTGCCTTTGCTTTAATTATTATATTTATATTTTTATCATTAAACAAAATAATCACTAAAAATAATAACAATAATTTAGCTTCAAAATGTATTGGTATTGTAAATAAAAAATTACTTTTATTATGTAATAAAAAATGTGAGTTGAAGAAAATAGATGATTTATTTCCTGCCATTAATTTATATACTTCTTCTATATATATGGATTCATTAAAAAGAAACTTTATTATGAGTAATAAAAATATTAATGATTTTGAGTTTGTATTATTCTTAGAGGAGATTAATCTATTAATAAAAAAAGAATATAAAAATATTGATAATTTAAAAGAGAGTGATTTTGAATATTTTTACAATTTATATAAGCTTTTAGATAATATTAGAGAGTTTTTAAAAAATGATATTACTAAAAAAGAAGAAGAGTTTAATTATATAACAAAACAAATAAAAACTTTTAATTATAGTCTTAGTGATGAGAATAAAAATTATGAATGGCTTTATGTATTAAGGAAGCTTGATAATATACTACATAATATGTTTGAAAATAGGGCTGATGATTTAGAGATAGAAAAAGAGTTTTATTTAAAATTTACTACAATAAAAAAAGAGTTTAATATTAATAAATGCCATTTTAGATTTGCTTTAAAGATGGGCATTATAATGTGTGTAAGTTTTGCAATTAGATATTTTTTGCCAGAGAAAATAGCCGTACGTGGTTATTGGCTTCCTATACTTTCTTATATAATGATGTATCCTTTTTATGAAGATGTTAAGGCTAATCTTAAAATTAATCTCATAGGAAATATTATAGGTGTTGTAATATTTGGCACTGTATTTAGATATATTCCTTATTATATGATTATACCTTTTATAGGTTTATGCTTTGTATTGTCTTTGGCTTCTATTAACACTTTATTTAAAAAAATATACGGCACAATGTCAGCATTAATATCTTCTTTTCCATATGTTACAAAATTAGTTTCTACATCATCGAGAATAGGATTCATTGTGATTGCTTTGTTTATAGTGTGGTTTTTCGACAATTTTATAATGAAAACTGAAAGTCATAAAGGTATGGTTGATAAAATTAGCGAGCTTATAGAAATAGATACTATAATAATCAACCAAATGAAGAGAATTATTAACAGCGGAACTACTTCAAGTTATTTGTATGAAATATTATTAAAAGCATATATGATAAAGAACAATATTATAATACATGAAAAAAATCAAACTAAATATAAAGGCACTCCAATTACAGATTCACTTATAGAAGCAAATAGAACATTTATAGTAGAAGCAGAGCAGTTGATATATTTATTAAAAAAATATAATAGAAAAGAAGATAAAAATAATATGCTAATGTTTATAGAGAATATATCATTTATTTTAGAGCATATAGCAAAACTGTTTAAAAACGAAATTGATGATTTTAATAGTAAGGATTTAAAAGAGCCAATAAAAACAGATTCTTATATATTTTATAGGCTTCAAAATTGTTTTGATTCTATTAACTCTATAAATTCATCTATAAAAGATAATATGAATAATTTATTTTAAATATACTGATAATCTTCTGTAAAATTAAATGTTGTAGAAACCACTATATCTTTAGTTTTAATATTATTTTGCATAGCTTCGTATATAGTGTTGTATGAATTGCTTATATGAATGAGATTATTAAATGTTTCTTCTTTAAATATTTTATTAGAAAATCCATCTATTAGAGCATCTTCTATATATTTGTAGCTTGTAAATTGACTTTTTAATATTGTGTAGGTGTTGGAACCTATATTAACTTTTACCCTCTCATCAAACCTAATATCTTTAAAAGCATTTTCTGTGCATATTTCTGGTACAAAGTTTATAATCTCTTCTCTTATGTTTTTGTCTGTTATTATGTTTTTAATGTTGCTCATAAATATATCATAATTTTGATGACTCTTCTCAAATTCCAATACATATTCTATTACAAAATATTCAATCTCTTCTCTAGTATATGGATATTTTTTATAACTATAATCATATTGAAGGATAAAAAAGAATTGCTTTATAGAGAAAAACTCTTCTTTGTTGTCCCATTTATCAATATATTCAATTATAGCATTTTCAATACTTTCACTATGATTATTATTTATATAGCATTCTGTAATAATTTCACCATCAGGCATTTTAGCACCATAAACTTTAATAATATTTACTCTAGTGTTTGCAAGCATGAAAGGAATCTCTTTGCTTATTGCATACCATAAAAAAGAAGAATAATTATTGCTGTCATCATTTTTTATATATTCATCATAAAATTTTTCTTTTTCAATACTGCTTCCAAGACCTATTATAGGACTTTCGCATACACTAAACCTTTTTTTATTTCCAAGCATATAAGTATCTATTTCATGATGAGAGACACCATTCAAAAAATCAATCATTCCATTAAAAGCACAGTAAACAAAATCATCAGCAACTAGTTCAATAGCCTTATATTTATCATTAGCTATAACAGAACAATACTCATAAAAATCCTCTTCTAATATAGGTGCCTTTATATAAAAATAAACAGAACACAACACGCTGCTTTTCTCTTCAAGCTCTACAATCTTAGGTTCTATTGTTACATCATAAGTTAAAAGTCTTATGGTTTCATTTTCTATTTTGTTTTTGTCCTGTATGTTTTTATGAAGCCTATTTAAAAGTAATTGTTTGTATATATTCATAATTATATAATAACATTTAATTTATATTATTCAATATTTGTTTTATAGATACTGGAGTAAAATTATGAATATCAGAAGATACATTAAATGCTCTGTTATGATATTTTTTGTCTTTATGCCAATGCCCATGAATTAAAATTGAATTTTGATGATAGCCTTCCCATTCTAATATAGGGTAGTGGAATAATATTATTTTTTTATTTTCAAAATTAAGTACATGATAATCTTTAATAAAATTAAAAAGAGAATAATCAAATTTTTTATTTTCTAAAAAATTATCATTACTCCCTTTTATTAGATACTTATTTCCATTTAAGTTTTTTAGAAGCTCTGTTGTTTTTATATATCCTTTTTCATTAGAGAAATCACCAATTATATATATGTCATCATTATTATTTACAACAGAGTTCCAATTATAAAATATAGTATTATGCATGTCGTTATAGTTACTAAACAATAATTTTCTATTAGCATGCATACTGCCAAAAAAATGAGTATCCGAAGTGAAATATATCATTATTTTTTAAGCATTTCCTAAAGATATATATTTTATTCCTCTTTCAGTCATTCTTTGTTTATCGTATTGATTTCTGCCGTCAAATATGAGAGGCTCTTTTAATAATTCTTTTATTTTGTCAAAACTAGGTCTTCTAAACTCATTCCATTCTGTAACAAGTATCAAAGCATCAGCATTCTCTAAAGCCTCATAAGAGTTTTCTGCATAATATATCTTATCTCCAAATATAGCCTTAGCACTGTCAAAAGCTTTAGGATCATAAGCTCTTATTTTAGCACCTTTTTCAAGAAGCATATTAATGATTGTGATAGCAGGAGCCTCTCTCATATCATTAGTTCTAGGTTTGAATGCTAATCCCCATAAAGCAAAAGTTTTTCCATTTATGTCATTATTATAATATTTTAATATCTTCTCAACAAAAATTTTTCTTTGATTAATATTTACTTGATGAGTAGCCTTAAGTAAATCAGAATTAATTCCATAATCTGAAGCAGTTTTTATTAGAGCCTGCACATCTTTAGGGAAACAGCTTCCGCCATATCCAAGTCCATGAAATAAAAATTGATTTCCTATTCTTTTGTCGCTAGACATACCAATTCTCACCAAATCAGCATTAGCACCCACTTTTTCACATATATTAGCAATCTCATTAGCAAAAGAAATCTTTGTAGCAAGAAAAGCATTAGCAGCATATTTAGTCATTTCAGCAGAACGAACGTCCATAATAATAATAGGGTTACCAGTCCTTGTAAATGGATTATAAATATCTCTCATAATGTCTATTGCTTTTTCAGAATTAGAACCTATAACAACTCTATCAGGCTTTAGAAAATCATCAACAGCAGCCCCCTGTTTTAAAAACTCAGGATTAGAAACAACATCAAACTCACCATTATAATGTTTTTTAATAGCCTCTTCCACTAGTTTATGAGTTCCTACAGGTACAGTGGATTTATCAACAATTACTTTATATCCATTCATAGCCTTGCCTATATCATTAGCTACAGATAGTACAAAGCTTAAATCACAGCTTCCATCATCTCCAGAAGGAGTGCCAACAGCTATAAAACAAGCTATAGATTTTTTTACAGCATAATCTAAATCATCTGTAAACTCTAATCTTCCCTCAGATACATTTGATACTATAAGCTCTTCTAATCCGGGTTCGTATAGAGGAGTTATTCCGCTTTTTAATTTTTTTAATTTTTCTTTATCATTATCTACGCATGTAACATAATTTCCCATTTCGGCTAAACAAGCACCAGTTATAAGTCCAACATAACCTGTACCTATTATACATAATTTCATAAATATGCCTCTCTTTAAAATATAGACTTTTAATTTATTTTATAATATAATAAAGAAGCATATTGTCAAGTAAAATTTATAGAGATAATTAATATTATCCGATAATAAATAATGGGTAATAATATTTTTTTAGAATATGAGGATTTTAAATGGATGATTATATAAAAAGTTTGCTTAAAGATTTCTTTGAAGAAGCTTTTGAAATGTTAGATAGATTAGAAGAGAATATTCTTATTCTTGATAAAGATAGAGATAATGTCGATGCTGTGCAGGAAATATTTAGGGCAGTGCATACTTTGAAAGGAAGTGCTGGGGCGGTTGAACTTGTTGATACACAAAAATATGCTCATAGATTTGAAGATTTACTTGATTTAATAAGAGACAAAAAAATTAATGTTGATGATGCTACTATAGATATTTTATTAAAAGGAATAGATGTTTTAAAAGAGCTTATAAATTGTGCAAGCAATGAATCGGTAAGCACTGTAGATATAGATGAAGAGATAAAAAAGTTAGATGATTTTAAAAATTTACAATTAGGCTCAGAGACACAAACTGCTGCAGAAGATTTAAATATTGAAAAAACAGTAGATGATAAATTATCAAATAAATATGATAATTTAAATTTAGATAATGATATATTAAGTGCTATAAGAGAACATAAAGATGATGGATTAAAAATAAAATTAGTATATGTTAAATTTAATGCAGAAAGCTCAATGAGAACAGTTGGAGGTGTTCAGGTATTCGTTGCTCTTAAAGAAAAAGGCGATATTGTTACAAGTGTGCCGCCATTACAGGATTTGGAAGGGGATGAGTTTTATCAAGATGTAGTGTATTTACTAGCTACCACAGAAGAAGACAATGATATAATTAATGATATAACCTTTCCAGAAACAACTGATGAGATAAAAATAGAAGAGTTTGTATTAGAAGACTATGAGAAAGAAGCATCAAATAAAAATTCAAAAGAAGAGTCTGCTGCTAGTAAGAAAGATGAAAAAAATGTTAATAAAGACAAAAAAGTTGATAGACAAAGTTCTTATTTAAGAGTTGAAAGTGATAGAATAGACGCTATGATGAATCAAGTAGGGGAGCTTGTTACAAATAAAAGTTCTTATGTTCAGTATGATGATGATTTGTCTTCCTATGGTAAATTAATTTCTACTTCAATAAATGACATAAAAAAATATTATAGAGATACTATAGTTCAGCTTCTTAGAAAGTTTGAAGATTATGCCCAAAAGAAAGAAATTAAAGATTTGAGAGCTAATTATATTAATAATTTTAATAGTAAATTAAATGAAATATCAAAAATAGAAGAAGATTTCAAATTTACTTTAGATAGATATAGAAGTTCCTATCAGCTTCTTACAAGAGTAACAAATGAGTTGCAAGAAACAGTAATGAAAATAAGGATGGTTCCTATTGCACAAACATTTAATAGGTTTCCTCGTTTAATAAGAGATTTATCAAGAGATTTAGGCAAAGAGGTAAAATTAGAAATGTATGGAGAAGATACCGAGCTTGATAAATCTGTAATAGAGACTTTGGTTGATCCATTGGTGCATATTATAAGAAATGCTGTGGACCATGGTATAGAAATGCCTGAAGACAGGGTAAATGCTGGAAAGAGTAGAGTTGGTACTGTAGTTTTGCAGGCTTCACATGAAGGTAACCTTATTATTATAAAAATATCAGATGATGGTAAAGGAATGCAGCCGCATAAGATATTTGAAAGTGCAGTTAAAAAAGGACTTGTATCTGCAGATGCTAAATTAACAGAACAGCAAATGCTTGAATATATATTTGCACCCGGTTTTTCTACCGCTTCCAAAATTACAAATATTTCTGGAAGAGGGGTAGGAATGGATGTTGTTAAAAAAAGTTTAGAGAAGATTAATGGTACTGTTGGAATTGATACAGAATATGGTAAGGGGTCTACTTTCTCTTTAAGAATACCTTTAACTGTTGCTATTATTCAAGCTTTGATAGTGGATGCAGAAAAAGAATATTATGCAGTTCCTATTAACAGTATATTAGAAACTATAAAGATAGAACCTACAGATATACAAGAATTAGAGGGCACTGAGGTTATTAAGGTAAGAGATGAGGTTGTTAATATACTTAGCATAAAAGAGTTATTTAGACTTCCTTCAAGATATACTGATATTAAATCATATTATGCTGTTATTATATCTTCTGAAGACAAAAAAGTAGCTTTACTTGTTAATAACTTAATAGGTGAGCAGGATATAGTTATTAAAACACTTAAAGATAGTATAACAAAATCTGAAGGTATAGCTGGAGCTACTATTTTAGGTGATGGTACAGTTAGCTTTATATTAGATATTCAAACTATAGTAGGTCTTGGCACTAAAAGAATTATAGAGAGAGGTAAGGTAAATACTGCAGCTGCATCTAAAAATGAATTAAGAAGTTTTATAAATAAATTGAAAAATAACGAAATACCAGAAGCTGCTGATATTGAATAATTTATTAAAATTTATTAATTAATAAAAACCTTCACTTTTTGCATCTTTACTCATAAGTTCTGTTAGGGTTTCTTGTATATTAGCATTATTGAATAATATATTGTAAATAGCTTCTGTTATAGGCATATATATATTATTTTTTTTGGCGTATTCATATGCGGCTGTTGTAGCGTATACTCCTTCTGCTACTTGTCCATGAGAATTAGCTATAACATCTTGATATTTTTTCCCCTTTGCAAGCTCTCTTCCAAGTCTATTATTTCTGCTTAATCCGCTAGAACAAGTTACTATTAAATCACCTATTCCAGAAAGACCATACATAGTATCTATTCTTGCCCCCTTACTTAAGGCAAATCTCACTATTTCATGAAGACCTCTTGTTATAAGTGCTGCTTTAGTGTTATCTCCTAAATTAAGCCCATCAACTATACCGCCAGCTATTGCTATAATATTTTTTAAAGCTCCTCCTATCTCTACACCTTTTTGATCAGTAGAGTTATATATTCTAAATTTTGGAGGCACAGTTAAAGTATCTCTCACATATTCTGAAACACCTTTCTCTCCGCCAATGACAACTGCAGTAGGTACTCCCTTAGCAACTTCTTCAGCATGAGAAGGACCAGAAAGTGTAAGAATATTTACATCTCCTGATATTATACTCCTAGCAACTTCGCTCATGGTTTTACCAGTATTTCTGTCTAATCCTTTTGTTGCAGATATTATTATTTGATCATTACTTATATATGGTTCTATATTTTCGCAGGTATTATAGAATGCAAAAGATGGAGTTACAATAATAACAATTTTAGCATCATTGATAACTTCATCAAGTTCCATGCTAAATTTTATTTCTTTGTTTAATTCTATATTTTCTAAATAATTGTCATTTCTATGGAATTTTTTAAGCCTATTATAGCTATCTTCACTATGCACCCATACTCTAATGTGATGTTTTTCAGARAAAATATTAGCTAAAGCAAGTCCCCAACCGCCAGCACCAATAATCGCAACATTTTCCATCAAGTACAAACCTTTATTTATATTTATTTATTGAGAAATATTATATAAAAATGATAATTTTATTGTACAGTACATACTACATCATTTATTTTTAAATATGGTGATATATTTCTAGAAAAAGTTATTTTAATTTGAGTTTCACTTAATATTTCTAGTACACCTGTAACAGTACCGCTTTGAAATGCATAAGAGTTTGCATTTTCATTAGCTGTTGGAGATATATGTTCTATAGTACCATTAAATTTAACTTCTTCACCTTGAACATTTTCTCCAGGAGGTGTAGTTTCATCTCCGAATTTTAAAGATATACTTGAAGTAGTAGAGCCATCTGTTGTAATATTAACCCAAAGGTATGCTTGACCTAATACAGGAGAAGAACTTTTTAGTCCATTGGCTCCTGTAAGCTGCTGAGTTATTTCTGATTGTTCTATAGGCCCTGTATTTGCTTTACAAGATATAAACAATATTATTGATAAAAAAATAATTACAAAACTTATTATCTTATTCATAAAAATAGTATCTCCTATTGTTATAAGTATAATAAATTTATTAAATTTAGTCAATAATAAATAATTTATTTATCAATTTTATTATGGAACAGCAGTAGCAGTAGTATTTTCACATACAGCTTCCATTATTTTTATATATGGAGTTACATTTTGTGTGAAATATACTTTTATTCTAGTATCATCTAACACTTCTAAACTTCCTGTAATAGTTCCTGTTTGAAAAGCATAAGTATTTGTATTATTTTTATCAGTTGATGATATTGTATTAGTAATGCCAGTTGTTGTATCATAAATTATTTCACCTGTTCCTCCAGCTTGAGCATCTTTAGAACCAAAATTTAATGATATTGTATTGGCTGATGTTGTTACCCAAAGATAAGCTTCTCCAAGTACTGGGAAAGAGCTTTTATAAGTGTTACCATTTATTAAAGATGGATTTTCTGGTGCTGTAGTAGTTACTGTACATGATATTAAAAATATTATAAATAAAGTTATTAATATAATAGTTTTTTTCATAAAAAACTCCAAACTTATATATATGTTTTAATTATCGGCATATGTATTTTAATTTTTAATATAACTTAATATTTTATTCCTCATTAGTTTTATTACATGTTACATTTTGAATATTTAAATATGGAGGCAAAAGTTTAGCAAAAGATATATTTATTACACCTTGATTAATTATACTTAATTTTCCAACCACTTCTTCATTGTTAAAAGCATAATGCGGAAAATCTCCGTCAATATCAGAACTTTTTATATCAAATCTCTGATTGTCATTTATTGGAAAAGATGCACTGCCTATCCACATATAAATACCTATGCCATTATCATTTGTTATTACTATATTTAATTTTTCATTTGCATTTTGACCTACACTATTTTTACTAATATATTTACCATGATATTGAGAATTTGTAACGAGATCATTTTGAGCATTATATGGATTTTGAAATAGAGGGCTTTGACAACTTATTAAAAAAATAATTATTAGTGAAATAGAAAAACTACATATTATTTTAATAAATTTAAAACCCTCCATAATTATAATTCCTTCAGATTAAGGAGTAATAGTACAAATTACATCTCTTACACTAAGATATGGAGGAGTATTTCTTACAAAGCTAATTTTTATTTGATCAGCAGATAATACACTGAAATTACCAGACATTACACCTGTTTGGAAACTATAATTACTACTTCCTGTTTCTTGATATAATTTATCTATATTTTCTGCCGCTCCTATAATATTACCAGTACCAGTAGTATCATATATTCCTATAGTAATACTATTAGCTGTAGTTGTAACTTGTAATTTATATTCTTGACCTAAAATAGGATCTATACTAGTATAAGTTCCTGGATTTTCTACCGTTGTTGCTGTTGTATCAAATTTTTTACAGCTTATAAACATTATAGATAAAATTAAAATAGTAAATAAAAGTAGAAATATTTTTCTAGTCATAGCTAACACTCCGTTAAACTTATATTTTATATTATAATAAAATTTATAAATTAAGTCAAATTATTACTTATTTTATCGGATAAATAATTATAAAAATAAGTATCTATTTAATTTTTTTTATATTATATTAAAATGTTTTAGAGCTTTATATATTCCGTCATTATCAACATCATCTGTAACATAATCAGCAATTTCTTTCACTTCCTTGTTAGCATTACCCATAGCTACACCAATATGAGCATGCTTTATCATACTAATATCATTACCTCCATCACCAAAAGCAATAGTCTCTTCTAATTTAATTCCATAATACTCTATAACTTTATCTATACCTATATGTTTGCCTCCGCCTTTAGTATTAACATCTGCAAATGCTTTATGCCATCTGCTTGATTCACAATTTTTAAATATCTTTGACATTAATTCTTTTTCTTTATCTTTATCTACAAATAAATTAATCTGAAGTATATTATCAATGTTCTCTTCTAAAAAATTATAATAATTATCAACAACAGGTATTGGCAAATTAATTGATTTAGATACATTTTCTACATCGTCTGTCATATAATTAATATATATACCGCTATTCATCATAACAGAACAAGGAAATAGTTCTTTGTTTTTTAAATAATCCATTAAAGAATATATTTCATCTCTTGCTATAGAATGCTTATATATAGATTTGTCTCCTATATAGCAATCAACCCCATTAGCGGTTATATAACCATCAAAAACTAGATCATCTATATTGTTTATATGTTTCTTTATTCTTCCTGTAGCTATAAAAACTTTAATACCTTTTTCTTGCAAAAGTCTTATAGCTTCTTTTGAAGAATCAGATACTTTATGAGTATTAAAACTAACTAAAGTACCATCTACATCAAAAAATGCAGCTTTTATCATTGTTTTATTCCTTAAATAAAAATTAATCTATTAAATTAAAATGTTTTAAAGCTTTATATACTCCATCATTATCAACATCATCTGTAATATAATCAGCAACTTCTTTTACTTCTTTGCTAGCATTACCCATAGCAACACCAATATGAGCATGCTTTATCATACTAGTATCATTTTCACCATCGCCAAAAGCAATAGTCTCTTCTAATTTAATTCCATAATACTCTATAATTTTATCTATGCCTATATGTTTGCCAATGTCTTTTATATTAACATCAAAAAAAATTGGATGCCATCTGCTTGAGCTGGAGTTTACTAATATATTATTCATTATATTCTTTTCTGTTTCTTTATTTGCAAATATATTCAACTGAAATATATCATCTATATTATCATAAAGATATTCTAAAAAATTATCTATAACATTTGCCTTAACATTTACCATATTATAAAACATCTCTATAGTTTTATGAGTATTTGTATAAATATCATTGCTTGTCATAATAGAGCAGGGTAGAATATGATTTTCTAAATAATTACATAAACTTTTTAAATCATTTTTATTTAATGTGATTTTATATATTTCTTTTTTGTCTATATAGCATGCTGAGCCATTAAAAGTAATATATCCATCAAATTCCATATTATCCAAATTATCTATCTGATATAAAGCTCTTCCTGTTGCTATAAATACTTTTATATTTTGTTGTTTGAGAGCGAGTATTGCTTTTTTTGATAATTCAGATATTTTATGCGTATTAAAACTCACTAAAGTTCCATCTACATCGAAAAATGCTGCTTTTATCATATATTTATTTAACCTATTTTATAAAAATTTAACCTCTATATTATATATCAAATTATATAAAAAAGCGAGTGAAAGCTTTTTTACTTTTTGCCTTCAACCCGCTTAAAATATTTAAAAATTCTATATTGTTTATTTTAAAGATTTAAAACCCAATGTATAAGTAATTTCAAATTCTTCTCCATTTGGATCATTACCTTTTAAATATTTATATTTTATTGTGAAATCTTTAGTATCTCCTAATTTAATAGTAAAGTTGTTATCAAAAGTTATTTTAGTATTTTCTGTTTCTTCATAACCGTCAATAACAAAACTTTCTTTACTAATGTCATATTTTAATTTCACTTTAGGAGTAGTAGGAGTAGCAACAACACCGCTTCCATTTTCTTCTAAATTATCTGTGTCTATGTAGTTTAATAAACTATTATATTTATAAATACTAGATGCCAATATTATGTAAGTTTCATTTTCTTTTATATTTTTAACAGCATATGATTTTGTACCAGTAAATGTTTTTTCACTATTTAGATTTATCTGCAACTCTTCTTTATTTAATTTTAAAGTATCTATTCCAACGCCTCCTGCATAATAATTTTCTAAATATTCTACTTGAACATCAGTATTATTTGAAACATTGGCTCCTATACCGTAAGTGAAATATCCATGATCTCGTATTTCGTATGTAAATGGAGGAAATATAGTTCCCCATTTTCCTTTTCCATCAGAACTTCTCACACTAATATTTTTCAAACTTTTAGCAGATACAGTTATCTCATCTAAAGTAGTAGACTCTAAATCTTTTTTTGGCAAGTAAGGAGAGTATCCTTGACCTTTTGCATCATGCTTAGCCATATTTGTAAACTCAAGGTGTATTTTAGGCTCGTATGTAGTAGGAGAGGCAACAAACTCTTTTATATAATGTTCAAATAAAACAACGCTTCCATCACTATTAATATAGCCTATAGGGTCATATTCAAAGAAAGGACGCTTTTCTGCATATTTTTCTATAGCTTCAAAACCCATAGGTACTTTTTCGCCGCCTATTACTGAGTCTACTTTTGTAATAGCACCATAAGCAAATATAAATTTAGAATAAGTATCAACGGCTATTAAATATTGTTTAAGCGTTACAACAAGAGCTGTTCCGTTTATAGAATAAAAATTAAATCTCTCTATTCTTCCCGGTAAATATCCGCTGCTGTCATAAAGAGGATTTTCACCTTGATATTTATAGACAGTTAATCCAGTTATATCTGCTTTTGTAATACTGCTGTCGGCATAATTTTCGCCATCTATTCCTTTATAATAGTATGCTGGTATATTATTCCAATCAAGACCATTTGCAAGCCAAACTCTGCCTTTATCATCATCAAAAAAAGTATATATAGGAAGTTTATCTTTTTGGAAACTTGCTTTAAACAACCAAGTATTAAATTTGCTTGCATCATATCCGCCATAGTTTGGATTATTCCAATCCCCATTTATAAAAGGGTCTTCATCTGGGGCTACTTCTTCAGGAGGAGTTTCAGGAGTTGTATCTATTTCTCCTTTTGATGAATCAACCTTTTTATTATAATAATATCTTGAGTCAAAAGGTCTAGCACAAGCTATAAACATTAGCATAATTGCTATTAACAATATGTGTAATTTTTTCATTTTATAACCTCTCATTGCTGTAAATAAAACAGCTATAAATAAAAAACATTAACCCTATTTAAATATAGTAAAAAATACTAAAAATCAATAGTCTTTTTTATTCTTTTTTTATTAAAAAGCAGAAGGGATTTTTTAATACCCTTTCTGCTTAATTATCAATTATTTTTGTAATATGTATGGATCTCCATAATCTCCGCTATTTATAATGTGGTCTGCAGTGGCTAAAGAGCCTGTTGAAACATATAAATTAACATCTTTATTTTCTACCTTTACTCCCCAATAACGGCTAAATCCTAATAGTTTTTCACGATCCTTATAAGCTGATAATAAATGATTACCTGATTTTACTTTTGAAAAATCATACGTAGTGTCAAGTTTACCATTTACATAATATTCTACAACTTTTCCAGTAGAGTCAAATTTATAAGTATCTCCATTTGGACGTTTATATGTTTTTCCTTTAACTACATCATAAATATAAGGACCGGGGTCTTGATAATTATAATATCCAACAACTGAGTTAGCTTTACTTAAAGCTATAGGGCTTAAAGAATCTATACTAAACTCTACAATTACTATTTGATCATTACTATCATTATATTTATATTTTCCTCTTGTATCATTTACCTTCTCATAACCATAAAACTCTATCTTTGAAGTTGATACAACTTGATCAGTATACCAATCTATTTGCTCATAAGTGAGGGTAGCTCCGCCTGAAGAGAATGTATATCTTTCTAATTTTGTACTGTCAGAAGTATTTCTCATTGCAAATACTTTGCCTGCTACAGCATTTAAGAAACTATCTTCTATTAATGAACCACTTCCAAATAAAGCCTTCCATCCATAAGCACCATCTCTAAGTATATGATCAGCAGCTGCTAAAGAGCCTGTTGACATTTCTAATGTATTTCCTTGAGAAGTTACTCTCAAAGCCCAATATCTAGGAAATAGAGTATCTTGCTGTTTATATGCTGCTTTGAAATATTCTGAATCTGTTTTACTATAATCATATTTTATAGTTTCTCCGCTTGCATATGTGAATGTTAAAAGCTTGCCGTCAGAACTAAAATTATATTTATAACTTTTATCTTCAGCTATATATTCATTTCCTCTAACTATATCTAAGAAGAATGGACCTTTATCTTCAGCTGTATAATCACCCAATGAATTAGAGTTCTCATCATATATCATATTAGAATCAGTTCCCAAAGATATAATGATATTTTTTCCATTTGATGAATAAGTCGCTTTTGTTCCATTTACACTTACTAAATTGTATGTTGTAGAAACATCTTCTTGTTTGTATACCATCTCAGTATAAGTAAGTACAGTTGCATTTTCATTAAATATATATTTATTAGCATTCAAACTCTTTCCATTTCCGCTGTCAGGCTGTGTGTAATCTCTATAAAAATAAGTTTTTCCGCCCACAGTTGAAACAAACTTACTAGGTGTAGTAGTATCATCTATAAATGCTTCATAATCATTTAATTCACCTGCCATAGCAGTAGTAGTATCAACGTTTGCATAGTTTGCTGAAGCTGATATTCTGCCGTCTTTTTTTCCGTTATGTTCACTTAATCTTAATCCCCAGAATACATTTTCAGCTTTAGAATATGCTGCTTTAGAGTCAGAAGATTGTTCTGCAAAGTTATATGTTTCAACTTTTCCATTTTCAGTATATGTTAATGAAGTACCATCATCACTAAACTCGTATGTGCGGTTTTCACTGCTGTTTTTAAATGTTTTACCAGCAACTCTATATATAAAGTCTGGACCATTATCTTGATAGTCTATTATATATTCTCTGTTAGCATCTTTTATTATATCATATGCACCAATTCCAGTTATAGTTACATCACCATATTTTAAAGATGTAGTGCCTACTACTTCAGAATAAGAAAGTTCATTGTTAACTGTCTCACCATCATAGAAATTGTTAACTGTGAATGTTACTTTTTTACCATCATCAGAAAACTTATATGTGTATAAATCTAATCCTTCTCTAATAGAATAAGTTTTACCTTTTAACTGATCAATTATAGTTTGAGGGTCTATATTTCCTATTTCTTGTTCAATATAATATGGAGAGCGTCCTGCACTATTAGCATCGTCATATCCTGCTACATTTCTGTTTGCATCATGTACTTGAGGGAAATAATTCTTTGCATTCATAATCATTTCTTCTTTATATTCTTCATATAAAGTTAAAGTTAAAGAATCTTCTGTTTGATTATAACTAATAAAACCAATAGGGTCATATTCATAAAATTTTCTTTTTTCTCCATACTCTTCAACAGGTTTAGACTCTGTTGCATATTGTTGACCTGATTCTGTTTTAGTGATTTTAGCATAGGCGAATACTAGTTTTGAATGAGTATCAATAGCTATTAAATAATTATTGATTGTAAAAAATTCTGTATTTCCTTCAAGTCTATAGAATAAAAATCTTTTCATTTTTGTAGATTGATTGTAACTTCCCATAGAATCAACTAGAGGGTTTTTAAAATCATATCTGTAAAAAATTGCGGGGTTTATTGCATAAGTTTGTGCTTTATTTTCATCATCTGTTCCGTCGAAATAGTATTCTGAAGTGAGGCTGTTTTTTAATTCCCATTTTTTAGGATCTTTTTTGTAGAATTTATATGTTGGCACATTACTTTCATTGAAACTTACACCAAATAAAAACTCTGATATTTTATTTCCATCAAACTTATAATTAATATCATTCCACTCTCCATTTTCAAAAGGGTCTTCTTCTTGAGGTACATTTTCATCTCCCTCAATATTGGAAGGGGGATTGCTGTTGCCAGAATCTAAAGAGCCTGATTCTGGATTGGTAGCACTATAACGCTTTGCACATGATGTGAAGAGTAAACTAACTGTTATTAACAATATCAATATAATTTGTAGTTTTTTCATAAATAATCCTTGTTTAAATTTATAAGTTTATAAATTAATTTAATTAAAGGCGAGTGAAAAAATTATAGATTCAAAGTATAATTACATAAACCTCTTCACAACTAGAATCATTACTCTTTTGTCACTCTTTTGTATTTTTCTTAAATATGCATATCTTTTATATTTTCAAAATAAAAATGGGCAAAGATATAAAACTATATTTTCCTCTGCCCATTTTAATATTATTGAACCTTATTAAATTTTAATTTAAATCTTAACTCAACAGTATCATTAAGACCTGTAGCCCCATTTCCGCATTTATTATTTTGAGGACCGTCATTACCATCTACAGTTATAATAAAGTCTACTTCCTGTCCTTCAGATAAACCATTATTACCTTCAAATGTAGCACTTATTAATCTATTACCGTAATCATCTGCTCCATTACTTGCATCATAAGTAAATTTATTACTATTATAATCATAGTAAACAGAAACTCTTATTTTATTATTTTCACAGTATTTATAAGGCCATTCTATTTGAGTAACATTCCACATAGGTTCATCAAATTTTACTAAATCGAAATAGAAATCCATACGTATTTTATTTTTATCTTCTTCATAATATTCTATTTCATAAGTTTTATCAGTAGCTATAGTTTTAGAACCGCCTACACTGATTTTGTATTTCTCATCATTTCTGCTTCCTGCAGATCCAAATATAGCACCTAAACCAGCATCAACTGTACCAACCTCTTCTGGGAATACTGAACCAATTGTTTCAACAGCAGGTACATCATTATCTTCATTATAAGCAGCCATTTTAAATCTATATTGGAAGTGAGCATAATTAAATACCTTTTCTATGTCTCCTTGACCCCATGTAAAACTAAGTGCATATCTGTTAGCTGATTTAGCACTTATATTTTTTATACTAACCTGACTTACTGTAATGTTCATTTTATTAACAGGTCTATTATCAACAACCTTTTTCATAGGCATGTATGGAGAACGTCCGGGCTTACCATAATCTGCTATTGCTCTATTAGTATCACCAAATTCTCCATTAAATTGAGGTGCATATTTCTTATTACCTATAGAATCCCAACACCATTTATATATTTCTATAGTACCATCTTGTTTAACTATACCAACAGGGTCATACTCATAAAAATATTTTAACCCATCAACAGCAAAGCTTTCTTTACTATTATTAAATGCATTAGCTTCATATCCTAATTCTACAGGTCCCCAAGCATCAGGAGCCGGTATACCAGCAATTTTTTTCCAATATGTAGGAACTCCAAAAGCAAATACTAATTTAGAATATCTGTCTATTGCTATCAAATAATTATCTGTATCCTGACCTGAGGCAGTAGCTGTAAATCTATAGAAATAGAATCTCTTCATTCTCTCACTTTCATTATATTTGTTTCCTTGAAAATGAGGATTCATTGATTTATATAGATAATACTTAACACTTGTCATAGTAACGCCTCCGCCTGTTGTATTATCTCCGTTATAATAATATTCATTTACAGAAGGATTAGAAGGCAACCAAGCAGATTTTTTTACTAGTTTGTAAGTAGGCTGAGTGTTGTCATTAAAAGATGCTACTATAACATACTCATCAAAATTCATATCAAAACGATAACTAGGATTATTCCATTCTCCTGTTATAAAAGGGTCTTCCTCAGGAAGTAACTCTTCTTCTTCTCCAAAATCCATATCAGGAGGAAGCTCAAAATCTCCATTATTACCACTGCTAGAAGATTGGTCAGTTTTACCGTAATAATATTTAGGATTGAAAGCACGGCTTCCGCAAGAAGAAAAAATAAGTGATATTCCTAATAATAATATAAATAAGTTAATTTTTTTCATATATTTTACCTCAATTTAATTGTTTTTATCCTTTGAATGCCAATCCTAAAGTTAATCCGAAATCTAGAGAATTAATATAGTAAGAAGACAAACGAGTTTCTACAGAGAAATTAGGTCTTACACCTTGTAATAACTTTAATAAACTGTCAGGCATTGTTATATATCCAGGAGAATATAGATTGAATCTAGTATATGCTCCTAATATTACTTCCACTCTGTCATTTACAGGCTGATTGTATTCTAAAGAAAATTTTATGCTAAGCATTAATGGGTTCATATTTTTTATCATAAAGTCTGTTACTATTATTTCACCAACTTCAGGAGTTAAAACTGTGCTATCATCAGCGTAAGCTAAATATTCAGGTGATAAATCTGCTATTAATTTACCTCCAACTTGAAGCCCTAAAGCCAATCTGCTATTTAAAAAATAAGCTTTAGTGCCAACTCCAAAGCTAACTACAGGAGCATAACTAACATTAATATACATTGCCACTGTTGAAGTTATTCCTCCAGATGTAAATGTATTTCCAGCAACCTGACCAGCAAATCCATTACCAACACCAATAGAAGCATATAAACTCATACCGCTGAATTTAGAAGGATCCATTCCATTAAACCATCTTTCAGAACCAAATAAATATCCAAGCTCAGCCTCTCCGTCCATAGTGTATCCTACAGAACCTTTCATGTATGCCGCACCTAATTTATCTAAATCTGATGCACTAATAGATGGTAACGTAGCAGTACCGTTGAAATTAGCTCTTAATCCCCATACAAATCCTTCATCGAAGGAATAAAGATTTAATGCTATAACAAAAAATATTATAATAAAATTTATTTTCTTTCTCATTTATAAACTCCATTTATTGCCTTATCTATATATAAAAAGCATATAGTATATTTAATTTAAGTAAATATACATAATACGATTTTTGTCGAAAAATTTTATTAAATACATATATTTTTTATTAAAATGATACATTTTATACATATTTTACTACATTATTTTATTTTTGTATATTAATTTTTGTACATTTTTTAATAAATGTCTATATATTATCGTAATTCTAAAAATTTACTTCTTAATAAAAAGCAGAAAATAAATAATGACAGTATTTAATTAACATAATATAGATAACATAATATAATTATAATATTGATTAATTATAAAAAACAATATATTATAAAAAATAATGCTATTTTCAGGAGTTTTTTTATATTATGAGTGATAATTCTATAAAATATAGTTCACCCGGCAATTTAATTTCATTTGAAATTAATAAAAATTATACTATATCAAATTTTAATGTAGATGAAAGCCTTTTAGATAAGAGTCAAAAAGAGCTTTTAGAAGAGATGATTATATCCAGCATGAATGATGCTATTTCTAAAGTAAAAGATTTGAATGTTGATGAAAATAAACATGATAATTATAAAAATCCTTTTAATGCTCTTAATATGAAGGATATGGATAAGGCATTTGCTGATATAACAAAAATGACTACAATAAAATATGATGAAAATGGCAAACCAATTATCAATATATCATTAGATGCAATAAATCCAGATATTATATCTAGAATGAATGATATTATCAACAACAATAACGAAGATAAGGATAAAAATTGAGCGGTATTGATTCTTTAGACAAGCTTACACAGATGATAGCTAGGCTTCCGGGTATAGGTGGAAGGAGTGCTATGCGTATTGCTTTGTATTTATTTGACAGTGATGATGAATATTTAAGTGAGTTATCTAATTCTATTTTGTCACTGCATAAAAATATAAAGCTTTGCAGGGAATGTTATTCTTTGAGTGAGAATGATGTTTGTAATATATGTGCAAGTGATAAAAGAGACAGAACAAAGTTATGCGTAGTAGAGTCTTATACAGATATGATTGCTATTGAAAAAACGGAAGAATATACTGGGCTTTATCATGTTTTGGGCGGATTAATAGAGCCTCTTAAAGGAATAGGCATTTCAGATATAAGAATAAAAGAGTTAATAGATAGAGTTAAGGCTAACAGCTCAATAGAAGAAGTTATTATAGCATTTGGGGCTTCATTAGAGGCAGATACTACAGCATCATATATAAATAAAACTTTAAGAAATAATAATTTTGATAAAAAAATAAGCCGTATTACATATGGTATATCATTAGCAAGCAATATTGAAAATGCTGATTCACGTTCATTAGCAAGAAGCATTGCAGACAGAGTGGTTATGCAGTAGAGTAGTATATAGTAAAAATTTTAAGTTTATTGAAATCTGTTTTTTATTTTAATCATTTTCGGGGACTAGCCCCCTGCGAAGCATGCCATTAGGGTACACGCCCCCGCTTCTTTTGCGACTGAAAGGAGTCCTTCAGGGCGACCGAAGGAAGTACCTGCGACCGTAGGAAGTACCTTTAGGTATGGGTACGAAGGCGGGAAAAGTTGAATAAAATAAACTTATTGACAAAATATATTTTTTCAGCATTTAATCAATTAAAGTACTATTCTGTCATTGCCTTGTCTTTTTACCAACTTTTCTCTCTCCAAAGCATTTAATATTGGTATAGTATATTTTCTCGATAATCCTGTTCTCTCTTTAACTAATGCTATAGTAATAACATCATTTTTTTTAGTGTTTTTCATTATTAGGCTTTTTACTCTGTTATAAACTTCTGTGTGATAATATAAGCCTTCATCAAGATATGTAGCATATTTTAATGCTGTTAGTGTTTTTATATCTTTTATTCCATTATTAAGAGTTTTTATGATTTTTTCATCTAATCCATTTAAGTCTTCTTTTTTTAATTTGTCAATAAGCATTTTTTGTGAATTAGTAAGCTCTACTGTATCAACATATTTTTTATATATATTATTGTCTAATGACATTATAATTTTATTTTCTAGTAAATAATCAATAAAAGGTTTTGTAAATGAAGTCTCTATATTAAGATAATTTTTTATATCTTCAAAAGAAAATCCATCTTTTTTAACTTCTATTAATTTTTTTATTCTTTCAGTTGCTTCTTTTAGATAATCTTTTTTTACAAAATAGTTAGCAAGTTTTATAGCATATTCAGGCATATTTCCTCTAGCTAAACTATATCCATTAACACTCATTACCAAATCGGTATATTTTTTTCTCTCTATTTTTCCTAAGAAATCTGAAGCATTATCCATAATATTTTTTCTAATAAATGGAGTAGTTTTATCTCCCCAAAATACATCACCCGTACCGATTATAGCACTTCCTCCATGGCTAATAAGTATTCCTCTCTCTTTCCAAAATACTGCTATAGGTTCATCAAATTTTAATCTTATAAATCTTCTATCTATTTCTTTGCTGTCGTCTCTTTTGTCATTATTATCTTGTTTTTTATATAGCGGTATAATATGAGCTACTAAACATTCTGTGCCAATTGCAAACTCAGCATTTTTTATCTTTCTCAAATAATCAACATCACTATTTTCAACTAGTTCAAGTATTATTTCATCTGTTAGAAAAACATTCTCTTCTTTAGAGCATAATAAATGTCCCCTTCTTATCTCTTCTTTTTTTATGTTTTTTAAATTTAAAGCAACCCTCGAAGTAGAATGCACAATTTCTCTGTCTTGATGATATGACTGAATATTTCTTATGGATACTTCTTTTTTGCTAGGGTAGTGTATGAGAGTATCATCTCTTTTAATGTCGCCGCCTTTAATACTTCCTGTAATTGTAAGCCCCGCACCTTTTATAGAAAATACCCTATCTACATAAATATGAGTTTTTATCTCTTCTTTTGTTTTATCATTTATTAATATATTTGTAACTCTTTCTTTTAATAAATCTATATTAGTGCCATTTAAAGCAGATACTTTTATTGTTTCTATATCTCTTTGAAATATTCTATGTAAGTTTTTTTTAATGCTCTCTTCAGATTCTTTTAATTTATTATTATCAACAAGGTCTATTTTATTTATTACGCATACAATATTTTTTATCCCCAATGCCAAAGCAACTTTAGCATGCTCCTCTGTCATATTCATCCAACCTTCATTGGCACATACAACAAGCATAACTAAATCCAAACTCCACATCCCCGCAACCATATTTCTAATAAATCTCTCGTGTCCAGGAACATCTATTACCCCAATAGTAATATCATCATTAGGCTTAAAAAATCCAAACCCCAAATCAATAGTCATCTCTCTTTTCTTCTCTTCAGGTAAACGCATCATCGTAATACCCGTTAAAGCTTTGATTAATTCTGATTTACCATGATCAACATGCCCAGCAGTTCCTATAATTTTATTCATTAACATTTCCTTAAATTAAAAATTATTCGCCCTAATTAATTTTATTAAACTAATATTTTATTATTATAAATATTCTTTTTCTATATGCTTTAACACATTGTATACATACTCAATATCTCTCTCTTCTATTGTTAAAACATATAATAATACATAGTCTTTTTTTATCTTTGATATAATAGGAGTATCCAAATTATGCAAATATTTTATAGTCTCTTTAATGTTTTTAGGCTTAAAGCTTATAGCATAAGAACTGTAGAAAGTATCAGCCATAGCACCGCCTCCAGTCTCTACATATTCCTTAACTACATCAAAACCCTTTAAATCATTAATAATTCTAAATGCCTTTTGCTTTATAACTTCCTCTCTAATAGATAATAATCTCTCACAATAACCCTTAAATTGTCCCTCGGCATTTAATCTTTTTATAACATTTTTCTCTAATATAGAAAGCACAGTTTTACCGCATCTAAAAGCTCTCATAAGAGGATGCTTGTATATTTTTGCTATATATTCTTTTTTTCCAACTATAATACCAGCCTGCACACTTGAAAACATCTTATCCCCAGAAAAACATACCAAATCAACACCAGCTTTTAATGCCGATTTTATATGATCTTCTTCAGACATACTCTCATCAAATATTCCAGCCCCCTCATCGTAAACTAATGGTATATTGCTTGGTATAGCATCTTTGATTTTTTTAAATGATGGGCTTTTTACAAAACCTCTAATTTTAAAATTAGAAGCATGTACTTTTAATATCATAGCAGTATTTTCTGTTATAGCTTCTTTATAATCATTAACAGTTACTATGTTTGTAGTGCCTATTTCAACGAGTTTAGCACCAGCTTCTCTTAATATATCTGGTATTCTAAAACCGCCTCCTATTTGTACCTGTTCTCCTCTAGATACTATAACTTCTTTTCCTGCAGCAAGTGTCTTTAATGTTAAAAATACAGCAGCAGCATTATTGTTTACAACTAAAGCATCTTCAGCACTTGTGAGTTTGGCTAATAATGTGTATAAAAACTCACCTCTTAAGCCTCTTCCTTCTTTGTTTATATTGTATTCAAGGTTATTGCTGTATATATTTAAGTCTTTTACTTCTTGCCATATATCTTCATCAATAGGAGAACGTCCCAAATTGGTATGCATAATAGTGCCTGTGGCGTTTATTACTCTTTTTATAGGGAGGTTAGATTTTTCTTTTAATCTTGTTTCGCATAATTTAATAATATCTTCTTTGCTGTAATGAGCATTTGGATTGTTTTTTAATTCTGCTCTTAATTTTTCTAATATTTCTCTGATAATATCAGTAACTATAGGACGAGATAAAATTTTATGATATGGTTTAATAGAATTATGTTCCAATACGACATTGGTTTGAACTAAGTTGAAATTGTTATTCAATTTTTAGCCTCCTTTTCTCAATAATAAATATAATATTGCTTAAGAATAAGAGACTATTTTTTAGTAATATAATCATACTATTTATTTTTAATAATCGCTTATTTATCGGAAGAGGCAGGAGTTGAACCTGCCAACGTTGCTATAACGTCCAACGCTTTTGAAGAGCGCGGAGCCCACCGGGACTCATCTACCTCCAAGCTTTTATTAATAATATATTACTTTTTATTTTATGTCAACGATTTATATTTTTTAGTTTAATTAAAGATCTAAATCTTTTACACTTTCTATTTTTGTAATTAAATATGTGAGAAGAAGATTTTTTAATATAGGCTCTACATCAGCATTAAGATTCATCATATATAATTTTATTTTTAATCCTTGAAGATTTTTGTAAAGCTTTAATATTTTTGCTATACCAGCACTATTAATCTCTTTAGTGTTTTTTAAGTCAAGTATTACAATAGGCATTCTAATAGAAGCAGCTTCTTCAGATTCATTAACAAACCTATATATTTCTTCGGAACTACAAAGATTAGCTTCAGGAACTATAGATATATACACATCATTAAACTCTATAGCCATTTGATTAATCCTTTTACTAGAGATAAAAAAGAATGTGGGCAGGGAGGGATTCGCACCCCCGTAGACTCACGTCGACAGATTTACAGTCTGCTGCCATTGACTGCTCGGCCACCTACCCATATCAACTTGAAAATTGATGTTTGCTATATTAACATGAAATAAAAAAAAGTCAAGTCTTTATATCATAATTTCTTAATTTATTTTAATAAATTATTTTTTATTGCATTATTTATTATAAAAAATTAAAAAAATACTTGACAAAAATGCTATTATAGTTTAATGTCAAAATAGATAATTTTTGGAGAGTATAATTTATGCTTCAAGCATCATTCAATAAAATTAAGCATACCCAAATGCTTTACTTCCTTTCTCCAAATCATAAATCTATCAAAACAAAAAAATCTATAAAATTCAGGCGTTAATAAGTCCTATATATTCAAGCATTATTAATCAACATTAGTATTTTAAATTTTTTCAAAGGAGTATGCTATGACAGGTTCATGGGTGATAGACTATTTTTTGTATGGCTGTGTAATTTTAATTGCAGTACCATTAGCAGCATTTTTATATAAAACAGTAAACGATAAAAATAATAGCAAAGGAGATAAAAAATGATACTTGGGAATTGGATTATATTGATACTATCATCTTTAATTTTAATTGGAATTGGTTTTTGGACTCAATTAAAAATAAAAAAAGGAAGTTCTGAAGGTTTCTTGCTTGGTGCAAAATCAATAGGTGCTTTTGTTGGAGCTGGCACATTAATGGCTACTGGTTACAGCGGTTGGGGGTTTATTGGTTCGCCCGGTACTACCTATGCTTATGGTGCTATAGAAATATTTGCTAACTTCTTTTTTGCTCCTGCTATTACTTTTGGTACATTGTTTTTTGCTGGATTTATGAAGAAAAAAGCTGAAGAAGCTGGCGGTTTTACTGTACCAGAATATATTGCTAAAACTCATAATGGAAATAAAACTCAAAAGAGAATAGTTCATGGACTTGGGGGGATTGCTACTTTTGTATTTTTATCTGTATATATAATAGGGCAAATAAGAGCTATAGGTTTAGTAGCATCACAATGGCTTGGTGTATCTGAACATTTAGCTTCTATAATACTTATGATTGTTATTATAATATTTACTGTTCAGGGTGGACTACTTGCTGTTGCTATTACTGATACTATAATGTGTATTGGTATGTTAGTAGCTTCTATAATAGTTTATCTTACAATAGTAAAAGATGTTTCTATGACAGAGCTTATTAATACTGTAGGAGCTATTAAACCAGAGTTTATTAACCCTACAACATCCAATCCTTATGGAGAGGGTAAATATAAAGTATTTTTAGTATTTATATATGCGTTTTTATTCACTACAACATTGCCTTATATGTCTGTGAGATTTTTATCATTCAAAGATAAGATTAATATTCCTGCTATGGCTTTGATAATGGCACCTATGGGTATAATACTAAGTTTAGTTCCAATAGTTGGACTTTATATGTTTTATAAAAATCCTAATCTTCCTAATCCTGACAGTGCTATGCCAGTATTTTTAACTTCATATCTTCCGCCTGCTATTGGAGGAATGATTATATTATTTATATTGTTTGCAATGCTTTCTACAATAAGCTCTGTATTACAAGCATTAGCTTCTTCTCTTTCTCATGATTTATTTGTAGCTTTTACTGATAAAGCAGAAAAAAGCAGCACTATAATAAATAGAATAGGGGTAATATTTACTGGTATTTGGGGACTTGTATTAACTTATATAGCTCCTCAGGGCATGCTCAATCAAATAGCATATATTGGAACAGGAGGACTTATTGCTATGTTTGTTGGACCTATAATGATGAAGCCGTTCATACAGGCTAATATCACTGCTTGCTTACTTTCTATGATTACAGGTTTGGTAACAAGTACTATATTTATATTAAAATTAAATGTTGGTTGGGTAGAGGCTCCTATATATGCTGGTTTATGTGCTTGTTTTGTGTATATAGTTTCTGCTTTGCTAATAAAAGAAAAATCAGAAGAAAAAGAATCTACTAAAGAAAAAACAAATATTGATAATTGTATGGATTCTGTTGCTACTGAAGATGTTGAATAAAATAATTAATGGGAAAATTATATATCATCATTTAATATTGTCATGTGTATATGATCTTCCCATTTATTATTAATTTTTAAATATTTTTTTGCGAGTCCTTCGTATTCAAAACCTAGTCTTCTTGCTAAATCTAATGAAGGTTTATTGTGCGGCATAATGTTTGCTTCTATTCTGTGAAGTTTCAATTCTTTAAATACTATATTTATTGCATATTTTAATGCTTCTGTCATATATCCTTTTTTTATTTCATCTTTGTCTAACTTATACCCAACAGTGCAAGACAAAAAAGAGCCTTTTACTATATTGGCAAAACTAATCATTCCTATAATTCTTTTTCTATCTTCTATTTTAAATAGATAAAATTTAAGCATTCTTGAATTTTTTGTATCATCAATTTCTTTTTTTATAATATTTTTATGCGTATTAAGCTTATAGAATATATCAGGTCTATAAGGGTCAAACTCTCTGAAAAAATCTTTATTTCTATAATAAAAATCAAAAATAGAATTAGCCATTTCAAGATTAGGCTGCACTAAAAGTAATCTGCTTGTGTTATAACTTTTCTTTATCATTTTATTATCTTTAAATTATTTATCTTAAAACCTTCAAGTTTTAATAAATATTCCTTTTTTTCTATTCCCCCAGCATAGCCTGTTAATTTCAAATCTTTAGAAACTACTCTATGGCATGGTATTATAATGGGTATTTTATTTTTACCCTCAGCACTTCCAACTGCCCTAAAAATGCTTCCAGAATTATTAGATATTTTTTTTGCTATATTGGAATATGTTTCTATTTCTCCAAAAGGAATTTTATATGTTTCAATCCATACTTTATATTGAAAATCGCTTCCGTATACTGCTATTGGTATATCGAATATTTTTCTTTTTAATTCAAAATATTCATTTAATTGTTTTTTTGTTTCTTTTATAATGTTTGGTTCTTTATTGGTGCTTATATTATAATTATTTTGAAAAGAAATAGAAGTGATATAATCTTTATAATGAGTTAAATATAAGTTTCCAATAGGGCTTTTATACAAAAACACTTTATCATCATCTATCTGACTATTTTCAAGTCTTATAATATTCACAGATGAACCTTTTTAAGATTAATGTTTTTTGTATTAGAATATAATTCATATACTTTATCTGGGTTCATTGCAGCAGTTGCATATTCTAACACATTTACACTAACTAAATATTCAGCATTAATAGAAGTTACGTACTGAGCTGTATCTCTTGCAGTATAATAAACAGCATAATCCAAAGCAACGCCTACAAAATCTAATATCAACACCTCTTTATTTTCTTTGGCAGCATCTATAAAATCTTTATGCATATAAGAAAATCCAGACACCCCCTCATCATCGGCATCCACACCCTTTTGAACATAAATATAATCTTTCTTCTTTTTTAATTCATCAACAATAGCAGAGCCAAAAGTTCTAGCAACACAATGACGAGGCCAAAGCGTTAAAATATCTTCATCACCTGTTTCTTGGTCTATTACTCTAATTTTGGAAAATGGTTCTTTATTATGAGTGGAAGCAAAAGATATATGATTTGATGGATGCCAATCTTGAGTAGCGATAACAGCATCGTATTCTCCATTTTTTATAAGGTCATTAATTACAGGTATAAGCCCAATTGCACCATTAACAGCCATAGGACCGCCTTCCATATAATCATTTTGCATATCTACTATTGTTAGTATCTTAACCTTACTCATAATGGAAACCTAAAAATTATTTTTAAGATATTTTTTGTAAGCCTATACTCTCTTGTATAGGTTTTAAAGCTTCTATAGTTTCTTTTATTAATTCATCTAATGATATATTAAGTCTCTCAGCACCATTGTTTATAATACTTCTATCAACTTTGGCAGCAAAAGCTTTATCTTTTAATTTTTTCTTAACAGATTTTACTTCCATATCATCTAAACTCTTTGAAGGTCTCACCAAAGCACAAGCCAAAATAAAACCTGCAAGCTCATCTACAGCATATAGAGTTTTTTCCATATTAGTGATAGGCTCTATATCTGTGCATATTCCAAATCCATGACTCTGTATAGCTCTAATAAAACTCTCAGGCAAGCCTTCCCCTTCTAATATCTCTTTTACTTTTATGCAATGCTCATTAGGAAACATTTCATAATCCATATCATGCAAAAAGCCTACCATTGCCCATTCTTCAGCATCTTCATTATATTTATTAGCAAAATATCTCATTACTGCCTCAACTGATAGAGCATGTTTAAATAGAGATGGTTCTTTATTATATTTTTTAAATAATTCTATAGCTTTTTCTCTTTCTATGCTAGCCATTGACAACTCCAAATATGAAAACAATTATATAATATATTGTTCTATTTTTCAATAGAAAATTTTTATATAATAGTAGTTATTTTTATCCATTTTTTATGCGTTTTATGAGTATAAATTTATAATATTATTAATTGATATTTATTTTTTTTATTGTATAATAAGTTAAGTTAATAATTTAAGGATATTTTTTTATGTCAGATATTAGAGTTCGTTTTGCTCCATCTCCGACTGGTTTTTTACATATAGGAAATGCAAGAACAGCGTTATTTAATTGGCTTTATGCTAAATCAATAAAAGGAAAATTAATTTTAAGAATAGAAGATACAGATCAAGAGAGAAGCACAAAAGAAGCCGTTGATATGGCTATCAAATCATTAAAATGGCTTGGGATTGATTGGGACGAGGGTCCTGAAGTTGGCGGAGATTATGGACCGTATTTTCAATCAGAAAGATTAGATATATATAAAAAATACACTGAAAAACTTATGGAAGAGGGTAAGGCATATTATTGTTTTTGTACTTCTGAAGAGTTAGAAAAAAAATCTAATATGCAGAAAACTCTAAATCAGCCTATAATTTATGACGGTAAATGTAAGGATATACCATTAGAAGAGGCTAAGAGAAGAGTTGCTAATGGAGAGCCTGCTAAGATAAGATTTAGAGTGCCTAAAAATCAGCAGATAGTATTTGAAGATTTTGTTAGGGGAGTTGTTAAAACTAATAGCGATGAAATAGGCGACATTATAATTGTTAGAGAGAATGGCTTTCCTACTTACAACTATGCTGTAGTTATAGATGATATGCTTATGAAAATTTCGCATGTTATAAGAGGTGAGGATCATATATCTAATACTCCAAAACAGATACTTATTTATGAGGCATTGGGTGCAGAAGTTCCTAGATTTGCTCATACTTCTTCAATACTTGGCAATGACAGAAAGAAATTATCAAAAAGGCATGGTGCTGCCACTTTAATGGAATATAAAGACGAAGGATTCTTGCCTCAAGCTATGAGAAATTTCCTTGCTTTACTTGGTTGGACTCACCCTGAAGCTATGGAAAATATGAATGATGAAGATATGATTAAAGCTTTCACTTTAGATAGATTTTCTAAGAGTCCTGCTATATTTGATACTGCTAAATTAAGACATTTAAATGCTTGGCATATTAAAAATCTTAGTTTGGAAGAGGCTACAGAATTATTCTTGCCTTATCTTATACAGGGAGGCTTCTTAAAAGAAAATTACACAGAACAAGAATATGCTTGGGCTAAAAAACTTGTTTCTGTTATAAGACATAATTGTGTTGTTTTATCTGATATTGTTAAATATGTTCCTGTATTTTTTGAAAATGATTTTGAGCTTACAGATGAGATGAAAGAGATTGTAAACAAAGAAGAAAGTAAAAATCTTCTTCAATTTATTAAAACTAATATAGAAAATGCTAATGAAATAACTGACCAATATATGAAAGATTTAATAAAACAAGCTCAAAAAGAAACAGGGCTTAAAGGTCCTAATTTGTATCACCCTATAAGATATGTTATAACAGGAAGCAGTGCTGGTACTGAGTTATCGCATATATGTGAACTTTTGGGTAAAGAAAATATTTTATACAGATTATCTAAATATATATAATAGGGGTATGATATATGATTAATGGTAAACCCTTAATACTTGCAGTAGATGATGAAGAGAATATACGTAATCTTATAACCTATACTCTTGAAGCACATGATCTTGAAGTATTAACTGCAGAAAATGGAAAAGTTGCTATAACAATATTAGAACATAATCCTGTTGATGTTATTATTACAGACTTGCTTATGCCTTCTATGACAGGGCTTGCTCTTATTAGAGAGATGAAAAAGAGGAAAAACTCTATACCTATAATAATTATAACGGCTTATGGAAACACAGATATGGTAAAAGAGATTATAGCTGAAGGTGTATTTAGACTTATAGAGAAACCTCTTGATTTTGAAATATTAGTTCCTATAGTAAATGATGCTATAGAGTATAAGAAAAATAATAAGAAATAAATAGTTAAAGAGTAGAGGCTTTAGTTTAACTTAAAACTCAAGCCTTTTTATTTTATGTATTGACATTAGATAATATTAATATATAATAATTTGTATGTGTAATTTAGATATTTTTTACAAGCTCCAAGCTCCAAGCTCCAAGCTCCAAGCTCCAAGCTCCAAGCTCCAAGCTCCAAGCTCCAAGCTCCAAGCTCCAAGCTCCAAGCTCCAAGCTCCAAGCTCCAAGCTCCAAGCTAATTTCTAATAAAAATTTATCAATAAAATATACAATTAATAAACTGCAACATTTCTTTTGGCATTGCAAATATTTTTATTGTCAAAAAATAAAAATTTAATAAATATATTTTTTATGGAGAAAAATATGAAAAAAAAATTTACATCATTAATAATTTTTTTAACTTTATTATTAATTGTTAGCTGTTCAAATAAAACTACAGATCCAAACAACAACAATAATAATAATAATAATAATAATAATAATAACTCACAATCTTTTACAGGTAATTTTACCTTTGGTGCATTTGGACAAGCTTCTGCTTTAGCAATTAATGAAGATGGAAGTATTTATATGAATTTGGAAAACGGTTTATTAACAATAAAAAAAGAAATGGTTACAAAAATATCCGATTCACAGTACCATATAAAAGGAGAAATGCATGTTATAAATTATGATACTTCAACAGCTTCTTTAAAATCATCAATGTCTTTTCAAAATGCCGCTAGTATGAACACTGTAGATGTTATGCTTAATATAGGTGGAGGAAACTTATCTTTATCAGGAAAAGTTAATAATGATAGTGTAACTGCTACTTTAAAAGAAGTAAGCGGATATATGCCTAGTAATTATGCAGGTATATATTATACTTATGATGGTCAAAATCGTTATGGATATGAGGTTAAATCTGATGGAATAGTTTTTAATATAGGACTTCAAAATGATAATGTTATATATTATAAAGGTTATACTGAAAAATTAATAAAAGTATCAGAAAATGAATATATATTAAATATAGACTCTCTAGAAAAAGATGCAATACCGCCTACAGGTACAATAACTCCTGAACAAGTAGAAATTATCATATTAGAAGAAGCTCTGAAATATAATAATATGTCTGTAAAATCTACTTTTAAATTTGACAATAATACCCTTACAGTAACAGGAGGCAGTTTAATAGTTTCTTGTAAAGATCCAACTGCTATGGATGAATATACTAAAAAAGTAGCAGAAGACAGAGCTTATACAAACCAAATTGACTACACATTATTTACATTAAAACCTGATGAATCATCTTCTACAACACTTACTAAAAAATAATAAAAATTATATATAAAATAAAAGGCTTGAGTTTAATTAAAAACTTAAGCCTTTTTTATATAAAAATAATTATAATAATTTTTTAAAAGTTTTTTAATTGTTTAATAGTTTCTTTTTTATCTTTGCTGTCTATTATGGCACTTCCTGCAATTAGTAAATTAGCTCCTGCTTTTATAACATCTCTATAAGTGTCGAAATTAATTCCTCCATCAACGGATATTATAATCTCTCTTTGTCCTATTAGCTTTTTTGTCTCTTCAATTTTTTTAATTGAATATTCTATAAACTTCTGACCACCAAATCCCGGATTAACAGACATTATAAGAACATTATCAATATCATCTATAATAGGCTCTATAACATCAACTCTTGTATGAGGATTAAGAACGACTCCTGCCTTTATATTATGAGCTTTTATTTGCATTATTAATCTATGCAAATGAATATTTCCTTCATAATGCACGCTAATTATATCGGCACCAGCCTTAGCAAAATCATCAATATGCTTTTCTGGATTTACTATCATTAAATGAACATCAAGAGGCAAAGATGTAATTTTTTTTATATCTGCTACAATTTTAGAACCGAATGTTATTTGAGGAACAAAGCTTCCGTCCATTATATCTAAATGCAAACAATCTGCTCCAGCTTCTTCAAGTTCTTTTATAGTGGATTCTAAATTAGCAAAAGATGCTGTTAATATAGATGGTGCTATCATTATTTTATTTTTATTCATTGTTTTATCCTTTTTATATTATATATTTTTTATATATTTTCTATTTCTTCTAATGCTTTTTTAGCAGCATTTATCTCTGCTTCTTTTTTGCTTTTTCCAGTTCCATAGGCATACTTTTTTGTTTTTACATAAACTTCTACTCTAAACATTATATTATCATTTTCACTATATTCATATGATTTATATGTTGGTGTAATTTTATATTGTTTTTGCACTATTTCTTGAAGTATTGTTTTATAATCTTTGTCAAAATTGTTAATGTCTAATTTATTTAATATATCTTTATAAACCCTCATAACGAAGTTTTTTGTGTTTTCTAAATTTGAATCTAAATATATTGCTCCAATTATAGCTTCAAATAGATCTTCAAGCATATTATCTCTTTCTCTTCCACCAGAAGCTTCTTCTCCTTTTCCAAGCAAAAGAAAATCCCCAAGCTTTAATTTTCTTGATATATTAGCTAAAGTATTTTGAGAAACTAAATAAGATTTAATTTTTGATAATTTCCCTTCTTTTATATTATTATATTCTTTATAAATATGTTCTGATATTATGAGAGAAAGCACAGAATCCCCTAAAAACTCAAGACGCTGATTATATTTCATATTTCCATTTTCATTTGCAAAAGTTCTATGAGTTATAGCTTCAAGGAGATAGTTTTTATTTTTGAAATTATATTGCAAAACTTTTTCGCAATCTAATAATATTTTATTTATCATAATAGATTTATGATACAATGAATATGAAACTAGTCAAGAATAAAATATATATTTTTTATTGTATGATTGATAAAAAGTTATTTTATAATATAATAGTTTCTTATCAAAAATAGTATAAAAAGATAGGTAATATAAAAATGGAACAATTTATAGATGTAGTAAATTTTGAAATAGAGGCAGGACATGGCGGAGCGGGCTGTGTAAGTTTCAGACGTGAGGCACATGTACCTATGGGGGGGCCTGACGGAGGCAACGGTGGAGAAGGCGGCGATGTAATAGTAAGGGTTGATGCAAGGATAAACAGTTTTGGAAAGATAAAAAGCAGAAAAAGATTTAGAGCAAGAGACGGAGAGCCGGGAAGGGCAAGACTTAGTGATGGAAAAAAGGGGGACGATGTTGTTATAAGAGTTCCAATAGGCACTGTTATTTATGATGATGATACAAATAATATATTAGCTGATTTACTTGAAGATGGGCAAAGCTTTACTGTTGCAAGGGGTGGCAAAGGCGGAAAAGGAAATAAATTTTATGCTACTGCTACCAATCAAGCACCAGACTATGCTCAGCATGGTTTAGACGGTGAAAAGCTTAATATAAGATTAGAGGTAAAACTTATAGCTGATATTGGTCTTGTAGGCATGCCCAATGCTGGTAAATCAAGCCTACTTGCAAGACTTACAAGAGCGAATCCAAAAATAGCATCGTATCCTTTTACAACGCTTACTCCCAATTTGGGTGTATGTTATTTGGACTATGAGAGAAGTTTTGTTATTGCGGATATACCGGGTATTATAGAAGGAGCTAGCGAAGGTGCGGGGCTTGGTCTTACTTTTTTAAGACATATTGAAAGAACAGGTGCATTATGCTTTGTGATAGATTTAACCGATGAAGATGTAGTTGATACTTATAAAAAACTTAGAAACGAATTAAAACAATACAGCAAAGAATTAATAAAGAAAAAGTCTATAATAGTATTAAATAAAACTGATATGCTCGAAGAAGATGAAATAAAAGAAAAAGTAAAAGCTATAGAAAAGGCAGTAAAAAAAGAATATAAGAACAACAAAGAGACTCATTATGAAGAGCCTGAAATATTCGCTTTGTCAGTATTCAGTTTAGACGGAGAACTTCTTGATAAGGTAACAAATGCATTCTATAAGGCAAATGAAGAGAGATACGACAACACAAAAAAAGAAACTAAAGAGTCTCTTTTACTTAATAAAAATAAATCAAAATTAAAAACAAAAAGAGTATTCGGACCAGTGGTTTCAAAAAGGCTTGGCAATTCTTTGGGGATAGATGTTATACCTCATAAAACTTGCTCTTATAATTGTATATATTGTCAATTAGGTTCTGAAGAAAATACTAAAACTAATCTTGCTAATTATTATTCTGTTGATGAGATAATATACGAATTAAAAGAGGCTTTGCTTAATAATAAAAATATTGATTATATAACATTTGCAGGTTCTGGAGAGCCTACATTATATAAAGATTTAAAAAAGTTAATTTACGAAATCAAACAAATAACAGATATCCCAGTTTGCATCATAACAAATGGTTCTTTGCTTTATAAACAAGAGATGCGTTCTAATTTGCTTATGGCAGATTTAATTATACCTTCTCTTGATGCCGGCAATATGGATACTTTTAAGTTAATAGACCAACCAAACAAAGAAATTGATTTTGATAAAATGGTTAATGGACTTATAGAGTTTAGAAGAGTTTTTGAGGGTGAGTATTGGCTTGAGGTATTTTTGCTTAAAGGAATTAATGACAGCGAAGAAGAGCTTGATGATATAATAAAAATAGTAAATAAAATAAAACCTGATAAAGTTCAGCTTGTTACAGCTACAAGAAGAACTGCTAATGAAAAAGCCAAGGCACTAAGCGATGAAGAGATGGAGAAAGCTAAAAAATATTTTAATGCTCACTGTAGTATTGAAATAGATATTCCAAGCGTATCAGATAAGGCAAAAGGAAACACTAAAAAAATCACTGAAGAAGATATAGTAAATTTTTTAATGAGGCAGCCTGATACTGTTCATATGATAGCTATTAGTTTTAATGAAGATGAAAAAAGGGTAGGCGAATTATTAAAAAAGTTAGTTGAAAGTGGAAAGGTGAGAGAAGAGATAGTTAATGGTGTGCTCTCTTATGCTGTAAACATTTAAAAATATAAAGGGTACTATAATTATTATAGTACCCTTATTTTTTGATTTTATGCATATACATTCAATCTTTCACCAACACCAGGTCTCATAGGCTCTGATATAGCTTGAGGCTGAATTGCACTAGACATAATTTTCTCTATGGCTTGAGCTTGCATATCTGTAGATTTTCTTATCATGCTCAAAGAAACATCTTGTTTTAATGCAGCTGTAGAATAAGAGTTATAAGCAGAAATATCCATAAAAAATCACCTCCGTTTTTTATATATTTTATATAAGTAAAAACCTATATATAGTAATAATTGTAAATAAAGAATAATTTTTATCAATATGATTTTTATAAAATTAAGAAAAATAAAACATTATGGAATATATTATGTTTTTTATTCTTACTTTTTTTATACATATAAAACTTCTTAATAGATATTTTGTATATAATAAAAAATTATTATGAAATTAATTGACTTTTTTTTCAGTTATGTTAACATTGCGAAAATACTTTGTGGAGTTATGTTATGAAAAAATTACTTATATCTTTAATGATGATTGTATCATTAGGCGGAGCTTTGTTTGCACAGAATATCGGTGAGAAAACAGGAAATGCATTTTGGGATTATATGCATGGCAGGAGTTTATTTGGTATTAACTTTGGTCCTACATTATATGCTGGTATTTTTGATAATGTAAATACTTCTCTTGTATATACTTTTGATATATATAAAATATTTACATCTGGAGGAGGAGATACTGCAGTAGGAAATTTTAATTCAAGTCATTATGCTTTTGGTTTAGGTTTTAGTTATGATTTTGCCCCTCTTAATTATATGACAGTTGGGCTTGATATTGGTTTTTCTGTTGGAGAGCTTAAATCTGGAGTAGATAGAATAACTTTCAGCACTATTCCTTGGTCTTTAAATGTTAAGTTTTTCTTTTGGAAGAATGCGCCTTTTGGCTTTTTCTTATCCCCAAGAATAGGTGGTACTGCTTTGAGAGTTAACGGTTATGGTCCAAATATAGAAGCTACTGGTATTACTAGCTTATATTCTCATGGAGGTTTTTATTTATCTCTTGAATTGGGTTGGAGAATACAATTATTCCCTAAAACTGGTGCTAATTGGCCTGTACAGGTTGGTATAGATATTTCTTTATTTGATTGGGGTTATTATGTTGCTCCTTGGACTTCACCTATATTTGAGATTCCTCAATTCTCTTCTCTTTCAGTATTGAAAGTATTTGCTAATATAAGAGCTTTAATACTTCCTCGTATAGGTATTACTTTAAGATTCTAATTTTTATATTAAAAACTAATAGCCTGCATGCATATTTTTATGTGTGCGGGCTTTTTTATACCGAAAATTATTATATAAAAAATTATAAAAACTTATTTTTTAATTATGAATAAATAAATTTTATACATCAATAACAATTATTCTGCTGATTTTCTTTCTATACTGCAATTAATAAAAAGATAAATATTTAATGAGTTTTATACTACTCCAAAAAATAAAAAATATTATAAAAATAATTGACTTTTTGTTCGCTTATGGTAACATTATAAAAAATAATTTTAGGAGTTATCTTATGAAAAAATTACTTATATATGTAATTATATTTTTATCGTTGAGCATAACTTCATTTGCTCAGAATATTGGTGAGAAAACGGGAAATGCATTTTTAGATTATATGCATGGCAGGAGTTTATTTGGTATTAACTTTGGTCCTACATTATATGCGGGTATTTTTGATAATCTTATAAATGTTTTGAATATAGATCAAATAGTTACAGCTGGAGGAGGAGATACTACAGGACAAGATTTAAGAACAAAGCATTATGCTTTTGGTTTAGGTTTTAGTTATGATTTTGCCCCTCTTGATTTTATGACGGTTGGACTTGATATTGGTTTTTCTGTTGGAGAAATTTCTGGAGGAGGAAATAAAATAACTTTCAGTACAATTCCTTGGTCTTTAAATGTTAAGTTTTTCTTTTGGAAGAATGCTCCTTTTGGTTTTTTCTTATCTCCAAGATTTGGGGGTACAGCTTTGAGAGCTAATGGTTATGGTCCAAACATAGATGCTAATGGTGTTACTAGTTTGTATTCTAATGGTGGTTTTTATTTATCTCTTGAATTAGGTTGGAGAATACAATTATTCCCTAAAATGGGTGCTGATTGGCCTGTACAAATTGGATTAGATATTTCTTTGTTTGATTTGGGTTATTATGTTGTTCCTTGGGCTTCTAGTATATTCAATGTTCCATATTTCTCTTCTACAGAACCATTTGCTTCTTTAGCTAGAAATAGTATTTTCGCTAATGTTAGACTTTTGGTGCTTCCTCGTATTGGTATTACTTTGAGATTCTAATATTTTGTTAAAAATAAATAAATAAATAAATAAATAGCTCGTATGCATATTTTTATGTGTACGAGCTTTTTTATTCCGAAAATTATTGTGTAAATATATTTATTAAAAAATTATAAAAACTTTTTTAGTTAATTATGAATAAACAAATTTTATACTACAATGAAAATGAATATCCTGCTTTTCCTTCCATAGTGAAATTGGAAAAAGATAAATATTTAGTGAGTTTTAGACTTGCTCCAAAAAATAAAAAAAATTATTCTCATCTTCATTCTTTAAGTAAAGCTATTGTATTAACTTATTATAAAGGCAAAATAATTAATACTACAGAAATAGCTAAAGAAGATGATGCAGCAAAACAAGATGTACAGCTTTTTAGAATAGATGATAAAACTATAATTGTCTACTATTTTAGATATACTTTTCACCCGCAAAGCGAAATTGATTTATTAAAAAAAAATACTTTTTTGAAATATGATAACACAATAGCATTGTTAAGCGGCATAGGATACTCTATTAGTTATGATAATGGAAAAACTTTTTCAAAGGTTAATACTATTGTATTAGAAAATGGAATGAAGAACTTTGCTGTTAGGGGAAGCATGGTAAAAGTAAATAATGAAATACTTATGCCAATATATGCCCATAAAAAATATATAAATAAAAATAATTCTAAATATCAATGCTATATTATACATACTAAAGATTTAATTAACTGGGATATAAAGAGTTTTTTGTGTGAGACTGAATACAGAAAAATTGAAAATAAAAAAAGCAAAATAGAATATGTTGAGCCTTCGCTTATATATCATAATAATGTATTATGGGCATTTATAAGAACGCATGTTAATGATGAATACGCTTTTACTTCTTTAAGTTATTCTATTGACAATGGAAAGAGTTTTACAAAACCGCATTTTACGAATATTAAAGGCTATCCTTTGCATCCTTTGAAGATTGATGATAACAGAATTTTATTAAGTTATGGATACAGGTTAAAGACTTATGGAGTGAGGGCGATTTTATTAGATGACTTAAATGAATTAAAAAACTATTATGATATACAAAAAAAAGAGATAATTATAGAAGATAAAATGAAAAGTACTGATTGCGGTTATCCTTGGTGTGCTAATGACAATAACAAAATATATTGCGTTTACTATGGTTATGATAATAATAAAGATAAAATAAGAAAAATATTTTTGAATATATTTACTTTAGATTAAAAATATAGTAGACTTTGTTTAGTAGGAGAGATAATTATGGACGATAAAGATATAATGAACCCTGAAATATATGAGATAAAACCAGATGAGTGGGAAGTTATAGAAGATGATAAAAATATTAGCTATAGACTTCTTGCTTATAAATTATCATCTTGGAGCGAGGATACTCATTTAATAGTAAATGTTAATAAAGAAAATAAAACTATTATAATTAATTGGAACAGTAAAGATTTTGTGTTTCCTTCTCATAAGGCTTTTTTTAGGTTTGATGATGATTTGCCTGATAATTTAGATTGCAAGGCTACTGAAGATAAACTTTCTTCTATTGTATTAGACAGTAATTATGTTTATGATAATCTGCTTAATCATAAACTTCTTATAGTGAGAGCATCACTTGAAAAAAGCAAAACTACAAGGGTTTTTAATATTTCAAAGTTTGCAGAAGTTGTAAAAAAGTAAGTGATAGTAAATAAATATTTTTACAAATAAAATATAATGGCTTTTTAATTAAATACATATTTCAAATTTTTCATAAAATATTTTAACTATAATGCACATAAAGGCAAAAAATATCTTAATTTATTATTTACTTTAAAATCATTTATGATATAACTTCATTATTAATCATTATAATAGAGGATTGTTATGGATTTAGAAAAGAAATTGGAAGAATTTTATAGAGATGTAAGAATGCCTATGAAGCAGGCTGAAGCAAGTACAAATTTTACATCAATACCTATTTGGGGACTTTCATTAGCTTATAAAATGAATGATATAATTAAATGTTACTTTGAAATAGAAGAAGATAATAAAGAATTAAAAGACAGATACAAACACTTATTAAAAATATATTATTATAATGAACATAAGAAAAAAGATAACAGAGAAAGTTTTGTAATTCCCCATTTAATATTATTTGGAAATTTAGAAAAAGCATTACAAAATATAAATTACAGCACCTATGAATCAGATAAATGCAGACAAATGTATTTTCAAAGACCTATACATAAAATATTTGAATTATTAAATCAACATTTTAATAAAGAGTTTACTGAATATGTTAATAAATATGTAGATATAATAAATTCTAAAGATGCAGAAAAAACATTTAAAGATATGAATAGAGATGCAGTTATACCATTATTTGCATTATGTGCTATGGCAAACACTGAAGATAAATATGTAGACATTATTATCAAAGCATTAGATTATATGCCAAATAAACTTGATGCTTTAAATGTTATTGGTCCTATTATAAATAAACATAAATCATTAAGAGATAAATTTGTAGAAATAAATGATGACTCTTTAATTATAGATATTAGTATAGAGTTTGGACACTATTTTCATATAGTAGCTTTTTCAGATAAAGATAAAATGATTGATAAAATATATAAAGAGCTTGATTTTCCAAATTATTTTTCAGTTATTGCTAAATATTTTGAAGATTATTTTTATATAAGTAAAGTACATAACTTCAAAAAACTTTATTTAAATGATAAAGAGGCTTTTTATAAATTATATAATCTTTTAAAATTAGAAAAATACATAACAAGGAGAAATATAAAAATCATATTTATTTTATTTAGTGCAATTTTATTAGAGCATAATGATAATAATTTTGATTTAGAAACATTTAAATTATGCTATCAAATAATACCTAGTATAATTTTAAAATGCTTAAAAAAAGAAGGCAAAAGAGATATTAAGAAAATATCTGATAATATTAAAAATTTAGAAGATGTATTTGATAAAGATAAAAATAAAACATTTAATAATTTAATAGACTATTTCACAGGAAAAAAATCTTCAGACATGCTTTACAGATTTAGAGCAACTTATCCTGAAATTAATTTAAATACAGATATAATGTATGTATTTGCATTATTTAATTTTGAAGATTTATGCGAAGAGACAAAATCATCAAAAAAATTCTGTATAGATGTATTAAAATATTTAACTATACAGCTTGGAATTAGAAAATACATAGAAACTCAATATGCCCTAACTTCAAAAACATTCAGAGAAATTGTTGATTCGCTTATAAATAATGAAGAATTAAATATAACATTAAAAGAAGTACTTCTTTCATACTATTATGATTATGGTAATTACTATGGGCCGCCTCCATCATTATATAATGATTTAACAGATGAAAAAGATAATACAAAAACTTTAAAAGATTTATTAATAGAAAATTACAGTGAAGAATTAAAAAATATATTAGATGATACAAATTTCATTAAAAAAGAATTAAGCAATGAAAAATTGGCTATTTTAGATATATTAAAATGGGCATACAATCCTAATTTCAATTATAATAATTTTGAATTAGTTTATACAGTTCTTGAAAGCACTAAAAAAGTAGAAGTTAAAAGAGTTTGTTTAAAACTCATATCTAATAATGAAAATATAACAAGGGAATATGTTGAAAAAGCTATTGATAAGGTAAGAGCTTCAGATTTAAAAGGAGCTTTAAAAACAATACTCAAAAATTGGAACTTAAAAAAATACGGAGATAAATTTAATAATGTTGATGAAGCAATTGAATTTATTAATACATACTATAATACAAGCTATGAAAACAGTATTAAGTTTTTAGAAAATATCAAATTAAATAAAGTATTATATAAAAATGGAAATGAGGCAGATGAAAGAATCATTAAATATATTTTAATGGAGTATATGAATCTAACAGAGCCCGCAAGACTTAAAGACTGTGATATGCTCGCTGATTTATTAGAAACTAACTCTTTTGAGAAAGTATTAAATGATATATTCGATTATTGGAAAGATACTAATTATGATAGTAAAGAAAAAAATATATTAATGCCTTATTGTATATACTCTGATAATTCAAAAATTGATGCAGTATATACATTAATAAAAGAATTTGCTAAAGGCTCAAGAACTATATTGGGAGCATTTATTGTAAAATGTATTGCATTAAACGGCAAAAATTATGCTTTAATATTGATTGATAATCTCACAAGAAAAGCACCTACTGCCAAAATTAAAGAAACAGCAAACGAAACTATGAGAAATGCTGCAGATATTTTAGAGATTTCTACCGATGAACTTTCTGATATAATTATTCCTGATTTTGGTTTTGACAGAAAAGGAAATAAAGTTCTAAGTTATGGAGGGGAGGCAAAGAGAACATTTACTTTAAATATAGATAATAATTTAGAATTAACAATTAAAGATGATGAAAAAAATAAAATTATCAAATCACTTCCAGCACCAAACAACAAAGATGATAAGAGAGCGGCAGATTTAGTTAAAAAAGAATTTAGTAATCTAAAAAAAGAAATAAAAACTTTAATACAATCTCAAAAAATAAGACTTCAAAGAGTTTTAATGAACGGCAGAAAATGGAGTTATGAGAGTTTCAAGAATGTATTTGTTAATAATAGCATCATGAATATATTTGCCTTAAAATTAATTTGGGGTGTTTATGATGATAATAATAAATTAATTGAAAGCTTTAGATATATGGAAGACGGCACTTTCAATACTTCCAATGAAGAAGAATATAAACTTGAAGATACAAACAAAAAAAATATTAGTTTAGTTCACCCTATGGAATTAGATGAAAATACTTTAAATAAATGGCAGCAGCAATTATCAGATTATGAAATTACTCAGCCTATAGAGCAGCTTAATTTTACATCTGAAACTTTTGAAACTATAAAAGAAAAAGATATTCAAAATGATGAGCTAACTGTATTTGATGGAGTAACCGTTAAAGCAGGAACTTTGATGTCACTTGCAAATAAATATGATTTTGCAAGAGGAGAAACAGAAGACGGCGGAGGCTACAGTGAATATATTTTGAAAGATAGTTATTTACAAATTTCAGTGCATATTACATTTGACTATATATATTTTGGAATTGAGCCTGATGAAGATGTTAATTTAAATAATATTATTTTCTATGATGAAAGCGATGAACTTCAGCCTATTAAAACCAATCCTTTAAAATTAAATCAAAGGTTTGTTAATTCTGTTTATAATATAGTAAAGAATAATATATAAAAAATAATAAAAAGTAGTGCACAAAAAAGGTATTAAATTTTTTATAATTTAATACCTTTTTATAAATTGTCTATAAAAAATTAAAACTCTTTTATTTTTTCACTATTTAAAGTTTTTATTAATGCCTTAGCTATCTCTATAGAAGAAACTACATCATCATAAGAAGCATAACAATAATGACTATGAGCATATCTTGTAGCAACACCTAAAACAACGCTAGGGCTTCCAAAATTAGTTTTATGATATATAGCTCCATTAGTAGAGCCTTTTTCACGTACTATCACTTGATGAGCAATATTGTTTTGTTTGGCTATATTTATAGTATATTTATTTAATCTAGGGTTTGTAATCATGCCTCCGTCTATTATTCTAAACTGAGCACCTCTTCCAATAGCTCCATGTGCTCTCTCTCCATAATAAAAAGTATCATCAGCAGGAGCACCTTCAAAAACTATAACTAAATCAGGCTTTACCTTGTTTGCAGCAACAGCAGCACCTCTCGCCCCAACTTCTTCTTGTGATGTCATCATGCCAACTAAATTAACATCTAATTTCTCGTCTTTTAATGCTTTTAATGTTTCTATCACACATACAGCACCAACTCTGTTATCTATAGCCTTAGCACAAAAACTTTTAGTTCTATCATCATATCTAAAATCAACGTCAGGCACAACAGGGTCGCCTATACATATTCCAAATATATCTTCTGTCTCTTTTTTACTTCTAGTGCCCACATCAATATACATATCTTTTAATGTGGGCAATTTTTTTCTGTCTTCATCAGTCATAAAATGAGGCGGCTTTGAACCTATAACGCCTTTAACAAGTTCTCCGCTTGATGATTTTATCACTACAGAATTTGATACAATGTTTGGTATGTGCCATCCTCCAAGAGGTATAAAAGATAATGTGCCATTTTCATTTATATGCTCTATCATAAAGCCAAGCTCATCTATATGGCAGTCTAATCCTACTATAGGTTTAGTTTTATCAATTTTTTCTAAGCCTAAATACAAATTATTAATAGAATCTCTTTCACTGTTTATAAAATTTGCTTTTTCTTTTATAATATTTATTACATCATCTTCAAAACCTGATGGTCCGAATGCGTTTGTTAAATCTTTTAATAATGTTAATATGCTATTATCCATAAAAAATCCTAAAATAAATTTTTGATTAATAATAAATCATTTAAATAAAATATCAATATACTATTAAAATAATGAACATTTAGATTGTTTTTATTATGATTATGCTATAATATAAAACTTAAAAAATTAGGTGTCTGCATGTTGAGCTTAAAAGAGATTAATGAGATAGTAGAGAAAAATTATAAATTAAAATACGACAAAACAACTTCTTTTATAGATAACAAAATTATTTCTAATGTTTTTACCAAAGATAAGAGCAGTGTTGTTTGTGTGAAAGTGATAAGGTTTATTATTGGGGCATATTTAGAATTAAAAGAAGCTTGCAGGTTAGATATTGTTGATGAAATAGGTTCTTCTTTAGATAAAGAGAGTTTGAGATATGCACTAGAAAAAATATATATTAATTTTGCTGAAGATAATAAAACTAAAAATGTTCTCTATCCATATTGTATATTTGCTTCTAATACTCAAATTAATAAGCTTTATAAAAATGCAAAAAACATTGCAAGCAAAAGATTTAAATATGCTTGTTTTATAATGGAAGCTATGTTTTTATCTTCAAAAAATATTGGTATTTATTTAATTTATGAAGCTTCAAAAAAGTTTAAGCAAGTTAGTGTGAGAAATAAATGCCGAGATATGTTTTATACTATTTCTCATAAAATGAATATGACAGAAGAAGAGTTTGCAGATATTATTATGCCTAATTTTGGATTTGATAGAGAGGGTATTCGCATTGTTAAAACAGATAATAGAATATTTAGAATAACTTTAAAAGATAATTTTTCTGTTGATATTTTTGATGAGTCTAAAAATAAAGAGTTAAAAACTTTGCCAAAAGATTTTCCAATAGATATAAAAACAGAATTAACTTCATTAAAAACTGAAGCTAAAAAACTCATTAAAATACAAACTGAAAGATTGATTTATGTTTTTATGAATGGAAGAAAATGGCAGTTTAATAATTGGAGAGATTTATTTATATATAATCCATTTATGAAGATGTTTGCTGTTAATTTAGTGTGGGCGGTATTTGATGAAAAAAATACTTTATTAAACAGTTTTAGATATATGGAAGATGGTTCATTTAATGATATAAATGATGAAGAGATTTTTATTAAAGATGATGCTATTATAAGTTTATTAAGCCCAATAGAAGTAAAAAAATCTATTATAGAAAAATGGAAAAAACAAATTTTAGATTATGAAATAGAGCAGCCTTTTGAAGAGCTTTCTACAAAAACAAAAAATGCTTTAATAAAAAATATTCCTAAAGTTCTTACTGTTGGCACTGTTAAAAACATTGCTAATAAATTTTCTATGATTAGAGATGATGTTAATGGTGTTGTTACTAGAGGGTATGTTTTTTATGATGATTATAATGATGCTTCTATTTATATGAAATTATCTAATGTTTATTATGCTTCTAACAATAATGATGAAACAGAAATAGAGATAAAATTTAATGAATATGCAGATGAAAGATTTAAATATGGTTTTTATTTAATATTATCTTCTTTACTAAAATGAGTTCAAATAATGTGATTAAAAAACAAAAAGACTATTTATTTTTATCTAAATATTGTTTTAAATGTCGATATCTTAATTGACAAAAAATATTGCATATTATATTATATATATAAAGGTAACATAATATGGTAAGCGTTGTAATACCAGTCTATAATACAGATAAATATTTATCTCATTGTTTGGATAGTTTAATTAAACAGACTATTGATAAAATAGAGATAATATGTGTTAATGACTGCAGCAGTGATAAGAGTAAAGAAATTATAAAAGAGTATTCTCTAAAAGATAAAAGAATAATACTGATAGACAATAAAATAAAACATGGTGCTGGCATATCTAGAAATATTGGTTTAAATGTTGCTAGAGGAGAGTACGTTTTTTTTATGGATTCTGATGATTATATTTCTAATAATTTTTTGCAAGAACTATATAATACAGCTAAAAAATATGATTCTGATTATGTTAGCAGTTTAAATATATATGATGTTATAGATTCAAAGGAATATGTATCTCATCTAAATAAAGTAAGTTTTTTAGGCAACGATGATTTAGAAGGAATATCTAGTGCTAATATTAAAAACTTATCTCCTACAGACAAAGAGACTATTGAAGAGTCAACTTGGTCAAAATTATGGAGAAGAGAGTTTTTAATAAATAATAATATTTACTATTCTTCTATACTTTGTTATCAGGATACAGAGCAGTTTTTTAAATCTCTTATTCATAACCCTAGAATATCTTTTAATCATAAACCAATATATTATTATAGACAGCATATTCACACTATATCCACTAAAAAAAATACTGACATTAATTATTTTAAAACATTGTTTGTATTATTAAGAAATTGTATAGATTATTATGAAGAGGATTATATCCCTTATCTTATGAAGAATTTTTTTGACTTATCAAATAGGGCTATAGAAAAATTTGCAGATAAGAATATTGCTTTAAATATATTTATAGAAGAGTTAAAATTATTAAACTTAGATGAAAGTTATTTTATTAATGAAAGCGAATATTTAAAATATAAAGATTTAATATCTGATTATTCTCCATTAGTTTCTAAAGATTATGTTTATCAATATAATTTTTAATTTTATTATTTAATTTTTTGTTTGACAAATATGGATTTTGTGTTATAGTTTAACTAACTGACTAAGTTAGTCAGTAATATAGAATGAGCAAAAATATAATGAATACTAATATACCAGAAGAAAAAAAAGAAGCTATTATTAATTCATCAATAGAAGAGTTTGCAAAACACGAATATAAACATGCTATTTTAGAGAATATTGCGATTAATGCCAATATATCAAAATCTTTACTACTATATCATTTTAAGACTAAGAAAAAATTGTATGAATATGTTTATAATTATGTATCTGAATATATAGAAAAAATAATTGCAGATTCTAACTTTTATAAGATAAAAGATTTTTTTGAACTTATGGAATATTCTTTTTATAAAAAATTAGAAATGATGGAGAAGCATAAATCTATATTTGATTTTTTGATACAGGGATATTTTGATGAGAGTGAAGATGTTAAAGAAATAGTTAATAACAATAAAAAACAAATTGATATAAATAGCTATTTTAAGAATATTGATAAAAGTAAGTTTAGAGATGATGTTGATATAAAAGATATTATAGAGATGATAACGTACACATCTGAAGGTTATTTGCAAAGCAGAAAGAAAATGACTAAAAAAATAGATAAAGAAGATATGATAAAACAGTATTCTAAGTGGATGAATATGTTTAAGCAGATTGCATACAAGAAAAAATATTTATAATAAGGCATAAGGAGGAATTATTTATGTCTGTAATAAAAGTAGATAATATTAGCAAAGATTATGGAGGAGGGAGAGGAGTATTTGATTTATCTTTTGAAGTAAACAAAGGTGAAATATTTGGAATGTTGGGGCCTAATGGTGCGGGGAAAACCACAACTATAAGGCAGCTAATGGGGTTTATAAAGTCTGATAAAGGGTGTGCTAAAATATTAGATATGGACTCTTTTGTTAATAGAGAAAATATACAATTGAAGCTTGGATATTTGCCCGGAGAGATTGCTTTTATGGATGAGATGAAGGGAAGCGATTTTATAAGATTTATTGCTGAAATGAAATCTATAAAAAATAAAAAAAGAATTAAAGAGCTTATAGATTTATTTGACCTTGATGCGGTTAGAAAAATAAAAAGTATGTCAAAAGGCACAAAACAAAAAATAGCTATAGTATGTGCTTTTATGAACGAGCCTGAAGTTGTTATATTAGATGAGCCTACAAGCGGACTTGACCCTTTGATGCAAAAAAAGTTTATTGAGTTGATTTTAGAAGAGAAGAGAAAAGGCACCACTATTTTTATGTCATCTCATATATTTGAAGAGATAGAAAAGACATGCGACAGAACTGCTATATTGAAAGACGGCAAACTCATAGCAATAGAGAATATGGGAGAACTAAAATCCAAAAAGAATAAAAATTTTGAAATAGTTTTTAAGACAAATGAAGAAGCATTAAATTTTAAAAATAAAATTAGTTTTAAATCAGAGCTAAGCAATAATATTATTAAAGTTTCCATTGCTAATAATCAAGTTAATAATTTTATAAGGGAACTTAGTAATTATGATATATTAGATATTAATTCTTCAAGTCAGACTTTAGAAGAGCTATTTTTGCATTTTTATAGTAATTGATTTTTATTATAAAAGGAGTTTGTATGTTTAATTTAGTTTTATTAAAAAAAGAGATAAAATCAAATTTCAATATATTAATAATTTTTATGGGCATATTAACAATGTATGGTGTTGTTATGATATCCATGTTTGACCCTAAACTTGGAGAGAGCTTAAAACAAATGGGGGAGAGTATGCCGGAAATGTTTGCATTATTTGGTATGAATAGTTATTCTTCAAACCTTATGGACTTTCTTATTAATTATTTATATTCGTTTTTACTTATTATACTTCCTTTAGTTTTTATTGTTTTGCTTGTTAATAGACTTGTTATAAGATATATTGATAAAGGGAGCATTGCTTATTTATTTGCAACTCCAAATTCTAGAATTAAAATAATTAGCACTCAAATATTATCTGCTCTTGTAAATATATTTATTCTTAATTTGTATATTACTATTTTGTATATTGTTGTAAGTGAATCTATGTTTAAAGGCGAGCTTGATATAGCAAAAATGATAATTGTAAATATTGGACTTTTTGCTTTATGGTTTTCTTTTTTGGGAATATGTATTTTAAGTTCTGTAAGTTTTTCTTCTACAACAATTTCACTTTGGACAGGTGCTGGACTTTGCATACTATTTATGCTTTTTCAAATGATGTCTAGGGTGGGGGAGAAGGCAGAGTTTTTTAAATATTTAAGCATCATAACATTATTTGCACCGTCTAAATACAGCACTGATTTTTATATATTTTTAATTGGTGTTATATGTTTATTTTTTGTTGGAATAATAACTAATATATTAGCGGTTATTATATTTAACAAGAGAGATATTTCTGTTTAAAATTTATTTAATAAAATAAAAAAGGGCATTAACAAATAATTAATACCCTTTTATAAAAATCTTATATAAGATTATTTAGTTTCTTCTCTATATACATAGAAGAATCTATTCATACCCAATTTATCAAATACAACACCTTTCAAATTAGGACGCATTAAAGCTGTTGTTGTATGGAAATATAAAGGTATTAAAGGCATATCATTTATAAGTATTTTTTCTGCATCATGAAAAGCATTCATTCTTACAGTATTATCTCCGCTATTCATAGCAATATTTATAAGTCTATCATATTCAGGATTATTATAGCTTGAATGGTTTTGATCACTATAGCTTAAAAACATAGCTAAGAATGTAAGAGGGTCATTATAATCAGCAAACCAACTATGCATAGCTATTTCAAAGTTTTTATCAACTCTTGTTTGTTGAAATACTGCCCATTCCTCAGCAGAGAAAGTAACATCTATATTTAATGCTTCTTTCCACATTTGCTGTATAGGTTCAAATATCTGTAAATTTCCTCCGCCTTGATTGGATTTAAACTCTATTACAGGGAAACCTTCACCATTAGGATAGCCTGCTTCTGCCAATAATGCTTTTGCTTTTTCTACGTTTTCTTGATGTTTATCTTCGCTTACATCATAATAGTTTCCGCCATTTTCTCTGAAATCTCCTTCAACATCAGATACCCCATAAGGAACAAAAGCAGCAGCTGGTATCTGTCCTGCTTTAGTAACATTTTTTACAATATAATTTCTGTCAATAGCTAAAGTTAAAGCCTGTCTTATTCTAGGGTCTTTAAGAACTTCATTAGTACAGTTAATCATATAAAAATATATACCTAAACTTACATTAGTTTGTATAAAACCTTCATTTCTAAGTGCTTCTATTTCTTGAACAGGAGGTGATCCGCCATAATCTAAAGTTCCATCTTTTATACTTGCTATAGCAACTGTAGGGTTATCCATAAGTATAAATTCTAATTCATTAGGTACTATTGTTGAAGCATTCCAATAATTTGTATTTTTCTCTAAAATTAATCTATCATCAATTCTTCTTTCTTTCATTATAAAAGGACCATTTCCTATATATGTTGAAGCATCTCTAGTCCATCCATCAGGATTAGCTTCTACTATATCTTTTCTTATAGGAAATAAAGTAGGAAAAGCTGTTAATTCCAAAAAATATGCAGTAGGAGCTTTTAATGTTACTTCTAAAGTTTTTTCATCTAAAGCTTTTATACCTAAATTAGATTTATCCATTTTTCCTTCGGTTATCTCTTTAGCATTTAATATAGGTTCTAATTGATAACTATATCCGCTAGCAACTATAGGGTCAACTGCTCTCTGCCAAGAATATACAAAATCTTCAGCCTTAACTTTTTGACCATCAGACCATTTAGCATCATCTCTTATATGAAATGTATAAGTTAAGCCATCTTCACTTATATCCCAGCTCTCAGCAACTCCCGGAACAATTTTATTATCTTTATCTTTGGTTGTGAGACCTTCAAAAGTATGAACTATGTATGTAGCTCCGTCTATAGAAGTGTTTAATGTAGGATCTATTGTCTGGGGCTCGGGTCCTATCCTTATTTTTATAGCATTGGAAGAAGTTTTCTGGCAGCCTATAGCTATAAAAATAATAAACAAAGTTACTAAAAAAATCTTTTTTATCATTTTTGTACCTCAAATTATATTTTTATATATTTATTATAGTAAAATAAATTGACAATTTCAATTTTTTTATACTAATATAATGCTTAAATATGTTTTTCTTGGTTAATTAATATGTATTTAAGCTAATTTTTTAATGCTAAATAATTGACAAAATTAAGCAATATTTTATTATTTAAAAGTATTTGTGCGGTGATTTTTTTATAAAAGTCTTGCTGCATCAAAAAAAATTTTATACAGAAACTTTATAGTTTTTAATACAATTTTTATTATAGTTTTTGGGGGTAGTAATGAAAAACAAAATAGATGTTTTAGATTATGCAAGTCATATATTAAAAGAGACAAAAAAAGGAATCATTATAACAACTAAATCAAATAATAAAGTAAATGCCATGACTGTTTCTTGGGGTAGTTTGGGTATAGAATGGGGAAAGAATATATTTATAATTTTTGTGAGGGAGAATAGATATACTAAAACTCTTCTTGATAAAAATCCTGAGTTTGCTGTAAATGTTCCTATAAGCTCTGTTGATGCAAATATAATAAAAATATGCGGTACAAAATCTGGTTTTAATACAGATAAAATAAAAGAACTTAATTTAACCTTAGAAGAGCCTAATATTATTTCAGTGCCTAGTATAAAAGAATTACCTTTAACTCTTGAATGTAAAGTTATTTATAAACAGAAACAAGATAGTTCGCAAATACCAGAAGATATAAAAAGCAAATTCTATCCTCAAGATGTAGATAGTAGTTTTTGCGGTGCTAACAAAGATTTTCACACAGTTTATTATGGAGAAATAGTTGATAGCTATATTATAGAATAAGATATATCAATATATTTATTAAAACATATTGATATATTTTTTAATAAACAATTTATTATCCTATACACTCACAAAGTATTGAAACAGCTTTTTCTAATTCTTTATCAGTTATTGTAAGAGGAGGAAGAAGTCTTATTTTATTTTTTGCTGTTAGAGGGATAACTCCTTTTGATATACATTTTTCTACTATCTCTCTAGCATTTAATCCTTCTTTTAAACCTATTCCAAGCATCAAGCCTATGCCATCAACACTTACAACATTATCAAGTTTTGTTAATTTACTTTTTATATATTTAGATTTTTTTTCAACTTCTTTTAAAAGGTTTTTGTCTATGATGTTTAATACTTCCAAAGCACCAGCAGCAACAACAGGGTTAGCACCAAATGTAGAAGCATGATCCCCCGGAACAAATACATCAGAGCATTTTTTACTCATAAGCATTGCTCCTATAGGAAGCCCTCCGCCTAAACCTTTTGCTAATGTAGTAATGTCTGGTTTTATACCAAAATGTTCAGAGCATAAAAACTTTCCTGTTCTTCCAACACCAGTTTGAACTTCATCAACTATAAAAAGTATATCATTTTCTTCACAATATTTTTGCACTTTCTGTACATATTCTTTATCAAGAGGTATAACTCCGCCTTCACCCTGTATTAGCTCCATCATCATAGCACATGCATTGTCTTTTAATTTTTCTATAGTGTCTTCATAATTGTTAGCCTCTGCAAATGAAAAGCCTTCCAAAAATGGGAAAAAGAAATTATGAAAAACTTCCTGACCTGTAGCAGAAATTGTAGCCATGGTTCTGCCGTGAAATGAGTTTTTTAATGTTACTATTTTGTTTCTTTTATAATCTTTACTGCCATTAGCATATTTATTAAAAGAATATTTTCTTGCACATTTAATTGCAGATTCATTTGCTTCAGCACCAGAGTTGCAGAAAAATGCTTTATCATATTTTGTTGTGGTGCATAGTTTTTTTGCCAAATCAATATAAGGCTTTGTGTAGAAAAGATTTGAAGTGTGCTGAAGTGTTTTAGCTTGATTTACTATAGCATTAATCCAGTTTTTATTTACATAACCAACACTATTAACTCCAATGCCGCTTCCTAAATCAATATACTCTTTTCCTTCTACATCTTTTAATTTGGTATCTTTTCCGGACTCCAAAACTAAATCAAATCTTGCATAAGTGTTAGCAACATATTTTTTACTATTATTAATATATTCTTTTTTTAATTTTAATTTTTCATTATTTTGATTATTATTATTATTTTTTTTGCATGCCATATTTTCACCCTCATTATTTAATTATATTTATTAATATTTTTTATTAATCTTTATAAAACATTGTTCCTATACCTTCATCAGTAAACATCTCTATTAATAATGAATGGCATAATCTTCCGTCTATTATAAATACTTTTGAAACTCCATTTTTTACCGCATCTATACAATGCTTAACTTTAGGGAGCATTCCTCCTGATATAGTGCCGTTATTTATTAGATTATCTATATCTTTAATGTTTATTTGGCTTATCAAAGTGCTTTCATCATCTTTATCTTGCAAGAGACCCGGAGTATCAGTCATATATATTAATGTTTCAGCTTTTAGACTTTCAGCTATTTTTGCCGCAGCAGTGTCAGCATTAATATTATAAACATTTCCTTCATTGTCGCATCCTATAGTAGCAACTATTGGAATATATTCGTTTGTTATTATAGTATTAAGTAAATGAGTATCAACCTCATCAACATCGCCGACAAATCCTAAATCAGTTTCACCTATATATTTACTCACTTTAAACATGTTTCCGTCAATACCGCATATACCTAAACATTTTCCCCCGCAGCTTTCAAGAGAAGCAACCAACTCTTTATTAACCTTTCCAGCAAGAACCATTTTTACTATTTCGGCAGTTTCGCTGTCAGTGTATCTTAATCCATTTATAAACTTTGATTCTTTGCCTATTTTGTTAAGCATAGCAGTAATATCTTTTCCGCCGCCATGAACCACTATAACATTTATTCCTACAGTAGAAAGCAATGCAACATCGCTCATCACTTTCTTTTTTAATTCAGGGTTTTCCATAGCACTTCCGCCGTATTTTATTACAACTGTTTTTCCTGTATATTTTTGTATATAAGGAAGTGCCTGATTAAGTATGAGTGCTTTATCTCTATTTGAAATATTTTCCATTTTTATTTCCTTTATATTCTTTATAAGATTTTAACTTCTGTAAGAACCGTTAATTTTTACATAATCATAAGTTAAATCACAGCCCCAAGCTACAGCCTTGCTATCTCCACAGTTCATATTTATTGTAATTTTTATCTCATCTTCTTTTAATATTTTTAAAGCCTCATCTTCATCAAACTCTACTCCATATCCGTCTTTATAAACATTCATCTCTCCATATTTTGAACCAACATTTATAGAAACTTTATTTATATCAAAATCCGCATCAGTATAACCTATAGCACATGAAATACGTCCCCAGTTCATATCGCATCCAAACATAGCAGCTTTAACTAAATTTGATGTTATAACAGATTTTGCTATTTTTCTTGCTAATTTTATATCGCTTGCATTTATCACTTCGCATTCTATTAACTTTGTAGCACCTTCTCCGTCTTTTGCCATTTGCTTTGATAAATAAGTATTTGTCATGTTTAATGCTTTGCAAAATATTTTATAATTTTCATCTTCTTTATCTATTAAAGTATTTTTAGCTTCACCATTAGCAAGCACAACACACATATCATTTGTAGAAGTATCACCATCAACGCTAACCATATTATATGTAGATTTTGTATCTTCGCTTAAAGCCTTTTGAAGCATTTCGCTTGATATATTGCAGTCTGTAGTGATAAATGCGAGCATTGTAGCCATATTAGGGTGAATCATTCCGCTTCCTTTTGCCATTCCGCCTATATGAACTTTTTTACCGTCAATTTCAAACTCATAAGCTATTTCTTTCATAAATGTGTCAGTTGTCATTATAGCTTTTGCTGCATTTTTAGCATGCTCTTGAGAATGATTTGCATTGTCTATAAGTTCTTTTATATTTTTTTCTATAGGCTCGATTGGCAACAGCACTCCTATAACTCCAGTAGATGCAACAGCAACTTCTTTCTCATTAATACCTAATGCTTCAGCTGCAAGTTTGCACATCTCTTTTGCTACTTCCACTCCGTTTTTATTGCAAGTATTAGCATTGCCTGAATTGCATATAATAGCTTTTGCTTTTCCGTCTTTTAAATGTTCTTTGCTTACCGTGATGTTTGCTCCGCATGCTTTATTTTGAGTATATACTGCTGCAGCAGAACATTGACTTTTACTATAAATTATTGCTAAATCTTTTTTTTCTTTATTTTTCTTTATACCAGCATATATTCCATTCGCTAAGAAACCTTCAGAAGCACATACACCGCCTTCAATTTGTTTAATATCTATCATTTTATTCTCCTATTATTATTGTTTAATGAAAATTCTCTAAAAATATATATTTCTAATTTTATCAATTAAAAAGCTGGAGGAATGAAATTCAGTCCTTCATCTTTTATTATTGCTAGCAATAAACTCGCTTATTATTAGCTGACAACTTCCTTCGTCAGTTATCAGCTGCTCGTTTATTGCTTTAAAAATTATTAGCTATAAACTTATTATGTTTTTAAAAAGCTGGAGGTATTATATTCAAACCTTCATCTTCTTTAAATCCTAAAGCTATATTCATGTTTTGTATTGCCTGTCCTGCAGCCCCTTTTACCATATTGTCTATTGTTGATACTATTATTAATTTGTTTGTTCTGTTGTCCATATGCAAAGATATATCACAGTAATTTGAGTATTTAACATATTTTAAATTTGCTATCTCTCCAATATTTAATACTCTTACAAATGCTGAATCTTTATAAAACTCTTTATAAATGTTATGTATATCTTCCAATTTAAGATTTTTATTTTCTAATTTTGCATATATTGTTGAAACTATTCCTCTGTTTAATGGAAGTAAATGAGGAACGAAAGTAACTTTTATATCTTCGCCGTATATGTTTGATAATGTTTGCTCTATTTCAGGGGTGTGTCTATGCTCAGCAATTTTGTATGGAGCAAATGCTTCATTACATTCTGTATAATGAGTATTTAATTTTAATTCACGTCCTGCACCAGTAGCTCCAGATTTAGAGTCAATTATAATATCATCTTTTTGTATTAATTTGTTTACTAAAGCAGGGGCTAATGCCAAACCTATAGAAGTAGGATAGCAGCCGGGATTTCCTATAATTTTTGCATTCTTTAATTCTTTTTTATTATATACATTATCATATTTAATTATTTCAGGTATTGAATAAATTGCTTCTTTGTGTAGGTTTTTATATTTATATTCTTTGCCATACCAATTTTTATAATCTTCTTCATCATCTAATCTAAAATCAGCACCCAAATCTATAAATAAAATATTTTTTTCAAAGCATTTATTTGCAATGTCATCGCTTAAACCTGCAGGAAGCGATGCAAATACAACATCAGTATCTTCAAATATTTCATTTTCATCTAATAATAATTTATCTAAGTTTTTGTTTAAGTTAGGATATACTTCATTGATGTTTTTTCCTACAAAACTTTTTGAAGAGATATTTTTTAATTCTACTTTACTATGAGATAATAGCAGTCTAATTAATTCTGCACCTGCATATCCTGTTGCTCCTATAACGGATACCTTTATCATAATACAATACTCCTATAATACATTTAGCAATAATATGCTTTTTGTTTTTTTATAAATTATTTTTTTGTGGAATTATTTTAAATAAAAGAAAATTAGAGGCTTAACGCCTTGAAAGATTATTTTTGATGTAAGAGAATATATTATACATTTTTATTTTTCCTAAAACTGTTTAATATTTGCATTCTATTATACTATGAATAGAATAAAAGTCAAGTATTTACAATAATTTTATAATGAAAATACAAGTTATTTTATAGCGATGAATATTTGGTAATAAAAAAATATTTAAGATATTTTAATAAAAACTTATCAATATAGCTTGAAAAATCATATTTGTATTGTAGAATATGTTTGATTTTTTATTGATAATTTAATATGGTTTGAATAATAATGCTTTGCTTTTAAAAAATTATCAAGAATATATTTACGGTTTGTCTTATTATGAAAAAGAAATTTAATAAAAGATTATGTTTAATAGTTGCTTTATTAATTGTTGTAATAGTATTAATTGTATCTTGTGAAAAGTTTAATATATTAGGCCCAACCTATATACCGCCTGAAACAGATTTTAGATTGCCAGAAGACACAATACCCGGCCATATTGATGTAAACCCAGTGCCTGCCAAAAACGGCGAAGTGTTTGGAGACTTTATAAGAAAGTTTAGATATCAAGGCAAATGGTATATATTAGCTAACTATATGTATGAGTATAAACCTGAAACTAAAACATTAACTCAAACTGCTAGGAATGTAATTTTACAAATAGATGATGATGGAAATATAATAGTTTATGATAAAGACAGTAAAGGCTATTATGATTGTTATTATATGAATGTAATAGAAGAAGATAGAGTTTTATATGAATATTATGATTATGGAAAGTATTGGTATTCTTCAAGTTCTTTTACTACCAAAAATTGTAAAGGTGAAGAAAGGGAACATTCATTTTTTACAGGCATAACTTTTAATAATAAAATAGAAACATCATCAGATTTAATAAATTGGAGAACTGAGGGGGATAGTGCTAATATTTATAAGAGTTTTCCTTGGCCTAATCTAGATAATCCTAATGCAAGCTTTCAAGGAAGATTTGGAGCCAGTAGTTATACAATTGTTGAGTTTAAAGACTACATATATGTAATAGGTTTAGAAGAAGATTTTTTTGAGCAAAATCCAGACGGATGCAGAAGTACAGATGCCCCACCATTTACAGTGAGTAAGAATGTTTATTATAGAATACATAAAAGTAAAGATACTTCTATAGGTGATAATTGGGAAAAAAGAAATACTCCTTGGGGACAAAGAAGCTTTTTTAATATTCGCTATGATAAAGCTAAAATATATGTTACAAAAGGTAGAAGAGCATATTATGAACATATGCCAAACGCATGGGGTTATAGAGCTCAGTCTTTTGAAAATGATAATACTATATGGTCAACTACCGATGGCGTAAATTGGCAAGTAGAACCTAATTCTTCAGCTTATAACAAGGCAAATTCAATATATTCATTAGGAGGAGATTTGCCTTATATACAAAATAGGATAAAAACGCCTGAAGAGCCTAATTGGATAAAGCTAAATGACGGCAGGTATTATAAATCAGACAACTCTTCTTATGCAACTTATTATATGAATAATAAAGCTTATTATATTCCTATCCCTCCTTATGAAGAGATAGAAGCAGCTTATGACAGCGGGCAGGAATATTTTACTATTACAGAAGAACATATAAAAACCGCTGGACTTAATCAGTTTTTAACTAAAGATAAAGAACCTAATAAAGATGAAGATTGGACAGTAATAACTCCTATAGATTATACAGATAAATTAATGGTATGGCAGAGCGGCGGTGAAAAAGTTATGCTTAATATTAATAATAAGGCAGTTCAACTTGTGGACTATGAGCAAATAGAATATATGTATAATACTATTAAAGATTATTCTATTGTGATAAATAATTTGAGAAAAACAGCAAAAGAATATAGGGACGGAACTTATTGGGATAATTTTGCCAATAGTTATATAAAAGATGTGCTTAAAGGTATGCAGTATGATGCTAGGGCTGATATGCTTGAGCTTTTGATGAATAATAGAGAGTACATTATGCCTTATGATGCTGTTACGCATTATACTGTGGAGTTTAAATATTAAATGGCTTGCCTGCAAATATTTCAGTTTTATATATAATAAATATATATAAAGTAATACCATATGTTTTTAGCTATATTTTATAAAATGCAGTCTTTTTGGTTCTTTGTGGCAATACCACGGGCACTTCCTGCGGTCGCAAAGGAAGTGGGGGTGCGGGGGCTAGTTCCCGCAAATAAAAAACTTTTAATAAACTTAAAAATTTTTAGTATACACTTAAACAAATATATTTTACAATTTATGTTTTTGTTTTATTCAACTTTTTCCCGCCTTCGCACCACAGGCACTTCCTTCGGTCGCTGTGCGGACTTCGTCAAAGTTTTCGCCCTTCGGGCACGCTTCGCGAAAGTGCAAATATTTCAGTTTTATATATAATAAATATATATAAAGTAATACCATATATTTTTAGATATATTTTATAAAAATGCAGTTCTTTTGCTTCTTTTATACCAATAAAAGAAGTGGGGTGCGGGGCAAAGCCCTGCAAATAATTATAATTAAAAATCTAAATTTTGACAAAACATAAAATTTATATCTATATATTCAAATAGAATTTGTTCAATTATTTTTACAAGCTAAAATATCTTTTGTTTTTATATAGAAAATTATATAAGGATAAAAAATGAAAGCACTTTTTTTAATAGCGTTATCTTCTTTATTTATTTTTGTTTCATGCGGCAATTCCAATAACATTCAAAAAGAAAATACTGCAGAAATCACTCAATTAAATCTTAGCGAAAATGAAAAAGCTAATAATTATGATGTTGTTTATTTAGTTTCTGATGCAGGAGAATACATTAACTCTGAAATAGCACAAAATGAAAGTGGAAATTTTGGATTTGTGTATTACAGAGACATTAATCAAAACTTAAATATCTTCAATGTTACAAAAGCGGGCGAACTTGATGAAGGAAATATTACAGCTCTTTCTTATGACAATAAAACATTAGAAGGAAATTTCCCAAGCATAGCATATCCTTTTGTTGCAAAAATAGACGGCAAAGAAATGATTTTTAAAGCAACAAAAACTCCTGTAACAGGTGCTAAAATAATAGAATATAGCTATTCAAATATTTCACCAAAAACTGATGACCCTAGAGTATTTCAATTCAAAACTGCAATATTTGCTCTAAACAATGACACTAAATTAGAAAGTATAGACAAAATTAATTTAGACATAAATAAAGATTTTGCTATCACTGATGCAAGCATTTTCAACGACCCCGCAAAATTATTGACATATCAAAGTATTACAAGCAATAAAATGACTTCCCTTTATGATGAGTGGGTTAAGTCTGATTATATATCACATATAGAAAGCTACTCTTCACAATTTGGCATAGACTTTTTAAGTGAAAAATTTGTTTCTATCAATCAATTACTTTATGAATACACAGGCGGTGCACATGGAAACTATGCTACAATAAATAGCGTATATTCATTAGAGACAGGAAACGAATTAAAAATAGAAGATTTAATAACAGATTTAAATAATTCTGACTTGATTAATTTAGTAAAAGATAAACTTATGAAAATAGAAGGCAGAGATGCTAATTCTTATTTTGATTTAAATGAACTTACATTAGAAAATAACAATTTCTATTTAACATCAAAAGGTTTAGTATTTACTTGGGGAATATATGAAATAGGACATTATGCAATAGGTGAGTCTAGAGTGTTAATTCCTATAGAAGAAATTAAACCTTATTTAAAAGACGAATATAAGACTATATTTGAATAATAAAATTAATTATTAAGAAAATATATTGTAAAATAGTGTCCATTGATATATTATTTTCCAAATTTAAATTAAAGGAAAATACTTATGATTTTTGATGCTCATTCTGATGTTTTATCTGATGTTGCTGTAAAGACTTTGAAAGGCGAGAATAATATATTAAAAAAGTATCATTATGATAATTTGGTAAAGGGTAAGGTTGGAGGAAGTATATTTGTTGTGTGGGTTGAGAGGAAAAATTACGAGAGAGCTTTTGAGAGGGCTAATGAGATACTTGAGTGCTTTAAAAAAGAGCTTAACTATTGCAGCGATATTATAGAAGTTGTAAAAAGTTATGATGAGATGATTGAGGCACAAAACAAAAATAAGTTTTATGCTTTTTTGGGCTTTGAGGGTTTAATGCATATTGATGATAATATAGATATTCTTGATAGTTATTATAATGATTATGGTGTTAGGCATGCTAGTTTAACTTGGAATGAAGAGAATAAGCTTGCTACAGGGGCTAGGGGAGATAGCAGCAGAGGATTAACTGAACTAGGAAAAAATGTAATAAAAAAGATGAACGATAAGGGAATGATAGTTGATGTTTCTCATTTGAATGATAAATCTTTTTTTGATGTGGCTAATATTACTAACTCTCCTATAATAGCATCGCATTCAAATAGCAGAAAGTTATGCGGCAGTATGAGAAACCTTACAGATGAGCAGTTAAAAGTGATAAGGGATTTAAATGGGGTAGTGGGGCTTAATTGTTATAAAGATTTTGTAGATGAAGATAAAGATAAACAGACAATAGAGAGGGCAGTTGATCATATAAAATATATTGCAGATACTATAGGAACTAATCATATAGGGCTTGGTTTTGATTATAATGAATATTTTGAAGATGAGGGTATTACAGGAGTGAAGGGGCTTGAAGATGCTTCAAAGTCTTATGCTATATTAGAAAAACTAAAAGAAGCTGGTTTTAACAGTGATGAGATAGAAAAGATAGAATATAAAAACTTTCATAGGGTAATAAAAACTGTAATAAAATAAAAAAATATTAAAGTTATTATTGCAACAGACGATATTATATTTAGGTTGATTGGACTACCCCCCAATAACTATATTTGTAATAAGCCGCTTTGTTCATCCCACAAAAGCGGTTTATTTTTTTATATATCTATAAGTTTTTGTTCTATTCAACTTTTTCCCGCCGCAATAAAGTTGCAAAAAATGCATTTATTTAATTTACATATCAAAAGTATATATAAAATGTAGTGTGTAATTTAGCTAAAAAATGCAGTCTTTTTGGTTCTTTGTGCCAATACCGTAGGCACTTCCTTCGGTCGCGGTGCGGACTTCGTCAAAGTTTTTACCCTTCGGGCACGCTTCACGAAAGTGCAATTCATTTAATTTATATATCAAAAAACTAGTCTCCGAAAATAATAAAAATATAAAATTAACTTTTAGTATATAATTCTTTTTATATTTCTATTTACCTATACAGAAATTCTCAAATATCTCGTTTATTATCTCTTCTGCTTCAATCTTTCCGCTTACATTGCCTAATATGTTGTTTAATATATTTATCTCTTCTGCTACTTCATCTAATAAATGATTATTATTTGACTTTTCTATGCACACATTCAACTGCTCTATTGCTCTCTCTAAATATCCTCTCTCTCTGTTGTTTACATAGCTTTCTTTATTAAAAATTGTTATATCAGAATCTTTTATATGATTTTTTAATGACTCTATTAATTTGTCTTTTCCTTGTTTTGTTTTTGTGCTTATTTCAATTGCATTATCTATTTTTTTGTCAAATTTCTTTTCTAAATCTATTTTGTTTAACACATAAATTATATTTTTATTTTTTAATTGTTTTAAAAACTCTATTAAATTAATATCATCATCATTAGCCTTATCATTATAATCAAAAACAGCAATTATAATATCAGCCTCATTAGCACATTTTTTAGCCCTCTCAATTCCTTCAAGTTCTATATCATTATCAGCTTCTTTGTGAAAACCTGCAGTATCCATAAAATAAAATGGTATATTGTCTATATAAATATTTTCACTCAAAAAATCTCTAGTAGTGCCAGCCACATTTGATACTATTGCACGCTCTCTGTCTAATATCATATTAAATATGCTGCTCTTTCCCGCATTAACTCGTCCTAGTATTGATACTTTTATTCCGTTAATAAGATTTTCTACTCTCTTAGAATTATTTAAAATATTTTCTATATCTTTTTTTATTGCATAAAAGTTTTCTATTAATTTATCATAAGAAAAAGTTTCAGTCTCATCTTCTGGAAAATCTAATTCGCCATAAATAAGCATAAGAGTATTTTTTACATTCTCTCTAAGTTTATCTATCTCCCTTGTAAGCCTTCCTCTAATTTTATAAATACTCGCTTCAGCCATTAATCTGTTATTAGAGTCTATTAAATCATGTATAGCCTCAGCTTCACTTATGCCAATCCTTCCATTAATATAAGCCCTATATGTAAACTCACCTCTATTCGCCTGCCTTGCTCCGTTTCTTATTATAAGATTTATCAATGACTCTATAACAACTATGCTTCCATGACACATAAACTCAACAGTATCTTCCGAAGTAAATGTGTTTGGAGATAATGTTGTAAGAACTACAAGCTCATCTATAGGAGTATTGTTTTCATCTTTAATTAAAGCATAATAACTTTTTCTGTGTTCAAATTTTGTAATGTTTTTATTTTCATTGTTGGCATAATAGCATATTTTTGAAGCTATCTTTAGAGAATCTTTTCCAGACATTCTTATCAATGCTAATGCACTTTTTGAATATGGACTTGCCAATGCCACTATAGTATCATCTAAATTATAATTAGACATAAATTAATTTCCTGTTATTTTTTTACTCTTTTTTTCTTTAATTTTTTATTTAGCTTTTTCTTTTCTTTTTCTTCTTTCTTTAATGCTGTATATAAGTTTCCATTTGCTATAATATAATCTTTACAGAAATTATAATCTTTCTCCATTAACTCTATATCTGCAGAAGCTTTTGCGAATTTTATTAAATCCCCTTCAGTAAACATTTTTATTATAGTATCACTTTCTGTAAACTTATTTTCTTCAAACAACTTTGATATTTCACTAGTTGTCATGTCTTCAATATTAAATCTAAATCTTTTTGTTAAATATCTTTTAAATATAAATGTTAATTCAAAATAATACTCAGCAAATTTATTTTCGTTATAGTAAATGTTGTAGTCTATATTTTTTAAAGCATTTAGAGCCTCAGTATCTTCTTTTATTGTTAGCCTTTCATTAAACTTCTTCTCAATATATTTTGCCAAAAACAATACAGAGAATATTATTAAAACTATAATTATTAAAACTGCTATTATAATAATCCACACATATAAAGGCATAGGAATACTAATGGCTCTTTTCATTGGAGGAAGAACATCTCCGTCAGAAAAAGGATTAACTAATACATTAATATCTTCTCCGTAAAGCTCTCTATATTCGTTGTTATAATTATATGATATTTTAAAAGGAGATATTACAAACTGCCCAACATCATAAAAGCCTATATTGTATTTGATTATTCTCTCTTTAAAATTGCCTTTGTTTTTATTTATATTCTCTACACTTATTATTCTAGATTGTGAGACTCTATCATCAAAAGAAATATCTTGATAATTATAATCTATATCTTTCTTTGAAATTATATGCACTTCATAAGTAATACTGTCGCCTATAAATATATTTACAGATGACACACTAGTTTTTGTATAAACAATAGTGTCGCTGTCTACTCTTTTTGAACATGAGAAAATTAATGTTGATATAATAAGCAATAACAATATTTTTTTCATTTAATTAAACTAATCCTATATAATCTGCAGTCATTATTAATCATTTCTATTTCAAATAAATAATACGGCTTATCAAAATACTCTATGAACTTCTCTCCCCATTCTATCATAGTGATTCCGTCTTCTTTTATTTTGTCTTTAAATCCAATATCATCAAGTTCATCCACAGAAGAAAGCCTATAAAGATCAACATGGCGAAGTATAGTTTCTTTGTTGTTTAATATAATATCATACTCATTAATTAAGGTAAAAGACGGGCTGCTTACTATATCATCACTTTGAAGCAGTCTTGAAAGAAGTCTTACAAAAGTGGTCTTTCCAAAGCCCAAATCTCCATTCATTATAATTAAATCACCGTCTTTTAGCAATTTATATATATATTGAGCTACTTCTTCTATGTTATCTATAGTAATATTATTATATTCTTTTAATATCTCTTTCATAGTTTTTTATGTGTTTTTATTTTTAAAAAAATATATATTATAGATTACTATTTGTCAAATATAAATTAATTGATTATATATGTAAATATTATTTTTTAGTTGAAAGATTTTTTATTGATTTTATAATATTTGTATAAGAGGTATATTAATGGATAGAGATACTATTAAAAATAAATATGATTCTATAATAGAGAATATAAATTCACTTAAAGATAAATATAATGTAAATTATGATATAAGTATTGTAGCAGTTAGTAAATATTCGCCAATAGAAACTATAAAAGAGTTTTTGTCTTTGAATATTAATTTGCCGTTAGGAGAATCTAAAGCTCAAAGTTTAAGGGATAGGGCAGAGGAGCTTAATAAAGATTATGATAATATAACTTGGCACTTTATAGGAAGAATACAATCAAACAAAGTAAAATATATAGTAAGATATGCTGATTTAATACAAAGTGTGGACAGTATTGAAATTGCTGAATATGTAAACAAAGAAGCTATAAAAAATAACAAAGTTCAAGATATATTGCTGCAATTTAATATAAGCAATGAAGAGCAAAAAGGCGGATTTAATTTAACTGATTATAATATGGTGTATGATAAAATAAAAAACTTATCGAATGTTAATATAAAAGGACTTATGGGAATATCATTAAAAGTTGATAATGATTTTGAGATAGAAAAAGAGTTTGAAACTCTAAATGAAGTCTTTATGAAGTTAAAAGATAAAAATATATCAATACTTTCAATGGGTATGACCAATGATTATCACTTAGCTATAAAGCATGGCTCTAATATGGTTAGAATAGGAAGCGGTTTTCTAGGATATTCTTAATTTTATTGGAATCTTCTGTCTCTATTTATTGTAATTAAATAATTCCAAACATAATAAAATATAGTATCTTCTGTATTGAAATGAGTAACTGCTTCATCTTGTTTTAATTTGTACATAGAGTTTGAAAATGTTTCATCTTGTTCAAGCTCTTTAATTTTTAATGACAAATTATCTGTATGAGTTTTTACTTTTGACATTAATTCCACAGGTAATGCTCTTTCATAATTTCTGCTTGTTAGAGTTTCTAATGCATATTCAATTCTATCTGGAGTTAATCTTGAAGCTATTTCTTTTTCATCTTCAATTTCTTTATTTATAGTATTGCTAGCCCAAGTGTTGAACTCATCAATCCACATCTTGTATTCATTAGAATATTTTGATGAAGTTAATATATAATCATCTCTCACTTCTTTAGGTAATATATTTAAAAAGTTTTTATATCTTTGCTCCATAGCATATATAGAACCGCCCTCATTTTTACAAGAGATAGCGAATATTGATATTAAAGTTATTATACAAAAAGTTATTTTTTTCATTTAGAAATCCATTTTATTTTAAGGTTGCTTTATTATAATATAGTTATACAAAAAATTCAAATGTTTAATAAATATACTGAAATAAATATGTTTTGTCAATGTATATATTTTTATAGATATATTATCAACTTTTTTGTCTCTCTCGCACCCATACCTAAAGGTACTTCCTACGGTCGCGGTGCGGACTTCGTAAAAGTTTTTATCCTTCGGCTACGTTTCGCGAGTAACTACATTTTTAGATTGAATATACAGTTTGCATTATATTAAAAACATAATAACTTAATATTTGCACTTTTTGCAACTTTTTGCGGCGGGAAAAAGTTGATATACATTTATAAAAATATATTTTTATTTTATATAAAAGCAAATATGCAACAAATAAAAATTAAAAATATTTTTAACAAATTTTTAAATTACATCAATAGAAATCTCTAGTCTCTGTTTCAAAATATTCTTCTAAGTTGTATGGAGAATATATTCCCTTATCTGTAACAACAGCACTTATTAATTTAGGTGGGGTAACATCAAAAGAAGGGTATATTCCTTTAACGCCTTTTAATGTATTAGGTATTCCTCTATATGATAAAACAAGTTCTGGGTCTCTCTCTTCTATCACTATATCAGAGCCTTTATTTTTGTCTTTATCTGGTATGCCTGTAACATAATATGGAATTTCAAATTTGTCTGCTAATATTGCAGCTTGAAGAGTTCCTATTTTGTTTGCAATATATCCATCTCTTGTGATTGTGTCTGCTGCTGAAGTAAATATATTTACAGCACCTTTTTGCATAACATATGCTGCCATATTATCAGTAATAACTGTTACATCTATACCGCTTTCATAAAAACAAGAAGAGGTAAGTCTTGCCCCTTGAAAATATGGACGAGTCTCTAAACAATATGCTTTAAAAGTTTTGTTTTCTTTTTTTGCTGCTCTACACATCATTCCTACAATAGTCTCTCCAAAACATTGAGTTAATATAGAAGCATTATTTTCTACTAGTTTTATTAAATATGTTCCAACCTCTTCCATGATGGAATATCTTCTGTTTAGAGATTCTATTGCATTATTAAAAATAGCTTCTACTGGGCTTTTGCCTTCTTTTAATGCTTTTTTAGCTGCCTCTAATGCAGATTCTGTTATGATTCTATATCTGTTTGCAGTAGTTGGTCTAGAGTTTGCGAGTACATTAGAAGCATTAGTTAAAAACTCAATTTGTTCTTTTTCTGTTTTATTTTCAACTTCACTAGCTGCCAAAGCCATACCCATAGCACAAGCCGTATAAGGTCCAGCACTCTGAGTAACCATGTTATATATAGCCTCAGCCACTTCTTTATAACTATAACATTCAACAAAACTAATTTCTGTCGGATATATTCTTCTGTCTAATATTCTTACTTTTTTGTTTTCATACCAAGCAACATTTTCGTATCTCAACAAAAAAGGCAAATCATAATCTTTTCTTTCCATTGTTGTAGTCCATAATATTTATGTATGTATATATTGTATCGTAAAATATAAAAATTATCTATATTGTTTTTATTAATTATTAAAAATATTCCAAGGGTTATAATCTGGTAAATCAGCCTCAATAAATATTTCTTCGTTTTTTGTAGGGTGTGGAAACTTAATACTTTTGGCAAACAAAGCCAAAGGCACATCATCTCTGTCATATTTTATGTATGAGCCGTATTTTCTGTCGCCATATATAGCATGCCCAAGATTTGAAAGCTGCACTCTTATTTGATGAAACCTTCCAGTCTCAAGCTCTATTTTTAGAAGGCTTAAATTTTTAATATTGTCTTCTTTTAATACTTTATAATGAAGTATAGCTTTTTTGGCATTTTTTGTATTTTCAAAAACAACCATTGCAATATTGCCAAGCTTGTTCGTTTTTTTTATCAAATAATTTTCTAAAGTATTTTCTTTTTCTAATAATATCCCTTTTACTACGCAGTAATAAGTTTTTTGAAAGTTTCTATTTCTTATAGCCTCGCTTAATCTCGATGCTGCTTTAGAAGTTTTAGCAAACACCATAACACCCGATACAGGTCTATCAAGTCTATGCACTAATCCTAAAAAAACATTACCTTGCTTACCATATTTTAATTTGATGTAATCTTTTATGTTTTCAAAAAAAGATGTATCGCCTGTATTGTCTGCTTGAGTTGGAATGTTTGGCGGTTTTACAGCTACTATAATATGATTGTCTTCATATAGGGGATTTATAAAGTTTGTAATTTGTTCTAAGTTGTTCATATGGAGTTTTATAATAAGAAATGTGCCGAGTCAGGGAATCGAACCCTAGACACAAGGATTTTCAGTCCTTTGCTCTACCTACTGAGCTAACTCGGCAAGTGAAAATTAGTGTAACATACTATAAAAAAAAGTCAACACATTTTTTTAAATTTATTTTATTTGTTATTATATTAATTTTATTACAAAAAAATAAAACAGCTGTTTTTTAAGTAAATATACTTTGACAAATATAATTATTCTTTATATAATGCATATTATTTTAAAATGGGATAGATATGACTAAGAGAAAAGATAGAATAATAACTTTTATTTTTGTACTTGTGATTATTGTTTTAATAAACGCTATAGTTAATCAATTTACACCTTTTATAGATTTAACTAAAGATAAAATTTATTCTTTAAGCAGCGGCAGTAAGTCTTTGGTTAAGAGTTTAAAAGAGCCTTTAAGTGTAAAGTTCTTTTTAACACCGAATCTTCCTCCTCCTTTTTCTACTTATGAAAAATATATAAAAGATTTATTTGCAGAATATAAATCAGCAGCAGGAAAAAATATAAGCTTTGAAATAATAGATGCCTCTACAAATACAACAATGGCAAATCAATATGGAATCACTTCCACTCAAATAAGTGTTTTAGAAAAAGACCAAACAAGCAGCAAAATAACATATATGGGCTTAGCATTTATATATGGTGATTCTATAGAGTCTATACCTTTTGTAAGGTCTACTGAAGGTTTAGAATATAATATTGATACAATCATAAGAAAGCTTATTGATAAAAATGATAAATTAAGCAGATTAGAAAATAATTTAAATGTTTATTATATATCTTCTCCAGAAATTTATGAATTGCTTCCTATTGGTGCTATTGAGTTAATACCAGACAGCATAATGCAGGCTGTAACAGAAGCTAATAAAAATTTAATGAATAAGGTAGTTTTTACACATGTTGATATGTCTACTCCAAATCAAGAAAATGAAGAGATAATAAAAAAACTTAATATACATAAATTAGAATGGCAAGATATAAAAGATACTGATGGAAGCATTATCGTTCCAAAAGGAAGCGGATATTTTTCTTTAGTTTTAGAAAATGGGGATGATGTATTAGAACTTTCTACTTCTTCAATACTCTATGGAGATTTTACAGGCATCACAGATGAGATTTCTAAAGGCATAGACAGCATGCTTGGCTTAAAGGCTAATATTGGTTATATTCAAGGGCATGATGAACCTAATACTATAGATATACCAGTTCAATACGGTGGCAATCCAGATGATGCTTATATTAGTGTAAGCAGATATGTATCAGAAATAGAGGCTAATTATAATTTTCAAACTATAAATTTAAATACTCAGGATATTCCTTCTACAATGGATGCTTTGATAGTTTTAGGAAGCCTTACTCCTTTTACTGATGCAGAATTATATAAATTAGATCAATTTATAATGAGCGGTAAGCCAGTATTATTTATGGTTAATGGGGCTCATATAGATGAGAATGACCCTAATGCACAAATGTATGGACCTCGTTTAACTGCTGCTACTAATAGGTTAAATGAAATACTTCCAAATTATGGGCTTTCTTTAGCTACAAATATGATATTTGATGATAATGCCTATATGGCTCAATTACAAGAGGGTATGCCTGAACAAAAATTATATTATATACCGCTTATAATTCCTGAAAATATTAATTCCAAAAGTGATATAACTAAAAGTATTAATTTAATGCTTACTCCTTTATCTAGTGAAGTATTAATTAACAGCAATGATGCTAAAATTACACCATTATTTTATTCTAGTGATAAGAGTTGGATTGAAACTAATAATTTTGCTTCCTCTATGAGCGGTATGCCGAAAGACAGTAATTTACTTTCTAGAAGACTTATAGGGGCAATATCACAGGGCAGTATGACTAGTGCTTTTGAAGGCAAGGATATTCCTATTCAGTCTAAAAATATTAATATAGCAAATGTTAATAGATTAAACTCCACAACAAGCGGAAGGGTTATAGTTGTTGGTTCTCCTGATATGGCAAGAAACAGCGGTTTTGATGCTAATAAAATTTTCTTAATGAATATGATTGATTATATGGTGGGGGACACTGCTCTTATGGATATAAGAAGAAAAGGGGCAATATTTAATCCTCCTTATCAAGTGCCTGAAAGCATAAAGATGGCTGTGAGATTTATTAATATAGTGATTGTTCCTTTGATTGTTATATTGTTTGGTGTGATGTTGTGGCGTAGTGATAAAAACAGAAGAAAGAAAATATTTGAGAAATTTAATAATGGCGAAGAAAAATAATACAGTATTTGTTTGTGAAAATTGCGGTGAGAGTACTATAAATTGGATGGGTAAATGCCCTTCCTGCGGTTCTTGGAATAGCCTAAAGCCTTTTACAGAACCAGAAGAAAGCAAAATAAAAACAGTAAAAAATGCACCCTCCACAGACAAAGCACAATTAACTTCAATAAAAAAAATAAAAACTTCTGATAATATAAGAATATCAACTAATATAGATGAACTTAATAGAGTATTAGGAGGCGGAATTGTATCGGGCAGTGTGATACTTATAGGAGGGGAACCCGGAATTGGTAAGTCAACTCTCCTTTTACAAGTAGCTTCAAATATTGCTAAAAAAGAAAAGGTTTATTATTTTACAGGTGAAGAATCTCTTGAACAAATAAAGTTAAGGGCAGATAGGCTTTTATTAGAAGATTCAGATTTTTTAATATCATCAGAGTCAAATTGCGATAATATAATAAACACTCTTTTAGATGAACCTCCAACACTTGCTATAATAGACTCTATTCAAACAATATACAGCCCATCTACAAACAGTATAGCAGGCTCACCAGCACAAATAAAAAACTGTGCTTGGGCATTGATGCAAACAGCGAAGATAAAAAACATAACAATATTTTTGGTAGGTCATATCACAAAAGAAGGCACTATAGCAGGACCAAAAATATTAGAGCATATTGTAGACTGCGTGTTATATTTTGAAGGCGATGATAAAGGTATATATAGGATATTAAGAGCTGTGAAAAATCGTTATGGGGCTGTTGATGAGGTTGGAATATTTGAGATGGTAGAAAGTGGACTTATGGAGGTAAAAGATCCTTCAAAAGTTTTTACTCGTTCTCTTAATGAAGCTGTATTTGCTGGAAGTGTTATAACTCCTGTAATAGAAGGAAGTAGGGTATTTTGTGTAGAGCAAGAGGCTTTGGTTGGAAGCAGTGCTTTTGGTTATCCTAGAAGGCTTACTATAGGCTACGACCAATATAGACTTCTTATCATCATTGCTATATTAGAAAAAAGATGTCATATAAATCTTTCTAATCAAGATGTTTATATTAATATTGCAAATGGTCTTAATGTTAAAGAGACTGCTAGTGATATTTCTATTGCTATGGCTATAGTGTCAAGTATGTACGGCATAGCTATTCAGAGAACTACAGCATATATTGGAGAATTGGGGCTTTCGGGAGAGGTGAGACCTGTGAGGTTTATTGAAAGACGCATAAAAGAAATGAAGAAATTTTCCCTTAAAGAAGTTTATATTTCAAAGAGAGCTGTAAAAGAATTAAGTAAATCCATAGAAGGTGTTAAGATTATAGGAATAGACCATATTTCTGAAGCTATAAAAATGCTTGGTGTGTCATAAGCAGTTAAATATATTTTCTTAGTATTTGTGAAAAAGTTCTACAATAATATATAAAAAAATGTTTTGTTTTATAATTTAATATATACTTAAAATATTCTAAATATAATTGTTTGCAAAATAATTATTTATGCATTAAAATATTGAAAATTAATTTTTATATTAAGAGGTGTTTTATTATGGCATCATTTATGGATAGTTTAAGAGAAAAGGTTAAGGCTAATCCTAAAAGCATAATTTTAGCAGAGGGGTATGATGAAAGACATGTTAAGGCTGCTGTTATACTAAAAAACGAAGGTTTAGCGAAGGATGTTATTTTAATAGGAGATAGGGCTAAAGTAGAAGCTTTGGCAAGAGAAAATTCACTTACATTAGGAGATAGTTTTGCTAGAGTATTTGACCCTAAAGTAGAATCTAAAACAGAAAACTATATAGAATTATTATTTAAAGCTAGAGAGAAAAAGGGAATGACTAGAGATCAGGCTAAAGAGCTTATCGTTTATAATTCTGTATACACTGGTGCTGCTATTTTAGCTGATGGCGGTGCTGATGGTATGGTGGGAGGAGCTGTATATGCTACTGGTGAAATGCTTAGAGCTGCTTTATTTTTAATAGGTTTAAAACAAGGAATTAAAACTTTATCTTCTACATTCTTTGTAGAGAGTCCTGATAAGGCTTTATTTGATGATGGTATGGCTTGTTTTGCTGATTGTGCTGTTATACCTGACCCTACTTCTGAACAGCTTGCCGATATTGCTGAGTCTACTGCTGATTCTTTTAGAAAAATGACTGGTAAAGACCCTAGAGTTGCATTCTTATCTTTCTCTACTAAAGGTTCTGCAAGTCATGAATCTGTTGATAAAGTGATAGAGGCTAAAAAAATATTAGATTCAAGAAATGTTAATTTTGTTTATGATGGTGAGCTTCAATTTGATGCTGCTATAGTTCCAAAAGTAGGAGAGCAAAAAGCACCTAACTCTAGAGTTAAAGGTAATGCTAATGTATTAATATTTCCTAATTTGAATGCTGGTAATATTGGTTATAAAATTGCTCAGAGAGTTGGTAAATGTACTGCTATTGGTCCTATGCTCCAAGGTATTGCTAAACCTGCTAATGACCTTTCAAGAGGATGTTCTGCTCAGGATATCGCTGACTTAGTAGTTTTAACTTCTTTGCAATAATTTAATTTATTTAATAACAAAAAGCCCCTTAAAATATTTTAAGAGGCTTTTTTATTTATTATTATTTTTTATTTTAATCTACGCTGTATTCTGCTTCACTGTCTCCGCTTATAACAAATCTATATGGATTAGTTGGCATTATTTTTACTAAATAGTTATATAATAGTGTTGAGCTTTGTAATACTGATGTGTTGGTATTATAATAAAAATATTTTGGATATTCTAAAACATAATCATAATAAAGACTGTCTTTAGAACTTACAATTTCACCTATTTTATTATTAACTTTCCAGAGGAAATATACTGATTTATCTGTGAAATAGTTTGTAGTTTTTTGATTTAATATATATGAAAAATAATTTGCAGATTTTAAATAATCATAATTTTTATAATAGTTCATAGCAGACTTATAATGTTCAAATATATCTTTTACTTTTTCTATATCATTAGTCATATATCTAGAATAGCTCCAACCAATGATAGGACCATAGTATGTATCATATCTTACCAAAGACCAATCCTCATGTTCTCTCTCTTTGTTATTATATACATTTGTCTTGTTTAATACTGTAACAAAGTCATAATTTTGCATTACATGTAGTTCTGTCTCTTTTCCTATACTAATTGCAGGAATTCTATCTCTTATAATTATTCCATTTCCTCTTATGTAATAATCTTCATTTAATACAGGTTTAATTGCCTCTATTCTCTCTTTAATTGTGTTCATTGTTTTATCATATTCTGTTTTTTCATTGGCAGTTAATTCAAAAGGAAGTACATCTGGAAAATATGATTTGTTATTTAATATATTCTCTTGAAGTACGCTTGTTCTATAACGGTCTGAAAATCTTTTTAAATAATTTACATTGCTTAAATATTTTTCTTTATCTTCTGAAGATGATATTGTTTGAAATCTATGACGCATTCCAAAATAGTATGCAAAATCTTTGAGCGGAAATACGCTTTCACTATCAGCAACTATTCTATCAAATATAGCTCCGTTAAATGTATATACATTATCTTTAATTTTTATTCCTAATTGATTATAAATATTTAATAATTCTTTGCTTCTGTTTGTAGTTGAAGTATTAACATTTGTGTTGGCAGAGTTCTCTTCTCCCTCAACAATTCCTTCAGATATTAATTTGTTGTAAAAAGTATCCATATAAAGAGGATCATTTTCTATCATATAAATTATAGCTTGACCAAGCAAATATGACGCTTCACTTTGATAATAACTTGAAGGGTATGTAAATAAAAATCTAGCTAAAGTTTCAAAGCCGTCTTTATAGTTTGATGATAATATTTGATCTCTTCCTTTTAGAAAAGTTGTTAATTCATTGTAGGGTGTTTGTGCATTTGCTTCTTCTTTTTTCGGAAGAGATTTTAAAAACTCCCCCAAAGCACCGCTATCTTCTGTATTTTCTATTGTTTTTAATTTTTGAAATTCGCTTATAGAATCTTTAACCTTACATGAGCTTAAAGAAAAAATTATTAATGTAATAATTAAAATATTTTTTATAGTGTTCATCTTATACCTTTTGAGTTTGTAGTTTCTTTATAAAACTTTCTAAAATGGATTTAGAAAAATCATTATTCTTATTTTCAAGCATACTATTAACTAGCTCTTCACATTCTTTTATAGATACAGACCTTATTACATTTTTCACTTCGGCTATAGAAGTTACAGACATAGATAATTCTCTAATGCCAAGACCAAGTAAAATAGGAGTATACTTTGGCACTCCTCCCATCTCTCCGCATAATGTTACAAGTTTATTATTATCATTTGCTGTTTTTATAATATATTTTAATATTCTTAAAACAGATATATCTATAGGGTTATAAAGATAAGTTAATTTTTCATTTGTTCTATCGCAAGCTAATACATATTGTATTAAGTCATTAGAGCCTATAGAAATAAAGTCAGTTTCTTCTATGAGTAAATCCATAATGACAGCAGCAGAAGGTGTTTCTATTAAAGCTCCTATTTTTATATTATCATTATACGCTATATTTTCTTTCTTTAATTCTTCTTTAGTTTCATTAATAAATTTTTTAGCCTCTAAAAACTCTTCTAAAGTGCTTATCATAGGTATCATTATTTCTATGTTTCCATATACAGAAGCTCTTAATAATGCCCTTATTTGATTTTTAAATATTCTCTTGTTTGATAAACAAAATCTTATAGCACGCCAGCCTAAAAATGGATTGTCTTCTTTTACATTAAAAACACCAAGTGATGGAGCCATTTTATCTCCGCCAATATCTAATGTTCTTATTATTACTTTTCCATTTGCAGATGAGGCTATTTTTTTATATACATTAAATTGTCTCTCCTCTGTTGGTAAAGCACAAGTATTGCCGTCATCAGAATAGATATATAAAAACTCTGTTCTATAAAGTCCTATTGAATCTATACCATATTTTATAACGCTTTCCATTTCTTCTGGTATATCTATATTAGCATTTATTTTTATCTCTACATTATCTTTTGTTATAGCCTTCTCTTTGGCATCTTTAATAGACTGTTCTTTGTATTTTTTTAAATTCTCAGATAATAAAGTGTAATTATGAGTATCTTTATCATTTGGATTTAATATTACTATATTACTTCTACAATCTATTATGATTTTTCTATCATTTTTAGCTCTATTGGTAATATTTTGTACATTAAAAATAGTAGGTATTCCAAAAGATTTTGCAAGTATAGCAGCGTGAGAAGTATATCCACCTCCTTCCACTATAAATCCGCCAACACCTATACTGTTAAACTTTAATACATCGCTTGGGGTTAATGTTTTAGATACCACTATGCAGTCTTTTGGTATGGAAAAACTGCTGCTGTCTGTACTTGGATTAAGTAAATTCCTTATTACTCTTCCCTTTATGTCTATTATATCGCTAGCTCTCTCTGAAAGCATTTGATTATTAAAAGCAGATATTCTATCAAAATATTCTGTTATTACAGTATCATATACATATTCCACATTTAATAATTTTTCTTTTACTTCATTTTTTACCTGCTTTATTATTACAGGGTCTTGAATAAGTAAAATATGCATAGATAGTATATTTTTTAACTTACTATCTACATTTTTTATTAAATATTCTATTTGTTCTTTTGATTGTTCTATTGCTTTATCTAATCTTATATATTCTTCATCGATATCTTCTTTTTCTATATTATACATTGGGGTTATTAATGAATTGAGATATAGAAATGAGTCTCCTATAGATACATAATTACCAATGCCGTTTCCTTTTAGTATAGTTCTTTTATCAGGCATAATCTCCCCAATATTATGTTAATTTAATTTTGTAATTATAATATATATGCAAATATTTTCAATAGTAATAAAAAAAATTAAATATTATTAAGCATTTCTATTACTATTTTTTTAGAATTTTCTGCTGCTTTTGCTACGAATTTTGGAAAATCAACTACTGCATCACTATCAGCCTTGTCAGATAATGAACGTATTACAACAAATGGAACGTTATACATTAAAGCAGCATGTGCAACTGAAGCTCCTTCCATTTCTATAGCACCAGCTTTGAATTTATTATGTATTTGTTTTACTTTATTGTTATCACCTACAAACTGGTCGCCTGTAGCAATAGTGTCAATATAAACTTTATTGTCTGTTATAACTTTTTGAGCTGAAGTTTTAGCTAGTTCTATTAAGGCTTTATCAGCAGGGTAGTAATTGTCATTATAGCCTTTTACTAAAACAGTAAGTTCATCTCCATCTAAATCGCTTGTATCAAAATCATGTTCTATTAAATTTTTTGAAATAACTATATCAGATATATCATAATCAGGATTACCAGAACCAGCAACACCTGTAAATATTATTTTTTCTACATTAAATTTTTCTATAGCTATGGTTGTGGCAATGGCAGCATTAACTTTACCTATACCAGATTTTAAAAGCACTATATCTTTGCCGCATAATTTGCCTTTATAGTAAGTAATGTTAGCTATTTCAATTTCTTCTATATTCTCAATCATATTTTTAAAATTATCAATCTCGCAGTCCATAGCACCGATTATTGCAATTCTTTTTATTTCAGACATAAATAATTTTCTCCTTAAACAGTAATAATTGTAATTTATTATATATTAAAACTATATTTTTATAAACTTATAATTTATTTTTTTGTAATACTAGAAAATTGTAGTAGTTGTTGAAAATATATATATTAAAATTTTTTAAACATAGTAAGATAAAAATGTTAAAAGATATTAATGCAGTTTTAGTTATAAAAAATAAGCGGAGCTATAAGCCGTATTCTGTCATTTAAGGTAAACATTTATCTAGATACTGCATTACTACAGTACTCAAGCGAGCTACCTGAAACCTTTATGAAAAGGGCAATCGGTTTCTGTTTGCTCTTGCCTCTCATGGGGTTTACACTGCCATTCATGTCGCCACAAATGCGGTGTGCTCTTACCACGCCTTTTCACCCTTACCTAAAAATAGGCGGTATATTTTCTGCTGCACTTTCCATAGGCTTTCGCCTTCAAGCCGTTAGCTTGCATGAAGCCCTTTAGAGGTACGGACTTTCCTCAGTATTAGTTATTTAAATACCGCGTTTACCCACTCCGCATAGTTTGTTACTTTATTATAAAAACAGAAAAATGTCAATTACATCATTATATATTAAAAGTTTTTAAGTTTATCAAAATCTTTTTAAGTTTTTTATTTGTGGCTGTTTTGCCCCCTGCGAAGCGTGCCCGTAGGGTACACGCCCCCAGTTCTTTTATTGGTATAAAAGAACCAAAAGAACTGCATTTTTATATCTTGTTTAGATAACATTGTATTACATTAAAGAAAAATATTATAAATTAAAATTATATTCATATTAGATTAATTTTCTAAATACTAAATTAATTGATTTTTTTATATTTATATATTATACTCAATGCATGAATACAGAAATTATTGAAAACAGATTATTAACTTTAACAAATGAATTCAAAAAAGATGAAGAAGAAAAATATAATTCAGTAAGTAATACTATAAAGTCCATACATAAATCATTTTTAGAGGAAGAAGAATTAAAAACAAATAGATTAAATGAAATCTTCTCTAAAATTAAAATAATAATAGAAAAAGTAAAAAATGAAATGAAAAAATTTCCTCCTCAATTTTGTATATTTGATGTTGTAAATTTACAAAGACATGAGAATTATAATAGTGATTTGATTGCTAAGCTGCTTGAAGTAAATATAAAGTATAAAGAAGATACTGAATTAAGTTTTGTTAAAGATTTTTTAATGTATTTAAATAATAAGTTTAACTGGAGCTATGGATTTAATGATATCAAAAAATTAAAGCATTCGGATATAATTATAAAAAGAGAAGAGTATGCAGGCACTAGAAGAATAGATTTATTTATATCTTATAAAAAAGATTTTGCAATTATTATAGAAAATAAAATATCCGCTGGGGAACAGTATAATCAATTAGAGGATTATTATAATAGTAAAAAAGATAATTATAAAAACTTATATATGATTTTTCTTACTCCTTCAGGCTATGAACCTTCTACTTTATCAGAGGAATCAAAAAAAGAACTTGGAAATAATTTTCAAACTTTAAAGCATAGCGATATAGCTTTATGGCTTGAGAACATTTTAGAAAATGAAAAATATTCTTTTCTTCATGATATAAATATTTTATTTAAAGATAATGATAATAAATATATAAAAGATTATAGGCTTTTGAAATCTGCTATGATACAGACTATACATAACGCCAATATGCTGAGCAATAATACAAAGGAGCTTGATATGACAAAAGGAAAAATACAAGAACTATTGAAAAAACATCTTTTTCAAGATATACAGACAGTAGAAGATGCAGAGGAATATAAACAAATATTTAATAGTGTTATAGATATTATTAATGAAAAAAAAATAGATATATCACTTGAACCTATATTGTTTTTTACTGATAAAGTAATCAAATATTTAAATGAAAATTCAGATGATAAATCTTATTATTATAAAAAAATAGATGAAATTACTAAACATATAAAAGAGAATCCTTATAGTAAAGATTTTTGTCATAATATAAAATACAATTTAAATAATTATAATGCAGATATATTATTAGAATATCACTATGAATCAGGTACATTTCAGTTTTCTATTTATACTTATAATGAAAAAAGTTATAAAAAATTAAAAAATAAAGAGTCTTCTATAAAGGAAATATTTAGTAATTTTGAAGAAGCAAATCCATATGTATACTATATAGATACAGAAAAAGACAGCCCAGAGGAAATTGCTGAAGCTATGATTAAGCTTTATAATCTTTTGAAAGAGAATTTATAATTATTTGATATATACTAAAAATTTTTAATTTTTTATTTGTGGTGGCTTTGCCCCCTGCGAAGCGTGCCCGTAGGGTACACGCCCCCAGTTCTTTTGCCGATAGGCACCTACTCGGTACGACCGTAGGAAGTGCCTTAGGTATTGGTATAAAAGAACCAAAAGAACTGCATTTTTATATCTTGTTTAGATAACATTGTATTACATTAAAGAAAAATATTATAAATCAAAATTATATTCATATTAGATTAATTTTCTAAATACTAAATTAATTGATTTTTTTATATTTATATATTATACTCAATGCATGAATACAGAAATTATTGAAAACACATTATTAACCTTAATAAATGAATTCAAAAAAGATGAAAAATTAAAAAGAAATAGATTAAATGAAATCTTTTCTAAAACTAAAACAATAATAAAAGAAATAAAAGAGGAAATGAAACAATATCCTCCTCAGTTTTGTATATTTGATGTGGTAAATTTACAAAAATATGAGAATTATAATAGTAATTTGATTGCTAAGTTGCTTGAAGTAAATATAAAGTATGTAAATATAAAATATAAAGAAGATACTGAATTAAGTTTTGTTAAAGATTTTTTTATGTATCTGCATAAAGATAAAGAATTTGGTTGGAATTATGGATTAAAAAATATTGAAGAATTAGAAAAGATAAATCATTCATATATAAGTATAAAAAGAGAAGAGTATGCAGACACTAGAAGAATAGATTTATTTATATCTTATAAAAAAGATTTTGCGATCATTATAGAAAATAAAATATATGCCGGGGAACAGGATAATCAATTAGATGATTATTACCAGAATAAGAAAAAAGATAATTATAAAAACTTATATATGATTTTTCTCACTCCTTCAGGCTATGAGCCTTATACTTTATCAGAGGAATCAAAAAAAGAACTTGGAAATAATTTTCAAACTTTAAAACATAGCTTTATGGCTTGAGAGTATTTTAGAAAATGAAAAATATTCTTTTCTTAATATGGAAAATATTTTAGATAATGATAATAAATATATAAAAGATTATAGGCTTTTAAAGTCTGCTATGATACAGACTATACATAATGCTAACATGCTAAGCAATAATACAAAGGAGCTTGATATGACAAAAGTAAAAATACAAGAACTATTGGAAGAAAATATTTTCAAAGACATACAAACTGTAGAGGACGCGGAAGAATATAGAAAAATATTTACTAGTGTTATAGATATTATTAACCAAAAACAAATTCACATAATAGTTAAACCACATATTGAGTTTACAGAAAAAGTATTAGACTATTTAAAAAATAATGATAAATCAAAATATTATATTTTTTTGACTGAAAGAGAAATTATTAATGATATATATCAAGAAGGATATTCTCATAATATAAAATATAGTTTTTGTAATGGAGAAGTTGAGTTGATATTGGAGAGTAATAAAGATTGTTTTTTTCTTCATATTTACTTGTATAATTTAAATGATAATAAGAAATATAATATTTTAAGAAAAAAATTAAATTTAGAAATAAATAAAATATTTTGTAAGTTTTATGAAGATAAAAATTATGTTTATCGTTATAATATAGATACAGAAAAAGACAGCCCAGAGGAAATTGCTGAAGCTATGATTAAGCTTTATAATCTTTTGAAAGAGAATTTATAATTATTTGATATGTACTTATTATATATTAAAAACTTTTTAAGTTTGTAATTTTTTGTTGTTCTTTTTCCCGCAGCAAAAAGAACCAAAAAGTGCAAATAAAATATAGTTAGATTATTTATTAAATTTTATATAAAGTATATATTTTTGATAAAAATGCAGTTCTTTTGCTTCTTTTATACCAATACCGAAGGCACTTCCTACGGTCGTAAAAGAAGTGGGGGTTCGGGGGCTAGTCCCCGAAAATAATAAAAATATAAAAATTATTTTCTTATAAACTTAAAAATCTTCAGTATGTACTTTTTATTTATTTAATTATATCAAGTAATATTTTTAATGTCGTTAATAGTGATATGCTTACGAATATAGGTTTTATAACTTTTATTCCTTTTTTGATTGCAAATTTAGCACCAAAGTAAGTGGATATCATTATAAAAGGTATAACAAATACGCCAGCCATATAATTAACTTTTCCTTCTATTGCAAATATTATTAATGAACATAAATTGCTTGTAAGGTTCAAAGCCTTAGCATTTCCAGATGCAAGAAGAAAATCCATCTTATAATAAACTACAAAAAACATTATTAAAAAACTTCCTGTACCGGGACCAAATACCGCATCATAAAAACCCAAAAGAAAAGCGAAAAACATTCCTGTTATGTAATTTTTTATTTTGAGATTGTTTTCGTCAAATAAATTTTCTGTGCCGAAAGTTTTTGAGAATAATGTATAAAGTCCTACTAGTAGAATAAGTATCATTATTAAAGGTTGTAATACTTTTGCATCTATAAGCACAATAACTTGAACACCTACAATAGAGCCTAATATTGTCATAGGTATTAAAAACTTTATTAGTTTGGTTGTAAGTTTTCCGTTTTTAAAGAATGTAAAAGCAGAAACTACGGCTCCAGATGTGGAAGTTAGTTTATTTGTAGCTAGAGCAGTGTGCGGAGGAATACCAGCTATTAAATATGCAGGCAAACTTATAAGCCCGCCACCTCCAGCAGCAGCATCAACAAAACCAGCTATAGAGCATCCTATAATCACTATAATTAAATTTTCTATGTCCAACATAATAACAGCACCGATAATTTTTTAATTTTATTAAGAAAAGATATTATATCTATGATGATTTTTTGTCAAATGTTTTATATATGCTTTATGTTTTATTTATTTTTTTATTATTTTTTATTTAAAAAATATTTAATAGTATTTACAAAAATGAAAAAAGAGTTATCATATTATAGTTTACATAATAAATTTGAAGCTGCTATGATTATAAGAGAAGTACATATAACAGATGCTAAGAATGTTGTTGACTTTATAAAGAAAGTATCAGATGAGAGTGATTTTTTAATATGTGCATCTGATGAGAGAGAACTTAGTGTAGAGAAAGAGAGTGAGTTTATACAGACAGTTGAAAAGTCTGTGTTAGAGAAGATGTTTTTGTGTGAGATTGATGAAAAAATAGTTGGTATATGCAGTATTAGAGGAATTAATAAAAAGAGAGTAAAACATAGAGTTAGTTTAGGCATAAGTGTTTTAAAAGATTATTGGGGTAGAGGAATAGCTTCAAAATTACTTGAACACACAATAAATTATTGCAAGGACAATGATTTAAAAAAGATAGAGTTAGACGTAAGGGTTGATAATAATAGGGCTATAGGTTTATATGAAAAATTTGGCTTTGAAATAGAAGGGGAGATAAGAAATTTTTTTTATTTGAATGGGGTTTATTATAACTGCTATTTATTTGGTCTTTTACTATAAATGATAATTTTTTATAATTTTGGCTAAAAAATAGTTAACATAATACTTGACTTTTTATTGTAATATGATAACTTATATATTAACGGTATAATTCTAATTATATTTAATAAAAAAATTGGGGTATGATAAAAAATGAAAAAGTTTCTCGCTGTTATTGTTATATTGTGCTTATTTGCTCCGATTACTCTTTTTGCTCAAACACAAATACCTATACCTGCAATAGATTTAAATATTACTCAAGCTCAAACACCTCAGCAAGTTAGCTTAGGTCTTCAAATATTATTCTTGCTTACTATACTTTCACTTTCTCCGTCTATAATAATAATGACTACAAGTTTTGTGAGAGTTTCTATAGTTTTAAGTTTTGTTCAAAGGGCATTGTCTTTACAAGAAACACCTCCAAGAGCATTAATAATGGGGCTTTCTTTGTTTTTAACATTTTTTATAATGATGCCAACATTAACTCAAATAAATAATGAGGCACTTCAGCCTTATTTAAACGGCACTATAGGTGTTAATGATTTATACAGCAGAGGGATACAGCCTATAAGAATGTTTATGTTCAACTCTTTGAGAGGTGAAAACGGTATGAAGAGTTTGGACTTATTTTTAAGTATTAGCGATACTAATGTTAGATTAAGAGATATTCAGTCTGTAGAAGATTTAGCAAAGATTCCAACTATAGTTGTTGTGCCTGCATTTATTATTAACGAACTTACTATAGCGTTCAAGATGGGTATATATTTATTTGTACCTTTTATAGTTATAGACTTAGTTGTAGCGTCAATATTAATGGCTATGGGTATGATAATGCTTCCTCCAATTATGATATCGTTGCCTTTAAAGATAATATTATTTGTGGCTGTTGATGGTTGGAAGTTGTTGATATTGCAGCTTGTACAAAGTTTTAATTAGGAAATATTAATTAAGAGGGTTATTTATGAATGATACTTCTATTATTGTTTTAGTTCAAGAAACATTATGGACTTTTATGCTTCTATCTGCTCCTGTTTTGGGGGTTTCTATAATAGTTGGTCTTATTATTTCTATAATACAGGCTACTACAAGTATTCAAGAGCAAACTTTAACTTTTGTACCAAAAATGATAGCAATGCTTGCAGTTATATATTTTTTGGCTTCTTGGATGATTAATTATATAAGCGGTTTTACTGTTAGACTTTTTAATATATTGCCTACTATAGCAAGATAAATAAATAAAAAATGGAATAATTAGAAGATGGATAATTTTGTTAATTTCTTTCAGATTTACCTTCTCATAATGGTAAGATTTTTGGCTATACTCATAGTAGCTCCTTTGTTTTCTTCTAATGTTATTCCAAATACTATAAAAGCAGGATTAGCATTTATAGCAACAGCAACAATTTTTCCACTAGTAGCAAATACATCAGTTCAGGCTGCTCCTACTTTTTTAGAATATTTTTTAACTTTAGTAAATGAAGCATTAATAGGTATATTAATTGGATTTTTAATGTCTATAATATTTTTGGCTTTCCAAGTTACAACTAACTTTTTTGAAATACAAATGGGTTTTGGTATATCTGAGGCAGTTGACCCTATAAGCCAAATTACTGTTCCTGTATTAGGTCAGCTTCAGGCTTTAATTGTAATACTTATATTCATTGCTATAGACGGTCAGAATTGGGTAATAAGAACTTTGTATAATAGTTTTAAAGCTATGCCAGTGTTGAGTGATGCTTCAAAAGCTGTGTTTTTAGGTTCTTTTCAAGGGGTAATAGACAGAATGATTTATTATATGAGTTCTATGTTCTCTATTGCTTTATCACTTGCTTTGCCTATAATGCTTACTTTATTTTTACTTTCATTAAGTTTAGGATTATTAGCAAAAGCTGCTCCTCAAATGAATGTATTAATGCTTGGTTTCCCTATGCAAATAGCAGTTGGAATTGTTGTGTATTATATACTTATTCCTGTACTCATTACTAATTTTATGAAGATAATGCAAAACACAATTGCTGATATTAATAATTTATTTGTTTTTTTATCAGGAGGCACAGTATGATAAAGCTTGCTTCTTTGATTAAATATTTACAAGTAAAAGATTTATTTATTTCTATAAGGGCTAAACTTTATAGAAAATATTTGCGTTTAACAGGCAGAGGTTTTGCACTAACTTTATTTGCATCTGCAGAAGATGAAGGAAGAACAGAACTTCCTACAGAGAGAAAAAAGAGAAGAGCAAGAGAAGAAGAGGGCCGTGTTATAAACTCTGTAGAAATTAATCAAACTTTAGTATTAGGTGTTACTACTGTTTTAATAGCTTTGCTTATAGGATATCTTACTCACACATTATCACAATTTTTTATTGATGTTTTAAATAGAATTGCAAATGCTGATGCAACAATGACTATGGATGGACTGCCTGATATATTTATAGAAATAGTTTTATTGATAGCAAAAACAGCTGGCATAATTTTGCTTGCAGCATTAATTATTGGAGTAGGAGTAAATTTAGCACAAACACAATTTTTATTTACCACAAAAAAATTAAAACCAAATTTCAAAAGAATAGCACCAACTTGGTCAAATTTTAAAGAGAGAGTTTTTATATCTTCTCAAAACTTAATGAACTTAGCTAAAATACTTTTTAAAATGCTTGTTATAGCAGTATTAACATTTACAACAATAAACGGCAGACGCAGTGATTTATTTAATATGGTTCATATGGAATTAGCACAGGCTATGAATGTATTTTTCTTTATAGTTTTAGAGATGATAGGAAAGGTAATGATATTTATGATAATAGTTGCTGTTGTGGACTATTATTTTCAAAGAAGACAATATATTAACAGCTTAAAGATGACAAAGCATGAGATGAAAGAAGAGTTTAAGGAGATGGAGGGAGACCCTTTAGTAAAGAATCAGTTGCAAGAAATGGCTAGAAAGATAGTAAGCAGAACAATGCTTAAATCAGTACCAGAGGCGGATGTAATAATTACAAACCCGACACACTTTGCCGTTGCTTTAAAATATCAAAGCGGAGATTATGCTCCTATAGTAACTGCAAAAGGCGTTGATAATATTGCTTTAAAAATAAAAGAGATAGCAAAAGAACATGAAGTAGAAATAGTAGAAAATAAACCTTTAGCCCGTGAGCTTTATTATAATGTGGATATAGGGCAGTATATACCAGAGAAGTTGTTTCATGTTGTATCAAGAATACTTGGCGAGGTATATAGAATACGTAATGAAAAAATGGCAAGGGCTATATAGGAGGAAATGAAAAGTGGCAACTATTAATAATGCTAAATCGCTTTTAGATTCGATAAAATTACCTACAAATCTTAGCAGACATAGCGACATAATGTTTGCTATAGGTGCGGTTTTGGTAATAATGATGCTTATTATACCGCTTCCTTCTATGGTTTTAGATTTTCTCCTTATCATCAATATAGTTATATCTTTGTTAATACTTCTTATGGTTTTAAGCATAAAAAGTGCCAGCGAGTTTAGTGTATTTCCTTCTGTGCTTTTGGTGATGACTGCATTTAGACTTGCATTAAACGTTTCTACAACAAGAGCAATACTTACACAGGGTGCTAATTTTAATGGTAAGGTTATCACTTCATTTGCTGAGTTTGTAGTTGGTAATAATATAGTTGTTGGTGTTGTAATATTTATCATACTTATAATAGTTCAGTTTGTAGTAATTACTAAGGGTGCTACAAGGGTATCAGAAGTAGCTGCAAGATTTGCATTAGACAGTATGCCTTCAAAGATGATGGCAGTTGAAAGCGAACTTCAGGCTGGTGCTATTACAGACAAAGAAGCAGAAGAGAAAAGAAAAAAGATAAGAAGCGAGAGTGATTTTTATGGTACTATGGACGGTGCTTCAAAGTTTGTTCAGGGTGATGTTATAGCGGGTATTATAATTACTATTATAAACATAGTTGGCGGATTCATAATTGGTATGACAATGAGAGGGGAACCTTTTGCTCAGGCTGCTGATGCTTATACTCGTTTTACTGTGGGTGATGGTTTGGTAAGTCAGATACCTTCTTTCTTCATGAGTTTTGCTACTGGTTTGCTTGTTACTAGAAGCAGCAGCGAGGATAATTTGTCAACTCAAATCGCTGTACAAGTTTTTGCTAAGCCAAAGAATTTATTTATTGGTGCAGGTTTTGCATTCTTTTTAATGTTCTTACCCGGCTTTCCAAAGATAGCATTATTTGTTATAGCATTAGCGTTATTTTTAGCAGGTTACGCTCTAAGAAAAGAGCAGCAGGAGCTTGGTCTTAATGAAGATGGCACTAAAGCAGAAGTTCAAGAGCAGCCTCAAAATGGTCCTTTAGATGTTAGCCCATTATTAAAAATAGAGAAAATAGAATTATCTATTGGTGTATCATTAGTTCCTTTAGCAATGGAAAATGAGGGAGGCGATTTAATACACAGAGTAACTCAGGTTCGTAGAGCACTTGCTTTAGAGATTGGTTTATCTGTACCTCCTGTTCGTATAGTAGACAATCAGGTTATAGAGCCAGATGAATATACTATTAGTATAAACAACACAGAAATGGCTAGAGGTTTTGTTCGTCCTAATATGCTTCTTGCTTTGAATGCTAATTCTAATGAAGCTCCTACTGCTGATTGTGAGAGTGTTAAGGACCCTGCTTTTGGTCTTCCTGCTTATTGGATTAGAGTTGCTGACAAAGATGTTGCAGATAGAAAAGGATTTATGTTGCTTGACCCTACAACTGTTATAGCTACACATTTTACTGAAACAATTAAAAGAAATGCTAATCTTCTTATTGGACGTGAAGAAGTACAGAATATGCTTGACCGTATTAAAGATGATAATAAGGCACTTGTATCAGAAATACTTGCTTCTAAACCTCATAATGAAAGTCCTCTTGGATATATACAAAAAGTATTGCAAAACTTACTTCAAGAGGAAATACCTATTAGAAATAGCGTTACTATATTAGAAGGTGTTGCAGATGCTATTAGTGTTATGGGAAGCGAACAGGCTACTGAATTGGTAAGAAGCAGATTAGCTCCTCAAATATCACAGCTTATAGCTGATGATCAAAGAAATATAAGTGTTATTACTTTAAGTCAGGAGCTTCAAAACAATATAGCTCAAAATTTAGCTAACAGCGGAAATATACAAGGCTCACAAATAATAGCTATGAGTTTTGAAAGTATGCAGAATCTCATAAAAAATATAAAAGATGCAGTAAAATTAGTTAAAGAGTCTGGAGTTGATGAAATAGTATTCTTAGTTTCACCGCTAATAAGAAGACCTTTGTATCAATTTATTGCTAAGAATGTTGGTAAATATAAAGTGATAGCAACAACAGAAATAGCACAGGGTTATAATGTGAAAGGCATTGCGAGTATAAAATAAAAAATAAACAAGTTTTTAATAAAATATTATTGGAGTAATGATTATGAAGACTATTAAAATCTTTGGAAAAAACAGAGAAGAAATTGAAAAACAGGCTAGGGATAAATATGGTGAAAATTATTTTATTATTAGCATAAGAGAATTAAGCAGAAAAAATATATTCGGCGTTATGAAAAAAGAATTTGAAGTATCTATTGGCGTTTTAGAGCAGTATTAATTTTTGGAGTTATTAAAATGGTTGACATAAAAGTAATCAATGGAAAAGATAGAACAGATGCATTAGCTAAGGCGAGAGTTGAATATGGTAACAATTTTTTAATATTAACAAGTAAAGATCTTCAAGTGGGCGGTTTTTTGGGATTTGGTAAAAAAACTGCACATGAGCTTAGAATAATGCTTAATCATTCTATATATGAAAGAAGAAATACTGAAAGAGAAGATAACAGAGAAGAAGATGAGGAATATTCAAGCAAATTAAATAGCGATAGAATAGAAATGAATAAACACAAAACTGAAGTGTTGGATGCTAGTGAAATGGCTAATAGAATTATTAGTATAAATAATGCCTTAAAAAAATCTGCTCGTGAAAGAAATGAGAGTTTAATTAATAAAAAAGATACTCCTACAGTTAATATTAGTGAACTAGAAAACAGTGAAATTACAAATAAACCTTTTAAGCCTATACAATTTGAAGAGAGAGTTGAAGAAAAAAAAGTAAATAATAATTTAAATGATTTTAATAGTAATTATAATTTTGGTATGATGGGGGGAGCTTTATTGAGTGATTCTGATACTTCATATACTAAAAATACTCATAATGAAGATGATTACTCATTATATAATTCCCAATACCAACAAAAAAACAATGCTAACGTTGATAGCATAGAAGCAAATGTAAAAAGAATTGTTCAAGATCAACTAAAAGACATAGTTAAAGAATATCTTGAAAATAATATTCCAAATATAGGTAGAAATAATTTAAACTCCAAAAATTATTCTAGTAATAGAAGAGAAAGAAATAATTTTTATAATAATTATGATAGTATATTTCAAAATGAAGAGAGAAGTTTAAAAAATAAAATAGATGAAATAAAAAATTATAGAGAAGAGAACCATTTAAACTCTTCTATTGGTGATAATTTTAATAATAATTTTTATCAAGAAGATTTTGAAGAGGATAATGATTCCTATTCTGATAGAAATATTATTACTAAAGACTCTTCTGCCGCAGACAGCATGGAAGAGAGTTTTAATTTTTTAAGACATAGAGAGTTTCCAGAAGAAGTTTTACTTGAATTAAGAGAATATTTGCTTACTTCAAGCAATGCAAGATTTTTTCAATCTAAAGATGTGATAAAAGAAGAGATAGAGAGATATTTTTCAAGCAGATTACTTCTTGCTAATGGAATAGATATAGGTGCTAAAAAGAAGATAGTAGTATTTGTTGGTCCTACTGGTGTTGGTAAAACTACAACAATACCAAAAATAGCAGCACAATATATGAGATCAGGCAAGAAAGTATCATTTGTAACAATAGATAATTATAGAATAGCTGCAGTTGATCAGCTTCAAAGATACGCTAGTATAATGAAAGTTCCTTTTACTAGTGCTAGTACTCCAGAAGCTTTGAGAGCAGAGATACGCAAATTAGATAGTTCATCTTTACTTTTTATAGATACTATGGGACGTTCTCCTAAGAGTGTTGAAGAGATAGTAGGTATGTCAAAATATTTTAACACTGTTGGAAGATTTGATATGGATGTTCAGCTCGTAATGAGCTCTACTGCTAAATATAAAGATGCTCTAAAGATTATGAATGCATTTAAACCTGCAAACTATAAAGGCATTATTTTAACTAAGGTAGATGAAACTGATTATTTAGCTTCATCTTTATGTGCTATATCTAAGAGTAAAGTTCCTATCACTTATGTAACTTATGGACAAGGTGTACCTAAAGATATTGCTCCTGCTAAGAGATATGCTCATAAGATGATAGAAGGTTTATTTGGAAACGATTAATAAAAAAAATTAATTATTAGGAATTATAAAATATTATGAAAGATCAAGCAGATGAATTAAGAAAAATGATGGAAGTAAAGGATAAACGTCCTCAGCGTATAATTAGTATAACTAGTGGTAAGGGCGGTGTAGGTAAAACTAATATTGCTATAAATTTAGCTATAGCATTGCAGCAGCTTGGAAAGAATGTACTTCTAATAGATGCGGATCTTGGGCTTGGCAATGTTAATGTTATATTGGGTACTATACCTGAATATAATTTATATCATGTTATAAAGGGTACCAAGAAGATACATGAGGTTGTACTTGAAACTGAGTATGGTATTAGATATATTGCTGGAGCTTCTGGTTTTTCATCTTTAGCAAACTTATCTAGCAGAGGTTTAACTAAATTAATAAATAGCATGGATTCTTTAAATGATGCTGATATTATTATAATTGATACTGGAGCGGGAATATCGGATAATGTGTTATATTTTTTGCTTTCTTCAGATGAGAATATTGTTGTTACTATACCAGAGCCTACAGCTATACTAGATGCTTATGGTGTAATAAAATCCATAGCTCCAGAAAATCCTAAGGCAGATATAAAAATTTTGGTTAATAGGGTAACTAAGGCCTCTGAAGGTAAAGATGTTGGAGATAAAATTATAGAAGTGAGTAAGAGATATTTAGATATGGATATTAAATATTTGGGATATGTTCTTGAAGATAAGACTATTGCATATTCTGTATCGCAGCAGCTTCCTTTTTATCAATATGATAATAAATGTCATGCTTCTATTTCTATACATAATATAGCTAAAAAAATTATTGATATGGAATATGATGAAGAGAAAGATAATAGAGGATTAACTGGTTTTATGGAATCGTTATTTGCTTTTGTCAGCAGAAGAGAGACTAGAACTTATTAAATAATTGAAAACTTATAGAGGGTTATTTATGAATGATTTAATGGCTAAGGTAAAAAAATATTTTTCCAGCAATTTTGGAAAACTGTCGCTTATTATAATGGGTATATCATTTGTGCTTACTTTTATATTTTCTACATTGCTTAGAAATAGAATAGATGTTTCTATTATAAGGGCTTTTATATCTACAGTAATTACTGGTATTATATTGTATGCTTTAGCTATAGTGCTAAAAAAGTTTTTATCTGATGTTATAGAGTCTTCGGGGGTTTTTGATAATAATGTTTCTGATTCTTCTAATGTTTCTAATAGTGCTAATGATGAAATATCTAATAATGATGAAGCTTCTAAAGAAAATGTGGATGTTAATAGTATAGATAGTATAATAGGGAATAATGACTCCGAAACTCCTGTTACTGATTCTTTAGATATTAATAAAGCAGATAATAGTGTTGCAGACAATGATATAATGCCTAGTATTGATAATATAAATGTTGATAAAAATAAAAAAGTAGATTATCATAATACAGGCGATATAGGAGACATAATATCTTCCGTTACAGATAATTCTAATACAGAAGATGTAAGTGATTATTTTCCTCTTAAAAAAGAAACTGCTGATGCGGCTAGTTTAGAGAGGGAAGTGAAGGAAGATCCTGAGAAGGTTGCTAAGGCAGTGAGGACTATGCTTGCTAAAGAAGAGAAAAAAGAAAGTAAATAAAACAAAAAAATAAAAAAGTAGAGTATCATTATGAAAAAGAATAAGAAAGGCATAATACCAAATATTACAGATGATAATGAGCAGGAGTATTGGATTGAGTATAAAAAAACTCTCTCTCCTCATATAAAAGAAGCATTAGTAATAAAATATACTAATTTGGTTAAATATGTTGCTAATCAGATAAGCTTTAACATGAAAGCAACTCCCGATATAGAATTTAAAGATTTAGAAGGTTATGGTGCTTTAGGTTTAATAGATGCTATAGATAAGTATGACCCAAATAAAGAAGTTAAATTCAAAACTTATGCTACAACAAGAATAAAAGGCGCTATTTATGATGAGCTTAGAAAAATAGATAAACTTCCAAGATCTATAAGAAGAGAAATAAAAGATATAGAAGTTGTAAGAGAGTTTTTGGAAAGCAAATTAGGACGCAATGTTAATTCTCAAGAGATAGCAGATACTATGGGAATACCTTTAAGTAAAATTAATGAAACTATGAGATATTCTATAGAAGCATCTACCACTTCTTTAAGTGAGGTTTGGTATCATGGTGATGATTCTGATGAAATATCAATAATGGATACTTTAAAGGCTAGCGATAAAAATAATCCTGAATATCTTGCAGAGAGAAAAGATGTTCAAAAGAAGATTGTTGAGGCTTTAGATAAATTACCTGAAAAAGAGAGAAGTGTTCTCATATTATATTATTATGAAGAGTTAACTTTAAAAGAGATTGGCAAGGTATTGGATGTATCAGAGAGTAGGGTGTCTCAGCTTCATACAAAGGCTGTGCAGCAATTAAGATATAGCCTTTCAGAAATAAAAAAACAATTACTATAGTAGGTGGTTTTTTATGAATGAATTAAAAAGAAAAATTTTACAAAGTGATTTTTACAAAGATATTTATAATAATCAGAATTCGCGTTCTATAGAATTGGAAGTTGAAAATTTAGAAGATGGTATGCATCAGGCAGCTGCTATATTTCAATGCCCTGTATATGAATTGTCTTATAAAATCATTAGAGATAGAAGTACTGGTATTTTTAAAAAACTTCATTTTACTCCTTATTTAATAAGATACACACATATAAAATATGATAAATCAAGTATTACCTATGGTCATACTGTTGATTATTCTACTACTTCAAATATGGGTAAGGATGATAATGTTGTAATTGATAAAGATACAAGTATAGTAGTAAGAGTAAAGAGAGACGGAGTATTTTTAAAAGTTTCTCCTCCTACTGCTGATGGAACTAGAATTGAAGATGTTAAATTATTAGAGAAGAAATTAATAGAGGCTGGTCTTAAACATTATGATTCTAATTTAGCTAAAGAGGTTTTACATGAACAAAAAGGTGAGTATATAAAAATAGCCGATTGGGACCCTTCAAAATCTGTATATAATGCTAAGATTACATATACTATTACAGAAGATAATATGCAAGCTTATATTACTGTTAGTAAGCCAAACAATGGCGGAAGAGAGATTGACTTGCAAGATGCTAAGGAGTTATTAGAAAATAGCGGAATAACATTTGGATTAAAAGAGGATAATATTTCAAAACTTTTAGATGAAGGTACTTTTAATGTTCCAATACTTGCAGCTGAAGGAATTTATCCTAAGATTGGACAGAATGCCAAAATAGAATATTTAGTTAAAGTTAATAAAGATGTTATACCAAAATATATAGATGAAGATGAGTCTATAGATTACAAAGATTTGAGTATAGTTGAGAATGTATCTGAAGGTCAAAAGTTAGCACATAAGATTCCTGCTACAGAGGGGGAACATGGTATTAATGTTTTGGGTACAAAGATAGAGGCTAAAGACGGTAAAGATATAGATTTAAAAGATATATTAGGGGACAATGTTGTTATAGAGGGTGATTATATAGTTGCGGGTATGAATGGTCAGGTTTTATTAAAGGGTAAATTATTATGCGTTGAACCTGTGTTTGAAGTTTCTGGAGATGTTGGACCTGAGACTGGTAATATTAGTTTTATAGGAAGTGTGCTTGTTAAGGGAAGTGTTAGTGATAATTTCTCTATAAAAGCTGAAGGTAATATAGAAGTTAATGGTACTGTTGGTAAATGCGACCTTGAGGCTAAGGGAGACATTATAGTAAAACTTGGTATTCAGGGTAATGAGAACAGTTTTGTTAGGGCTGGTGGAGATGTTATTGCTAAGTTTATACAGTTCTCTAATGTTGAATCTGGTAATAATGTTGTAGTTACTGAGGCTATACTTAATTCTAATATAGATGCTGATAATAGAATAATACTTACTGGTAAAAGAGCTTCTGCAAGCGGAGGAGTATTAAGAGCTTTATATGAAGTTAATGGTAAGGTATTAGGTTCTCCTTCTGGAACAAAAACCACTATAGAAACAGGTGTAAGTCCTGCCAAAAGAAGAAGTATTGCTGCTATGGATAAAGAAAAAGAAGAGCTTGATGTTGCTATAGAAGAGATAGAAAGAAATATTAAATCGTTAGAGCAGGCTGCTAAGGTGAGAAAATTGGATGATGAAAAAACTGAACAATTACAAAGCTTAAAAGAACAGCTTGAACAGGCTAATAGCAGAAGAGAGGAGATTGTTTTAGAGAGAGAGGCTTTAGTACAGCAAATGGAAATAGAAAAGGTAGAGTCTACAATAAGTGCTGGAAAAGAAGCATTAGCTGGTGTTAAGCTTATTATAGGAAGCGGGGAATTTGATATTAGACAAACTTATAAGGCTGTTACTTTCTATGAAGATAAAGGCTTAATACAAATTGATAAATATAGAGGCGAGCCTAAAAACGATAAGAAAAATGATATTTAATTTGGAGTTTTGATTTTGGCTAAATATTTTAATATAAATGATTTTTATAAGACTGCTGTAGAATGTGCAATAGATGCTGACCCGAGGGGAAGGGATATTGTAGAAAAAGAGCTTGATATAGTAAAAAAAGATTATGAGGCTATAAAAGATAAAAGAAAAAAAGAGTGTTTTGATAAGGATAATTTATTTAATCCATATGCTGACAGCAGAATATTAAATATTGCAGAAGATAAAGAGATAAAAAAAATATTTTGCGGTATTGATATGCAAACTTCAGAGCTTTTGCTTGCTGACAGATTAAATGAAAAAAAAACAAATATTGATTTAGTTGTTACGCATCATCCTAATGGTTATGCTTATGCTAAGTTTTATGAAGTGATAGCTATGCAAACTGATAAAAACTATCTTAATGGTGTGAATGTAAATGTATCGGAGGCTCTCACAAATAAAAGAATGAATGGAGTTGAACGTTCTGTTTCTCCTTCAAATCATAACAGAGATGTTACTGCTGCTAAACTTCTTAATATTAATTATATGTGTATGCATACATTAGCAGATAATCATGTTGAAACTTTTTTAACTAATCTTATAAAAGAAAAAAATCCCTATAAACTTTCTGATATATTAGATTTACTTAATGATATTGAAGAGTATCAAATATCATCAAAGAATAATAATCCTCCTAAACTTTTTAATGGAAATGAAAAAAATAGAGCGGGAAAGATTGTTGTAGATATGACAGGGGGAGCTTCTTTTGATATTGGAATGATTTCTGCTTTAGCTAATGCGGGTATTGGTACTTTAGTTGTGATGCATTTATCTGATAATCATATAGAAGAGTGCAAAAAATATAGTATTAATATTGTTTGTGCTGGGCATATGGCTAGTGATAGTTTAGGGCTTAATTTACTTTTTAAGGCTATGAAAGAAAAATCGAAAAAAAGTTTTGAGATACTTCCTGCATCTGGATATATATTTGTGGAAAGATAATGAAAAGTAAATATAAAAATATTCTATTTGATTTGGACGGCACTATTACAGATTCTGCTAATGGTATTACAAATGCTGTTAAATATGGCATAAAAAAAATGTCTGAGATTTATCCTAATTTAAATATTGTATTGCCTGAAGATAATACTCTAAGAAAATTTATTGGCCCTCCTCTTGATATGAGTTTTAAAAAATATGTTTATGATGATCAAGATAAGGCAATGGAGTTTATAAAGTATTACAGAGAAGACTATAATGGAAACGATGGGCTTTTTAATTGCACTCTTTATGACGGTATAGATGATTTAATAAAAACTTTACACAGCAATAATTTCAATATTTATTTAGCAACTGCGAAACCTTTAGAATCTGCTGTTAGAATAATAAAGCATTTTGATTTGGATAAATATTTTACTAATATGTATGGAGCTATTTTTGGAGGAGTTATAAAAAATAAACTTGATGTTTTAAAAGAGGTTTCTCTTAAAGAAAACTTCAATAAAAACGAAACCATTATGATTGGAGACAGAATAGATGATATAGAAGCTTCAAAAAATATGGGGTTTGATTCTATTGCTGTGAGATATGGTTTTGGAAATGATGAAGAGTTTAGAGATGCTACATATATAGCAGATAACACTAAACAAATTTTAGATATTATTATCACTAAATAAAATCTCTTCTAATACTTTTAAGCTTTTTAATTCTCTATGTATATGATTGTATATTGATTTTTGTAGTATATCTCTTATAGTTGTTATTGAGTTATTATAATATTTTATTATATCATTATTATTTACTATATCTAGCATAGAAGAATGTTTTATTAGTTTCATAAACACTATATCATTATAATCTAATTCTGTAACATCTTTTATATTTATTTTGCAATTGTTACAGACTAAGCCACCTTCATTAATAGAATAATAATTTGCATCTTCTCTTTCACACAATACGCAATTATCTAACAAAGGAGAAAGCCCTGCTATATAGAGTAGTTTTATTTCAAAGGCTCTTAATAATATATTTATATAATATTTCAAATTATCTTTATTTTGTTTTTCATTTTCTTCTAATGCATATAATGTTTTATCCATTAAAATAAAATACCTCTCATCAAAATCTTTTGCAAAATATAATAGTAATTCTCTTATATAAAATACTGCTAATGATGAATAAATAGATTTTTCTAAGATATTATAATTTTTTATTATATTTGATTCTTTTAATATTGATAGGCTGTCAGATTTTTTTTCGTATATGTTTATGTTTAGTTTTGATATGCTTTCTAAATCAGAGCCGAAAGCTTTAGAGTTTTTTTTAGCTTGATAGCAAATAGAAGATATTATATTTTTTTGGGTGAGAAAAGAGGCTATAATAGATGAGTTTTTATAATTATTGTATGATAATATAAAAGCCTCATAATTCTTTATCAAATTTAATTCCTTTTTAAAAATATTAAAGGGCAGATCATAAATGACCCGCCCCCAGTTATGCCTACTTAAGCATTAAGCTTGATGTATAGCGTTGCTAGGACAAACAGCTTCACAAGCTCCGCAATCAGTACATTTCTCAGGATCTATTTTGTAAATATCTCCTTCGCTAATTGCATCGAAAGCACACTCAGGAAGACATGATCCGCAAGCTACACAATCGTTATTTATAACACGTGGCATAATTTACCTCCATAAAAAATTAAACTGTAACGACATTATAACATAACTAAAAAATTATAGCAATATTACATATTATACAAATATACAATATGTTTAATTTTCTTTATTTTCTTTGCTCTCTTCTAGCTTTTCTACTATAACTTTATCTATTCTAGCACCATCCATATCAACTATCTCTAAAGATAAGTTTTTCCAGTTTATAGATTCGCCTTCTTTTGGTACATGCTGTAATAATTCTAATATTAGTCCGCTTATGGTGTTATAGTTATTTGATATATTTTCATCTTCTATTTCAAAATATTCTAAAAAGTCATATATAGGGCATTGTCCATCAACAAAATATCCGCCGTTTTTTCTTTTTCTTATATCCATATTTTGGTTTGTCTCGCTAATAGAACCAACCAAAGCAGAAAATATATCATGCTGGGTAATCATACCGTCTATATTTCCAAACTCATCTGATATAAAACCTATTTTTGTGTTATTTTTTTTCATCTCTTCCAACACTAAATATACTTCCATGTTGTTATGAAAGTATGTGGCTTTTTGTGCGTATTTTTCAATTTTTGATTTACTGTTGTTTAACTTATCAAATATTTCATTTATTTTTATAATACCAATTATGTTGTCTAATGTTTTATCTATTAGAGGGTATACGGTGTAAGGATTTTTGGATATTGTTTTTTTTATTTCTTCATTAGTCATGTTTATATCCAAATACACTATATCAGCTCTATGTGTCATAATGGATTCTATTTTTCTGTCCCCCAAAAAGAATGCTCTTTCTATAATATCTTGCTCTACTTCTTTTACCTCTCCGCCTTGTTTGCCTTCTTCTATCATAGATTTTATTTCTTCTTCTGTGATAGGTGTTTTTTCATCTTTTATACCCAAAGTTCTTGAAACTATAATAGCACTGTTTGATAATATCCACACAAAAGGAGCTCCTATTTTTGATAATATAGTCATAGGGCTTGCTACAGCTTTTGCTATTCTTTCTGGCATAACCATACCTAATCTTTTTGGAACCAATTCACCAAATATTAATGTTAGATAAGTAACTAATGCTACTATTATCACCTGAGATATTATTAGAGAATATGCTGCGGGGATATTTATTTTTACTAAGAGGTTTGATAAATCTTTTGATATAGTGTCTCCTGAATATATACCTGTTAGTATTCCTATTAATGTTATTCCTATTTGTATGGTTGATAAAAACTTATCTGGTTCATTAGCCAAGTCTAAAGCTATTTGTGCATTTTTATTTCCGTCTTTAATGTCTTTTGTTAGAGAGCTTTTTCTTGCAGATATTATAGCTATTTCCGACATAGCAAATATTCCATTTAAAAGTATTAATATTATAATAATAATTATGTCCATTATATTCCCTTAAAAAAGTAGTAGATTTTACTCATGAAAAAATAAGATTGATTTTTGAATATGTTATTACTCAGCGGCATATTTATTAATAAATTCCTATTTATATAAATATTCTATAATATATAAAAAAAATTACAAGGGGAAAATTTTAGAATAGTTGGAGTATATTGATTATATATAAATTTTCATTTTTTATTTTAATAATTATGTTTAATATAATAAATCAATATATTTATTGTTTAAAATAATAATAAATATGTTAAAATACCAATTTAATATAAGGAGTAAATTATGGCTCATATATCAAAGACTATTTCAGATGTTATGGACAGTATTAAAGATCAAGACTATATTTTGCCTGATATTCAAAGAGGCTATGTATGGAAAGCAGAACAAATTGAAAATTTATTTGATAGTTTGTTAAGCGGATACCCTATAGGTTCATTTCTATTTTGGAAAATAAAATCTGATAAAGTAAAAGAATATAATTTTTATAATTTTATAAAAGATTATCATCCTCAAAAAAATAATAATAGCAGTTTAAATCCAAGCGGTGAAAAAGAATTTATAGCTATTTTAGATGGACAGCAGAGATTAACTTCAATATATATAGGCTTATATGGAAGTTATACTGAAAAGAAAAAAGGAGCTAAAAAGAACACTGTTGATCCATTTATAAAAAAATATTTGTATTTAAATCTGTTATATTCTCCTAATACTGAAGAATATAATACTAATCAATATGAGTTTAAATTTTTATCTGAAAAAGAAGCAGAACAAAGATTGGCTGATGATAAAAATTTATGGATAAAAGTTAGAGATATACTTGAAAAAGAATTATCATTTTTTATTATACATCATAGTGATGTAAAAAAATTAAAAGATGAAAATAAAGAAAAAGTGTATGATCTTATAAATAATTTTAAAAGTAAAATAAACAGTGATCCTGTAATAAACTATTATGAAGAAAATTCTCAAGATTTAGATAAAGTTCTTAATATATTTGTAAGAGTTAATAGCGGCGGTACAGAATTAAGTTATTCTGATTTACTTATGTCTACAATTTCAGCAACTTGGGAAAATAAAAATGCTAGAGAAGAAATAGAAGATTTAGTATTTAATATAAACAATTTGGGATTTAATATTAACAAAGATTTTATTATGAAATCATCTCTAATGTTAGCTGATATAAATGTTAAATTTTTTGTTAAGAATTTTGTTATAGATAATATGATAAAGATAGAAAAATTATGGGAAACTATAAGAAAATACTTAATATTGTCTTTTAGTATTCTTAAATATTATGGATATAGTAAAGAATATATTAGTTCTTATAATGCTGTTTTGCCTATTGCATATTTTTTAAAAACTATTAATGCCAGTGATAATTTTATTGAGTCTAATAAAGATATTACTTGTGAAATTTTAAAATGGTTTAGAATGTCTCAAATAAAGCAAATATTTGGCGGAGGTTCAGATAATACTTTAACTAAATATAGAGAGATAATAAAAAACAATGGTTCTAATGATTTTCCGCTAGAAAGTATTAGAGCTGAATTTAGAGGGAAAAGAGGGGATATTTCATTATATAAAGAAGATGTTATAGAGTTAGTAGAAAAAACGGATTATAAAAATACGGATAAAAAACTATTATTTTCAGTTTTATCATCTATCATTAATATACCTAATATTAACGATCAAATAACTATAGATCATCTTTATCCTAAAAGCTCTTTTAAAGAAGCAAATATAAAATCTTGGGGATTAGATCCTGATAAAGTTGCAAAACTTGTAAATAATATATCAAATTTACAATTTTTAGGTGCTTCAGAAAATTCTGCTAAATCTGCTGAAGATTTTAAATCTTGGGTAGAGAAAAAAATTAGTAATTCAAAAGACTATAAAATATACAATTTGATACCAGATATTGATTATAAACCAGAGAATTTTATACTTTTTTGCGAAAATAGAAAGGAGTTAATGATATCAGAACTATGTAAAAAATTTAATATTAAATAAAAATTATTGATAAAATATTTTAAATATATATAATAATGCTTTATATAAAATAATTAGGATTGTTTATGAAAAACTATTTGGAATTATTAAGAAAAGTTTTAGAAGAGGGTGAGGATACTAAAGACAGAACAGGGGTTGGTACTAGAAGAATATTTGCTCCGCAGTTAAGATTTAAATTTGAAGGAAATAAAATACCTATTATAACTACAAAAAGAGTATTTATGAAAGGTGTTATCATAGAATTATTATGGTTTTTGCAAGGCTCAACGAATATAAAATTTTTGCTTGAAAATAATGTTCATATATGGGATGAGTGGGCTGATGATATGGGAGAGCTTGGTCCAGTATACGGAAAACAGTGGAGAGCTTGGGAAACAAAAGAGGGAAATAAAATAGATCAAATTTCTAATGTTGTTAATACATTAAGAAATAATCCAACAAGCAGAAGAAATATTTTGAATGCTTGGAATGTGGGGGAGATTGATAAAATGCATTTGCCTCCTTGCCATATGATGTGCCAATTTTTTGTTAATAATGAAGGCGGTATAATAACTCATTTATATCAGCGTTCTGCAGATTTATTTTTGGGAGTTCCTTTTAATATAAGCTCTTATGCTATACTTACAAGGCTTTTAGCTATGCATAGCGGGCTTAAAGCTTCAGAATTAATAATGACATTTGGAGATGCACATATTTATAGCAATCATATGGAGCAAGTTAAACTTCAGCTTTCAAGAGAGCCTTATGAACAGACTACAGAATTATTTATAGAAGATCGTCCGAATATATTTAGCCATGTTTATGAGGATTTTAGATTAGAAGGCTATAAATATCATCCAACAATAAAAGCGGAGGTAGCAGTTTGATAGTTTCATTAATTGCTGCTGTTGATTCAAAAAATGGTATAGGCTTAAATGGTGTAATGCCTTGGGGGCACATTAAAGAGGATATGCAGTTTTTTAGAAGCACTACCACAGGATATGCTGTTGTTATGGGTAGAGTTACTTTTGAGTCTTTAGGTTCAAAGCCTCTTCCAAACCGAAAAAATATTGTTATATCATCTAATAAAAATGAGCTTTCAAATAAATATGATAACCTTTTTTATGAAAGTAGTTTTGAAAATGCTATTTCCAAATTATTATTAGAAAAGCATAATCAAATATTTATTATAGGAGGTGAGTCTATTTATAAAAGAGCAATGGATTATGCAGATAAAATATATCTTACTCATATAAATAAGAATTATAATTGCGACAGATTTTTTCCAGAGGTAGATAGCAAATTATTTTCTTCAAAGATATTAAAGAATTTTATTTATGATGATGTAGATGTTAATATTGTGGAATATACTAAAGATTTTTAACTTTGTCAACCGTAAGTTGCAGAACTTTTTCTCCCGTTATTACTTATAATACTGATAATTCTTTATATAAAAATGCAGTTCTTTTGCTTCTTTTATACCAATAAAAGAAGTGGGGGTGCGGGGGCAAAGCCACCGCAAATAAAAAAATTAAAAATATTTTTATAAAATATAGTTTTTAGATATTTAACAGAATAAAAAGTATTATGTAATTTTTTCTTTATAATATATAATCTTGTTATTAATAAATGATAATAATGAGGAATATTACTATGAAGAAATTGTTTTATTTATCAATTTTGTTTATTTTAATTATTTCGCTTATTTGCATTTCTTGTGCAAGTAAAAAAGATAATAATTTACAAGTGTATTATAATGGCAATATTATAACTATGGAAGGAAACACAGAAGAGACTCTATATGCTAAGGCTATAGAAGTAAGTAACGGAATAATCACAAAAGTAGCATACACTGATGAAGAAGCAAATAATTTAATAAAAAATAAGTCAGTAATAGATTTAAAAGGTAAAACTTTAATGCCTGCTTTTATAGATGCTCATAGTCATATAATAAGTTTTGCTCAAGCTCTCACAACCGTAGATTTATCAGGCTGTACAAACATAGCAGAAATTGATTCAAGATTAGAAGATTATATAAAAAATAATAAACTTACAAACGGTGCTTGGGTTATAGGTTTTGGTTATGATAATAATTTACTTCCGGGCAAAAAAAATCCTACAAGGGATGATTTAGATAAAGTTTCTACAAACTTAGCTATATTTATTACGCATGCATCAGGTCACGTTGGAAGCATGAACTCTAAAGCATTAGAATATTTTGGTGTAGATGAAAATACTCCAGATATAGAAGGCGGAGTTATAGAAAGATATCCTAATAGCAGAAAGCCTACTGGTTATATGGAAGAGAGTGCTTTTATGAAATATGCTAGAGAGGTTGATTTTAAGGTTAGCGATGAAGATATGATGAACTTTGTTAATCAGGCAGAGAATGTTTATTTAAGTTATGGTATTGCAACTGCTCAAAACTCTTTAATAGTAAATAGTGATTTTCCTTTAATAGAGAATATGATAACAAATAATAGATTTAAAATAGATATAATAGGTTATATAGATTTGAAAAATGCTCCTAATATTTTTGATGAACACAAAGAGTTGATTGGTAAATACAGCAACAGATTTAAAATATCAGGCTACAAAATATTTTTAGACGGTTCTCCTCAGGCAAAAACTGCTTGGTTAAAAGAGCCTTATATAACAGGAGAGAAAGGTTATAGAGGATACCCTATACATGATTATAACACTGTAAAAGAATATGTAAGAAAATCTTTTGATGATAAAATGCAATTGCAGGCTCATTGTAATGGAGATGCCGCAGCTGAGCAATATGTTGATGCAATATCAGAGGTTATGACAGAGAGAGGCACTACAAACAATTATAGAGCCGTATTAGTTCATAGCCAAATTGTAAAAGAGAATGAATATAAAAGAATGAGTGAGTTTAATATAATACCTTCTTTATTTGTTGCTCATATATATTATTGGGGAGACACTCATATAATAAACTTAGGAATGGAGAGAGCTTCTCAAATAAGTGCAAGTAAAACTGCATTAGACAACAATTTGCCTTTTACATATCATCAAGATACACCAGTTATAAAACCTAATATGATAGAGACTATAAGCTGTGCTTTAAATAGAACTACAAGAGATGGTGTGTTGCTTGGAGAAAATCAGAAAATAGATGCTCTAAATGCTTTTAAGGCTATCACAATAAATGCTGCTTATCAAAATGGAGAAGAAGATATAAAGGGAAGCTTGAAAGAAGGTAAATTAGCAGATTTGGTAATACTTTCTGATGACCCATTAAAAATAGATGCTAAAGATATGAACAGTATAGAAGTTTTAGAGACAATAAAAGAAGGAAAAACTTTATATAAAAAATAATATAAAAAACAATAAAAGAGGTTAATATGGTTAGTATAATATCAGATATGGACGGAGTAATTTATAGAGGAAATAATTTAATAGATGGTGCTAAAGATTTTATTAATATGCTTTTAGAGAAAAATGTATCTTTTTTATTTTTAACAAATAATGCAGAACAAACACCAATTGATTTAAAAAGAAAATTAGAATCTCTTGGTATAGATGGCTTGGAAGATAAACATTTTTTTACAGCAGCACAGGCAACAGCAAAATTTCTAAAGACTCAGCAAGAAAATGGAAGTGCTTATGTTATAGGTACGGGCGGATTGGTGAGCGAGCTTTATAATATAGGATATAGTATAAATGATGTTAATCCTGATTATGTTGTAGTTGGTAAGACTAGTGCTTTTAATTATGATATGCTTAAAAAGGCTGTTTCGCTTATAAATAAAGGAGCAAGATTTATAGGTTGTAATCCAGATATAACAGATCCTGCTCCAGATGGAGAGCTTATACCTGCAGTAGGGCCTATACTTGCTGCTATAGAAACAGCTACAGGAAAAAAACCTTATATAGTTGGTAAGCCTAATCCTATTATGATGTCTCTTGCCAAAAATAAAATTAATGCACATAGTGAAAATACTGTTATGATAGGCGACAGAATGGATACTGATATACTTGGGGGGCTTGGTGCTGGAATGAGAACTTGTTTGGTATTGTCTGGAGTTACACAAATGGAAATGTTAAAAGAGTTTCCATATAAACCAAATTATATATTTAATTCTGTGGCAGAGATAGATGTTGAAAAACTTTGAAGTACATTAAAAGATTAAAGTTTTGTTTATAATAATTATATTGAAAAAAGGAGTTACACATTATGGCTACACCACATATATCAGCAAATAAAGGAGATATTGCAGAAACTATTCTTCTTCCGGGGGACCCTCTTAGGGCTAAGTTTATAGCAGAGAATTTTTTGGAGAATGTAAAGCAATATAATAGTGTAAGAAATATGTTTGGCTATACTGGAACATATAATGGTAAAAGAGTTTCTGTTCAGGGTACTGGTATGGGAATGCCTTCTTGCAGTATTTATTCTTATGAGCTTATACATTTTTATGATTGTAAAAATTTAATACGTATTGGTACTGCTGGTGCTTTAGTTGATAAGCTTCATATTGGGGACTTGGTTATAGGAATGGGTGCTTGTACTGATTCTAATTATGCTTCACAGTTTGAACTTCCGGGCACTTATGCTCCTATTGCTAGTTATAATTTACTTAGAAGGGCTGTTAATAAAGCTGATGAGATGAAAGTAAATTATCATGTGGGTAATATTTTATCATCTGATGTATTTTATGGGGCTAACAACGCTACACCTAAATGGTCAAAAATGGGGGTATTAGCTGTAGAGATGGAAGCTGCTGCTTTATATATGAATGCTGCTTATGCTGGAGTAAATGCTCTTTGTATAGTTACTATATCAGATTCTTTAGTTACAGGAGAAGCCACAACAGCAGAACAAAGAGAGAAAACTTTTACTAATATGATGGAAGTGGCTTTATCGCTTGCTTGATTATATGTACTTAAGTTATTACTTCTTGTAAATTTTTCTTGTTCTTTTTCCCGCGTACGAGCTGTACACCTTGCCGCACGGTAATGTTATGCTTTAATTATAATTTCTTAGTCGTGCTGGGGGAGTGCCTTTTAATGTACAATTAAATTATAAAATTTATAATAAAAATGCAGTTCTTTTGGTTCTTTTATACCAATAAAAGAACTGGGGTGCGGGGCAAAGCCCTGCAAATATTTAAAATTAAAAAATTATTTTTAAGGAATATTATTTTTATGTACATAGAAGAGTTAAGAAATAAGCAAAGAGAGTTTTTTAAAAGCGGTGCTACTTTAGAATATTCTTTTAGAATAGAGCAGCTAAAAAAACTAAAAGCTATGATTATAAAAAATGAGGCTAATTTTATTAATGCACTCAATAAAGATATGGCTAAGCTTGAGTTTGAAGCTATTGGCACTGAGTTATTTATTATAATTGATGAGATAAATCTTTTTATAAAAAAATTAAAAACTTGGATGAAAGATAAAAAAGTTAAAAGAAATTTTCTCACAATAGATTCTAAAACAATTATAATGAATAAGCCTTATGGAGTATCGCTTATAATATCGCCTTGGAATTATCCTTTGCAATTAACTTTTCTTCCTCTTATAGGCGCTATTGCTGGAGGTAATACTTCTATAATACTTCCTTCGCAATTAACAACTAATGTTTATGATGCAATATATTCTGCTATAAAAGAAACATTTAATGAAGAGTATATTGCTGTTGTAGACAAATCTTTTCCTGCAGAATATACTACAAAAATAGAATATGATAAAATATTTTTTACAGGCTCTCCTAGGGTTGGAAAAATTATAATGAATAATGCTTCTAATTTTTTAACTTCTCTTACTTTAGAGCTTGGAGGAAAATCTCCTGTTATAGTTGATGATAATATAAAAAATATTAACAAGGCTTTAAAGAGAATAATATGGGGAAAGTTTATTAATTCTGGGCAAACTTGTGTGTCGCCTGATTATTTATTAGTAAACAAAAATATTAAAGATAAGTTTTTAGATGCATTCAACACAGAAATAAAATTATTTGAAGATGAGAGAAAATTAAACAGAATTATTAATAAAAGTCATTATGAGAGATTAAAAAGTTATTTAAATGATGGAAAAATATTATACGGCGGAGAATATGATGATGAAGCATTATCTCTTTCAATTACATTATTAGAGCCTGATAGTTTAGAAAATAATGTGATGAGAGATGAGATATTTGGGACTATTTTTCCTATAATTTATTACAACACCAAAGAAAAGGCAAGAGATATTATATATAAAATATGTTCTCACCCTTTGGCTATGTATGTTTTTTCTGATGATAATAATTTTATAGAATATTTTTTAAACAATATTTCTTTTGGTGGGGCATCTGTAAATGACACTATAAGCCATATATTAAATAACAATGCTCCTTTTGGTGGGGTTTCAACAAGCGGAATAGGAGAGTATCATGGTTATTATAGTTTTGAATGCTTTACAAAGAAAACTACAGTATTAAAAAAGAATTATAATTTTGAGCTTAACACCAAATATCCGCCTTATAGCAAAAATATAAAAGCGTTAAAGTTTTTGTTTGAGTTATTTAAAAAATAAAAATATTATTTTATATATAATGTATAATTAATATGGTTTAAGTTATTTAAACTTGCACTTTTTGCTTCTTTGACAAAGTCTGCACCGCAACCAAAGGGAGTGCTTACGACTGAAAGGAGTACCTTTAGGTATGGGTGCGTAGCTGAGGGAAAAAGAACAACAAAAAATTGACAAACCTAAAAATTTTTAGTATATTACAAAATTTTTTATTTAATAGTAATTAAAACTTGAAAAATTGTTGTTTATATTATATTCTATATTAAATACTATTAATAATAATTATTAATTTTTATAAATTAATAAAGTTAAAAGGATAATATTATGAAAGCATGGAATGGACTTTTAAGAGAATATAAAGAATATTTACCTATTACAGATAAAACCCCATTAATAACTTTGCATGAAGGAAACACCCCATTAATAAAAGCAGAAAAGATAGGAAAAGAACTTGGAGGAATAGAATTATATTTCAAATATGACGGGCTTAACCCTACAGGCTCATTTAAAGATAGAGGAATGGTAATGGCAGTTGCTAAGGCACTTGAAGAAGGCTCTAAGGCTATAATGTGTGCTTCTACAGGAAACACTTCTGCATCTGCTGCTGCATATGCTGCAAGAAGCGGTATACAATGTATAGTAGTTATTCCTGATGGAAATATTGCTTTAGGTAAATTGGCACAGGCTTTGATGTATGGTGCTAAGGTTATAGCTATTAAAGGTAATTTTGACGAGGCATTAAAAGCCGTTGTTGATATTACAAATAAATATCCAATTACATTGGTAAATTCAATTAACCCTTTTAGGCTTCAAGGTCAAAAAACTTCTGCATTTGAGATTTGTGATACTTTAGGAAAGGCTCCTGATTATTTAGCTATACCAGTTGGAAATGCAGGAAATATATCTGCCTATTGGATGGGTTTTAAAGAATATAAAGAAAATGGTAAGGTATCAAGCTTACCAAAGATGATAGGTTTTGAGGCTGAGGGTTCTGCTGCTATAGTACAAAATAGAGTAATAGAAAATCCTCAAACATTGGCTACTGCTATAAAGATAGGTAACCCTGCAAGCTGGAAACTTGCTGTTAATGCTGCTAATGAATCTAATGGTTTTATAGATTCTGTTACTGATGATGAAATATTAGAGGCTTATAAGATGCTTACAAGAGAAGAGGGAATATTTGCTGAGCCTGCTTCTGCTGCTTCTTTAGCTGGAGTTATAAAAACTTATAAAGCAGGAAAACTCAAAAAAGGTGATGTTGTAGTTTCTGTACTTACAGGAAATGGGCTTAAAGACCCTGACAATGCAATAAAAATATGCAATGCTCCTATAAAAGTTGACAACAATATAGAAGAGATAAGAAAAGCTATAGGAATATGATTTATGAATAAGGTTAATAAAAAAAATAATAATAAAATATCAAAAAATAAAAAACTTGTAACTTTTAAAATACCTGCCACATCTGCAAATATTGGTTCTGGTTTTGACAGTGTGGGGCTTGCTTTAGATTTGTATAATGAAATACATATATACGAAAATGAAAACTCTAAAAAAATAGAATTTGAAATAACAGGCGAGGGCGAAAAAGAGATATCAAAAGACAATAATATGATACTTGATGCTATGAAGCTCGTGTATAAAAAACTAAAAGAAAAGCCAGAAAAAGGCTACACTATAAAATGCATAAATAGAATACCTTTATCACGCGGGCTTGGAAGCAGTTCTGCGGCAATCATTGGGGGGCTTCTTAGTGCTAATTATATATTAGGAAATAAACTCTCTCTTGAAGATGATATATTAAATATGGCAGTTCAGCTTGAAGGGCATCCTGATAATGTTTCGCCTGCCATACTTGGTGGAATTATATCTGGTGTTGTACGCAAAAATGAAGATTTTAAATATGTTAAAATTAATGCTCCAAAAAATTTAAAAGCAATAGTAGCTATTCCAAATTTTTATTTGAGTACGGAAAAAGCAAGAAATGCACTCCCAAAAGAGATAAGTTTTAAAGATGCTATATTTAATATTTCAAGAGCAGCACTTCTAACTTCTGCATTAGCTTCAAACAGGCTTGATTTACTTGAAGTAGCAACTGACGACAAACTTCATCAAGATTATAGAGCAAAGTTTATACCGGGGCTTAAAGAATTATTTAAACAGGCAAAAAATGCAGGTGCTTACTCTGTTACTATAAGCGGAGCAGGTTCATCAATATTAGCATTAGTTAAAAACGATGAAAATGTTATTAAAAAAGTTTCTAATGCCATGAAAGAAAGTTTTGCTAAAAAGAAAATAGAATCAGAAATAAAAGTTTTAAATATACCAAATAAAGGAATAATCATTATTTAATTAATTGCATAATAATATTAGGATATTTTATTTCTAAAATCTTTTTACTTTCTGCAAAGTTATCAAATATAGTTGTATGCAGCTTTATAGGAGATATTTGTCTTCTAATATATTCTATAACTTCATTTTGTACAAATACATCTTTTTTTATATTGATAACTATAAAAGGTATTTTAAACCCTCTTTGATGAAAAAGTTCAACTTGCTCAAGACTAGAGTGAATTACATTAGTATCATATTCTACCATAGGTATAATATGTATTTCATTATCATATCTTTCTATATCCATGATTAAATCTAAAAAGCTATAATTCTCTTTTATTGGGTCATATAGGCATAGAGATTCTAATACCATATAATCATAAACTTTTTTACATTCATCTATCAAATCTGTAACATCTCTCTCATCTATTTTTGTGTTGATGCTATGAAGAGGAGAGAGATTTCCATTTGTAGCATAAGAAACAAAAATATCTGAAGCATTTAATGTGGTAGTATTTTTTATATATTCAGAGTCAAATAATTTATTATCTTTTACTTCCATAACAAAAGGTTTATAATAACAAACACTTTTGCCTAATATTTTTATTGATTCTACTATATTAGAAGCTAAATAAGTTTTGCCGCTATGTTTCTTATTAGATATGATATAGAATATTTTCATTTAACATTTACCTTCTTTATTTATTATTTTAATTCTTCTATATGAGCTTTTATATTATATTCTATTTTTACATTTGGTTTTAAATTTATATCCTTGCACAATACTATAGTTGAGTTTTGATAATTCATTTCAAGTTTATCAACAGCATCAGATATAGTATAATTCGGCATATATAAGAAGTTTGTCTCTTCATTAGCTTCTAAAAATAATTTTATCTTTATATATCCTTCATCAGCCATACCAAATATTTTGCCTTTATATTCACCTGTATTTGATAAGTTATCAGATATTCTATTATCCCCTCCAATATAATATCTGTCTTTTTCACTTCCAGCAAGCAAAGTAATATTGTTCTCTAAAGCATAAACAAAACTTATATTTTCATTAGATTTATTTAATATTGTTATGTTTATATTAAAACTTCCGTCTTTATTTACAATATATTTTTTTGTTAAAACTATTTCTTTTCCGCTAACTAAACCATTTTTTTCAAAAGTTATATTAGCATTATTTTTATCTATGTTATTTTCAATTAAATTATAATATGAATTATAAAAATCAGCCTCTTCATCATACTTTAATAATTGAAACTCTTCGGCACTAGGCATTGTTTTTAAGAAATGATCAACAGCAAATACCTTTTCATTTTTATCAAATACCAAATATTTAGCGATATCATCATCTATCTTTTTAGCTATCTCGTGAATTGATACATGTTCATTGTCATTTGATTCTTTATTAGCATTTCTAATAGCAGCAATATGATAAGCCTCTTCTCTTCTTTTTAAGCAGTCTATTAGGTTTATAGGGTTATTAGTTTTTAAATCCCATTCTATAATAGAACCGCTTAAAGTGTGAAATACCAAACTTGATTTCTCTGAACTTACCACAACCTCGTCTCTGCCGTCAATATCAAAATCCAAATCATAGTTCATAAAATATCCGCTTCCATATTTCTTTTTTTCTACTATTGAGCTAGATTTTATAAGATTAGCATATGTGGCATGCCTTAAATTGTTTAAATAAAGCCCTCCAAATGTTCCGTGCCAATAAGGACAGTTGCATTGACCTTGTAATAAATAATCTAAAGCTTCCTCTTTTTCTTGAGATTTATCTAATTCATGAACCATATTTGAAGCAAAAAGCATTCTTTTGTTCATTCTATTGCTCTCAGAGTATTTAAAGAAATAATTTCTCCAAAAACCTCCTCGCATAAATCTTGTTACTATTTCATTTTCTTCTTGCTTTTTAAACTCTTCTTGTTTTGAATGAAACTCATCTTGCACCTTAGCAGGAAGTACCCATGTAAGCATCTCTTCATAAGAGCCTGTAGGTATATATATTTTTGAAATAGGTGCATATTTTTCTATATAATCGCTATAGGTAATAGTTTTTATAATGTCTTTTTCTTTTGTAAGTGCCTCAAAAAACTTTTCAAGCCATTTATCTTCATAAACCCATTTTTTAGTACCCGGCCAATCTCCATACTTCTCACCATCATCATGTAAAACTACTACTCTCTCTCCATCTTCTGTTGCTATAGATTTTAAATATTCAATGGATTTTTCTACTTCTCTAAATGGTATTAAATAACGAAGCTCCTGAGATATAGGAAATATATTAAGCTTATAAGATTCATCATCTGTTAAAAAATAGCTGTATATATTTTTTGTATCAATTCCTGTTGTGAGAAATTGAGAATCATCTATCATAATATATTTTATGCCATTTCTTGCCAAATGTTTTACCAATGTAGGCTCCCAAACTCTCTCAGCTATCCAAGCACCTTTGGGAGTGGTTTTGAATCTTTTTTCTATATATTTATTTAATTTTGTTATTTGCAAATCTTTATCTCTATCTGGTATAGAAGGCATTATAGGCTCATAAAATGCACCGCTTTGAAGTTCTATTCTTTTTTCTGCAACAAGTTTAGCTAAAGCGTCCAAATGTTCAGGGTGATTTTTCTCTAACCATTGAAGCAAACAACCTGTATAATGAAAATTAAATTTTATATCTTTATATTTTTCTAATATATCTAAAAAAGGCTTGTAAGCATTTTGATAAGTATTTTCGCACACAAAGTCAAAATTGCCTACAGGCTGATGATTATGATTTCCAAGTATTAAATTAATAGTTTTCATAAGTTTATCCATAAAAGTTATATATAATTAACATAATTCTATATCATATAAGCATTTTTGTAAAGTTTAATTTGTGTTATATTATTAGTTTAGTGAAAAATATAATAAATTAATATTGTATTATTGTACTTGATATTTATTTTTTAAAGTGTTATAATATTCTAACAATGAAGGGTTATAGAATATTAATATTATTTTTTTCAAATAGTATTATAGTCTGTTTTATAACATTAAATTAAAAAAACAAATAGGAGAATAAAATATATGGCTGACGATAAAACAATATGTTTCTGTATGGGTGTCAAGGAAAGTGAAATTAGAGACGCCATAAAGAAAAATAAATTAAAAACTGTAGAAGAGGTTTCAAACATCACAAAAGCTGGAACAGGCTGTGGTAGTTGTATACCTACTATACAGAAAATACTTGATGAAATTAATAAGTAAATAATTATTAATTAAATGGAGGTAAAAATATATTATGTGGGAATATACAGATAAAGTAAAAGATCATTTTATAAATCCAAGAAATGTTGGAGAGATAGAGAATCCTGATGCTGAGGCTATGACTGGAAGTATCGTTTGCGGAGACGCATTAAAATTAACTCTAAAAATTAATAAAGATACTGAAGTGATAGAAGACGCTAAGTTTCAAACATTCGGCTGTGCTTCTGCTATAGCAAGCAGCAGTATTTTAACTGAGATGATAAAGGGTAAAACTTTAGATGAGGCTAAAAAGATTACAAATAAAGATATAGCAATGGAGCTTGGAGGTCTTCCAGAGGAGAAGATGCATTGTTCTGTAATGGGAATGGAAACATTAGAAAAGGCTATTAATAATTACAGAGGAATCAATGTAGAAGAAGATGAGCATGATGAGGGAGCTATAATTTGTAAATGTTTTGGTGTAACAGATACTAAAATAAAGAGAGCTATAAGAGAAAATAATTTAACAACAGTAGATGAGATAACATTCTACACTAAAGCAGGCGGCGGATGCGGAGCTTGTAAGGTAAAATTAGAAGATATTTTAAATGAAGAGCTTGCTGAGAGAGAAAGAGCTCAAAAAAATGCACCTCTCACTACAGTACAAAAGATTAAAAAAATAGAAGAGGCAATAGAGACAGTAATCAACCCTATGCTTAAAATGGACGGCGGTAGCTGTAAACTAATTGATATAGAAGGCAACATAGTAAAAATATCTTTTAAGGGAGCTTGTTCTTCTTGTATGGCTTCTAAGAACACTTTAAAAGGTTTTGTTGAGCCTAAGATTAAAGAGTTGGTTGATAAAAATTTGGAAGTAGTAGGAGTGTGAATTATGTCTGAAAATAAAATTATATATATGGATAATAATGCCACTACTAGGGTATATCAAGAAGTTTTGGATGCAATGCTTCCATATTTCAAAGACCAATATTATAACCCTTCTAGTATGTATAGCCCAGCAGGTGCTGTGCATAAAGAGATGGAAAAAGCAAGAGGAGAAGTTGCTGACTTTTTAGGATGTGACCCTATAGAGGTTTGTTTTGTTTCTTGCGGAAGTGAGGGAGATAATATGGCTATTAGGGGTACAATAGAGGCTTACCCTACAAAGAATCATATTATCACTACTAGAGTAGAACACCCTGCTGTTATAGAAACTTGTAAATCATTAGAGCGTTTGGGTTATAGAATTACTCTTTTAGATGTAGACAATGATGGAAACATTAATATAGATGATTTAAAAAAAGCTATTAATGATAATACTGCTATAGTATCTATAATGTATGCTAACAATGAAACAGGTGTAATTTTCCCTGTAAAAGAGATTGGTGAGATAGTAAAAAATGCAGGTGCAGTATTTCATGTAGATGCTGTGCAGGCTGCTGGTAAATTGCCTTTAATTATGAAAGATGAGCCTTATATAGATATGCTTACAATAGCAGGCCATAAAATACATGCTCCCAAAGGTATTGGTGCTTTATATATTAAAAAAGGCACTAAATTAAGAACAGTACAAACAGGAGGGCACCAAGAGAGAGGACGCCGTGCTGGTACTGAGAATGTTCCTTATATAATAGGTCTTGGTAAGGCTGCTTCTATGGTTAAGGCAGAGCTTCCTAAATTTATTGAACACACTTCTAAATTGAGAGATAAACTTGAAGAAGAAGTTTTAAAAAGAATTAAAGAAGTAAAAATTAATGGTAAAGGGGCTAAAAGAGTAAGCAACACTACAAATATTAGCTTTAAAAATATAGAAGGTGAAGCTATACTTTTATTGCTTGATGGTTATGGTATATGTACTTCAAGCGGAAGTGCATGTTCTTCTGGTACTTTAGAGCCTTCTCCAGTTTTACAGGCTATGGGAGTTCCTTTTGAATATGCTCATAGCTCAACGAGATTCTCTTTATCATTAGATAACACTATGGACGAAATAATGTATACAGCAGATGCTATAGAAAAGATAGTAGCAAGGCTTAGAGATATTTCCCCATATAGAGATTAAAAAATATAGAATATATATATTGAAAAGGGGCTTAATAATAAGAGCTCCTTTTTTATTTAATTATTAAATGTATTTTAGTTTATGACTGTTGTTAAAAAAATATTAACGTAAATTAAAAATATATATTATTTTGGAGATTTATATGATAGCTAGCAATATACTCGATTTAATAGGCAATACTCCTATTATAAGATTAAGCAATATTGAAGAAAAATTTAATTTAAATAAAAATATAGAATTATATGGCAAAGTAGAAAAAAATAATCCTGCTGCTTCAATAAAAGACAGAGCAGTAAAACAAATATTATTAGATTTAATTAAAGACGGTAAAATAAAAAAAGGTTCTACAATTATAGAGCCTACTTCTGGTAACACAGGTATTGCTATGGCAGCTATTGGGAACTATTTAGGGCTTAATGTTATAATAGTTATGCCTTCTTCAATGTCTGAAGAGAGAAGAAAACTTATAAAAGATTATGGAGCAAAGTTAGAATTAGTTGATGGCGGAATGGATGCAACAGTTGAAAGAGCAAATCAATTAAACAAAGAAATACATGATTCTGTAATACCCGGTCAGTTTGTTAATGAATCTAATTTTATGGCACATTATTTAACAACAGCACCAGAGATATATAAAGATATGGGAGATGTAGATTATATATTTGCGGGAATTGGTACTGGAGGAACTGTTACAGGGATAGGTAAATATGTTAAAGATAATAATAAAAATACTAAAGTAATTGGAGTTGAACCTGAATCTTCTCCTCTTCTTACAAAGGGATATGCGGCTCCTCATAAAATACAGGGAATAGGAGCTAATTTTATACCCAAAATTTTGGATTTGAATGTAGTAGAAAAAATAATAGATGTATCAAATGATAATGCTATTAATACTGCAAGAGAAATATGTTTTACTGAAGGTTTATATGTTGGTATATCTTCAGGGGCTAGTGTTTATGCAGCAATAGATTTATCAAGACAATTAAATAATGATTTAAATAATAAAATAAAAATGCTTTGTATTTTGCCTGATACAGGAGAGAGATATTCTTGGAATTAAAGGATTATTTATGAAACTAAAAACTTTTAAAGAACTTCCTAATCAAAATGATATAAAAGAAATTGTAAAACTTATAAGAGACTATGTTTTTCCTAATTTTTTTAGAGAGACTCCTAATAAAAATATTGTAGAAAAAAATATAATTGAACTTTACAAAAAAATAGTAAGTAATAATTCTCTATTATTAGATTTTATAGAAAAGCTTAAAGAGATTACATTAAGCCTTGAAAAAGATTTAGAGTTTTTTTATCAATCTGACCCTGCTTCAAAATCTTATGATGAAATAGTATTAACATATCCCGGTTTTAGAGCAATTTTTCATTATAGAATAGCACATATATTTTATAATCAAAGAGAGTATTTAATTGCAAGAACTATATCTGAATTTGCACATTCAAAAACAGGAATAGATATTCACCCGGGGGCAAATATAGGCGATTATTTCTTTATAGATCATGGTACAGGAATAGTTATAGGAGAAACTACACTTATAGGTCATCATGTAAAAATATATCAGGGAGTTACTTTGGGAGCATTATCATTAACTAATGGAAGAAGTTTGGAAGGCAAGAAAAGACACCCTACAGTTTGTGATTATGTTACAATATATGCCAATGCTTCTATATTTGGAGGAGACACTGTAATAGGTAAAAATTCTATTATTGGTGCTAATTGTATAGTTTTAGAATCGGTTGAAGAAAACAAAAAAATTACTTTGTAGATTTGTATATTTTATAAATGTATTATCAACTTTTTCCCGCATACGAGCTGTACCACCTTGCCGCACGGTAATGTTATGCTTTAATTATAACTTCTTAGTCGTGCGGGGGAGTGCCTTTTAATGTACAATTAAATTATAAAATTTATAATAAGAATGCAGTTCTTTTATACCAATACCATAGGCATAAAAAAAGAGGCTTAATATAAAGCCTCTTTTTTTACTTGTCTTAATTAATATCAAACACCAAGCGAAATTATAGCAAAGTTTTTGATAGTTGCTGTAGCACCAGCTTCTTTAGATATTTCATCTATTAAACTTTTGATAGATATTTTATTATCTGTAAATAATTTTTGGTCTATAAGAACGCTTTCAGAATACCAAGAGTTCATTTTACCTTCAACTATTTTTGCTACCATGTTTTCTGGTTTGCCAGCATCTCTTACTTGTTTTTCAAATATTTCTTTTTGCTCATTAACAGCATTAGGGTCAATTCCCTCTCTGTTTAAAGCTAAAGGTTTTTCACTAGCAACATGCATAGCTATTTGATTTGCAATCTCTAAGCATTTTCCTTTAGGCTTAACATCAAACTCAACAATAGTAACAAGTTTATTATTGAAGTGAACATAGCTTCCAAAGAAACCATCAGTCTTCATAACTTTTACTTCTGCAAGTACAGTTTTCTCTCCCCATTTCTGCATACCTTCGTTTATCATAGCTTGAATAGTTTCACCATTCTCACCTTTAGTGTTTAGAAGAGTATCAACACTAGCATTATCAACTGTCATAGCAGTTTTAGCAATGCTTTTAGCTAAATTAATAAATAATTCATTTTTAGCAACGAAGTCAGTTTCACATTGAAGTTCTATACAAGCAATTTGGCTTTTATCATCATTAACACAAAAACCTATAGAACCTTCTTTAACTGTACGTTCGCTTTTTTTAGCAGCAACAGCTGTACCTTTTTCTTTTAATAGGCGAATAGCCTTATCCATATCACCATCAGCTTCTTGAAGAGCTTTTTTACATTCCATAATACCTATACCAGTACGCTCTCTAAGCTCCTTAATAGTGTCCATACTAATATTTGCCATTTTTTTATCCTTTAGTTTAATTTTTTTATTTTTTATTAATCTTGGTCGTCTTGGTCAGAAACACCATACTGTTCAGCAATAGCTTCAGCAGCTTCAGTAGCACTATTGTCATAAACCTCTTCAGCAATCTCACCAGTAGATTCATGTTTAGCTAAAGTTTCTTTTCCAGCCTCATTCTGTCCGTCTATAATAGCAGAAGATATAACTCCAGCAAATAAGCTTATAGCTCTAATAGCATCATCGTTGCCCGGTATAGGATAATCTATAAGCTCTGGGTTACAGTTAGTATCTACTACAGCAACTACAGGTATTCCTAATTTTCTAGCTTCGCTTACAGCAATATGCTCTTGCATAGGGTCTATTACAAATATCATATCCGGTAAGTTTTCCATATCTTTGATACCTGCAAAGTTCTTTTCTAATTTGTCTTTTTCTTTAAGAAGGAGTATTACTTCTTTTTTAGGTAATTTATCAAAAGTACCATCAACTTCTTCTTTTTCTATTCTTTTAAGTCTAGCGATACTTCTTTTGATAGTAGCGAAGTTAGTAAGCATACCACCCAACCAACGATTATTAACATAATACATATCGCATTTTTCAGCAGCTTCTTTTATACTTTGTGAAGCTTGTTTTTTAGTACCTACAAAAAGTATATTTCCGCCGTTTCTTGACATTTCTTTAACAGCATCATAAGCTTTTTTTACATAAGTTAAAGTTTTCATTAGGTCAATGATGTGTATATCATTTCTCTCCTGAAAAATAAAAGGTTTCATTTTAGGGTTCCATTTTCTAGTTTGATGTCCGAAATGAACGCCTGCCTCTAAGAGGTCTTTCATAGCTGGTAATGACATAAGCATATCCTTTAAAATAAAATAGAGTACCGATTAAGGCACCCTATATCCATAAATTTCTAAACTATTACTATATTAAAAAAATCATAATGCTTTGATTACTAATATTTAAGTAACAATGTCTTTTTTTAAGATAATTTATTAAAAAATATCTTTAAAGAACATTTTGCTATTATGGAAAAGTTTACCAATTAAATCGGCTTGTTTAACATAATAACATTATTACACAAAAAAGTCAATTATTAAATAACACTTTATTTATATTATTCAACGGTAACGCTTTTAGCCAAATTTCTAGGCTTATCAACATCGCAGCCCCTTATAACAGCAGTATGATAAGCCAATAATTGTAATGCCACTATTGAAACTATAGGCATAAACATGTCTTCAACTTTAGGAAGATATAATATTTTTTTGTATGCATCTTTATCTATATCAACACCTTCCTTAGCAAAGAGAAGTACATTAGCACCTCTTGATATCACTTCTTTGGTGTTGCTTATCATTTTGCTTAGTATCTTTTCTTGTATAGCTAATGCCACAACAGGAGCATTATCAGTAATAAGAGATATGGCACCATGCTTAAGCTCGCCTCCTGCATATGCCTCGCAGTGAATATAGCTAATCTCTTTCATTTTTAAAGCTCCTTCCATAACCTGATAATAATCCAAATCTCTGCCCATAAAAAATATACTATTTGCTTCTTTATAATCAATGCATAAATCTTTTATTGTGTCGCTCATATTAAGTACATCTTCTATAGAGTTTATAGTGTTTATTAAATTTTTTATTAATATTTTTATATAATCATTGTCTTTTATTTTTCTCTCTAATATTATTTTAAAAGTTATCAAATACATCATAGCCATCTGTACAGAATAAGCCTTTGTTGAAGCTACAGATATTTCAGGACCAGCATAAGTATATATAACATAATCAGCATTTCTCGCAATAGATGAACCATTAACATTTACTATTGCTAAAGTTTTATATCCTTGCTTTTTAACTAAATTTAAAGCTGCTAAAGTGTCAGCAGTTTCCCCCGATTGTGATATAAATATTGATAAAGTTTTTTCTGTAAGTATAGGGTTTTTATATCTAAACTCAGAAGCTATTTCACATTCTACAGGTATTCTGCAATTATCTTCTATAAGTCTTTTTCCTATCATGGCGGCATGCATAGCTGTACCGCATCCCACTATATAAACCCTATCAAAAAACTTCCAAAACTCTTTATCAGTGATCCCATCTCTTTCAAAATCTGGAATACCATGGACTATTCTAGGCTCTATAGTATCAAGTAGTGCTTTAGGCTGCTCATTAATTTCTTTTAACATAAAATGATCATATCCGCATTTCTCTGCCTGTTCTACAGTCCAATTAGCTTCAAGTATTTTGTAATCAGTTTCTTTTAGGTTCTCATCATATATAGTTATTTTATTTTTTTCTAAAACAGCAATATTGTTTTCTTCTATCAATACATATTTATTAGTATATTTTAATATTGCAGGTACATCGGAAGCTAAAAAGTTTTCATTATCCCCTAAAGCAGCTATTAATGGTGCTGATTTTCTTACGGCATATACTTTATTAACATCATCTTTAAATATAATTGCAAAAGCATAAGAACCTTCTATTATGTTAACCGCCTTTTTTATAGCAGTTAAAGGGTCTCCTTCATATAATGAATCTATTAAATTTGCTGCTGCTTCTGTATCTGTTTCAGAAAGAAATTTATAACCCCTATTTATTAAATCTTTTTTTATATCTTTATAATTTTCTATAATACCATTATGAACAAGAGAAAGTCTTTCTGTAAAATGTGGGTGAGCATTAATATCTGAAGGCGCTCCATGTGTTGCCCATCTAGTGTGCCCTATGCCTATATTTGATGGTATATTATCTTGAATAAGATTTTTTAAATTATCAAGTTTGCCTTCTGCTTTATAAGTGATTATTTTATTGTTTGAATTAACAACAGATATTCCAGCAGAGTCGTATCCTCTATACTCCAAAGATGTAAGTCCTTCTAAGAGTATATCAATTGCATTATCATTATTTCCTACATATCCAACTATTCCGCACATATTAAAATCCTTTAAATTTTATTAAAATTAAAAAATATTTATAAAATTATGTTAAATTAAAATACAAAAAAGTCAATACTTGTAAAAGTAATATTGTTAGCAGTAATATATTTATTGAGCTCTTTTGTTTTATTTACTAAAAAATTATATAAAGCTTTAATAATATTTTTATTTATATATTTCTTTTAATTTCATTTCATCATAAAAAGAAAGCCTATAAGAATATAATTTTATAGCTTTCTCTAAACTATTTAAATCAGGCTTTACATATAATGATACGCTTGATAAATCTGAATACCACCATATAGTGTATTCTTCAAAAGGTTTATTGTAGTATGAATAATATTTTATGTCTGTAGAAGATGAATTGCCATATTTGAATGTTATTTTTTCTTTTATATTTTCTATATCTGTTGCCTCAGAAGGGTAGTAGAAATCGTTGTTGTTATAGCTATATCCTATATGATTGCATACTTCTATTCTATAAAGATAATCATTATAAAAATATAAATAATATGCCAACTTATCATCAATGTTTTTATATATGTTTAAAACAGTGTTTTCATTTAATTGAACTTCTTGATGAAAGTCAGCATATAAGTCTGTATTATAATTTGTAATTTTGTTATTAACTTCTTCTATGTTCATGCCAAACTTAAGAGTTTTATATCCGTCCAAATTAAAAAACTCTGGAAATCCTTTTAATTGTGCAAATAGAAAGTTGCTGAAAATAAAAATAATTACAAAAACTTTATACATAATTTTTTATTTTTTATTATAAAAATTATTAATTATACTAAGTACCTCTTTAGGGTCGTCAGTATGATACATGAGATCTAAATCTTCTTTATCTATATACTTTTCATTAATCATATCTTTTTCTATCCAATTCATAAGCCCAGTATAAAATTCTTTATCAACTACAATTATTGGTATTTTTTTCAATACTTTAGTTTGTACTAATGTAAGTGTTTCAAACATTTCATCCATAGTACCAAAACCGCCCGGAAATACAATTAAAGCCTTAGCATATTTTACAAACATCACTTTTCTAGCAAAGAAATATCTAAACTTAATTTCTTCTTTTACATAAGGATTAGTTCTCTGCTCAAAAGGCAATTCTATGCATAAACCAATAGAGTTTCCATTGGCATCAAAAGCTCCTCTATTTCCTGCTTCCATTATTCCGGGGCCGCCGCCTGTGATGATATCATATTTATTTTCTGCTAATAGTTTTGCAGTTTCATATGCTAATTTATAATGCGGATGATCCGGACTTGTTCTTGCACTTCCAAAAATTGTAACAGCATTGTTGTATATAGACATAGTTTCAAAACCATCAACGAACTCGCCCATTATTCTAAATATACGCCATGCCTCTTCATTCATATCTAAATCTTCAAATTCTGTGCTTTGTCTTCTCATTTTATTTCCTTTTTTAAAAAAATTTCGTTTTTTTAATTAATTTTTTATTTTAATAAAATAGCTGTGCCGTAAGCAACAACCTCTGTAGTGCCTTGCAATACTGAAGAAGTGCTGTAATTAACTCCTATTATTGCATTGGCTCCTAGTTTTTTAGCCTCTTCTATCATTCTGTTTGTAGCTATATCTCTTGCTTCGTTTATCATTTCTGTATAGCTTGTTACTTCGCCTCCTACTAATGTATTTAAAGAAGCTAATATATCTTTTCCTATATGTTTTGATTGTACAATATTACCTTTAACCAAACCTAATAGTTCATAATTGTTTGTAGGTAAGTAGTCTACGCTAAAAATTTGCATATTTTTTTATCCTTTTTATGTTTCTTTATTATATTGTATTATGTTAATTAGTCGGAAATTAGTCTCTTAACTTGATTATTTTTAAGTTTATATAATTTGAATTTAATTAAAAATATCATTATAATAAATAAAAAAATAATATTAGGTGTTTTATTATGAAAGCTAATACTATAAAAAATGTATTTACAATGGCTAGTTTATATTTTTTAAAGAATCTTTTAAATATTTCTTGCAAACTTTTACCTATGCTTATAATAGCATTAAGTTTATTAAACTTGAGTAAAACTATTACTTTTAATTGGAGAGATATTGTATTGCTTCTAATTTTGGAAGCGATTTTAATTGTAGGTACTATTATTTTTTACTCATTGTTTTTTAAGAAAGATAAAGAAATAGACAATGATAAAACAGATAATACAGAGAATACTGAAAGCCATTCCGAAGACAATTCAAAAACAAATGAGCTAAGCACACAAACAAAAAATAAATTACCTATTCTCAATATAGCGGTTGCATTTTTTACATTCTTAACTTTTATATTTATAATACTAAAACTTTTTAATGCTGTTACATGGAGTTGGGTTTGGGTATTATTTCCATTATGGTTTTCTACGGCTTTAATAATAGCAATACTTATAATATTTGTAATTTATTTAATAATATCTATTATAGCCAAAAAAAATAATAAAAATGATGATAACAGTGATAAAGCTAATATAGAGGCTGCTGACAATACAGAAAATAATAATAATTCAGATAACAATTAAAGGATATTTTTATAGATGACAAATATTTTATTATATATAGTTTTTACAGTTGCGGGGATACTTCTATTATATCTTGGAGGCACATATATAGTTGATGGGAGCGTGATGATTGCAAACAGATTAAAAATTCCTCCTATAGTGATAGGGCTTACTGTTGTTGCAATGGGTACATCTATGCCTGAACTTTTTGTTAGTTTGTTTGGTGCTGTGAGGGGAGAGAGTGCTATTGCGGTTGGTAATGTTATTGGGAGTAATATATTTAATATAGTATTTGTGCTTGGGGTATCTGCTTTATTTATGAATATGTCTGCGGGCAAAAAATCTTATCATGTATCTATGCTTTCTATGTTTATAATATATGCTGTATTATTTGTTACTTTATTTAATTTTAATACTAAGAGTTTAATTGGTGATAAGATATCTGTTGTAGAGGGTGTAATACTTTTAGTTTTGCTATGCATATATGTTTATTATTTATATACTGTTGTCTCTAAAGATAAAGATGAGCTTGCTATATTTGAAAAAGAAGTATCATCATCTACAAAGACATATAGTATATCTAGGGCTATATTTAAAATTGTGCTGTCAATATTTGCTCTTGCTGTGGGGTCTGATATATTTTTGAAAGGTGTTACTGGAATATTTAGGAATTTTATAAGCGAGCATATTATTGGTTTTATAGTTGTTGCTGTTGGTACAAGCATACCAGAGTTAGTTACAAGTGTGATAGCTGCTTCAAAGAAAGAGGCTGATATATCTATAGGAAACATTGTTGGAAGCAATATTTTTAATGTTGGTGCTGTGCTTGGCATATCTTCTATAGCTTCATTTAAGTTTGGAGGAATAGTGCTTCCTGCTGCACAAAATTATTTAATAGACTATGTTATTATGGTTTTAAGCGGTTTAATATTATTGTTATTTACTTTTAGAGGAAGAAGTTTAACAAATGTAAAGGGAATTATATTTTTAGTAGTGTATATATTTTATGTATTATACTTATTAAAAACTACTTCTGTGTAAACATGGTTTAAAAATTATTATTTATATATAAATAAACAACTATATTATTTTTATATATATTTTATCAACTTTTTCCCGCCGCAAAAAGTTGCAAAAAGTGCAAGTTTTTAGCTTTATATTTAGATATATATATAAACAATATATTGTATTTTGATTATACATAAGTAATACTTCATCAAAATGCAGTCTTTTTGCTTCTTTGGGTCACCAAAAGAAGTGGGGGTGTGTACCCTCTGGGCACGCTTCGCATGGGGCAAAGCCACCACAAACAAAAAACTTAAAATAGATTTTTTGACAAAGTTAAAAATTTTCAGTATAATTAAATCATCAACTAAATTACTTTTAATTTTTTGGAGTTTTCTTTTGAGATTAGAATTAATGTTAGGTGTGAGATACCTAAAAGCTAAAAAGAAGTTTTCATTTGTTTCTATAATTACAGTGATATGTATACTAGGCATACTTGTGGGCGATATGGTTATGATTACTGTATTATCTGTTATGAATGGCTTTCAAGACGATATAAGAGATAAAATACTTGGAATGAGGGCACATATAAATATTAGTGCCTATGGGGATCAGCCTCTTCTAAACTATGAGTATGTTGTAGATAATATTAAAGACAATAAAGATATAACTAGTATTTACCCTTATATAGTTCTTCCTTCAATAATGCGTACATATACTTTTACTACGCTTATTACAGTTCGTTCATTTGAAGATGATATATTTACAAAAGACAGGGATTTTATTAAGTATTTCAATTTTATTGAGGGGGACAATAAAAATTTAGGTACTAATGATGCTTTAATAGGCTCTGAGATGGCAGATGATTATGCTTTATCTGTGGGGGACACTATTGATATAGTTTCTGCTTCTGGAAGTTTTGAAAAAGGCTTTAGACCTCAAAAGACAACTTTTACAATAAAGGGAATATACAAAACAGGATATTATGAATATGATAGTAAAATGGTAATAGTGCCTCTAAAAACAGGGCAGTCAATGCTTGGTTATGATGGTGCTGTAACGGGGGTAGCTGTAAAGATAAATAATTTTTTTAGTGCTGACAAAGTTGCAAAAGACATAGATTTATCATTAAAGCAATTTTATAATGTTATGCCTTGGATGCTTTTTGACAGAAACTTTTTTCAGGCACTTCATACAGAAAAGCTTATGCTTGGTTTAATATTATCTTTTATTATACTAATAGCAGCTCTCAACATAGCATCAAGCCAAATAATATTCGTTAAAGATAAAAGAAGAGATATTGCTATAATAAAGACACTAGGCTTAAGACCTTCAAATGTAGCTAAAGTATTCTTTTTGGAGGGGGCTATAATAGGAGGAGTTGGCACTATTTTGGGAGTGATATTTGGAATACTTCTTGCAAGTTATGTAAATGAAACTTTAGAGTTTATAAGGGCATTTTTACAATCTATAGTAAGTATTATATGGTTTATACCTGCACATATAAGTCCTTCTATAAGTGTACCTATAATACCTGATTTCTTCCCTCCTGATATTTATTATGTAAGTAATGGGCTTCCTTCAATAATACGTTTTTCACAAGTTTTTATGGTTGCTTCTATATCGTTTTTACTTTCTGTTTTATTTGCTATAATACCTGCATATATAGCAAGCAAATATAAACCTGCCGAGGTGTTAAGATATGAATAATAATAAAATGAATAGTAGTAATATTAATAGAGAAGTTTTAATAACTATAGATAAATTAGTAAAAACATACATGGGCCCTCCAAAAGTTGAAGTATTAAAATCTATAAGTTTAGATATTTATAAAAATGAGATATTGGCTATTACAGGGGAATCTGGAAGCGGTAAGACTACACTTTTAAACCTCATAGGCGGTATAGATGACATTACATCTGGAAGCATCAATATAAATGGTAACAATATAGGAAAAATGAATGAGGGGCAATTGGCTAAGTTTAGGAATAAATCTTTGGGATATGTGTTTCAATTTCATAATTTGCTTGGAGAGTTTAGTGCTATAGAAAATGTGATGATACCTGCTTTAATGTTAAAATATGATAAAAAAGGGGCACGGTTAAAGGCAGAAGAATTGCTTGAGACGGTTGGGCTTAAAGACAGGATGCATCATAGAATAGGGGAGCTTTCAGGAGGTGAAGCTCAGAGGGTTGCTATTGCTAGGGCTTTAATTAATAGCCCAATGGTTGTGTTGGCAGATGAGCCTACAGGAAATTTAGACAAAAAAAATGCTGAAATTATAAGAGAGATTTTATGGGATATGACTAAAAAAACTTCATCTACTTTAATCATTGTAACGCATTCTTTATCTATTGCGAGTATGGCTGATAGGAAATTAAGACTAGAATATGGAGAAAAAATAGTAGAATATTGATATTTTAATATTGTAGCAATTAATTTTTAGATATTACTTCCGATAATAAAGTGTATATTTTATAAGGTTCTAATAATTATGCAATTAAATATAAGGCTCAGAGCAGAAATTTTTTATGGTATAATAGTAGTTGGTTTAGCGTTGATTATTTTTTTATTCGTGTTTAGTTCTAAGGGGTTTATTAGCATAGATAAGCAAAAACAGGCTGTGGAAAAAAAGAGAGCAAGAATAGAAGAACTTGATAGAAAAAAGAAAAAAATATTAAATACTATAGATAGACTTACAAATGATAGAGAATATATACTTTCTTATGCCAAAACTTTTGGATATTTAGATAGTTCTAAAAATGAAAAAATTATAAAAATTATACGTGATAATAATGATAATAATTCTTATTATAACTCGGAAGAATATGTAGATAATAATACAGAGATGGCTACAATTAATTCTAGGGGCGTTATTATTTTGGCTATATTTTTAGCAATAAGCTTTGCTATTTATGTATTATTTGTTAATAGACATATGTTTATAAAGAAGCATAGTAATAGTGTAGTTACTTATAAGGGTAGTTCAATGTGAACATAAATCCAGCATCATTTTGAAACGGTTCATAATACGGCACAAAATTAAAACTTAAACCATCTTTTTTCTTACCATATATCCTTTGATAACTATCATATGCAACTGTAGCTCCAAATATAACTGCAGCTGTAACTTCAAATATTGTAGCAGATATCCATAAAGATTTATATCTTGATCTTCCGCTTGTTGATGGCTGAACAAATGAGTTTTCTATGGTATCAAGTCCAAATACTATAACTGAAGCATAACTATATGATAAAAATCCAGCCAATATAAAAGTTACTTCTGTATATCTAAAAGGATGGCTTCTATATGCATCTTCTGGTATGACAGATGAGCTTATAACGCCATTTTGATTTATAATATTTGTTCCTTTCATTTCAAATATAGATTTAACACTATTGGTATCTATGCTATATTCAGAGCTAAGTGTTTCAGTATTTTCTATGATAGGTGCTTTACTCTCTGTACTATTAGTGCTAGGCATATTTGTAGAAGGTGCAAAATAAAAAGCACCAAAAGATATTTTAGCAAACAATAAAAATAGTATTATGCTTTTAAAAAAGTCCATATATTCCTACCATAAACTCTAAGCCTGTAAGATTAACCGTTTGTATTTCTTCGGGCATACTAAAGCTATTATCTTCATAATATGTACCAGCATTAATAGGCTTTGTATAAAATCTATATCCGCCAGCTAAATTAATTCCTAATGTATCGGTTATATTATACTGTATATTTGCTAAAAGTCCAATACCTAGCATTATGTCGGTTGATCGTATTTTAGTGCCGTTTGGTATTAATAGACTTCCATTTTTGTAATCTCCGCCATATACTTCGCCTATATCTGTGAAAGTTACACCAACTCCTACATATGGAGTAAATACAAATTTCACTATTTCCTGATATATTTTTATGTTTATATCAAAATTAAATCTAGTATCAATTCCATAGCTAGTTTTGAAGAAATCTCCAAATAATAAACCCATGCTTATATTAGGGGAAAATAGCTGAAAATCATACCCGAATTTAAGATGCATTCCTAAAGCATAGTCATTTTTATTTAGATTTACTTTTATTTTGCCTGTAGAGTTTGTAGACTGAAATTCTTTTACTAAGGGATTGATTTTATATGAAGCATAATTTATATTAAACCCAAAAATAAAATTTCCTATATATGTTTCTCTTACAATATCACCAACTTGTATATTCCTTCCTCTTGATACTGTTGCTATAGAATATTCGCTTCCCATGTCTTTTATTCTTAAAGTACCTTTTTCTTTATATGTGCCTTCTATAACATTTCCAGATGGTAGAACTATATCTTCAGATTGTGAATATACTTTAAATCTTGTATTTTTATTAAGTCCATGATCATATCCTGCCAAAAGTATAATATTTCCATCTGTAATATCAGATATTTTTAAAGTTATTTTAAAAATATTTCTCATTTTGTCACTTACTTTATAAACCAAATCATTACAAGCTTCATCAATAGCCGCATCTCTAAAAGCTTGTGATGGATATCTGTCTATAGAATAAAAGCTAGAACCACTTACTTTTGAAGAGTATAATATTTTTGTTGTAGAAACATCAACTATCTGCAAAACCAAATCTACATCAGCATATATTGTTCCTGTTCCGTCATAGCTGTCATAATCAAATCTGGTACTTGAATGTGTTATTTTTCCTGTGATTGCTTTGCTGTATCCATATATCTTTCCCATTTCTATCACTTGTTCATCTGTGATGCCTGTTAATTGAAGCTCCATTTCTTTTAGGTATTTATCTAGATTTTTTCTATCTACTATATTGAACCTTTTCATTCTAGTGAGGGCATTTTCTATTAAAGTTGTAACCTTATTACCCAAATCTTTGCTATAGCCTGTAGAGACATCTTGTATTTCAAATACAGCGATATTTTCTTTTATATACTTTTCTGTTATTTCATTATCTGTGATTTGTGAAAATAGATTTGCACAAAATGATGTTATCAAAATAATACAAAATAGTTTTCTAATCATAATATTTTATTAATAATTAAAATTTTTTATTATGTTATATCATTAAATGAAAAAGTCAAATATATTTAGCTTTTTCTATTTTATAATTTTATCATAAATAAAATAATTTTTTATACTTTATTATATTTACATTATATGTTATTATTAAGTTTAAATAAAGAATATTTTTAGTTGTTTATTTGTTTATAATGTTTAAGCAATCTTGATTTAAGAAAGGAGAGTTACCTATATATGGGAGCGATGGATTTAGTATTTAAATTAATATTTGGCTCTAAAGAACAAAATGATGCTAAAATATTAAAACCTATAGCAGAGAAGACATTAACATTTGAAGAAGAAATAAAGAAATTAACTAATGAAGAATTAACTAATAAAACAAAAGAATTCAGGCAAAGAGTAGAAGATTATATAGGCTGTAAGACAGAGGAATTAGATTTATCAAAAGAAGAGAATAAAAAGAAACTTCAAGATATATTAGATGAATTGCTTCCAGAGGCATTTGCTGTTGTACGCGAGGCGAGTTTAAGAACTACGGGTATGAGGCATTTTGATGTGCAGATAATGGGTGGAGCAGTTTTGCATCAGGGAAGAATTGCTGAGATGAAAACTGGTGAAGGTAAGACACTTGTTGCTACTTTGGCAGTTTATCTTAATGCTTTAACAGGGCTTGGGGTGCATGTAGTTACAGTGAATGATTATCTTGCTAAAAGGGATGCTGAATGGATGATGCCTATATACTCTATGCTTGGCATTAGTGTTGGAATACTTGATAATACTAGACCGCATTCACCAGAGAGAAGAGCTGTTTATAATTGCGATGTTGTTTATGGTACTAATAATGAGTTTGGTTTCGACTATTTAAGAGATAATATGGTTGTGAGAAAAGAAGATAAAGTGCAGAGAAAGTTTTATCATGCCATAGTGGACGAGGTTGACAGTATTTTAATAGACGAAGCTAGAACTCCTCTTATAATATCAGGACCTGCAGAAAAAAATATTAAAATGTATTATGAGATAGATAGAATTATACCTATGCTTAAGCAGGCAGAGACAGATGAGAGAATGAAAGAGGTTGCTGGTACTGGTGATTATGTATTAATAGAAAAAGATAAAAATGTGTACCTTACAGAAGAGGGTGTAAAAAAAGTAGAAAACCTTCTTAATATAGAAAACCTCTATGGTGCACAAAGCAGCACTATAGTTCACCATGTTAATCAGGCATTAAAGGCACATAAAGTGTTTAAAAAAGATGTTGATTATATGGTTACAGACGGGGAAGTGTTGATTGTAGATGAGTTTACAGGCCGTGTTCTTGAAGGAAGACGTTATAGTGATGGGCTTCACCAAGCAATAGAGGCTAAAGAAAAAGTTGCTATACAAAATGAATCTCAAACTTATGCAACAATTACTTTCCAAAACTATTTTAGAATGTATCCTAAACTTTCTGGTATGACTGGTACTGCAGAAACAGAGGCAGAAGAGTTTTATAAAATATATAAGCTAGATGTTGCAGTTATTCCTACAAACAAACCTATAGCAAGACAGGATTTATCAGATAGAATATATAGAACAAGAAAGGCAAAATTTGAGGCATTAGCAAAATATATTAAAGAGCTTCAAGATGCAGGAAAGCCTGTATTAGTTGGTACAGTGTCTGTTGAGATGAACGAAGAATTATCTAAAGTGTTTAAAAGACATAAAATCACTCATGAAGTACTTAATGCTAAAAACCACTCAAGAGAAGCTCAGATAATTGCACAGGCAGGAGAGCCGGGTGCTGTTACACTTGCTACAAACATGGCAGGACGTGGTACGGATATTGTTCTTGGTGGTAACCCTATTGCTAAGGGTGTTTCTGAGATAGAGCAAATACTTACAATAATGAGAGACAGGGCATTTAAAGAAAGAGACCCTTACAAAAAAGAAGAGTTAAATCAAAAAGTAAAATCTATAGACCTTTATAAAGAGGCTTTTGTTAGATTTGTTATTGCTGGTAAGCTTGATGAGGCTAGGGAGTTGGCTGAAAAAAATAATGCTTTAGAGATGCTTGAGAAGGTAGATAGGATTACTCAAATAAATGAAAAATCTAAGATTGATAAAGAAAAAGTACTTGCTGCTGGCGGTTTGCATGTTATAGGCAGTGAAAGGCATGAGGCTAGACGTATTGACAATCAGCTTCGCGGTAGGAGCGGAAGACAGGGAGACCCGGGACTCAGTGTATTTTTCTTATCGCTTGAAGATGATTTGATGAGGCTTTTTGGAGGCGAGAGAGTTTCTAGCATGATGCTTGCTATGGGCATGGGTGAAGAGGAAGAGCTTGGGCACAAGTGGCTTAACAAATCTATTGAAAATGCTCAGAGAAAAGTTGAAGGCAGAAACTTTGATATAAGAAAGCATTTGCTTGAGTATGATGATGTTATGAATCAGCAGCGTATGGCAGTTTATGCTGAGAGAGATTATATACTTTATTCTGATGATATTTCTCCAAGAATAGAAGAGATTATTTCTGATGTAACTGATTCTACAATAAGAGAGATAGCAGACGGCAAAAAAACAGTTGATCCTATGGAGATAACAAAATGGCTTAACAGTTATTTGATTGGTATAGATGAAGATGCAGCAAACAAGGCTGTTGAAGGCGGAGTTGAAAATGCAATAAAAAATCTCACCAACATATTATTAGAAGCATATAGAAAAAAATCTTTAGAGGTAGATGAAAAGATATTTAGAGAAGTAGAGAAAAATATATTCCTTTCAATTATAGATAATAGATGGAAAGACCATTTATTTGCTATGGACAGTTTAAGAGAGGGTATAGGACTTAGAGGATATGCAGAGAAAAACCCTCTTACAGAATATAAACTTGAAGGCTATAAAATGTTTGTAGCTACTATGGATGTTATTCATAATGAGCTTGTTAATCTTTTAATGAGAGTGAGAATAATGCCTAATGCATTTAACAATACTGAGAGAGAAAGTGCCTTTGACGGCGGCGTTGAAGAGAAAAGCAGTGCTAGTGCAATGGATGGTAACAATAATCAAAATGCTAAACCAAAAATAGCACAGGCTCAAGTAAAAATGACGAACAAAATAGGCAGAAACGATCCTTGTCCTTGCGGAAGCGGTAAGAAATATAAGCATTGTCATGGAAGAGATAATAAAGAGAATTAATATAAATTTAAAAATATTAAATATAATTAAATAAAAATATAAGCGTATAAAGGAAATAATCTTTTATACGCTTTATATTATTGTTTTTTTATTTTGAACAGAATGTTATTTGTTGATTTAAGTATTTTTTATTAACTATTTCATCGGCAAAAGCTATAGCATAATCAGCATAACTAATATAGCTTTCGCCTTTAGAATTAACTAATAATTCATCATGACCTATATTGTATTCTCCTGTTTTCTCTCCCTCAGCTTGAAAATCTGCAGAAGGTGATACATAAGTCCATAAAACATCTTTCTTATCTTTTAATATATCAAATGCTTTATTTTCACTTACTGCCAATCCCATAAAAGCTTCTGGAAAATTAGGAGCATCTTTTAATATCATAGTATGTTCTTTATTAACATATAAACTTGCTGCTCCTCCTATCACCATTAATCTAATATTTGTGTTTGCAAGTATTTTGCATAGATGTTCCATAACTAATGAATGCTTATCAAATTCTTTCTCGTCCCATACTCCGAATGCACTTACTACAGTGTCAAATTCTTTCAAATCATCTTTTGTTAAATTAAATAAATCTTTTTCTATAACTTTTACTTTTGAATTATTGATTTTTGTTTTATCTCTCACTATAGCTGTAACATCTAATCCTCTTTCTAATGCCTCATTCATAATTAATTTTCCGGCTCTTCCGTTTGCTGCTATTATTGCAATTTTCATTTTTTATTCTCCTTTTTTATATAAAATATTTTTCTTTAATTAAAGAAAATTAGAAATAAAAGCGTATAAAGGAAATAATCTTTTATACGCTTTATATTATTGTTTTTTTATTTTGAACAGAATGTTATTCTTTGATTTAAGTATTTTTTATTAACTATTTCATCAGCAAAAGCAGCCGCATAGTCAGCATAGCTAATATAGCTTTCACCTTTAGAATTAACTAATAATTCATCATTGCCTATGTTATATTCTCCTGTTTTCTCTCCATCAGCTCGAAAATCTGCAGAAGGTGATACGTAAGTCCACAAAACATCTTTCTTATCTTTTAATATATCAAATGCTTTGTTAGAACTTATTGCCACTCCCATAAAAACCTCTGGAAAATTAGGAGCATCTTTTAATATCATAGTATGCTCTTTATTTACGTATAAACTTGCAGCTCCTCCTACTATCATGAGTCTTGTATTAGTATTTGCAAGTATTTTGCATAGATGTTCCATAACTAATGAATGTTTATCGAGCTCTTTTTCATCCCATATTCCAAACGCACTTACTACAGTGTCAAATTCTTTTAAATCGTCTTTTGTTAAATCAAATAAATCTTTTTCTATAACTTTTACTTTTGAATTATTGATTTTTGTTTTATCTCTCACTATTGCTGTAACATCTAATCCTCTTTCTAATGCCTCATTCATAATCAATTTTCCAGCTTTTCCATTTGCTGCTATTATTGCAATTTTCATTTTTTATTCTCCTTTTTTTGTATTAAAATATTTTCTTTAATTAAAGAGTTGTAATAGCTATCATTACAACTATAGTAACATATTTTAGTTGTAATGTCAAGTATTACAACTAAAATTATTTGTTTTTTATATATTTTAATACTTTGGATATATCATCATCTATGCATATAGAACGCTCTTTTAAATCAGGTATAGAGAAAACATTTTTTAAATTAATGGAGGCGTAAATTGAGTTTTTATTTTTTAAAGCCATTCTCCAAAAAGAATATTTTATTATAGCAGGGGTATTAAATCCTACACCTAGTTCTAAAAACAAAATATTTTTATTATTAGATTCATTTAAAAAAGCTATATATTTATCTTTGGCTTTATACCAGTTTTCATCTTGAACAAATGTGTCATCGCTTCTTAGATTCATTGACATATTAGCTCCACAGTACGGACATTTTGGAATAAGATTAGAAGGTATTTTTAAATCTTTTCTTTGTTTTAGCATTTCTCTTATATATTTTTCATTGTAGAAAGTTTCTTGCCTGCATGGAACAGAGCATTGAAAAAGAGAAAAATCTCCCTGAACTTTAAATAACCTATCTTTATCAAAATTAGCGGCTTCAAATCTTCCATCAACATTTGTTGTAATTACAAAATAATTTTTATTTTTTACTATGTCCAAAAGATTTAAATGAGTTTCATCTGCTGGAATATCATATCTATTAATATAAACAAATAAAGAAAAAAATCCCCAAAAGTCTTCTAGACTAGGGTAGTTATAAAAGGAGGCACTATACATATCTGTTAATCCATATTTATCTTTGTATTCCATGAAGTTATCATCAAACCTTTTTCCAGAGTATAAAAAACCTGCAGAAGCAGAAAGCCCTGCACCTGAGCCTATTAGTATATAGTCTGATTCTTCTATAGCTAATTTTAATTTTTCTGTTAATTCAATATCATTTAATTGTTCATTCATATTTTTAACCTTCTAATTATTTAAAATATTGTTATAAAGTTTATAGTCTAAATCTTTAAATACATTGAATACTATTTTTATATTGTACCCAGTATTGTCTAAAAAATCTCTCACGGCTTTAACCGCTATAGTGCTAGCTAATTCATTTGGAAACCTAAACTCTCCTGTGGAGATTGAGCAGAAAGCTATACTTTTTATATTATTATTTTTAGCTGTCTCTAAGCATGATTTATAGCACTTATATAAAAGCCCTTCATCATTTTTTGAAACTTCATTTTCTATTATTGGCCCCACTGTATGCAAAACATATTTACTAGGGAGGTTAAATGCTGGAGTTATGATGCATCCGCCTGTTTTTTCAAGATTGCCTTTCATAATGTCATTGCAATATAATCTTAGCCTAGTTCCTGATGCACTATGTATTGCATTATCTATGCATTTGTGAAGCGGTACAAAACAGCCAAGCATAGCAGAGTTAGCAGCATTTACTATTGCTTCTATTTTTAGAGTTGTTATATCTCCTTGCCATATATATAAATTATTTTTTATTGGCTTTATATCATCTATACTAGTTAGCTTTTTACTTTTAAGCTTCTCTTGCAAATATTCATCTTCTATTTGTAAATATTCTTCGCTTATATTATCAGGGCTTCTTATATTCATCAAACATCTAAAATAATTATATAATTTTTCTTCATCTTTTTCTTTTATGGCGTTATTTAAATCTTCATCATATTTATAATTCTTTTCTTTCATAAGAAAGTCTATTAAAAATAATAGTTTATCCATTAATACACCTCTATTGTAATAGTTATTATTACAATGATATATTGTTTTAATGTAATGTCAAGTGTTACAATAATTTTCTTGCATTAATAAAATAAATGTATTATAATTTTATTCAAGGATATTCTTATGAAGATTAGTTCAAGATTTACAATAGCAGTTCACACTCTTGTTTGTATTGTATATTTTAAAGATGAGAAAATGACTTCTAATCTTATTGCAGGAAGTGTTAATGTTAATCCTGTTATAATAAGAAATATTTTAATACAATTACAAAAAGCAGACATTATCACGGTAAAAAGAGGAACAGGCGGGGTTTCATTAAATAGGAAAATAGAAGATATTACATTGCTCGATATATTTAATGCTGTAGAGAGTTTAGATGATGATAATCTATTTAGCTTTCATGAAAATCCAAACAAAAAATGCCCTGTTGGAAAAAAAATCACCTCATCACTGCGGCCAAAACTTGAAATTGTTCAAAAGGCTATGGAAGATAAATTAAAACATATTACATTAAAAGATGTACTTAATGATATGAGGGAATGATTTTTATGCTTAATGAAGATATTATAAAATTAAAAAAAGAACTATTTGAAGGGGAATATTCTGATATATTAAAGGCAATATCCACTTCTAATACTTTTTTAGCTAGATCAACTATAGAATCATATTTAAGAGAGTTTAGTTTTGATAATAATAAAAGAAAGTTGAATCCTATAGAACTATTTGTGTCAGAATATTCAAAGATTCATTACTATGATGATGGAAGTGTGATAAAAGTTATAGATGAATTGTTTAAACACAAAACTATTAACTCTATTAAAAATATCACTTTCGATACAAATATAAATAATGCTTTATTATATGGTGATTTTGTAAGGTTTATTTTTGCTTTATATTTTGGCAAGTATCAAGAAGAATTAAATATAATAATAAAAGATATTTATGAATCTATATCTGTAATATCACATAATTTAGTTTCAAATTTTGAGAAAGATAAAATTAATATAATAAAATCTTCTTCGGTGTATAGAAATATTTTTGATGTACTATCCACTTTTTCAGAGATTGCGGGAGATGCTAGAAGCAGGGCAGAGGTTATGCATTATAAAAGTTATATTACTGCTAATGTTATGCAAGACTATAGGGCATTAATTGGGCCTGATTTGATAAAAACCGCAATTTGTTTTGAAGAGATTGATGATAATGAAAAGGCTATAAATATATATAAGTCAATAACTACTGATTTTGAATGCGTGCTTTCATCTATTGTGTATGGTAATTATAAAGAGGAAGATAGAGATGAAGATTATATATCATTAGTGTCATTATGGCAGGCTTATGACGGCATTCAGAGAATAGAAGGCACTAATGCATATGAAGAGAAAATGGATATAATAGAAAAATCAATACATAAAATTATTTCGTAGCTATTTTTTTATTATTATCAGCAACAGATGAATATATTATTCCGATTAATATTAAAACTCCTCCTATTATTTGTGCTATATATGGCTTTTCATGAAGTAAAATAATAGCACCAATTGTAGAAAAGAAAGGTACAGAATCATATATTATACTAGCTTTCATTGCTCCTATTTTTGATACTGCTATATTCCAAAATATAAATCCTAAAGCAGAAGGAAATACTCCAATAAATATAAGTACGAGTGCTGAATTAAAGTTTAAAACATGTGCTTGATGGCTAACATATTTTGGAATCATTAATATCAGTAAAGGTATAAGTCCTATTGTTACCATAAGATAGAAAAAAGTAGTTTGAGGAAAATCTTTTGGTCTAATTCTTAATGTTATAGTATATATTGCAAATAATGTTACAGCGAAAATCATATATAAATCGCCTATAGAAAACTTTAATTTGCTTATAACTTCTATGCTTCCTTTTGTGAGTAAAATAACAACGCCCAAAATAATTATAAATAGCCCGTATTTTTGAGGTTTGCTTAAATGTTTTTTCCATATAATTCTATTTATTATAGCAATTATTATAGGGGATAATGTTGCTATTAAAGACATGTTAGTGGCATTAGAAGTATGTGCTGCTAAATATACAAAAGTATTAAAAATAGTTATTCCCAATATTGAAATTATTATTATTTTTACACATGAACCTTTTACTAAATGAATATTTTTTATTAAGCTTACTATACAAAAAGGAGTTAATACTAAAAAAGTAACAAGCCATCTGTAAAATGATATTTCTATAGGGGATAATCCTACGAGATATCTAGCAGCTACAAAATTTGTACTCCATATTATAACTGCTAATATAGCAAAAATATATCCATTGTTAAATTTATTTTCATTCATTATTTAAATCCTGATTAGGTTCATTATTATTATTATTATTATTATTATTATTATAGTCTTCTTTTCTTTTAAAGACGTAAATATCACCAAATTTTATATCTTGTTTTAATAAAATCTCTTTTTCCTTAACAAGCTCAAGCATAGCAAGAAAGAATGTAACAAGCTGTCTTTTTGTAACACCATCTTTAAATAAAACTATAAATGGAAACACTTCTTCTTCAGATAATTTTATTCTTATCATATCAATAGCATTATCTATATGAAAGTTAGACATACCAGAAAGAACAGCCAAATCAGTTTCAGGCACAAATTGCACCTTTGTAAAAGCATATACCAAATCATAAAGAGTAACATCTTTCCAAGCCATTTCATTATCTTCACTGCTGCTGTTATTTTGAAAAAACTTAACTCTCTCCGTATCCTTTCTTTCAAATATAGAGTCCGAATATTCTTGAAGCTTGTCAAGTTCTTCAGAAACCATTTTATATCTTTGAAACTCAAGCATTTGCTCTACTATTTCAAATTTAAGCCTGTCTGTAAACTTATCATCGTCCATATCATGAGGAAGTAACATTTTAGATTTGTATAAATGAAAATCTGAAGCTACAACCAAAAACTCACCTGTAGAATCTAAATTTAATGCTGCTTGCTCTTTTAAATATTCTATAAACTGGTCAATTATTTCTAATATTGAAACTTCGTATATATTTTTTTCGCTTCTTTTAAGCATATCAAAAAGTATTGAAAGGGGGCCTTCATARTCTATGCTTGAKAGAGAAACTTTAAACTCATTATTAKGCAATGGTGCAGCATCATCATTAGAKTTTTGTTCCTGAGGCTGAACATTTGTATTTTCATTTATATTATTTTCCATAATTGATATATAATATATAATAAAAATATAAAAATTCAAGCGTATTAATTATTCTACAGCCCCATACTGCTTTAAATATTCTATTAAAGCATCTCCTTTTTTGTAGTTAGCCCTTATATATGCTATTATAGATTCTCCATTATTATCTTTAGCATTAACATCTATTCCGTTTTTACATAGTATTTCAATAGTAGGCATCATCTCTTCCCTTGTAGCAGCCGACATAAAAACCATCATCAAAGCATTATCCCCATCATTATTTACAGCATTAATATCTATTTCAGCATCAATTAAAGTTTGTACAACATTACTATAGAGTTTATATGAAGCAACATGCAAAGCATTTTCTCCATAGCTATTTTTGGCATTAACATTTATCTTTGCCTTTATAAGCATTTTTGCAATATCATTTCTTCCCTCTGAAGCAGCAAATATTAAAGCATTATATCCAACACTATCTACTATATTAACATCAGCATTATGGCGTATAAGAAGTTTTACTATATTAGGATATCCCTTATGTGAAGCAAGCATTAAACCAGTAAGTCCGTCTTCTGCCGTAACATTTACATTAACTTTTCTATCTAACATAGTTACAACAGTTTCATATTTTCCATTTTCACATGCTTTTAAAAATTTCACTTCATCATCTGTTAAAGAATAAAGCTTACAAGAGAATATAAGCAATATAACACAAAAAACATTTTTCATAAATCTCCAAAAAGTTATATTGTTAAAATAATTAATTATGAATATTTGTTTTAAGCTTCAACATTTAAAGCACCGCCTGTTACTTTGGCAGCTACATTTATAGTTGTAGTTTTTTCAGCAAAGTCGGTTGTAACTGTAACTTCCACACCGCCTATGCTTTGCACATATTTATTGGTATTGCTAGTTGCTGATATACCTGTAATCATTATTCTACCCCTAAAATAAATTTGTAATAATGATTATATTTTATTATAAACTTATAATAAAAACAATACTAAAAAAATTATGTAATATTATTAATTTGCAATAATTATTAATTTATTTTTTTATAAGTTTTATCTATTACTTTTTTATACGGCATTAATATATATTGATTCATCTTGCCTCTCATCTTTTTTTGTACACTCGGAATAGATATTAAAGAGCCTATTAATTTCATCTGAAGCATTTTTCCTCTTTGTTTTTGAGGGAAATCATATACATTATGTTTTTTATAATATTTATGGTCTGCTTTCATTATTCCTTGCATAATATATATTAAATCTCTAAATATTTTCATTCCACCTATGCCGTAGAAGTTTTTAGGGCGTGAGCATTTATTTATTATAGCATAATTCATGGTGTTAGAGAGTTTTTTTAGCTCTTCTAAAGTGTTGTTTTGTTTATCGTTTGCCACATAAGTTAAGAAATTGCCGCCAACCTCGCAACGTGCTTCTATGAGTGTTTGTAAATTATATTCTCTCTCATAATCACCCGCTACAATATATCCAACAGGCATACCTTCAGTTACCATTCTATGACCATTGCAAAATTGTCTATCTTCATAAATCTTAAAACTAGAATGAGTATAATGATTTTCTATAGTAAAAGCATAAATAATAGCATTAGCCTTTTGTATCTCTCTTCTTAAAAACTCATCAAAACCATCTTTATAAACACATTTGCCTGTAATAGCACAGCCAAAACAACCCATACATCCGCCATGAAATTTATACTCTCTAATGTTTATCTCTCTTGTGCTGTAATTAAACATAGCCTTAAAATCTTCTATCATATTTCTTAAATTAGTATCATCTTTAGCACAGTTTGTAACTATAACAACATCTTTGTTTTCATCTTTAACAGATTGATTTTCAATTTGTCTTTTATAAATATTATTAATTTTCTCTTTATTGTTATAATTATTGGAGTTTATGTTTATATTGTTTTGAGCAGAAAATATTAAATAATTAAAAAATGATAATGCCTCTTCCTGACCTTTTTCAGTAAGCAAATCGTCCATATCAGCAGAAAAACCTCTTATGTATTTAAGATTCAAATCCAAACAATTTTCTTCTACAAACTTATGAGCTGTTGTATCATAAAAATGTTTTGAAGTTGATAGTTGTGTGGCGTATTTTTGAGATAAATCAAGATTCTTTTCTTTTAATAATTCTATAAATCTATGTAATTGATATGGTACCAAAAAAGTATAAACAGGGTAGGCAAATATTATTATATCTGCTTTATTAATTTCTTTTTCTATTTCATTAAAGTTTTTTTCGTAGTGTCTTATTTTTTGACCAACATTCAAAAAAGAAAATTTATGACTTTCAAAAGATTTTTCTAAAAAAAGTAATGTTTGTAAAGTAATGCTGTTATTTCCCTTAGGGCTTCCATTTATAACTAAAATATTCATTTATAATACTCCCTATTTTTTCTTCTTTTTTATTCTTAGAGAGTATTATATTTTATTAAATGAAAATTACAATATTAGTATCTCCATATACCCCAAATGTCTATTCCAGCTCCAAAAGCATTATTTATTTCAAAATCTCTATCTTTACGCATTAAACCTTGACCATCAGCATATGCCGTAAGACCTAATGTAAGATTTTCTACTAATGTAACTTGTAATTCGCCTTCTATACCATAATAGAGCTTGTATAGTCCTGTAGTTTTATAAATATTTCCTTCGAACATTAATCTTGGCATTATGTAATAATATAAAGCTCCGAGTTTAGATTCAAATTTTGCAGGAAGCATTATATAAAAACGCATACTGTCTGTAGCACGCTCTCCGTCATCATTGTATAAATAATTAAATAACATATCCTCAGCATAAGCTGCATCAATAGTAGCCCATCTGCTCTTTATACCATAATAGAAAGCAAGTTTTATAGGTAAACTTATCTGTATAGGAGCACTGTCAAATCTTGAAAGCATAACGGTACCGTATAAACTACCCCCTATTACCATAGGAGCAACTGAAGTATCTGCTACATTGTTTGTTATAGAAGATAATTGTATTCCGTAATGTAGAGAGATTGTAAACTCATCTAATATACCGCCTCTAAATAAAAACGAAAATTTAGGAGTTGTGCTTATAGCTAATTTAGCACCATAACGGCTTCCATCAGCAACACCAACAGACACAGGAAGTGATAATCTATATTTATCTGTTGCAAAACCAAAAGATGCTGAGTGTGTAGATATTATAGGAGAGTTTTTTTCATTTAAATTATTATATAAATTAAATTGATAACCTATACCAAATATGCCATAAGTTAAGCCAATAAATCCTTTAGGTAATATTGCAAAGTTCTGCTCTCCTTGAGAGTTTGTGATTGTATTATCAAACATATATCTTAAATCTAATAAAGAAACACCAAGTTTAAAAGGTGTATTATGATTCATAAGTGGAGAAAAGTTATAAATTGTGCTTATTCTATCGCTTCCAGCTCTTGTAGAGTTTACTCCGTCTATAAGGTTATGCATATTATCTTTGTCTAACATGTCGTCTATTGCAAATACATTAATACTAAAAATAAATAATAGTGCTATAATAACTTTTTTCATCTTTTAACCGCTCTCTCTCATTAAAATATATAGTAGTTTATAATATAAGATTTTTTTTTTCAAGCCTATGGGTATAATTTTATTTTTTTTAGTTATTTGTAAAAAAATGATAAAATTGTAATTGATTTTTTCTTATTTAAATATAAAATCTATCTTTAATAAAAATTAATAATCCTTATCGGAGTAACATATTATGAGAAAAGTAATTGATTTTAACACTAATTGGAAGTTTTTAGAAAAGTGGAGTGATGATATAAAAAACACCATTATAAAAACAACAAGTGTAACTTTACCTCATACTGTAAAAGAAATACCTCTTCATTATTTTGATGAATCTGATACTTGGCTTATTGCTGGTTATCAAAATATATTTAATTATAGTAAGAAAGATTTTATAAATAAGAGAGTTTTAATTAACTTTGAAGGTGTAATGGCTGCTGCAGAAGTATTTGTTAATTCAAAAAGTTTTGGCGAACATAAGGGCGGATATTTACCTTTTGTTTATGATATTACTGATTCTTTAGTTGATGGAGAAAATATTATAGCAGTTAAAGTTGATAGCACAGAGAGAAAAGATATTCCTCCTTTTGGAAATGAGATAGATTATTTATGTTATGGCGGTATATATAGGGAAGTACAAATTATTGTAGTTGATGAAGTTTCTATAGAGAATGTTATGGTGATAGGAGATGCTAAACAAAATATTACTGGAAAAGTGAGAATAAGAAACAGCAAAAAAGAAAATAAGAAAGAAACTTTATTTATTAATCTCTATAACAGAGCGTATCATATATGCGAGATAAAAAAAGAAATTAGTCTAAAAAAAGATGAATTATTTACTGATATAAACATAAAAGAATATATTAATAGTGATAGAATAGAGCTTTGGGATATTGATAATCCTAGACTTTATAGACTTGAGGCTTCTCTTTCTAATGAAGATGCTGTTAATATAAAAATGGGCTTTAGAGATGTTGAGTTTAGAGAAGACGGGTTCTTTTTGAACGACAAAAAAATAAAATTAAGAGGATTAAACAGACATCAGAGTTTTCCTTATGTTGGTTATGCTATGCCTGAAAGAATGCAGAAAAAAGATGCTGATATACTAAAATTTGATTTGGGACTTAATATAGTACGCTCTTCACATTATCCTGCTTCAAGACATTTTTTAGACAGATGTGATGAAATAGGTTTAATGGTTTTTGAAGAGATACCCGGATGGCAGCATATAGGAGATAAAGAGTGGCAGAGTGTTGCTATAGAAAATGTACGCGATATGATAGAGAGAGATTTTCATCATACTTCTATAATTATATGGGGAGTGAGAATTAATGAGAGTCAGGATAATCATAGCTTCTATAAAGAAACTAATAAAGTAGCTCATAAGTTGGATAAAACAAGACAAACAGGCGGTGTTAGATATATAATGGGAAGTGAGCTATTAGAAGATGTGTATACTATGAATGATTTTAATTGCGATGGAATTAATGACCCTATAAGAGCTCAAAAGTTTGTAACAAAATTAGATAAAAATGTACCTTATATGATAACAGAATATAATGGACATATGTTCCCTACAAAGATGCAAGACTCTGAAGAGCGTTTGATTGAACATACTAAAAGACATTTTGATGTTATTAATGCTGTTGCTATAGATGACAGTATATCTGGTTCTACTGGCTGGTGTGCTTTTGATTATCATACACATTATGATTTTGGTTCTGGAGACAGAATATGTTATCATGGTGTTTGCGATATGTTTAGAAATAAAAAATTGGCTGCAAGCGTATATTCTTCACAGATGAGTAAAAAATATGGTGTTGTATTAGAGCCTATTACTATATATGCAAGAGGTGAGAGAGCTATAGGCGGAATATCTCCTTTAATGGTTGCTACAAATTGCGATTATGTGGAGTTTTATTATAAGAATGAATTATTGGCAAAAGAATATCCTGCTTCTGCTAAATATCAAGGTTTAAAACATGCTCCTGTTATTATACAGATGGAGAGAAATATTCCCGGTGTTAGTGCTATGAATTGGGAAGATGCTAAAGTTGTAGGATATATAGATGGTAAGGCTGTAATAGAGAAACATTTCTTAAAAAATCCTACTTTTAAAGCATTGGAAATAACTGCTGATGATAAAGAAATCAATGCAGTAAGCAATGGTTCTGCATGGGACGCTACAAGAATAACAGTAAAGGCAGTTGATGCTATAGGAAACAGACTTCCATATATTAACGAAGCTATAAAAATAGAGGTTAAAGGCTCTGGTTCTTTAATAGGAAATGATAACCCTGTACTTGAGGGAGGATATTATTCTTTCTGGGTAAAATCCAACAACAAGAAAGGCTCTATAACAGTAACTGTTGCAAATAGCAGAGTAAAAACTAAAACTATAGAAATTAAAGTAAAATAAATATTATTAAATAGTTTTTATTATACAAAAATAATGCACCATGCATATTTATCAAAATATTATGATAACTATTAATTGAAATTTTATTGTTTTAATATAATATTGTCTAATTAATCTTAGATAAATAATAAATCATGTTTTTATTTTAAAAAAGAGGAAAATATGCAAAACAATATTGATAAAGTTTTAATACTAGATTTCGGCTCACAGTTTACACAGCTTATTACAAGAAGAATAAGGGAATTAAATGTTTATTCAGAGATTCAGCCATTTCATGTTTCAATAGATTTTATAAAAGAGTTTAACCCAAAAGCAATAATACTTTCAGGTGGTCCTTCAAGCGTATATGAAGAAGATGCTCCTAAAGTAGATAAAAAACTATTTGAACTTGGTGTGCCAATATTAGGAATATGTTATGGTATGCAGATAATAGTTTATTCTATGGGCGGAAAAGTTGAAAGTGCAGAAAAACGCGAATACGGAAAAGCTGAAATTGAAATAACTAATCATGAAAGCATATTTAAATCATTTGGTAAAAGCAATGTAGTGTGGATGAGTCATGGGGACAGTATTAAATCCATTCCTGAAGGTTTTGAACTTATAGCAAAGACACCTAATACAGAGTTAGCTGCTATAGAAAACAAACAAAAAAATATTTATGCTATACAATTTCACCCTGAGGTTGTTCATACAGAAAACGGAATAAAGATTATAGAAAATTTCTTATTTAATATTTGTAAATGCGAAAGAAATTGGAATATGGGTTCTTTTATAGAATATGAAATAAAAAGAATAAGAGAAACTGTAGGAGATAAAAATGTAATATTGGGTCTTTCTGGAGGAGTTGATTCTTCTGTAGCTGCGGTGTTAATAGAAAAAGCTATAGGAAAGCAATTAAAATGTATATTTGTTAATAATGGGCTTTTAAGAAAAGATGAAGATAAAAAGGTTGTTGAAGTATTTAGAGATAATTTTAATATTGATTTAATTTATGTTGATGCTTCAAAGAGATTTTTAGATAAGTTAGCTGGTGTTACAGACCCAGAACAGAAGAGAAAAATAATAGGTCATGAATTTGTAAGCGTGTTTAACGACGAAGCTAAAAAAATTGAGAATGTAGGATTTTTAGCACAAGGCACACTTTATCCTGATGTTATAGAGAGTGTATCATTAAGAGGAAGCTCTGCAGTTATAAAAAGCCATCATAATGTAGGGGGGCTTCCAAAGGACATGAAATTTGAACTTTTAGAACCATTTAGAGAATTATTTAAAGATGAAGTTAGAGAGATTGGCTTAGAATTAAAATTACCTGAAGATATAGTATACAGGCAGCCTTTCCCCGGTCCGGGTTTAGCGGTTAGAATATTAGGATATATTACAGAAGATAGAGTAAAAATACTTCAAGAGGCTGATGATATAGTTGTAAGCGAGATAAAAAAGGCAGGGCTTTACAGAAAATTATGGCAGTCTTTTGCTATACTTCTTCCTGTAAAAAGTGTCGGCGTTATGGGTGACGGTCGCACTTATGAGCAGGTTTGTGCTGTAAGATGTGTTGAGAGTGTTGATGCTATGACTGCTGATTGGGCTAAGATTGATTATAATGTTTTGGGTATAATATCAAACAGAATAATAAATGAAGTTAAAGGTATTAATAGAGTAGTTTATGATATATCTTCAAAACCGCCTGCTACTATAGAATGGGAATAATATAAATAGATGGATGCAAAAGTTAAATCGGTAAAAAATAAAACTATTGATTTTGATATAAATACAAAAGAAGGAAAAGTTTATTTAAATAAATGCATTATAGATAATGATGATATAAAAGAATACAAAAAAGAAGATATTATAAATAAAACTATAAATGGCAACACTTTTGATGTATTAAAAAAAATAGAAAAAAATATAGCTGATTTAATGATAGTTGATCCTCCTTATAATATATCAAAAAACTATCATGGATATGAGTTTAAAGACAGAGATAATTTAAGCTATGAGAAATATACTCATTTATGGGTAGAAAGTATTATTCCTATATTAAAAGAAAATGCCACAATATATGTATGCTGTGATTGGAAATCAAGTCTTGTGATAGGCAATGTATTAGAGAAATATTTTAACATACAAAACAGAATTACTTGGCAGCGAGAGAAGGGCAGAGGGGCAAAAAATAATTGGAAAAATGGAATGGAAGATATATGGTTTGCAACACTATCAAATAAATATACTTTTAATATAGATAAAGTAAAAATAAGAAGAAAAGTAATAGCACCATATAAGATAGAAGGAAAGCCAAAAGATTGGATAGAAACAGAAGATGGCAACTTTAGAGATACTTATCCATCTAACTTTTGGGACGATATATCCATTCCCTATTGGTCGATGCCTGAAAATACAGCTCACCCCACACAAAAACCAGAAAAATTAATAGCAAAACTAATATTAGCTAGCTCAAATGAAAATGATTTTGTATTTGACCCTTTTTTAGGAAGCGGTACTACTTCTGTTGTCGCAGAGAAATTAGGCAGAAACTACTCAGGTATAGAGCAAAACCCCTCATATTGTGCTTGGGCAGAAAAAAGAATAGAGCTTGCAAAACAAAACAAAGAAATACAAGGCTACACCAATAATATTTTTTGGGAAAGAAACACAATGCAGCTTCAAAATAAACTAAAAAAATAATTGAAAAAATATGATTTTATGTTAAAATAAATACAGTATTTTTAATATTTTTTGATTAAAGACTCATTATATGCATGTTGATATCATAAATTACATTAAAGCTGATAATGTCAAAATAATATACAAAAATACCACTTTTCAAGATTTAATTTCTATATCATCAAAAAATCCTCCAAAAATCTTCGTTGTTACAAATGCCAATAAAAAAATTTTTGGTGTTATTATATATAATGATTTGCTTGTAGCAATGTCAAAGCAAATGAAAAAAAAGAACATAGACTGCATGGCTCATCAAAATATATCTAAATTCATTTCTAAAAATTATATAAAAGTATCCTTTAATGCTAATACAAATAATGTGTTTGATATGATGATAGATAAAAAACTAGATTATGCCGTTGTTGTTGATGATAAAGATTTTCCTATAGGTATAGTAGATATATATACTTTATATGATGTTATTATTAAATTAAAAATAAGAAATATAAAACTTAGTGTAGATAATATAGAACTTGAATCTTCTATAGAAAAAGATAGATTTATTAAAGAGTTAAAAAAAGAGATAGATATATTAAATGAACAATCAATAATTGACCATATTACTAATTTATATAATATAAGATATTTTTATAAGGTTATAGAAGAGGAAGCGGAAAGAGCTAAACGTTATAAATATACTATATCACTTATATTTATGGATTTGGATCATTTTAAGAATGTAAATGATATATACGGTCATGATTGCGGCAATTTAGTGTTGCATGAAATAGGGCGTTTATTAACTTCATCATCTGATAATATACTTAGAAGAAGCGATATTTCTTTTAGATACGGAGGCGAAGAGTTTGTTATTATTTGTCCTAATACTAATAAGGATGAAGCATATACTGTTGGAGAGAGAATTAGAAGAACTATTGAAAAGAAAGTTTTTAATTATGAATCTCAGGATATAAAAATTACTGTTAGTATAGGTATATCTGAATATAGGCATAATTCAAAAATATCAATATTTCAAAGTGTAAAAGAATCAGATATGGCTATGTATGAGGCTAAACATCAAGGCAGAAACAAAGTTATCATATATGATGATAGAATATTTAATAAAAAATAGTATATTATTATAAGGATTATTTATGGAAAGTTTATTTTTGCCAAATTATACTATTGGAAGCGATGCATATAACTATATAGATGATATATGTAAAAATTATGGTTCTAATGCTGTAATTATTTCTGGAAAAAAATCTTTAAGTGCTTCAAGAGATATTTTATTAAAGAGCTTAAAAAACATAAAAATAGCTGCTGAAGTTTATTATGGCGGGGTTGCTAGCTATGAGAATGTTGAGATGCTTAAAAATATTAAAGAGATAAAAGAAGCGGATATGATTTTTGCTGTTGGCGGAGGACGCTGTGTTGATACTGTTAAGACACTTTGTGATATGATAAACAAGCCTTTATTTACATTTCCTACATTAGCTTCTAATTGTGCGGCGGTTACAAGTTTATCTGTTATGTATAATAGTGATGATTCTTATAAGGATTTGTATACCGAAAAAAGACCCGCTATTCACACTTTTATTAATACAGATATTATATTAAACTCTCCTGAGAGATATTTTGTTGCTGGTATGGGAGATGCTTTGTCTAAGCAATATGAAACTTTATTTTCTACAAGAAATGAAGTTTTTGATTATAAAAATTTTTTAGGTTATGAAATAATAAAAGAATGTTCTAATGATATAATAAAATATTCTTTAAAAGCCTTTAATGATTTTAAAAACAAAAAGCCTACTGATGATTTTAATAGAGTAGTTTTACATATAGTATATACTACAGGGCTTACATCTGTTACTATGAGAGATGATTATCATATATCATTGCCTCATGCTGTATATAATGGCCTTACAAGAATAAAAGAAATAGGCGAGAAGTATTTTCATGGAGAGCTTGTAGCTTATGGCATACTTTTGCTTTTAACTATGGATAAACAATTTGATGAACTTGAAAAAGTTTTTAATTTTAATAAATCTTTATCTCTTCCAACTTCAATAAAAGCAATAGGTATAAAAGATATAAGTTTAGAAGATGAAGAATTATCAAGAGTTTTAGATGGGGCATATGTTTCAAAAGATTTGGAGGTTTCGCCTTATCCTATTACTAAAGATATGATAATTAATGCGATGATAGAACTTGAAGAATATAATATAAAAAAAGCATTATAATTTTTTATTTAATATTTAATTAAAAAATAAAAAGCTCTGGAGTAATGATTTTTTTCTCCAGAGCTTAATTTTTATTAACTATATTTTTTATCTTAATGTTATAACATAATTCCATTGAGGCATTGGATATCTTCCAGTTTTTCCAACAGGAAGTCCATTAGAATCTGTTATTTCAGCCTCAGCATATAATAAATATCTGCCTTTAGGTAAATATTGTCCGCCGCTTAATGGAGATTTTCTTCCTGCAAAATAGAACTGAGTTTGTGCTTGTCCGTCTATAACATATATTTTTGGAAGATAGAATATTAAATCTCTGCTTAAAATATTATAATTATCATCTATTCTTCTAGCATAAAATCTTATTCTAGCAAATTTACCTTGAGGAGGTGTTTTTACAGCTAAAGTTATTAATAATGGGTCGCTTCTAGAAGCAACAAATCTGTCATTATAGTTTATTATAAAAGAGCTTATATTAACAGCTTGATTATTAATTGCTGTATTATTTAATGTTTGATTATTTCCTGTATTAGGCTCTACAACTACTGTTCCTGTAGTGTCATAAATATATGCAGAGCTTCCAGAAGAGGGTTTTTGAGTAGGCTGAGGTGCTATATCTGGTATATTTATATTGTTATTAGCTTCATATAGTCCATCTTCTGTTAATGCTATAGCGTTGTTATTTGTATTTATATTAGTTTCTGTTATAGTAGGGTCAATAGTTTGATTTGTAGATAGGAAATCTTTTTCTTCTTGTGTAATATCTTCACCGAATATATCATCTATAGTAGTATCAGTTGTTGTTTCTGTTGTATTTGTTTCTGGGAAGTCCAAATTAGGCATTCCTTTACTGTTTAATATACTTCTTACAATAAAAAATCCTGCAACAGCTACTATTAATATTAAAAGAATTATTATCACTGGTTTTAATTTTGTTTTTATTTCGTTTGGCATATATGATATCCTTAGAATTTTTTCAATATATGCAAATTAATTCGGATAATAATAAAAATGTTTTATAAAAAAATAATTAAAAATATGTCAATCCAACAATATATTAATCCCAAAGGAAGCTTTTTAATTCTTTGGATAAGTTAAGACCTGATAATTTTTTAAGAGCTTTTATTTGTATTTGTCTTACTCTCTCTCTTGTGATATTTAATTCTTTTCCTGTATCTTCTAATGTTTTAGGTTCTTTTCCATAGAGTCCGAATCTTTCTATAATTACGGTTCTTTCTTTTTCATCTAGAGCTTTTAATGCTTCTGTTAAAGTATCTCTTAAACTTTCCATAAAGGCGTCTTGATGAGGCGAAGGAAAATGTTTGTCTTCAATAAAAGAAGTCATATCATTATTATCAGAGTTTTTAAAGAAAGAATCCACACTTGCTGTTTCTTGAGTGAATATTATTATAGATGAGAGTGTTTTTCTATCTATTTTCATTTCTTTTGCTATTTCATCTATTGAAGGCTCTCTGCCAAGCTGTTGTGTGAGGTTTTTTGATATTTGTATGCTTTTTTTTATTAATCTTGCAATATGCATTGGGAATCTTATAATATGTCTTTTGCTTGATATTTCTTTAACTATACTTTGTTTTATCCACCATACCCCATATGTTGAAAACTTAAATCCCTTTCTATACTCGAACCTTTTTACCGCCTCTATTAAGCCAATATTCCCTTCATCAATTATATCTATAAATGGAACTCCGCTATTATAATATCTTTTTGCAATACTAATAACGAGTCTTAAATTTGATTTTACTAATTTATGCTGAATAGAATCTATTTCTTTATCAATCTCTTCAATTTCTTTAGAATACTTTTCTTCGCCTTCATCTATTAGCTTTTTTTTATCTTCTCGGCACACTTCAAGACGCTGCCATAATTCTAATTCTTCTTCCTTTGTGAGTCTGCGTATTTCACCTATTTGTTTTAGATATACGCTGACAGGACCTTTGTATTCTTCGTTAATATCTTTTTTCAAGTGCTATTTTTCCTATCAAAAGAATATAAAAATTTAATATATATAGAATAAAAGATTTTTAAAAATTGTCAAGGTTATAAGTATAAACTTGCTTCTATTCCTATTTTATTTTCCATGCTTCTATAAGCATATAACTGTTTTGAACGTGCATATTCATATTTTAAGCCTATTATTACTCTATATATTTCAAAACCAACTCCTACCGATATGCTAGGGGTCCACTCATTATAGGAATTAAGTATTGTATATTTATTATATTCTCTTTTTACAGTATTTATTTCATCTAAATTTGCAGCTAAATATATACTGCTTATAAAACTAATCTCTCCCCATATTGGTACTCTAAAGTCAATCCCAGAAAATATACCAAATAAATTAACAAAATTCGACTTTTTAAATCCAGTGATTGCAAAATAGCTGCCTCCATAAAATGTAAACCAAGAATATTTATAATGCAAAGAAAATTGCATCTGTTCAAAACCGCTATCCCTAAACTCTTCTGTTGTTCTATCATATAGAGTTTCATCTCCAAGTATATCTCCCGCAATATGGGCACATATATGCCTTAAAGGAGTAAATCTAAATCTTAGAGTATCATTATATATATAGTCAAAAAATGTCTCTACCTGCATATAAGTACCATACATCAAGCTTTGTCCATAATATTGGCTAGTACCATTTTTGTATTTAGATAAGAAAAAATGTGTTAAAAAACCAACTCCAATTTTAAATCTGTGTATATCCATATATTTAAAAGATATAGGTGTTACTTCTGTTGCTAGAGTAGGCTGATAAAAAAAGTCCATATTATCAAATTTGAAATTAGGGTTTTTATACATTTCTTTTATATTAAAAATTGTTCCCATGAAAAAACTGCTGTTGTAGGCATTAGGATCAGCCCAAGAAGAAAAGTATCTGTCTGTTTCATAATTTTTAAAAGGGTTATAGCTCCATTTCAATTTTGTATTTGTTTCGTATGTATCCATTTTTAATTTTATTGAATCAGTTCCTTGTGCATATATTATATGCATACTTAGAATAAATATTATTAGAATAGTGTGTTTCATAAAATCCTCCAATGTCTTGAACAATGTTCATTTTAAGCTATAAAAAATTTTTGTCAATAGAGTATAATAAAAAGCTTTAAATTTTTATATTTATAATATACAATATATGAAAATTTAAAATTGATTAATATTATGGGTTTGTTATTAAGAGTATTTATTATATTTTTGGCATTTTTTATATCAGAAATATATTCATTGGAATATAGTTTTTATCCTAGGGAATATATAAAGTTTAATAGGAATTATGTGGATATAAATAATATAAACTATGTGGAATATTCTCAAAGTTTAAGAATATTAGATTTTCCTATGACCAGCAAAGCTATATGGTTTAATAAAATATTTTTACTAGATGTTGTTTTTGAATTGTATAATATGTTAGCATATTCTCCAAATGTGAACACTAAGGTTTACTACTTAGCCTTTTATAGAACTTTAAAAGAGATAGAAGTTTTTGCTAGTAAAAGTAAAAACTTCTCTGTATTTTATCAATATTCAAGTACTATGCAAAACTATTATAATAATATGATTAGAAATATTTCTATATCATATAATAAATTTAATTTTGATACTCATATGTATATTGGTTTTAACTTTTATATTTAGTAAATCTTTAATTTTTTAATCAGTTAATTATTTTATTTTTTCTTTTAAAATATTTGCAATTATAATTATTTATGATATATTATTAGTATTAAAGTTTTTAAATAAAGGTTATAGGTGTCTGACTTAAAAGTATATAAAATAATATCTTTAGATGGTCCTTCAGGTGCTGGTAAAAGTACAGTAGCTAAGTTGGTAGCTAAGAAGTTAGGATATAAATATTTAGATACTGGTGCTATGTATAGGGCTGTAACCTTATTTTTTTTAAATAAAAACGTTAATATACAAAATGATAATGAGATCATATCTGCTATCAGCGATTTAAAAATTAGTTTTGACAATGACAACAAAATATACTTAAATGATGTAGATGTTAGTGAAGAAATAAGAAGTATAAAAGTTGTTAATATGGTTTCTAAAGTATCTTCTATTAGTGCAGTTAGAAAAAGCATGGTTTCTTTACAGAGAGACATTGCTGAAAACGGTGAATATGTTGTAGACGGCAGAGATATAGGAAGTGTTGTTTTTCCTCTTGCAAAATATAAGTTTTACATAGATGCTTCTGTTGAAATTAGAGCTAAAAGAAGATATGAAGAAGAAATACAAAAAGGTAAAGATATAACTTTTGAAGAAGTGCTTGATAGTATAAAAAAAAGAGATGAGTTTGACTCTAATAGGGAAGATAGTCCCCTAGTGGTACCTAAAGATGCTATTATTATAGATACTACAAATATGACTATAGATGAAGTTGTACAAAAAATCACAGATGTGGTTTTTAATAAAAAGTCTAATGAATAATTAGATATTAACCTGATTTTAAGTTCAGGAGGGAGAGGGAAGAATGATGGAAGATAATAATTTATCAGAACAACAAAATGAATTTCTTAAGGCATTAGAGGAGAGTGACAATAAAACGCACTTTAAACTTGGAAGTGTTATTAGCGGAAAAATAGTTCAATTCGATGACACTGATGTTTTTATAGATTTTAATTATAAGGTTGAAGGTAAAATAAATAGAGATGAGTTTGATAAAGAACCTGTTAAGGGTGAAGAGATTGAGGCTGTAATAAAGGGGCAAGATAATAGCAAAGGCTATGTTATTTTATCTAAGAGAGAGATTGATAAGAGAAAGGCACAGGATTTAATAGAGGACGCTGTAAAAAATGCTGCTCCTATAAATGGTGTTGTTAAAGAGGCTATTAAGGGCGGATTTACCGTTTCTTTAATGGGACATAATGCTTTTTGTCCTTTTTCTCAAATTGATATTGCTAGAGGAATTAAAGAGGCTGATTATATAGGTAAAGAGTTTCAATTTAAGATTATTGATAAAAAAGGTAATAAAGATATTGTTGTTTCTAGAAAAGCTTTACAGGAAGAGACTCAAAATAAAGTAATAGAAGAATATTTATCAAATTTGAAAGAAGGCGATATAGTAGAAGGAAAAGTTAAAAACATAGAGAAATTCGGTGCTTTTATACAATTAACAGAAGGTTTAGACGGTTTCCTTGCTATACCAAATATGTCTTGGGCTAAGATTATTAATCCTAAAAACATTATTACTAAAGGTGAAGAGAGAAAGTTCCAAGTTTTATCTGTTGATAAAGAAAAAAGAAAAGTTGATTTAGGTATTAAACAGCTTGAGGGAGACACTTGGTATAAGTTTGTTGAAGAGTATCATGTTGGAGATATTATTAAAGGTGAAGTTACTAGCGTTAAAAAGTTTGGTGCTTTTGTAAATGTATACGATGGAGTTGAGGGGCTTATACATGTTTCTGATTTGAGTTGGAACTCTCATGTTAATAATCCTAATGATTTTGTTAAGGTTGGTGCTTATTTAGAATGTAAAATTCTTGATATGAATGTACCTGAGAGAAAATTAACTTTAGGATTAAAACAAGTTCAAGATAATCCTTGGGACAGTGCTGATAGAGATTTCCCTGTTAAGAGTTCTGTAAAATGTAAGGTAAAAAGAATATTCAAAGACTTTGCTGTATTTGAACTTCCTAATGGTCTTGAGGGTATATGTGATATTAGTGATTTTGATTGGATGAACAATACTGTTAATATTAAAGATTATATAAAAGAAAATGAAGAAGTTGAAATGGTTATTATGTCTATAGACAGAGATAAGCAAAGAATTAAACTTAGCTATAAACATACTAAAGAAAGTCCTTGGAGAGTATTTGACAAGGCTCATCCTCATGGCTCTATAGTTAATGGTACTGTTAAGGCTATTATAGATTCTGGAGTTATTGTTTCTTTAGAAAATGATTTAGAAGGATATATGCATATTTCTCAAATAGATTTACCTAAGGGTGAGAGTTTAGAAAATGTACTTAAAGTTGGAGAGAGTTATCCTTTTGTTGTAAGAGAAGTTAATCAGGTAAAAAGAAGAATATCGCTTTCTAGAAGAGAGTATATGGAAGCTGAAAACAAAAAAGAAACTCAAAACTATATTTCTAAAGAAGAGCCTACTTCTTTAACTTATAATCCTTTCGATAATATTAAAAACTAATTTATATATTTATAATTCTAAAATCATAAGTATATTTATGGTTTTAGAATTATTTTTTTATTATCATTAAATATAAATTGACAAATAATTGCTTATATCATAAAATTGATTATTGTGTTTTATGTATAAGCTTTTTTTCTTTATTATTTTTATTTTATCAATATGCTCATGTTCTAAAAATGAGATTAATGATAACAGCAAAAACAATACAATAATTCAAAACAAAAAAATAGAAAAAATAATATCACTCTCTCCTGCTGTTACTGATATATTGATTGATTTGGATGTAGCTAATAAAATAATAGCTACTGACACTTTTTCAAAAGATATTCTTAAAAAAAATAATATAGATGTTTCTAATATTTTTGATATGTTAAACCCAGATGCAGAAAAAATTATTTCTCTTGACTCTGACATTATATTTATAAATAATCTCACTGCATTTTACACCAAAAACTCTATTCTTTCATTCTCTAATATTGCAATTATAACAATTACAAACAGTGAAACTCTAAAAGGTATAGAAAATGATATATATTTTTTTGGCAATGTTTTGAATGCTGATGATAAGGCTCAAGAAATTGTTTATAATATGCGTACAAAAATAAAAGAGATAAAAGATATAGGCAGCACTATCACAAACAAAAAAACTGTTTATTTTGAGATATCTTCTCTTCCAAATTTATATAGTTTTGGCACTAATGTTTATTTAGATGATATTATTAACATTATAGGGGCTAAGAATATTTTTTCTAACAGAAATGAATGGATAAATGTATCTGAAGAAGATGTTGTATATTTAAATCCTGATATAATTTTTACAAGTGTTGATTATGTAGATAACCCTGTAGCAGAAATAACTAATAGGCCTGCTTGGAGAGATATTGATGCTGTAAAAAATAATAAAGTATTTTTTGTAGAAGGAACATCTCTTCCAACGCATAATATAGTTTCTTCTATAATATTAATGGCTAAATATATTTATCCAGAAGAATATAAGGATATTAAATAAAATTATGATAAAAAAAATAATAATAATTTTTATTTTACTTATATCATCTATTATAACATCAATATGTATAGGAAGCGTTTTTATTTCGCCTAAAGAAGTAATCTCTATAGTGTTATATAAGCTATTTAATTTGGGTTTTGTTGAAAATATAAATAAAATAAATATTGTATTTAATATAAGACTTCCGCATATTATTTTATCATTATTTGTGGGTGCTTCTTTATCTATGACAGGTATTGTTATGCAGTCTATATTAAAAAACAGTTTAGCTTCTGTGTATAATTTGGGTATATCTTCTGGGGCAGGTTTGGGGGTGAGTTTAATTATAATTAGCGGTATATATTTTAACTATTACTTTTTTATAATTTTTTCTGTTCTTTTTGGATTTATCACAATACTATTTATACTTTTCATTTCAAAAAAAATAGATAAAGATATCAGCAGCAATTCTATAATACTTGCGGGGGTTGTTATATCATTATTTTTTAGCTCTATTATGAGTTTTTTTGCCTATGCTTTTCCTAAGTATTCTAATCAGATAATATTTTGGCAGTTGGGTAATTTATTTGTTAGGAATTATTTTGATATTTTTATTATAATATTATTAACTATAATATTTCTTATTGTTTTAGTAAAAAAATCTAATATTTTAGACATTATGACTTTTGGAGATAAAGAGAGTATGCTTCTTGGAATTAATGCTAAAAAGTATAGAATATTATTTATATTATTATCTTCTTTGGTTACTGGAGTTTTGGTTGCTTTTGTTGGGGTGATTGGGTTTATAGATTTAATATCTCCGCATATTGCAAGGCGTCTTTTTGGGGCTAAGCATATTATAGTTATTCCTATGAGTGCTTTAATTGGGGCTTTGATTTTGAATATTGCTGATATATTTTCGAGGGTTATTATTTCTGGTTCTAATATTCCAATAGGTATAGTTACTGCTATTATAGGGGCTCCTTTCTTTTTGTATGTTTTTATTAAAAATTAGGATTATTTGTTTATGAAAAAAATTATAGAAGTTAAAAATCTTTATATTTCTTACAATAATATAAACATATTAAAAGATATTAGTTTTGAGGTTTATAGTAATGATATTTTGTGTATAATAGGGCCTAATGGGTGCGGGAAAACTAGCTTATTAAATGCTTTATGTAATTTTGTTGATTTTAAGGGTGATATATTTATAAATAATCAAAAAAATTATAATGAGTTATATAAAAAAATAGCTATGATGAGTCAGCTATACAATATATATTTTGGATATAGCGTTTATGATACTGTGATGATGGGGAGGTATCTTAATTTTAAAGATAGGCTTTTATCCTTACCAAACAAAGAGGATAAAGATTTTGTTTTGAGTTGTTTAGAGAAATTAAAAATATTGTATTTAAAAGATAAACCTATAACTGAAATTTCTGGAGGGGAGCTTCAGAGGGTGTTTTTGGCACGCATTTTTGCAAAAGAGCCTGACATTATAATTTTAGATGAGCCTACCAATCATTTAGATTTGAATATACAATTAGATTTAATAAACGATTTAAAAAATTGGGTATTAGAAAATGAAAATAGATGCATTGTTGCTGTGCTTCATGATTTAAATGGTGCTTTATATTTTGCAAATAAAATACTAATATTAAAAGATTCTTCACTATATTATTATGGTTTAGTTAAAGATTTTGATGTTAGTCTGATTGATAAATTATATAATTCTAATATATCTAAGTATATGCATGATTCTTTAAATATGTGGAAGTAATTAAAAAGTGATTTTTTAGAATATTTTTTATTAAAAAACTGAATTATCTATAAGTTATCATAATAAAATTGTAAAAAACTATTGACTTATACATTAACATAATATATTATTATGTTAATATACTATATTTTTTGTCTACTGGAGATATTTATGTTCCCTATATTGAATTTCGCCTTAATGCTAATCATTCCTATTATAGTTGTCGGTATTTCTAAAATTATCGATAGAAAAAAAAACAATAACAACTCAAATTTTGATGATATCTTTGCTGAAGAAAAGGCAGCATTAGAAGGTATTATAGAAGAGAAAATATCAGAAGTTAGGGATAATGCCATAGATTTAGAGATTGCTGTGAAAAAAGCAGGTTTTATAAGTAAGTCTATGGAAGAGGATTTAGCTAAGCTTAATAATAAAATAGAGTCATATAAAGATTATAAAGCGGCAGTATCACAATATCAGGAACAAGTAGACTCGCTTGAAGAGGCATATTTAGACATACTTAACAAAGTTGACACTGTATTAAAAGAACGCAACACTATAGAGAAAACATATAAAAGAATATCTGATGTTAAAACAAAAATGATAGAGTTAGAAAAAAATGTTTCTTCTATACAGGATAATTTAATTGCTTCTTATAATGCTAAATTAAATGATTTTGAATCTGAACTATATAAAAGATTTGATGCTCTTACTACAAATTTATTAGCACGTGATGCTCATTACACAGATATGGCTGAGCAGGAAAAAGATAAAATATCAGCATTAACAGAAGAGTTTAAGCTTCATGTTGCCAAGAAAGAGGAACTATTTACAAATCAGCTTACTCAGCTTGCTGAAAGAACTGCACGCAACAACATAGAACAGTTGGCGGAATTATTTGAAAAGGGTAGAGATGAACTTATAAATAAATATTCTCTATTTGCTGAAGAGATTAACACTAAATCAAAAGATATAGAAGAGCGTTATGCTAGTTTGAGTCAGTCTAAAGAAGGGCTTGAGGTTGAGCTTATAAACTTGAGAGACACTATACAAGAGAGACTTAATTCTATAACAGAGTCTAGTGTAGAAGAGTTTAAAGGTGAAATGGAAAAGACTAAAGAGTTCTTATACAATACATTAAAAGAAGAATTAGAGAAAATAGGAAATGAAAAAGAAGAGTTTTTAGTATCTGTTGAAGATAAGGCTCATTCTTTAGAGAAAACAATAGATGACATTAAAGATAAAGCAGATTTAATAACTAAAGATTATGAAGATAAAACTGTTCAATTAGAAACAGAGTTTACTACTCTCAAAAATGATATTAGTAATCGTTTGATAACAGAAGTAGAAGCATTTTCTAATAATATAAGAGATATACTTGAAAATGAAAATGATGGTATTATCACTCTTTATAGAAATAAAACTAAAGAGCTTTCTGATTTAATAGTTTCTATAGATGGTATGAGTGAAGAGACTATGCTTAGAGCAGAGAGTAAATTTGATGAGATAGTTAATGATATAGACAGGCTTAAAAATGATATATTGGCTAGAACTCAAGATGATATGGAGTATTCTATAGATAATGCTAGAAGCTCTCTTATAGCTGAGATTAATGAACTTAGAGCAGATGTTGAAACAGAAACTAGTATTTTAAAAGATAAGATGAATGAAATACATTATCAAACTTCTGAAATATCTTCTATACTAACTAATAAACAAGAAGAGATATTAGATGCTTTGAGTTTAGAAAAAGAATATTTGTATAAAGATTTAGAAGAGCAGGCTAATAAAAAAATACAAGAACTTGAAGATAATTTTAATAATATAAAAGCTGATTTTGAGCAAGGTGTAGATAATTATATAAAAAATACATATACTGATTTGAATGATGTTACTGATAAATTATCTGCATTAAAAGAACAATATGATAATGATAGTAATAAAATACAAGGTTTATTAGAAGATACAGAAACTAATTTAAAAGAAAATATAGAAAAACGTATAGAGCTTTTAGATAAAACTTCTTCAGAGATAAAAGATTTAATTGATAATGCTAATGAAAAATTAGATACTGGCATAAAAAATGCAGAGTATAACATAGAAGAGATTAAAAGTAATTTATATGAGTATGGTAACTCTTGTTTAGATAGTTTGAAAACTCAATTAAAAGAAGTTCTTGATAATTATGAAGAGACTAGTATGAAATCTATAAGTGATAGCATAAATAGTCTTGTTAATCAGGTAGAAGAAAGCGATAAAAGACATAATGATATAATTTCAAATATGGAAGATTCTCTAAAAGAGTTTAAAGAGAAAATAGATAATTCATTAAATGAAAATAAAGAGTTTGCTGAAGAGAATAAAAACAAAATAGTTAATATGTTAAATACAGAATTACTTGAGGCAACTAATTCATTTGATGCTCTTTTAAATGAAAAAAGAGAAGGTATAAACAAAGTTAGAGATGATATAGAAGATATTTTAAATAGAGTTGAAAATGGAAGAGAAAATTTTGAAAATACTATAAACAGAGTATATGATGTTGCAAATGAAAAAGAAAGCAATTTACTATCAAATATTGAAGATAAATATAAATCATTAAATGATAAGATAGATAATTTGTTTAGTGATAGCAAATCAGATTTAGATTCTATGACTAAGGAATATAAGGGTTCTTTAGAAAATTATTATAATAATTTGAGAAATGAATATGAACAATTAAAAGAGCACTCTGATATTATTAGTGATGAATATAGAATAAAAATGGATACTTTATCTTCTAAATTAGAAGAGTTGGCATTTGCATCTAAAAACATGGAAGATAGTATAGAAAATAAAACAAAAGATATTACAGATTATGTTAATAGTGTAAAAGAAAATGTTGATGCAAAATCTAATGAGGTTATTTCTTCTGTAAATAGCATAATTGAAGATATAGAAATAAAGAAAGATGATATTAATAGATATGTTGATGAATTAAAATCTAATATAGATTCTAAAGAGAAAGATTCTAACTATTATATAGATGCGTTGAAAAATACTATAGATGATAGATTGGAAACAGCTGATTCTTATGTTAATGATCTTAAAGATAATATTAGCAGTTTGAAAAAAGCAGTTAATGCTGAAATGCAAGATGTTTCATCTTATATTGAAGATAAAAAAGAGTTTTTGAACGCTAAGTGTGATGAGGTGTTTAATAAAATAGAAGAGGAATCTTTAAGCAAATTAGAAGAGCTTAATGAAATAATAGAGGCTGCTATAGAAAAATATAATGATGAAATAAAAGAGATAGAAAGCTTAAGAGTAGAAGAAAATGAAAGTATAATAGCTGATATTGAAAATATTGGTGCTAGCATAAGAAAAGATTATAAAAAATATACTAAGATATTAGAAGAGATATACAACAATAAAAAAACTTCTCTTGATGATTATGTTAGTGAATTAAAAAATGATATAGAAAAACACAGAGAAGATTCTGAAAAAATACATTTAGAAAATGAGTCTAATTATATAGATAATTATTTGAAAGATAAATCTTTAGAGATAGATGAAAAGGTTAATAATATAAACACTACTTTAAATGATTCTTTCAATACTCTTTATAATGGTGTTACTCAATTATTGGAGAAAGCTAAAGAGTATACTGATTCAGCAGTGAATAATCAAACATTAGAACTTTCTAAGGCATTAGAATTATTGAGAGATGGTTTCAATACTTATAGAGACAGCCTTGATAGTAAATTAAAAGAAGAGATAGATAATATGATTTCTAATAATGAAAATATGTTATCTATGTTTAATGAATATAATGAAAAACTTGAACGCATTAATGATATTTCTAATTTGGTAGATAGTTTTAAAGATGATATTTATAATGAATTAGAAGAATTAAAATCTGATGTATCATTTAAAAATACAGAATTCGATAGAACTATAGATGAAATAAAATCTTCTATTATGTCTAGAGAAGAATTAAGCGGTATTCAAGAGTCTGAGAGAGAGGCTTTGAATGTTCAATTAGATGATATGAAAGAAGAGTTTGAAATTTTTAAATCTCAAATATTAAAAAGCAATGAAGTAGAGATACCTGCTTTATTAGAAGAAGAGAGAGAAAAAATAGAAAATATATTTGATGAGTTTTCAAAAAATCTTCTTATGAGAATATCTGATAATGAAAGCGATTTGAATTACATTAAAGATGTTTTATCTGAAGAGAGAAATCATTTAATAGAAAAACTAGAATTTATAGAAAAAGATTTAGAAGATGTTAAATCTGATAACAGAGTCGATGCTTTAGTTGAAGATAAGCTTCAATTAGAGAGCTCTTTAGATGATTTAAAATCTGATATAGAAAAAGTTAAAAATTTAGAAAAAGATTTTATTTCTTTGAAAGATAGAATGGAAGGAATAGACTCTACTATAAAAGATGATGTTGCTTCTTTATCTAGTAAGTTAATAGATTTTAAAGATAATTTAGAAGAGAAAATATCTAATGATTCTAGTTCTTTATTAGAAGATTTAGAGACTCTCAATAAAGAATTGTATGATATAAAGGGAAGTATTTCTAGTTCTATTGATAAGACTGATAATATAGAAAACAGAATGGAAAATATATTAAAAGAATTATCATCTGGAAATGAAGAGTTTAAAAATAGAATAGAGAAACGCATTGAATATTTTGAAGATTCTTGGTCTGACCCTACTAGACTTAGAAGTATGTATGCTAATGAACTAAAAGAAGAAATTAACAATCTTAGAGCATATTCTGATGAGAAGTTTGATGTTTATATTAATGAGTTAAAAACACAGATAGATGAAATTTCTAGCGGTATAGAAGATTGGAAAAATGAAAATATTAATGAGCTTTTATCTCAATTAAATGATGCTAAAAATAGTATAGAGTCTTATATAAAAGACACAGACAGCAAGAAAGAGGAGCTACTTTCTGATATACTAAAAAAATTAGAAGCTAAAGAAGGAGAAATTTATTCTCGTATAGATGAAAAAATAATAGATGTTAATAATAAATTATCTGATATAGACAAAAAGATTAATAATGATATAGGAAGCAGTTTAGAAAATATATATAAGATGATAAATGATGCTTCTAATAAATATAGCGAAGAGATAAAAAACATAGAACATCACAGAAGTAATGAAAAAGAGACTATTATATCAGATTTAAAAGCTTTATCAGATAGTATAAGAGCAGATTATGAAGAATATTCTATAATGCTTGATAATACTTATAACACAGCCGTTTCTTCTTTAGATGAGCATCTTGATAATGTTAAAAAAGAGATAGAAAATATTAAAGAAGAATCTCAGTTACAGCTTTTAAATGATGAGAAAAATTATATTAATGAATATTTAGAAGAGTATTCAAATAATTTAGACAGTAGATTGGAAGAGAAGTTAAATGTATTAGATGAAAGCAAAAAAGAATTGGACAATATTTTAAATAGTTCTTTTGAAAATCTTAATAGCCGCATAGAAGAGTCATTATCTAAAGTTAATAGTTTAGCAGAAGAAAAATTATCAACTTTAGAGAAAGATATTAATGATAAGCTTCTTGTAAATGTAGAGAAATTAAGCAAGTTGGAAGAAGATTTTGGTAAGTTATTTAATAAAGATTATGTGGAAGAATTGGATTCACGTATAAATAGCATTAACAGTAAATTGGAAGAAGAGATAACTAATATAAAAACAAGCTTAGAGGCTGATATATCTTCAGTACGTACTCAATATAAAGAATTGAGTGTAGATTTTGAAGAGGCTTTAGATTTAGTTAAGAAGAGTATTTTAGACAGAGATGAGATAATAGATTTACAAAGTCAAGAGAAAGAAGAGCTTATTTCCAAACTAGAGAGTCTTAGAGATGATTATTTATCATTAAAAGGTGATGCATTATCAGCTAATAACAATAGCGATAATAGTGATTTGTATAGTTTATTTGAAGAGGAGAGAGAAAAGCTTGAGAGAGGCTTTGAAGAGTTTAGCAGAGAGTTATTAAATAGACTCAATGATACAGACAGTGACATAAACTATGTAAAAGATATGCTTTCAAGCGATAAGAATCTTTTATTAGAAGAGTTAGATGCGCTTCGCTTAGAAGTAGATAATATTAATAATGATGATAGGTTAAATGAATTATTAGAATCGAAATTATCATTAGAAGATTCTTTCAATGGCATAAGAGAAGAGTTATCTAAATTTGATGAGTTAGAAGGAAGCTTAAATGGATTAAAAAGCTTTGTAAGTGAATTAGATAATTCATTTAATAATTCTTTAGATGAATTAAAAGATAATATAAATAAAGATTTAGAATCTTATGATGTTAAATTAAATAATCTAAACTCAGATATAAATAGATTATCCAGCAGTGTAGAAGATTTAACTTCAAACAGTGAAAATATATCTTCTAATCTAGATACAATATCATCTAATTTTGAAGTATTAAATAGCAACTTTGAAAGTGTTAATAGTAATGTAAATAATTTTGATAGTAGATTAAGCAGTTTCAAAGAAGATATGGATAAAGCTATTAACAAATCATTAGAGTTAGAGAATAGTATATCAAATTATAGAAAAGATTTAGAAGATAAGATTGGCGGTATAACAAATAATATTAATTCATTAAATAATGACAGCAGTGTAAAAGATTTGTTTAGTGAAGAGTTATCAAAACTAAACAATTTATTTGATAATTTAGAAAAAGACAATAAAGAGTTTAGAGATAGATTAGAAAAAAGAGTAGAATACTTTGAAGATACTTGGTCAGATAATTCAAGAATAAGAAGTTTATATTCAGCAGAGCTAAGAGAAGAGCTAGAGAACATAAAATATGAAAGAGAGCTTGAGTTTGAAAATTATTTGGAAGAGTTGAGAGCTAAGGTAGATAATTTATCATCAAGCATAGATAATTATAAAGAAGGCGATATAAACAGATTATTAAAAGAATTAGAAGAGTCTAAATCTAGTATAGAAAACTATATAAAAGATACAGACAGCAAAAAAGAAGAACTATTATCTTCTATAATGAAAGAGTTAGGTGTAAAAGAAAAAGCTATATATAATAAACTAGAAGAGTCTGAGTCTATTATAGAGAAATATATAAAAGATACAGATAGTAAAAAAGAAGAATTATTATCTTCTATGATGAAAGAGTTAGAATCAAAAGAAGAAGCTATATATAGCAGATTAGAAGATAGAGTTAAAGATATAGAAGGCAAACTATCAGTACTTGATAATAAGATAAGTAATGAAGTTAGCAAAGATTTAGAGAACTTTTATAGTAGTTTAAATGAAGCTGTTAATAATTACAAAACAGAGATAAACACACTAGAGGCTAATAATGCAGAATTAAGTACAGATGCTATCAACAAGATAGGTGAAGAAATTAGAAATAGCTATGATAATTATGTAAAAGACTTGGAAGAAGTTTATAATAATTCAGTATCTTTATTAGAAGAATATTCAAGTAACTTAAAAGATGAGTTAGAAACTCTTAAAGAAGAAAATACAGAAACAGAGAAAAATTATATTAATGAATATTTAGAAGAGTATTCAAATAATTTAGATAGTAGATTGGAAGAGAAGTTAACTGTATTAGATGAAAGTAAAAAAGAATTAGATAATATATTAAATACTTCTTTTGAAACTCTTAATAGCCGCATAGAAGAGTCATTGTCTAAAGTAAATAGTTTAGCAGAAGAAAAATTATCAACTTTAGAGAAAGATATTAATGATAAGCTTCTTGTAAATGTAGAGAAATTAAGCAAGTTGGAAGAAGATTTCGGCAAGTTGTTTAATAAAGATTATGTGGAAGAATTAGATTCACGTATAAATAGTATTAATAGTAAATTAGAAGAAGAGATAACTAATATAAAATCAAGCTTAGAGGCTGATATAGCTTCAGTACGTACTCAGTATAAAGAATTGAGTGTAGATTTTGAAGAGGCTTTAGATTTAGTTAAGAAGAGTATTTTAGACAGAGATGAAACAATAGATTTACAAAGTCAAGAGAAAGAAGAGCTCATATCTCAACTAGAGAGTCTTAGAGATGATTATTTATCATTGAAAGGCGATATTTCATCAGTTAATGATAATAATGATTTAGTTAATGATAGTAGTGATTTGTATAGTTTATTTGAAGAGGAGAGAGAAAAACTTGAGAGAGGCTTTGAACAGTTCAGTAGAGACTTATTAACTAGACTAAATGACACAGACAGTGATATAAACTATGTAAAAGATATGCTTTCAAGCGACAAGAATCTTTTATTAGAAGAATTAGATGCACTTCGCTTAGAAGTAGATAATGTTAACAATGATGATAGATTAAATGAGCTATTAGATTATAAATTATCATTAGAAGATTCTTTCAATGGTATAAGAGAAGAATTATCTAAATTTGATGAATTAGAAGGCAGCTTAAATGAATTAAGAGATAATGTATCAGAATTGGATAATTCATTAAAATCTTCAATAAGCTCTTCAATGGATGAACTTAAAAAAGAATATAATAATGTTCATTTAGAAATGGATAAATTAAATAGCAGAGTTGAAGAATTATCATTAAATAATGAAAATATATCTTCTAATCTAGATACAATATCATCTAACTTTGAGGTGTTAAATAATAACTTTGAAAGTGTGAATGGTAATGTAAATGATTTTGATAATAGATTAAGCAGTTTCAAAGAAGATGTAGACAAAGCTATTAACAAATCATTAGAGTTAGAAAATAGTATATCAAATTATAGAAAAGATTTGGAAGATAAACTTAGCGGTATAACAAATAATATTAATTCATTAAATAATGACAGCAGTGTAAAAGATTTATTTAATGAAGAGTTGTCAAAACTAAACAATTTATTTGATAATTTAGAAAAAGACAATAAAGAGTTTAGAGATAGATTAGAGAGAAGAGTAGAATATTTTGAAGATACTTGGTCAGATAATTCAAGATTAAGAAGCTTGTATTCATCAGATTTAAGAGAAGAGCTAGAAAATATAAAATATGAAAGAGAGCTTGAGTTTGAAAATTATTTAGAAGAGCTAAAAGGCAAAGTAGATAATTTATCATCAAGTATAGATAATTATAGAGAAGGTGATATTAATAGATTATTATCTGAGTTGGAGCAAGCAAAAAATAGTATAGAGAGCTATATAAAAGATACAGATAGTAAAAAAGAAGAACTATTATCTTCTATAATGAATGAGTTAGAACAAAAAGAGAAAGCTATATATGATAGATTAGAAGAGTCTAAATCTAGTATAGAAAACTACATAAAAGACACAGACAGTAAAAAAGAAGAACTATTATCTTCTATGATGAAAGAGTTAGAATCAAAAGAAGAAGCTATATACGGCAGATTAGAAGATAGAATTAAAGATATAGAAAATAAGTTGTCAGTATTTGATGATAAGATAAGTAATGAAGTTAGCAAAGACTTAGAGAACTTCTATAATAGTTTAAATGAAGCTGTTAATAATTACAAAGTAGAGATAAACACTTTAGAAGCTAATAGTTCACAATTAAGTATAGATGCTATAAATAAGATAAGTGAAGAGGTTAAAAATAGCTATGAGAATTATGTAAAAGACTTAGAAGAAGTTTATAATAATTCAGTATCTTTACTAGAAGAATATTCAAATAACTTGAAAGATGAGCTAGAGACTCTTAAAGAAGAAAATACAGAAACTGATAAAAATTATATAAGTGAGTATTTAGAAGAGTATTCTAATAATTTGAAAAATGAATTAGAAAATCTTAAAGATGAGAATGCAGAGTCTCAGAAAAATTATATTAATGAGTATTTACAAGAATATTTAAATAATATTGATTCAAAATTAGAAGGTAAGCTTAATATATTAAACAATGCAAAAGAAGAATTGGATAATATAATAAAAAATAGTTTTGATGAGCTTAATACTAATTTGAATGATACTATAAATAAAATAAATGAAAATACTCTTAATCAAAATGAAAGAATATCTTTGGTAGAGAGCAAATTAAATGATTATGCTGAACAAATATCTAAAATAGATGATAAAGAAAAATTATTGTATGAGTATATAGATTCAAAAATATTGGAACTTAAAAAAGAATATGAATCTTTAAATAAATCTTTTGAAGAGAAGTTTTTAACTATAGAAAGTGCAGTACTAAGTGATGAGCATGTTGCAGCATTGAGAGAAGAGTTTGCTAATTTCAAAGAGTCTATATTAGAAGCTAAAAAATCAGATATTCCAAGTATTTTTGATGAATTAAAAAATCAATTTGAAGAATCATTTGATATGTTTACTAAAGAGATAATTGATAGAGTATCAGATTCTGAGAGTATGATTTCTAATATAAAAAATACTATGGATGATGAAAAAAATAGTATATTAGACAGCATAGATAACTTTAAATTTGAATTAGAAGCTTTGAAAAATAATGATATATTAGATGAATTAGAACAGGAGAGAATAAAATTAGAAAATACATTTAATTCATTGAAAGAAGATTTTGATAAGCTTGATGAGTTAGAAAATGAAGTTTATTTGTTAAAAAATAATTTAGAAGGTGTTGATAGTAATTTAAGAGTTGATGTTGATAGATTATTTGAAGAGGTATCTGAGTTTAAGTATTCATTGGAATATAAAATGGACACATTAGAAGATAATACTGTTTCTAAAGAATATTTTGATGAAGAGAAAGAGAAACTTTATTCTTTATATGATGAATTAAATTCTAATAATGATGAGTTTAGAGAAAACATCAATAATAGAGTTTCTTATTTTGAAGATAATTTATCAGATTCAAGCAAAATATTAAAACTTTATGAAGATGCTATTACTCCAGAAGTAAACAACTTGAAAAATGAAATAATGTCAAGTTTAAAAGAGCAAATTGATGAGGTTGAAAACGGTATATCTATTTGGAAAGATGATAGTTTATATAATTTGCTTGAACAATTAAAAGAAGCAAAAAATAATATAGAATCATTTATAGATAGCACAAATGATAAAAAAGAATCTATTGTAGATGATATAGTAAAAGCTGTTAGAGAAAAAATAGCAGATAGAGAAAATGAGTTAAATGAATCATTAGAATCTAGAATAGAGTCTATTAATAATAAAGTTAATGACTTAGAAAGCAATCTAACTTCTGATATTAATAGATTTAATAATATGATAACTGATGCTATTGATAAATATGAAGATGAACTTAAAAATATAGAAAGCTATAGATTAGAGGAATCATCTTCTATAATGAAAGATATAGATGATGTTGGAAAAAATATTATTTCTAACTATGAAAGCTATGCGAAGTTGTTAAACACTACTTATGAAAATAATTCTAAATCTTTAGAAGAGCTTTGTAATAGTTTGAAATTAGAAATAGAAAAATCTAAGATGGATGCTAATAGAGGATATATTGATGTATATTTGAATGATTATTCTTCTAAGATAGATTCTAAATTAAAAGAGCAGATGGATAGTATAGAGAAAAGCAAAGAGAGTTTAGATAATATCATAACAGATTCATTAAATGATTTAAATGAAAATATAAATAATGCTATATCTAAAGCTATTGAAAGTTCAGAGGGAAAAATTAATGATTTTATAAATAGCAAAGAATTAGAATTAGTAAATAAAATCTCTTCTTATGAGAACAATGCAATCAGCAAAGATGAATTATCTGAAGAGTTGAAAAAAATAGAGGAAAGTTTTGAGTTATTTAAATCTAATAATAATGATATATTTAATACTCTTGAAGAATATAAATCTAAAATATCTTCTATAGTAGATAGCTTATCAAATATTGAAGATAATAACTTGAACTTTACAAGCAGATTAGAAAAACGCATAGAGTTCTTTGAAGATTCTTGGGGCGATGGTGATAAAATAAGAGAATTATATTCTGATTTTATAGCTGAAAAGGCAGATAGCTTCAAATCTGATTTAGAGATTAAGTTTAGAGATTCATTTGAAGAGTTTAATTCTAAGATAGACAATGTTGAAAAGAACTTTAGTGATAGTATAAACTCTATAATTGAAAGCTTAGACAAAGAAAATCTTACTTCTAATGAAAAAATAGAAAGTATATCAAATACTATAAACAATTTAAAATCTGATTTAGAAAATAAAATTGTTTCTATTGAAGATGAAAATAATAAATCAAAATCATTGATTAATGATAAAATTTCTACATTTGAAAACAAAATGGAAGCATTTGAAGATAGGATAAAAGATGTAGAAGATAGTCAGCATTACTTAAATAATGATATCACTCAGTATGTAAACAGATTAGATAAAGTATTGAATGATTATGAAGAAGCTATTGATACTAAGATAAATAATTTGAAAGATAGTTTGTCAAATGATACAGGACATATAGAACATAATTTAATATCTTCTTTAGAGCTTTCTAATGAGCTTGCTAAAGATAAGAAAGAATTATTAGATTCAATATATGAGCTTAAGAAAGATGTTTATGAAACTATAGAGAGAAAAGATGTTCAGATAAATGAAGAGTTCTCTAAGTTTAAAACAGAGATTATTGAATCAATACCTAGCATGGAAGATATTAGCGATTTATTTGTTTCTGAAAAGAACAATATAGTTAATGAGTTTGAAGGCTTTAAAAATGATATATTAACTTCTAATAATAAAAACTTCTCTGAGTTATTTGAAGAAGAGAAAAATAAATTAATAGAAGAATTAGATAATTTCAAATCTGCTATTAGAGTAGAATATATGTCTAATTCTGACAAGATAGAAGCTTTTAGAAATGAATATTTAAAGAACTTTAATGAGATAATTGATAAAGAAAAAGCTAATTTATATTATGCTTTAAATGATATAAGAAAAGAGTTTGAAAGTTTAAAAGATAATTCTGTTTCTTTAGATAAGTTTGAAGAGCTTATGTCAGAGTATAAAGGCAGTATTGATAATTCTATAGATGATACAAAAGAGAAATTATCTTCAAATATTGTAGATAAAGATTATGTATCAAAATTGTTTGATGAAGAGATAGCTAATATCAATAAAACTATAGAGGAGTTTAGAAAAGACTTAGAAGAAAACTATTCTCCTACAGATGTTATAGCTGAGATTTTATCAAAAGAGCAAGTTAATTTTGAAAATAAATTATCTGGTTTAAAAGAATCAATACTTAAAGATATTCCAACTTTAGAAGATATAAGCAATATATTTGTTGAAGAGAAGATGTCTTTGAGAGAAGAGTTTGCTTCATTTAGAGATGATATAGAATCTAAACTTCAAGAAGAGAATCATTTTGAAGCTATTGCTGAAGAGCAAAAAGTTGATATGAGAAATAATTTTGCTATGCTTCAAGAAGAGATAGTTGGTAATATTAATAGCTATAGAGATAATATGGCAAATGATATTTCTAATTTTAGAGATGAGTTTGCTAATAAACTATCTTTTATAGAAGAGTTAGCGAATAGTTTATTACAAGAGAGAGAGAGAATTGCTTTAGAGGTAGAAGATATTAGATTAAAGTATGAGACAGGTACTTTATATTCTGATGATGCTATAAACAGTATAGAAAGCGATAGAAATAGACTAATCAATGAGTTTATTAATTTTAGAAAAACTATATTAGAGCTTATAAGAGAACAAGATGAAGCTATGAAGGTTTTGAATAATGAGAAGATGGGCATAATTGATAATATAGATGAGCTAAACAAAAAAGTTTCTCTAGATTTAATAAGCAAAGATGATGCTATTTCTCTAATAGATGAACAGAAAAAAGAGATATTAGAAGTTCTTGAAAACTTTAAAGGTGATTCTATAGAAGCTGATTTCAAATATATGACAGAAGAGTTGAGAGATGATATTATCAAAGTATTTGAAGAGTCTAATGAGGCTTTCAGAAAACGTATAGAAGCTAGAATAGAACATTTTGAAGATGCTTATTCAGAGCCAGAAAAAATCAAAGAGTTCTATAGAGATGCTATAGAGGCTGAAGTTGATAATATTAAAGATAGTGCTTCTCATATATTATTAGATATTACTGACAATGTTGAAAAAGTTAAGAAACATATAGATGATATAGAAAATGAAAAGGTAAAATCTATAATAGAGAGAATAGATAATGCTCAAAATGAGATAGATGCTATAGTTGATACTATTAAAGTTAATTTGAAAGAGCAGGAAAATGAGATAAGATTATTAAGTCAGTCTCAAAAATTAATATCTCAAGACATAGAAAATGTTCGCAGAGAAAGAGAAGCTCTAATTGAGATGGTAAAAACTAGCGATGTTAATATAAACAATAAAATTGATAATTTAACATCTGCTGTTATTGAAGCATCTGATAATGCTTCTCAAAGAATAGCTGAGAAGGAATTAGAGTTTAATAGAAAGATAAAAGAAGTTGAAGAATATATATCTTCTATGGAAGAGAGAATTATTAATGAAAATAATGAGCATTTAGACAAATCTAAAGAAGCTGTTAATAATTTACTTGCTTCATTTAATGAGAGTATATTAAAAGAGACTAATGATTTAACTCCTCATATAATGAAAATTGTAAATGAGTTTGTTAATAATGAAATGAAGAAATTTGAGAGATTCAATGATGTTAAACAGGCTATAGATGAGGTAGAGTTAACTATTAGTGATAAGATAGATGAAACTTTCAAATTGATGAATATTAAATTAGATGATACTGCTAAAGAGTTAAGAGATAATATGTCTTCTTATCAAGATGAGCTTTTAGGTGAATTAAGAAGTGCTGTTAATTATGAGAGTGAAAGAAGCATAGAAGAAGTAAAAGCTATGCATGAAGAAGAAGTTACAAAATTAAAGGACATGTATCTTGAAACAGAAAAGTATTATACTGACAGACAAGAGAGAAGCAAAGAAGACATTGTAGCTTTATTTGAAAACACTTATAAAGAATGGCAGGATAAAATTAATTCTCTTTATAGCGAGTTAGAATCAACAAAAGAAAGTATGCATTCTTCAGTTGATAATCTTTTAGGTGATTTAGAGAAGGCTGTTAATGCTAAAGAAGAGTTTAATAAATCTTTAGAAGATAACAAAGACAAGCTAAAAGATGTAGAAGAGAAGATGAATAACTTACAAAATGAATTCTCTCCTTCTATAGAAAAACTTCAGGCTATAGTTGAAGAGAAGGCATTAGAGTTACAAAATAAAATTGAGTTGTATTCTAAAGATATAGAGGAAGAAGGGGATAAGTTTAAGGCTAGACTTGAAGAGCTTTCTTCTAATGCTAAAACTTCTTTAGACAGCAAAGTTAATGAATTTGATTCTATAATTGAGAATGTTACTAATAGAATAAATGAGCTTTTAGAAGATAAGAATACTCAATTTGATGAATTGAGAACTCAGTATGAAGATATTTCTATTTCATTGTTAGAATTAAGAGAGTCTATATCTGATGCTGTTAATGAGAAGATTAAAGAGGCTAATACTATCATTGAAGAGGGTATAACTAATATAGAAGAATCTACTAATGACAAGTATGATAAATACATAGACAGACTTAACTCTAATATGGAGCAGACTTTATCATTACTTATGAATGATGCTAAAGAGTATGTACAAAATGCTAAGGAGGAGATGTTAAAGGTTCAGTCTTCAAATTTAGATGTTTATGATGAGAGACTTGCAGGTATGAAAAATATTATATCTGCTTTAGAAGAGGATATAGCTAAATATTCTAGTGAGATAGATGCTAGATTAGAAGATATTAATTTGAAGTATGAAGATAAAACTAATGTTATACTCAAAGATTTAGATTCAAGAACAGATAATTTAACAGAAAAATTAAATGATGTGGTTAATTCTATAGATAAAATGCTTGATGATAAAACTTATGATATAAATAGTGAGTATGAAACATTAAAAATACAAATAGACAATATTGGCAAAGACATAGATAAATATATGGATACTGTAAAAATGTTTGATAAAGCAGAAGAGATGGCTAATTTCATTAAAGATGATGTAGCTAAATTAGACGTTTTAGTAAATGATACTAAAAATACAGTTTATGACATGAATAAAACTATGTCTGAGTTTGAAGAGCTTAAGAATATGCATAACACTATATTAGATTATGCTGAGAGTATCAAAAAAGAGAAAGAAAGCTTAAAAGATACTCAAGAGAAAGTAAATATGCTTGTAGAGATGTCTGAAGAGGTACAAAACAAGTTTATACAAATAGCAGAAAGTAATTCTATGATAGAAAATACTCAAGAGGGTATAAAAGTTGTTATAGATATAGCTTCTCAGATAGAGAATAAACTTGCTATTATCAATGACAAAGAAGAGCAGGCTAATACTATTTTAGAAAAAGTAAATATCGCTGATAATGAATCTGATGATATATTACAAAGAATAGATACTATTAAATCTGCTATGCTTGATATAGAAGATACTAGAAGAGAGTTCTCTGATAAGATGTTTGCTTTAGATAGAGAGATGGCTAAGATAGATAAGAATGATGAAAAAGTTCAGAAGTTCTTTAGTAAGTTGGAAGAGCTTAATGTTATCATAGAAGAGATACAGAATCAGAGAGAGAATTTAAAATATATGAGGAAGCAGTATGAGGATTATGATAACAATATAGTTAAAAATCTTGAGAGAGCTGAATACTTTGTTCGTTATTTAGAGACTCTATTGGATAACGCTGAGAAGTATGTTAATGATGCAGGTAAGAGTTTAACAAAGAGAAGTAAAACTACTAGTACAAAAATTAATGATAAGAAAGAAAACATTATTATTAATATGTATAAACAGGGCTGGAAATATGATGAGATAGTAAAAAATACTTCTTATGACAGAGATGAGGTTGAGAGAGTGATTAAAAAATGGAAAGATGAGTCAGCTAGGGGATATTAATTAAATAAGAGATCTGGTAAAATATAGTATATAAATAATAAGTCTATAGCTAGAGAAATCTAGTTATAGGCTTATTAGTTTAACGGATTTTTATATTATTGTTTTCATAGTTGTTGTTGACAGAAATATATATAATTATATAATATATAGAATAAAATTTAAATTGGAATAATAATGATAGTAATAGAAAATGTTAGTAAAATATTTACAACAGCAAACAATAAACAACTTAATGCTGTAAATAATGTATCTATAAAAATAGATGATGGTGAAATATATGGAATAATAGGTTTTTCTGGTGCTGGAAAATCCACTCTTGTAAGGTGTATTAATTTACTTGAGAGACCTACTTCTGGAAAAGTTTATATAGATAATATTGATATGATGTCTTTATCTCAAAAAGAGCTTAGAGAGAGAAGAAAAAAGATAGGAATGATATTTCAGCAATTTAATTTATTTGGTTCTAGAAATGTATTTAAAAATGTTGCTTATCCATTAAGATATAGAGGGCTTTCAAAAAAAGAAGTAGAAGATAAGGTTATGTACTTGCTTGAGCTTGTGGACATAAAAGAGAAGGCTTATGCTTATCCATCACAATTAAGCGGCGGACAAAAACAGAGAGTGGCTATTGCTAGAGCTTTAGCTAATGAACCTAATATACTTCTTTGCGATGAAGCTACTAGTGCATTAGACCCTCAAACTACTGGTTCTATACTTAAATTATTGAAAAAATTAAATGAGAAATTAAAAATTACTATAGTTGTAATAACTCACGAGATGAATGTTGTTAAGGAATTATGCCATAGAGTTGCTGTTATGAATGCGGGTAATTTAATAGAAGAAGGTAATATTTTTGATGTGTTTTCTGCTCCAAAAAACAAAATAACACAAGATTTTATAGATACTACTTCAAATCTTTCTAAAATATATAATTTAGTAGAAGAGAAAAATGATATTACTGCATTAAAAGAAAATGAATGTATATTAAGACTTAGATACAAGAAGGGCGGAGTAGTTGAGGCTTTTATTTCGCATATATCTAGGGCTTTTAATGTTGATGCTAATATTATTTTTGGAAATGTTGAGTTTATAGATGAGAGTTTGCTTGGAGGGCTTGTTGTTATAATGCATGAAAGAGAAGTTGGCGGAATAAATAAGGCTATAGACTTTCTTAAAGAAAAAAATGTTGATGTGGAGGTAATATCTGATGCTAGAGTTTCTAAATAAGGTAATCCCAAATGTAATGAATGATTTACCAAAGCTTTATGACAGTATTATACAAACATTTATAATGCTTTTATATTCTGGCGTTGTATCATTTTTTGTCGGCGGATTTTTGGGTATACTTTTAATTGTTACTAAGAGATACGGCATTATGCAAAACATTATAATATATGAAGTGCTTAGTAAACTTATTAACTTTTTTAGGGCTATACCTTTTATAATACTTCTTGCCATGCTTGTGCCTTTAACAAGATTTATAATGGGGACTGCTATTGGTGTAAAGGGTGCTATATTGCCATTAATTTTTGGTACTGTGCCTTTTTTTGCTAGACAGATGGAGAGTGCTTTATCTGAAGTTAATCCGGGTTTAGTTGAGGCTGCTCAATCTATGGGCTCTTCTCCTATAGCTATAATATTTAGAGTTTATTTGAAAGAGAGCATTGCTCCTATAGCTAGAGGAACTACAATCACAGCTATTAGTTTAATAGGGCTTACTGCTATGGCTGGTGCTGTTGGGGCTGGCGGGCTTGGCACTTATGCAATACAGTCTGGATACTACAGAAATAAATTAGATATTATATATGTTTCTGTGATACTTCTTGTAATACTTGTTGGTTTAATACAGGCACTTGGTAATTTTATAGTAAAAAAAGCGACACATTAAAAAGTTATATTTTATAAAGGAATTTATTATGATTAAAAATAGAAAAGTAGTTATTATAGGAGCTGGTCATGTAGGCTCTCATGTAGGATATGCTTTAGCGGCTCAAGGTTTAGTTGAGAATATTGTTTATATTGATATAGACAAGAAAAAAGCTTTTGCTCAGGCTCTTGATATATTTGATGCTACTGTTTATCTTCCTCATAGAGTTGAAGTTAAAGCAGGAGATTATAGTGATATTGATGATGCTGATTTAATGGTTGTATGTGCTGGACCTTTACCTGAAGAGAACCAAACTAGAATGGATACTTTAGGGGCTACTGTGGAAGTTATGAAAGATATAGTAGCTAATGTTAAAAAGACTAAGTTTAATGGAATTATAATTAATATTTCTAATCCTGCAGATGTTATTACTCATTATTTACAAAATCAGTTAAATTATGATACCAAAAGAATAATATCTACAAGCACAACATTAGACTCTGCTAGATTAAGACGTGCTATATCTGAGGCTATTAATGTTGATCAAAAATCTGTATATGCTTATGCTTTGGGTGAACATGGTGAGAGTCAAATGGTTGCTTGGTCTTGTGTAACTATAGCAGGAAAACCTTTGCTTGAGCTTATGAAAGAAGGCAAAGAAAAATATGCTAAATTAGATTTAAAAGAATTAGCTGAGAAAGGAAGAAGAGGCGGCTGGGACGTTTTATTAGGTAAAGGGTCTACCGAGTTTGGAATAGGAACTTCACTTGCTGAGGTTGCTAGGGCTATACTTTCTGATGAGCATAGAGTTTTGCCTGTTTCAGTTTATCTTAATGGTGAATATGGTCAAAAAGATGTTTATGCTTCTGTGCCTGCAGTTTTAGGAGCTAATGGAGTTGAAGAGATAATTGAACTTAAAATGAATGAAGAAGAGAAAAAACTCTTTGATGCTTCTTGCGATACTATGGACAAAAATTATAAATTATCACTTACCATGTGATAAATAATATTTCTTTTATTATTTTGCAATATTTAAATTATCAAAAAAATAAAATTATTTTAAAAGGAGAATGATATATAATGAAAAAGGTTTTATTATTATTATGTTTTGCATTATTTTTAGCTTCATGCGGCGGCAATAATGAAGATAAAGATTTAATCACTGTAAAAATTGGTCATGTCGGTGAATCTGACAGAACTATATGGAAGCCTGTGCAAGAGAAATTATTAAAAGAAGGCATTAAAGTAGAATTAGTTTCTTTTGCTGATTATACTATACCAAATCAAGCATTGAATGATGGTGATATAGATTTAGATGCTTTTCAGCACCATGCTTACTATAGCAATGAAGTTAATACTAAAGGATATGATTTATCTATATTGGGTGTTACTTATATATCTGCTATGAATATTTATTCTGATAATATTACAAATGTTAATGAAGTTAAAAATGGAGATAAGGTTGCTATACCTAATGACCCTGCTAATGGGGGAAGAGCTTTAAAAGTATTGGAGGCTGCTGGTTTAATAAAGTTAAAAGATAATGCTCCAGACAATCCTACTGTTAATGATATAGAAAATCCTTTAAATTTAGAGATTATAGAAGTTGATGCGGGAAGTTTATATAGTTTGCTTCCTGATGTTGCTTGTGCTGTTATTAATTGTAATTATGCTTTAGATTTTGGTCTTAATCCCGGTGCTGATTATATATTTAGAGACAATCCTAAAAATTATAAAAATAATATGTATATTAATTTAATAGCTTCAAGAACTGAAGATAAAGACAATGAGATTTATAAAAGGGTAGTAGAGGCTTATCAATCTCCTGAGGTAGAAAAAGTTTATGCTGAGGATTTTAAGGGAGCTTATATACCTGCTTGGAAATAAAATAATTGTATAATAATTTTAAAAAATTAATAAGGGGTAAATTATATGAAGAGAGTTTTATTAGTTCTAGCTTTTGCAGTATTAATTTTAACTTTTAGTGCATGCGGCGGCGGAAATTCAGATAACAATATAGTAAAAGTTGGATATATAGGAGAATCTGATAGGGTTATTTGGGAAGAAGTGATAAGACAGGTTTCTAATGAAAATATAAAAATAGAGTTAGTATCTTTTGGGGATTATCTTCTTCCAAATCAGGCATTAAATGATGGAGATATTGATTTAAATAATTTTCAGCATTATGCATTTTTTAACAATGAAGTTGAAACTAAGGGATATAAATTAACTGCTATAGCTGATACTTGTCTTGCTGCTATGAATATCTATTCTCATAATATTACAAATGTTAATGAGGTAAAAAATGGAGATAAGATTGCTATACCTAATGATCCTTCTAATGGCGGAAGAGCTTTAAAAGTATTGGAGGCTGCTGGTTTAATAAAGTTAAAAGATAATGCTCCAGCTAATCCTAGTGTTAATGATATTGGAGAAAATCCATTAAATATAGATATTATAGAAGTTGATGCGGGTAGTTTATATAGTTTGCTTCCTGATGTTGCTTGTGCGGTTATTAATTGTAACTTTGCTTTAAACTTCGGACTTAATCCAAATACTGATTCTATATTTAAAGATAATCCTACTAATTATAATGATAAAAATTATATAAACTTAATAGCTGCTAGAACTGAAGATAAAGATAATCCAATATATAAAAAGATAGTAGAAGCTTATCAATCTGATGAGGTTAAAGAGATTTATAATAAGGATTTTAAGGGAGCTTATATAGCTACTTGGGAATAATTTTATATGTTTAATAATTTTTTTAAATTTTAATAAGGAGCTAATATATGAAGAAAATTTTATTAGTTGCAGCTTTTGCAGCATTAATTTTAACTTTTAGTGCATGTGGCGGAGGAAATTCTAATGCAAATAACAACCAAATAGTAAAAGTTGGATTTGCAGGAGAATCTGATTATCAAATTTGGGACCCTATAGTAGAAAAGTTAGCAGAAGAGGGTATTAAAGTAGAATTGGTTTCTTTTGCTGATTACACTATACCAAATCAAGCTTTAAATGATGGTGAAATAGATTTGAATGCTTTTCAGCATTATGCTTATTTTAATGATGAAGTATCAAATAAAGGTTATGATTTAGTTTCTATTGGTGATACTTATATATCTGCTATGAATATTTATTCTACAAATATTACAGATGTAAAAGAAGTTAAAAAAGGCGATAAAGTAGCTATACCTAATGACCCATCTAATGGCGGAAGAGCTTTAAAAGTGTTAGAGGCTGCTGGATTAATTAAAGTAAGAGCTGAAGCAGGAGATTCTCCTAGTGTAGCTGATATAATAGAAAATCCTTTAAATTTAGAGATTGTAGAAGTTGATGCGGGTAGTATTTACAGTTTACTTCCTGATGTTGCTTGTGCTGTTATAAACGGTAATTATGCTATAGATTTTGGTCTTAACCCCGGTTCTGATTATATTTTTAAAGATGACCCTTCAATATATAGCACTAAATCTTTTGTTAATTTAATTGCTGCTAGAGCTGCTGATAAAGATAATGAATTATATAAAAAAGTTGTTGATACTTATCAGTCTGAAATAGTAGAGAAAGTTTATAATGAGAATTTCTTGGGTTCTTATTTGCCAACTTGGAAATAAAAATAATTTTAGATAAAAAATAAAAACCTCTAGTAATTAGTTTGATAATTGATTTTACTAGAGGTTTTTTTATTATAGTTTTTGTTATAAAAACTTTTATTTTCTTAATTTTCTTCCTTGTTTATCTGTAAAAATATCTAACAATATTAAAACTATATCAACTATATACCATATTCCTAAACCGCCAGCTGTAAGCCAATATAATATTCCAGTACCTACTTTTCCAACATAAAATCTATGCACTGGCAAAAATATTGCTAAAAGTAAAGTTATAATCCAACTTCTATCAGATACTTCATTACTCATAATAAATCTCCTAATATTATTAAATTATTGTTTTTGCAGATTATAATATATATTCTAAAAAAATCAAAGAAATTGTGAAATATATTATATTAAAATTAGGTTCTATCTAAATTATTTTTTAAAATTATTTGGAAATGCTTTTTAAATAATCTGCTGCTTCTTTTTGTTCTTTACGAATGGCAAACTCTAATGCCCTCTCACCATCTTTATTTTTATGTTCTATATCTGCTCCATTTTCTATTAAAAGCTTTATTGTATCTATATCATTAATTCCAGAAGCAAACATTAAAGGAGTTACTAATTTAAAATTCTTAGCATTTACATCGGCACCTGCTTCAACTAATGCCTTTATAATATCATGCTCTTTTGTAAGTGATGCATAAAGTAATGCAGAAAATAATGGCTTATCCCTTAAATTAACATCAGCCCCAGAATCTATTAAATATTTAGCAACCTCTACTTGTTTTTCGGCACAGGCAAACATTAAAGCTGTTATGCCAGTTTTACTTCTAGCATTTAAATTGGCTCCCTCTTCTACTAAAAGTTTTGCTATGTTAATATAGCCCTTTTTAGCACAAAGCATTAAAAGCGTAAATCTTGTCTCTTCTTCTCTAGTATCAACTAGTGAATTATCAGTTTCTATTACTTTTTTTACATTATCAAAATCATTATTTTTTACATATTCAACTATTTGAGACATATTGAAAACCTTTAATTATTGCCATTTATATGATTCTACAAGCATAGTAGACACTGATATACAAGCAATAGCCCAAATAAGAAAGAATATAACATTTTGTATATCTATTAAACCCTTAGTAAAATCAGAAAAATATGTAGTTATAGAAATAGCATTTAATAATTTACTAGCTCCCGTAAACATCTCACTAAGCCAATTTATAATGTAGGCAAATACTCCCATAGATACACCCAAAATAGCAGCCACTAATTGACTTTTTGATATACTTGTAGCTATTAAACCAAGTCCAAGTATAGCAGTGCCAAGTAAAAATAATCCTAAATATCCGCTAAATATTACACCCATATCTGGTTTTCCAAATATCATTAAAAGTATAGGGTAAACAAAAGTCATAATTAAAAGCGAAGCATAAACAACTAATACAGATAAATATTTACCAATCACATATTGAAGGGAAGTAATAGGTGAGGTCATTATAAGTTCAAATGTACCAGATGCTCTCTCTTCTGCTATGAGTTTCATGCACAAAATTGACAAAAATAGTATTGTAAAAAATCCAATATTATACATTGTGTTTTCCATTACTGCCAATCTGCTATAATAAACTTCTATTGTAAAAAAATAACCTGTTAAAGCTAAATAAATAAATCCTAATATATAATATAAAGGAGATACATAAAAAGATTGAATCTCCCTTGCAAATACAACATATATGTTTCTCATTTTTTACCTCTTTTATCTCTTTTTTAATATTATTCTTTTTCTTCTGAAGTATCAGTTTTTATACCTTCATCTTTTATATATTTACTCTTATCAAAATCTTGATTTTTCTTTTTATCTGTAAAGTAAATAAATACCTCTTCTAAACTTCTTTCTTTAGATTTTATCTCTAATACATCAAAATTATTATTAACCAAATGTTTTACTATATCAGCACGGGAATCATTTCCTCTTTCGCATTCTATAATAATAGTGCCAAAATTATCAGTTTCAGCCTGCACAACTCCATTAACCTCTCTCACACATAAAAGAGCATCATTTTGTCTATCAGCTACTTTAAGTTCAATATTTCCTCCAAGTATTTCTCTGTCCATAGCCATCTTTAACCCTTCTATTGTATCCTCAGCAATAAGCTCTCCGCTATCTATAATTAAAGCCCTCTCACAAGTATCTTCTACTTCGCTTAATATATGTGTAGAAAGTATAACAGTCCTAGTTCCTCCTAAACTTTTTATTAATGACCTTACTTCTATTAATTGATTAGGGTCAAGTCCGCTTGTAGGTTCATCTAATATTAAAACTTCAGGGTCATGTATTATTGCCTGTGCTATTCCTGTTCTTTGTCTGTAACCTTTAGATAAATGGCCTATTATTCTATCTCTATAATTTGTTAGGCCTGTAATCTCTATTGTGTTTTCTACAGCAGATTTAACTTTCTTTCTTGAAACGCCTTTAAGTTTAGCACAAAATTTAAGATAATCTATTACAGTCATTTCTGTATATAATGAAACATTTTCAGGCATATATCCTATTCTTTTTTTTAATTCTATAGGATTATCATAAACCTCATAATCGTCCAAATAAACATATCCGCTTGTAGCAGGAAGATAACCTGTAATAATACGCATCATAGTAGATTTTCCAGCACCATTCGGCCCTAAAAATCCGACAATTTCTCCTTTATTTATAGTATATGAAACACCCTTTAAGGCCAAATGTTCTCCATAGTACTTAACTACATTATCAACTTTTATCATTAATAATCCTTAATTAAAAATATTAAATTACTTTTTAGAAATTTATTTATTATATATTAATATCGTATTTGATTAAAAAATATTTATAAAATTTCGTAATTTATATTATTATTAATAATTATCTCTAATCTTTAATAAATCTAATTCATAGAAAAATGGTATATCTTTTTTTACTTTTACAATATATAGCAAAGAAGAAATAAATATTCCTAGTAAAGCAATTATTAAAGCAGTATTTCCTAAATTAAATACAGTTTTATATAATATTAATATTGAAGAGGGTATATATATTCCCCCAGATAATGCTGTTAGCAGAAGAAATACAAAAAATACTAAAAATGGGCTTGTCATTAATGATGATTGAATTATAGATTCTATTGCAAAATAATTTAAAAATACTTTTAGATACAAATCTATCATTGATATAGAAGCTAATATAAAAAATCCTATAGAATATAATTTTTTATTTTTTACAATAAATCCAGCTATAAAGAATGATAAAAATGTTATAGGAAGCACATAGCTGCTGATTATAAGAGAAGATCCTATTAAAATTAATTCTACTAAAACAACTATAATTAAATATAAAAATTTCTTTTGAACTGTGCTAAATCCAAAAAAAGAATACATTATTATTTTTGCTCTTGATGTTCTATATTCATGATATATATGTCTAAAATAACTAATAAATATTAATGCTATTGATATTAAAAAAAGTGCTGGATATAATGTTAATTCTAAGAATATTGAAGTTTTGGCATTTAAGTTCTCATCTTCATTGTTAAAAATAATTGAAGGTATAGACGGAGTATTTTTTATATTAACATTAGCAAACTCTTCGTATGATATATTGGTATTTCCAGTAGAGCCAACGTATAATATATGCATAATCACAACAGCTTTACCTGCTTTATTTAAATTAACATTTGCACTAGCTATACCATTTTCATCGGTTGGAGCTACAAAAATATTTGTATATGTTTTTTCTATTTCTTCAAAACCACTATTTGTGTTTATTATTTCTGTTTCAAAATTAAATATTTCAGGGTCTGAAGAAACAAATCTAACAAGTCTATTAACTAAAGGAAGACCTCTTCTCTCTATCATAATTGATATTTCATTTATATTATTAGTTTCTTCCAAATTAAAAGAAATTTCTTTCTCATATATAAAATTATACTCTGGGACTTTATTTGTAGTTTCTTCTGCAAATATTGATATTTGAAATATAATTAAAACTAAACACAAATATTTAAACATACTGCCAATCTACCCAAATAATTAATCAAAAAAGAACACCAAGTTTTTATAAACTTAAGTGTTCTTATAGTTTGTTTTAGCCATTAATTTAATTATTATTTTATAATAGCAACAATTTCTTCATTTTTTACTATTAAATATTCTTTATTATCTTCTTTTATTTGTATACCAGAATATTTATCGTATATAACTATATCACCTTTTTTTACCTGTATATCTTTACTAGAACCTATTTCAACTACTTTTGCTTTTTGAGTTTTTTCTTTAGCTGTATCTGGAAGAAGTATTCCGCTTGAAGTTTTTTCTTCTTGTTCTAAAACTTGTAAAAGAACTCTATCTGCTAATGGTTTAATAGATGACATATTAATATTCTCCTTTTTTAATATTGTTTTATATAAATGGTTTTTATTATTAAAAATTTTTATTTATTTTATAATATAAATGTTAAAAAGTCAATATAAAAAAAGAAGTATATTTATAGCGGTTTTTATGTATATTTATTTTTAATAATGTTTATATTTGTATTGACAATTTATTATATAAAAAATAAAATACAAATAATAAATGGAGGATTAAATAAATCATATAATGAAGCTTAAAGTTGATAAAAAAACAATTAGTATAAGAGATAATGATGATAACAATAGAGAAATTTTAAGAGATATTTTAATTAATGATGAGAATAAAGAAAAGTCAGATTTGCACAAATATTTTATAGATAATAGAGAAGAGGCTGTTTATAAGCATTTATCTTACTTTGATATTTATGAAAGATATTTTTCAAGATTTAGAGGAAAAGATATTAATTTGCTTGAAATAGGGGTAGGTTATGGCGGCTCATTAAAGATGTGGAAAAATTATTTTTCTAAAAATGGTGCTAAAGTAAATATTTATGGTATTGATAAAAAAGAGAAATGCAAACGTTTTGAAGATGATAATATAAAAATATATATAGGCTCTCAAAATGATAGGGATTTTTTAAGAGAAGTAAAAAAAGAAATACCAAAATTAGATATACTCATTGATGATGGAAGTCATATAATGGAAGACCAGAAAATTACTTTTGAAGAGATGTATGAGCATATTAAGGATGATGGTATTTATTTATGTGAAGATGTTTATACTTCATATTGGACTAATTGTAATGGAGGATATAAGAATCCTAATTCATTTATAGAATATACAAAAAGTTTAATAGATTATTTGAATGCATATTCTGCTATAGAAGGTGATAATTTAGAGGCTAATAATTTTACTAATAGTGCTTATTCTATTTCTTATTATGAGAGTTTGATTGTTATTGAAAAACGTGTGAGAGATAGTAGATATAATAGTTTTTGTCAGCAAGCTTCTATAGGAAAGATGATGTAATTATTTTTTGGAGTTGTAATAATTATGGTAAAAAGAATAGATATAGAAGAGTTTTTAAGATTACAAAGAGAAGAGAACTTGCCTGTTATAGATGTGCGTTCGCCTTCAGAGTTTAATCATGGACATATGCCTAATGCTAAGAATGTTTATTTGTTTAATGATGAAGAGAGAAAAATAGTTGGTACTGCATATAAAGAAGAGGGTAGAGAGGCTGCTATATTAAAGGGGCTTGAATATGTTGGAAGCAGAATGGCTACAATATTAAAAGAGGTAGATAAAATAGCTAAAAGTAATGTTATATTAATGCATTGTTTTAGGGGGGGAATGAGAAGTGAATCGGTTGCTTGGCTATGTTCTAATTATAAGTATGATGTTTATGTATTAGATAAAGGATATAAAAGTTATAGAAGGTATGTTTTAGAATCTTTTAACAATAAAAAATATAAAATTAATTTAGTTACAGGAAGGACTGGAAGCAAAAAAACGCTGATACTTAATAGATTAAAAGAGTTAAACTACAATGTTGTAGATTTAGAAGGTATTGCTAAACATAAGGGATCTGCCTTTGGTTGGATTAATGAGGGAGAGCAGCCTAGTCAGGAGCAGTTTGAGAATAATTTATGTTATGAATTGTGTAAATATGATAATGCTTCTGTTTTGTGGGTTGAAGATGAAAGTTTGCTCATAGGTAAAAGAGCTATACCTAGAGGGCTTTTTGATAATATGAAAAATCCAGAGAATATTATATATTTAAATGTTCCTGTAGAAGAGAGAGCTAAATATATAACAGATACTTATGGTAAATACAGCATTGATGATTTAAGAGAATCTATAATAAAAATAAAAAAGCGTCTTGGCGATGAGAGAATGAGAGAGGCTTTATCTTTATTAGAAGAAGGCAAAATATATGAATGTGTTGTGGTGCTTTTGTACTATTATGATAAGGCTTATAGATTAAGTATTGAAGAAGAAAATAAGATAATTAATATAGAGTGCGGTAATTTAACTATAGAGAATATAGTATCTGCAATTTCAAAAATTTGATTTTATTATTATTTTATATATAAAAAAGGATTAACCATTTCCGGCTAATCCTTTTATTTTTTCTAGTTTATCTTTTATTAGAATGATTCAAACTCATCATCATCATTTACAGGAGCATTAAAAGTAGAACCAAATTCTTTATCAGAAGAAACACTTGCAGGTTTAGTTTCTTCATAAGGTTTTTTATTATATTCTGGTGATTTTAATGGGCTTTTTAACTCTGGTTTTTTGTATGATGTTGTAGTTTTTTTAGGTTCTTCTTTTTTTACTGTAGTATTTGATTTTGTATCTTCTTTTTTATCATCAGTTTTAGGTTTCACTGCGGGTTTTTTGCTGTCATCTCTTATTTTAAAGAATTCCATAGAGTGTAATAATTCTTTAGATTGAGAGAATAAAGTTTCAGAAGAAGCACTAGCTTGTTCTACTAAAGCAGCATTTTGCTGAGTAGCCATATCCATTTGAGCTATAGCTATATTAACCTGATCAACTCCAGCCTGTTGTTCCATAGCAGTAGAACTTAAATCCTGCATAATTTTAGCAGTCTCTTCAATTTGTTCTTTTAAGTTTCTAAATATCTCAGTTGATTCTCTAGCAGTTTCAGTAGCAGTAGCAATTTTCTCTTCAGAATCAGAAACTAAAGTAGTAATATCTTTAACAGAAGCCTGAGTAGTTTGAGCTAAGTTTCTAACCTCAGAAGCAACAACCGCAAATCCTCTGCCTTGTTCACCAGCACGAGCAGCTTCAACAGCAGCATTCAAAGCAAGTATGTTTGTTTGGAAAGCAATAGATTCAATTATTTTTGTAATAGCACTGATTTTTGAGCTTGACTCGTAAACTGCTTCAATATTTTTAGTAGTCTCTTCAATAATTCTTCCAGCTTCATCTATAGCATGGCGAGAATTAATCATCATATTATTACCTTCAACAGTATGTTCTGCAGAAGTTTTTATTGTAGAAGCAATCTCTTCCATTGAAGAAGCTGTTTCTTCAAGACCGGAAGCTTGATTTTCTGTTCTATTAGATAATTCAATATTTTGTTGAGCTACTTCTTCAGCAGATGCTTTAACAATATCTGCACTATGATATACACCTTTTACTTTATCATTAAGAGTATCTAATGTACTTGCTATAGCAGTACCTATTATAGTAAACTCATCATTTCTTTTGAATATTCCATCAGGTACACTCCAATCTAAATCACCTTCAGAGAGTCTTGTTAAATCTTTTGATAATAATTTTAATGTATCTGTAATACCTCTTATATACATAAATATTATGAAACATGTAATTATCAATATCACTACAGTACCAATTCTAGAATAAAGTCTCATAGAATAAGTATGAGCAAATAATTCTTTTGATGCCACACTCATTACTATAGTCCAATCAGAAATAGGTTCTTTATAGAATGCAGAGAAAGAATCTTCACCATTGAAAGGAGATTTAAACTCATAAGTACCAGACTCATTTTCAGAAGCATAAATAATATAATCAGCATTTTTAAGAGTTTCATTTCTAACATGTTCAGGAACAGGGTCAGCTATAACATTTCTATCTGTATCTATAACAAAAGGGTGTCCGCTATTTCCAAACTTAACTAACTCTAATTCTTCATCTATAAATCCTAACCAATCTACTAATATAGCAACACTTCCTATTATAGTTCCTACAGAGTTTCTTATAGGACTAAATATAACTACCAAATACAGCCCTTCAGTGATAGAAGAAGGTATTACTGTTTTATACATAGCTGTTTGCCCAGCCTTTACTTTAGGCCATGCCTCCGTGGTATTTAATCTCACCATAGTAGGCGAATTAATAATTTTTCCATCGGCACTATCTAATACAATGTTTCCATTAGCATCATATAAAGCTAACCCATTTAATGAATCATTATTGTTAGCGAGTGTTTTTAATATATTTTGAGCAGCAGCAGCAGTTTCAGGAGTATTTAAAGCTAAGTATTGAGTTAACTCAGCATGACTTTTAGCTATTGAATCAGATAAAAACATAGCCTGCTTTAACCATACATTAACCATTCTTGAATATATCTTAGTAGATGATTCTAAACCAAATATAGCCCCTTGCCTTATACCTTGAGTACCTATATTTAATATTATTACAACTAGTATTGTTGTCATTACTGTTATAATTGCTGTAACGAATAAAGGTACTTTTACCGACAAAGATTGCAATTTTTTCACTTTTAAACTCCATTTTCTATTTTTAATTGCATAATAATAACTACTATTTTTAATCAAGTCAAGTATTGTTTACTTGTTTTTTATACTTTTTTATGCCGTCTATTATTATCGTAAAATATGTAATTATTTTTTAATATGTAGTTTGTTTTCTGCTTCACTTTTTCTTATATATAATGGATTTAACGAAAATATGTTATCAAATTGCTTTTTATTGTAGCGTTCTATTGACATTAATATAGAATTTGATGCTTTTATGATATTGTACGAATTGTCTAATTTGTTTAATTTGTATTCTTTCAAATTTTCTAGAAAATAAGATTCATTTTTTGAAAAACCATCTCCGCATAATGTGATAGAATCATCTTTTGTTGATATATCTTTTATTAAATTTGTTGCTTCTTCATATGTTAAATCTAGATTTTCTTTTATTTTTGTATTATCTTTATATATATTAGCGTAAATACTTCCTTTTCTTGCATCTATCATGGATAATTTTACACCATTATATGATGCTATATTTTGATATAATGTGTCTAAGCTTGATACTCCTATAATTGGTATGTTTTTTGCATAACATATTGTCTTTATTGTGGAAAATGCTATTCTAATTGCTGTAAATGAGCCCGGTCCTATCCCCATTACTATGCAATCAATTTCATTTAATGATATTTTATTATCCTCTAAAAAACTACTTAATATAGGAAGTAATTCTTCATTATGGTTTTTTATGTTTTCTTTATTTATTTCTATTATACTATCATCATTTTTTTTTAATGCTATAGAAAAGCTTGATGATACGGTGTCGAATGCTAATATATTACTCATGACATTAAATTTAATACTAAACCTTTAAGTCTCATCATATTGTTTGCTATTGCCATATGATTCTTTTGTTCTTTCATAATTTCTCTATATAGAGCATCTAATTCTTCATTTATTTTTGATATTACTTGGAATCTTTTTAAGTTTGAGAATACGGTTCTTACTTTATATGAATCTTTTATTAATTTTTCTACAAGAGATGTTATTAAATCCCTAAATTTATAAAAATCCTTAATATCAGCACTTCTTTCTAATGCATTTCCAGCATCATAAATTTGTCTTTTTAGTTCATCTAATTCTAATGAATATTTTCTAATTTCTCTCTCTTCTTCAAGCATAGCAGCAAAAGAAGAAGATGATGTTGCAACTTTTACAGATGTGGTTTCGGGATGCATTAATATATTATTTAAGTTTATGTCTGTATTTCTTCTCTCTTGTACTCTCATAATAAAATCCTTTGAGTTATGTTAACTAAAATAATATTATGTTAACCTAACATATATCACGAAAAATAGCAACATAATAAGTGTCGTATTTTAAAAAAAATGCTTTATTTATTTTTAATTTTATTTAAAAAGTCTTAATTACTACTTGAAGTAATTTTGTAATGTTGTATAATAGCATTCAATATTTTATTAAAGGAGTTTTTTGATGGATACCAAAAGGGAGAGATTGTCAAGTAGATTAGGTTTTTTGCTTGTATCAGCTGGATGTGCTATAGGACTTGGCAATGTATGGCGATTTCCCTACATCACTGGAAAATATGGCGGAGCTGCTTTTGTTATAATATATATAATATCATTATTAGTAGTAGGTATTCCAATACTTATAATGGAGTTTAGTATAGGGCGTGCTGGAGAGAGAGATATTGCGGGGTCTTATAAGGTATTAGAGAAGGATGGGCATAAATGGCATATAATTGGTTATGTACAAATAATAGGCTGTTTAATACTTATGATGTTTTATACTACGGTTGCAGGTTGGAGCATAATATACGCTTTTTATATGTTAGTTGGAAGGGTAGATAATCTTAGTGCCGAAGGGGTTGGAGAGCTTTTTGGGGCTACTATTTCTAATCCTTATATTAGTGTTGCTGGTTTATTTGTAACGGTTTTATTAGCTACTATAATATGTTTTATTGGGCTTCAGAAGGGAGTTGAAAAATACTCTAAGTTTATGATGTCTTCTTTATTTATAATAGTAGTGATACTTATAATAAGGGCTGTTACTTTACCTAATGCTATTGAGGGGGTTAAATTCTACCTGCTTCCAGACTTGGGTAAAATATTTGACGGCGGAATAGAAAACTTTTTTGAAGTGGTTTATGCAGCTGTTGGGCAGGCATTTTTTACTTTGGGTATTGGTATAGGAAGTATGACTATTTTTGGAAGCTATATAGGAAAAGAAAGGACTATAACAAATGAAACTCTTATAATAGTAGTATTGGATACTTTGATTGCTTTCTTGTCTGGTTTGGTTATATTTCCTGCAAGTTTTGCTTTTGGGGTTAATCCGGGAGAGGGACCGGGGCTTGCTTTTGTTACTTTACCTAATATATTTAATTCTATGCCTTTATCTAGAGTTTGGGGAGTACTCTTCTTTGTATTTTTATCAATGGCGGCACTTACTACTGTTATAACTGTATTTGAAAACTTGATTGCTTTTACTATGTCTGAGTTTAACTTAAAAAGAAATATATCTTCAGTGATAGTTGGTATTGTAGTATTTGTTTTAGGTTCTACTACGGCATTAGGCTTTAATGTATTATCTTTTATACAACCTATGGGAAATGGAACTAGTTTTTTAGATTTATATGACTTCATTGTTACATATAATTTAGTTGAGCTTGGAGGAATATATATAATAATATTTTGTGTTTCTAAGTATGGTTGGGGATGGGATAATTTTATAAAGGAAGCTGATATGGGTATGGGGATTAAATTTCCTCAATTTACAAGAGTTTATATAACTTATGTTCTTCCTGTAATAATCTTTATAATATTTATAATTAACTATATTGTTAAGTTTTCTTGAACAAATTAGTTTATGAATATTAAATAAGCTGATACATAAAAACAATAGACAATTTTTTTGGGGAGTATAGATATTATACTCTCCTTTTTTTATATTTAGGTATTGACATTTTTTTATATAAGTATATTATTATATTATAATATAGTTATATAGAGATAGGTTTTTATGAAAAAAAATAATAAACAACAAAACTTTATAGAAAGCTATGAAGATAATTGTGAAATTAACACAAAAGAAGAGAATATATCTTCTTTTATACCAAAACTTCCAAATGATGATGAGTTTTCGGTTTTAGCTAATTTCTTTTCCGTATTTTCTGACCCTACTAGGCTGAAAATAATATCTGTTTTAAGTGAAAAGGAGTTATGCGTTCATGAATTAGTATCTTTGCTTGATATGAAGCAGCCTTCTGTGTCTCAGCATTTAAAGATGTTATGGCAGGCTAGGGTAGTGAAAAAAAGAAAAATTGGGCTTCATGTATTTTATAGGCTTGATGATGAACATATAGAAAAAATTTATGCTTGGGGGTATGAGCATGTTAAAGAATAAAGAAAAAATTTTATTTATTAGTGAAATTACTATTTCATTAGTTGTTTTAGTTTTACTTAATGCTTTGCATAATAAAATTCATGGTGTAGTAGAATATATAATATTTTTTATACCTTATTTTATTTTAGGCAGAGAAGTTTTTAAAAATGCTGTATTAGATTTTGTTAAGGGCAAGTTTATGAGAGAGAGTTTTCTTATGAGCATTGCTACAGTTGGTGCTATAATACTTCATCAATTACCTGAAGCTTTGGCAGTACTTCTTTTCTACAGAATAGGTGAATATTTTGAAGATATGGCAGTTGATAAATCTAAAAGAACAATAGCAGCACTTATGTCCATAAGGGCAGATTTTGCTAATATCATAAAAGAAGACGGAAGTATACAAAAAGTTGATATTTCAAAAGTTAATATAAATGACAATATATTGATTAATCCTTTTGAGAAAGTGCCTTTAGATGCTGTTATTTATGAAGGGGAAAGCTGGCTTGATACTAAAGCTTTAACCGGAGAGAGCATGCCAAAAGATGTAAAGGTTAATGATGAAATTTTAGCTGGCACTATAAACGGAGAAAGCAGTATAAAAGCAAAAGTAATTAGAGTGTATGCAGAGTCTTCAATAGCAAAAATACTAAAATTAGTTCAAGAATCTCAAAATAGAAAAGCTAACATAGAACAATTCATTACAAAGTTTGCTGGAATATATACTCCTATAGTTGTATTTGGTGCTATTTTGCTTACTATAATACCTACTATAGTATATGGAAGAGAGTTTTTTAATGATTGGTTTGCCCGTTCGCTTACATTACTTGTAGTTTCTTGTCCTTGTGCTTTTATGGTTGGTATTCCTTTAACATATTTTGCTTCTATAGGACGAGCTTCTAAATTTGGTATAATGGTTAAAGGCGGAGTATTTTTAGATTTGCTTGCTCAAACTAAAAAGGTAATATTTGACAAAACAGGAACTCTCACTAAAGGTAAGTTTTATATAAGAGAGATAGAGAATGCTGGTATATATGATGATGATACATTAATTAAATATGCTGCTTTGGCAGAAATAGGCTCTTCTCACCCTATAGCAATATCTATAGTAGAGCATTACAAAAAAAATCATAATATAAATGAAAGCCTAATAACATCACATAAAGATATTAGAGGTAAAGGCTCAGCATCAATTATTGAAGGCAAAAATATTTTAATAGGAAAGCTTGATTTATTAAAACAAAATAATATAAATCTTCCAGATGATATTAACAATAAATTTAATGTTTATCTTTCAATAGATGGTAAATATGCGGGTGCTTTTTATATTGATGATATTATAAAAGAAGATACTAAAGAGGCTATTGATTTATTAAACTCTATGAATATAGAAACTGCATTAATTAGCGGCGATAATATAGAACGTGTTAGCTCATTTGCAAAAGAGAATAATATACAATCATTTAATGGAGGTTGTTTACCTGAAGAGAAAGTAAATGTATTAGAAGGTATGATGAAAGAGAGTAAAGTTTCAATATTTGTAGGTGACGGTATAAACGATGCTCCTTCTTTGGCACGTGCTGATATTGGTATTGCTATGGGCGGGCTTGGCTCTGATGCTGCTATAGAAAATGCTGATGTTATTATAATGGATGATAAGCCTTCAAAAGTTGCTGCTATTATTAAACTTGCTAAAAAGAATCATATTGTTGTTTTAGAAAATATATTGCTTGCTTTAGTAATTAAATTTGGTGCTATAATATTAGGAGCTTTTGGGCTTGCTTCTATAGCTCTTGCGATATTTGCTGATACTGGTGTTACAGTTATAGTTGTACTTAATGCTTTGAGGCTTCTTTATCCAATAGGTGAGAAATCAAATATTGAAAATGTAAGTGCTAAAAATATAGATATAAAAGTAACAAGCTGTGACTGTGGGCATAATCATTAATTATATTTTTTATATTTTAATATTTAAATATTTAAAAATACATATATAATATGATGAAAACAATTAGTTTGGAGTTCTAATGGAATACCTAAAAGAGACAGTTTTTTATGGAAACAGCTTATTTAAATATTTAATTTCTTTGGCATTATTTATTGGAAGTTTTGCTATAATGAGAATTAGCCTTCTAATTTTAGTAAGACTATTATTAAAGGTAAATGTTAAATTTCAGAATTCATTTTTTTTCGCTTTAGCAAGAAGTGTAAGAAAGAGAAGTTTACCTGTTATATTGGTGGCTTCTTTAGCTATAGCAAAATCTACATTAGTATTGCCTAAGGTATTAGGAGGATATTGGGGTAAAATATTAGCTGTATGTATAATTGTTTTCTCTGTATTATTTATATGTGATGTTATAACCAATTTTACAGATAATTATTTATCGCAGAGAAAAAATGTTATTTTATCTGACGGTATAATTACTTTAACAAAAGTTGTAGTATGGATAGTTGGTATTTTAACTATACTTTCAAATGTGGGAGTTAATGTTACTACATTTATTACTGGTCTTGGTATTGGCGGTGTGGCTGTTGCATTTGCTGCTCAGAGTATAATAGCTGACTTATTCAATTATTTTGTTATAGTTTTTGATAAACCTTTTTTGAAAGGTGATTTTATACAGATTGACCAAGATTTAGGTACTGTTGAGTATATTGGAATAAAATCTACTCGTATAAGAAGAAACACAGGAGAGCAGCTTTTAATATCTAATACTAATTTACTAGCTTCAAGAATACAAAACTATAGGGTATTAGAAAGAAGAAGAAAATATATGGTATTGGGGGTTGAATATTCCACTCCATTAGAAACACTGAAAAAAATACCTGATTTAGTTAAAAGTATTATTGAAAGTGAAAGCTCTACCACATTTTCTAGTGCAAGATTTGTAGAGTTTGCTGATTCCTCATTAAATTTTGAAGTTATATATTATGTTAATGTTTCAGACTATGCTGAATTTGTAAAAGTTGTAGAAAGCATTAACTATAAACTAGTAGAAGAGTTTGCTAAGATTAATGCTAACTTTGCATTCCCTTCAACAACAGTTTATCTTAGTAAAGAGTAAATGTTTAAGGCTTTAATTTAAAATACTCTAACTTATTATGCACATTTAAAGTATCATCTGCTACTTCTTTGCCCAAAATAGAACTTTGATGAACAAGCTGTGAGTTTTCTTGAGTTATAGTATTTAATTCATTCATAGCTAAATTAATTTCTTTTACACTGTTCTCTTCTGTAGATACAGAATTATATACTTCCAAAAGAATATTAGATACTTCATTAGCTGAGTTTTCTATTTTTGAAAGTATCTCTAAAGAGTGTGTAACAGATTCATATCCTACATCTATTTTAGATAAAGTTTTTTCTATAATGTTGGTTATATTACCTGCTGCCTCATTAACATTATTAGCTAAGTTTCTAATTTCTAAAGCAACTACAGCAAATCCCTTACCTTGTTCACCAGCACGGGCTGCTTCTACTGCGGCATTTAATGCTAAAATATTTGTTTGTAAGGCAATGTCTTGTATAAGTTTTGTAATATTTGAAATCTCTTTGCTTGAAGATGATATATCATACATATTATTAGATATTTTATTTACTGCTTCAACTCCGCTTTTTGAATAATCTGCTACTTTTATACCCATATCTTTTGCTAAATTGCTATGTTTTGATGTTTCAGATATTGAGTTAAAAAGGCTTTCTATAGAACTTGTTATTTCCTCTATAGCAGCAGCCTGAGATGAAGTTCTATCAGATAAATTATAAATACCGTCAGATATTTGAGCTGTAGAGTTTTTAATGCCGTCCATATGTGATTTTATGCCATAGACTATTTGAGAAATTTTGTCTTGCATATCATTTAAAGAATTAGTTAAATGGCCTGACTCATCTTTTAATGCTAAATCTTTTTTATTGAAGTTACTATTAAAATTGCCTTCTTTCATTAAGTCTATTATTTCTATAGAATGATTTAAAGGCTTAATTACTTTTGATATAAGTAAAGCTTCAATAATAATTAAAGCTATCATAATTAATAGTATAATAAGCATTATTAAATGAAATTGAATATTAATACTTCTAGCATCTCCCTTAAAAACAATTATCCAAGGAGCGTTAGAGAGAGTTTGTATGCTGTACCATTGATTTTTGTATATTTTTATCTCATTGAAGTGTGAAGAAAAATTGTCTTTAAAATCAGTAAATAATGGGTCTGTAAATAAATTATTGTCTTTATTTAATAAATAGTTCTTGTCATCATGCGTTATATAAATTCCTTCTTTTGATACTATATTACATTCACCATCAAAATTGCTTTTTGCATTTTCAACTATTCCATTAATATCTGTAAAATCTATAGCAAATACCCCAACTAAAGAATTATTAGTATAAGCAGCCTTACTAAATGTAACAGTAAGTTCATTTACTATAAAATCTATATAAGGTTCGCTTATATAAACATCATTAGTTAAAACAGCACTTTTATACCAATCTCTTGAAGTTTGATCATAAGAGCGATCATATTCGGTTAATGTATTAATAAAAATACCGCCTTGAGAATATGGAACTGTTTCACCATAATATACATTTAAATAACCTGTATGTGATTTAGCAATATTGGTAAAAAAGTTTCCTATGGTTTCTATATTAGGGTTTGCTTCGAGGTTATTTACTACTGTGTTTACTGTGTTTTTTATTTCGTTAATTTGTCCTTCAGTTATATTTTTTAAGTTTAGGGTTTGAAAATGTTTTTCTTTTAAAAATTTATTTATATATATTGGTTTATAAATAATATATATTAATATAAATGATGTAAATAAAAATATTGAAAAAGTTAAAATAAACTTAAACATTAAACCTTTTTTCATTGCAAATCCTAAAATTAAAAATATTATGAAATTATAATACAGATATGAAAAAATGCAAATTTATTGAATTTCTGGTTTAGAAGTAATATATATTTTAGATATTTGCCAATCATTAGAAAGTTTTAATTTGAGAGAAGATTTTAATTTTGTCACCATTTCAGCAAGTCTAGTTTTATTTCCAGATTTAAACCCTTCTCCGCTAAAATATTGCTCTTCTAACCATATAGCTTCATTTTTCAAAAATATAGCGTAAAAACTATCCAAACCAAACGGAGCAGAAACAACCATTTTAAAAATAGAATCTTCTGGAGGAATGGTATATTCTATATTAGAATCAATATTGTTTTTTTGAACATTATTGTTTTCTACATAATTATTAAAATCATTAGGATGCATTAAGATAATATTGCCGTCATTTTGTAAGGCTAATATATATAAATAACCATCCTCTGTTGAATTAAATTTTATTTTAAATGTTTCATTTTCTATTATTTCACCGCTATTTTTTATAATAATACTTTCATTGCTTGATGTAATTCTCTCTATTTCAAAGTTTAAATTAATATCACTATTTTCATTGGTAATGGAATCTAATAAGCTTTTGGCAAAATAAAATTCTAAATAAGTTCCAATTTCATTAACTTTAGAATTAGCCTGATTTGATGCTATAGACTTATATTCTTTTAGAGTTTCATTTTTTGTTATATCTATTACTGTGAAGTTATAAAAAAGTTCATACTGATTTGTTGCTGTGTTATTAGTGTTTGAAGGGTCTCCTAATTTTTCTTCTATTATATCATTTAATTCTTTTTTTTCTGAATCATTTATTTTATCTAATGCATTTGATATTTCATTAGAGTAAGATTGAATATTTTCATTTGTTAGTAATATATTTGTTATATTGTTTGTAGCTAAATTATTAGTTGATATATTATTAGTATTTTTTAGTTTTAGTTCGCTGTCCATTATAATTGCAACATTCACTTTTAAATTTGATGCTACAGTGAGCCCCTGCTCTAATGTTAATTCATCTGTTTTGAATAAGCGTTTTTTAGCTCTATCTACTGTGATAGTGTAGGGGTGTTTTAGGTAGGCAAAACGATTTAGTGTTCTTACAATATCTTTTCTTAAAGGAGAGTTATTTTTTAATTCATAGTTCAAATCTACTATAGATATTTTTAATTGTTCTCTTGAATATAAACAAAATATATTTAACAGCAATATAATTAGAACTTTTAATTTCAAAAAATATCTCCTAATATTCTATAGTATGCTTAATAGAGTTGGTATTAATATTATGAACATTATCGAGTATATCCATTATTCTAGATAAATCATCAGCACTATAATATTCTATTATAATTTTACCTTCTTTGCCTTCTTTATCTATTACATTAACTTTTGTAGAAAATATTTTCTCCAAATCATTTTCTAATTTTTTTATATTAGGGTCTTTTTTATGTTCTTTTTTTACATTTTGATTTTGAGTATCATTATTATCTTTTACTACTTCTTTTTTTTCTTTTACTATTTTTTCACATTCTCTTACAGAATATCCTTTTTCTATTATTTCTTTTGCAAATAAATCTCTCTCTTCATCATTGTCACTAAAAGAAAGTATTGTTCTAGCATGTCCTTCTGTAAGTTTGTTTTCTAATATTAAGTTTTGTATATTTTCATTTAACTCTAATATTCTCATAGAGTTTGAAATAGTGCTTCTGCTTTTACCAACTCTATTAGCCAATTCTTCTTGTTTGATATTTAAATCATATATTAATTTTTTGTAGCTTCTTGCTATTTCTATTGCGTTTAAATCTGCTCTTTGAATATTTTCTACAAGTGTAAGTTCGAGCATTTTGGAGTCTGGTATATTTTTTAATACTAATGCTGGTACTTTATCTTTATTTAGATATTTAAATGCTCTAAATCTTCTCTCCCCAGATATTATTTGATATTTCCCATCTTTTTCTCTTAATGTAACAGGGTTTATAAGCCCATTTTCTTTTATAGATTCAGCAAGCCCTTTAATTTCTTCTTCATTAAAAACCTTTCTAGGCTGATCTGGATTAACATCTATAAGTGATATATCTATTTCTAATATTCCATTTTTTTCAGCTTCTTCAACAGCTTTTTTTATTTCTTTATCGGTAGATTTTATTAAGGCATTCATACCCTGACCGCCAAGTCCGCCTTTTCTGCTCATATAAATCCTTTTAATTTTATTTAACTAATAAATTATATTAGTTATTTACAGCTTTTTCAAATTTAAAAAACTCTTTAGGACCGCCATCCATTCCTTCAAGTTTATTATATTGATTATAAAAAGCAACTATATAAAAACCGCATTTATTTATATAAAAATTAATATTATGTTTGTTAAAATATGGAGTATAACATGTCCAAGTTTTTGTATTTGGATATTTATTTTCTATAGCTTTCCAAGATAAATATCCTATTTTTTTATTTTGGTGTTCTGGATATATAAAAAAGAAATGAAGTTTATTATTATTAGTTTCATTATTTATTTCTACTATAGCTCCTCCAATTTTTTCATTATTAAGAACTAAATGATAAGAATGTACTCCTTCTAAATTTAATACTTCATCAATAACTTTCTCTTGAGGAATTTTATTTGATATATTTTCTTCAAAATACTTTTTGGCACCAAATATAAAAGATTCCTGTAATTTATTTTTAAACATACAAATATCTTCTTCTTTTAAATTTTCCAAAACAATATCATTCATATAGTAATTCCTAATACTAAAAAATATAATTATTTAGCCCTTTCTATAAACTCTTTTGCAAACTCTTTATAGCTCCTAGCACCAATACATTCTTTATCATAATCAGTAATAGCTTTTCCATAAGATGGAGCCTCACTCAAACGCACATTTCTAGGTATCATAGTCTTATAAGTTTTATCTTTAAAATAATTGACAACCTCTCTAACAACATCATTGCTAAGATTAGTTCTTCCGTCATACATTGTTAATAATACGCCTTCTATATCTAGATTTTGGTTTAAATTTTCTTTCACTAAAGATATAGTATTATTAAGTTCGCCAACTCCGTCTAAAGCATAAAACTCGCATTGTATTGGTATAAGTACAGAATCACATGCAGTGAGAGCATTTAAAGTGAGAATACCTAAAGTAGGAGGACAATCAATAAATATATAATCATAATCATTTCTTATATTTTCTAAAGCTTTTTTTAATTTGTATTCTCTTCCTATTTCACTTACTAATTCTATTTGAGCACCTACTAAATCAGAATCTGATGGTATGAGATAAAGATTTTCTTGATATGTTTTTATTATTACTTGTTCTATATCAGCTTCTCCGATTAAAATGTCGTATATGCCATATTCCATTTTATCTCTTGTAACACCTATACCCAAACAGGCATTAGCTTGCGGGTCTATATCGATTAATAAAGTTTTATATCCCATAGATGCTACTATAGAACTTAAATTAACAGCTGTTGTTGTTTTGCCAACGCCGCCTTTTTGATTTACTATTGATATAATTTTAGACATATAAAATAACCCTTAAAATTATTATATTATAACAAAAGTATATATTTTATCAAGGTTTTAATAAATTATAACATACTAGAATATAATAATTTTGTTTTTTATAAAATTATGTATTGATGATATATTTATTTAAATATGTTAACTTTTTTTGTAAATATATTGAGATTTTTTCATTATAAATATAAAATAATATGATAACAAAACAATAGGAGTGTATATGAGTATAGGTTCTGGAAAAGTAGAATTAGAAGAGGGTATAAAACTATTTAGAAACGAGAACTATAAAGAGGCAATAGAGTCTTTAGAAAAGATATTTGCTGAAAACAATGATGTAGAATCTGGATACCACCTTGCTTTATCTTATGCTCAGATGCAAGATTATGATAAGACACTTGAAGTTTTTGATAAGATTTTAAGAAGACTTGATAATCCTCTTAGAATGATGCAGGCACATGTTATTGTTGGTTATATATATGCTATTAGAGAAATGTATGATTTGGCTGAGTTTGAACTTCTTGATGCTTTATCTTATGATATAGAAAATACTCAAATTTATTCTGTGCTTGGGTATGTTTATTACAAGAAAAAAAATTCTAGAAAAGCTATAGAGTATTTAAGAAAGGCTCTCGCTTTAGATGGAGAAAGTCCAAATGCTAGAAACTCATTAGGGTTTATATTGGTTGATAGTGATATTAATATAGATGAAGGAATAGAAGAGATAAAAAAAGCATTACAGAAAGATCCTTCCAATCCTGCATATTTAGATTCTTTAGGCTGGGCTTATTTTAAGAAAAAAGATATTACTAATGCTAAAAATTATCTTACTAAAGCATTTGAGATGGCTCCTTCTAATAAAGATATAAAAGAACATCTTTTGCAGCTTGACAATTATAAGATGTAATATTTTTTGGAGGTTTAATATTTATGAAAAATTATATAGTGTTTTTTGTTTTTTTATTATCTTTATCATTATATTCTCAGTATGATTTGAAATATGCTGGAAAGATAGAAGTTTTGAGAGATGGTAAAAATACTAGTTTTAGCAATAAAGTTTATGATGGAGACACTATTAAAACTTCAAAAAATGCTTTTGCTGAGATAAAAATAAAAAATAAATATTATTATTTATCAGACAGTACATCTATTTCTATAAAAGACGGAGGAGAGATTAATTTAGTTAATGGTGTTTATTATACTAGAGCTAATCAATTTGACTCTATCAATGATTTTAAAAATTATGACAAAGATTTAAAAGTTTATGTTGATCCTTATCCGTTTTATGCTGGTAAAGTTTCTACTATTTATGTAACTTCCAAAGATGATGTAAAAATAAAAAATGCAAAACTTATGGGAAGTGCAAGACCTATAGTAAAATTTTTTGAATTAGAAGATGCAAGTGATAATATGAAAGTTTATAAGAGTGTGTTTGGAATATATGTAGGCTCTCAAGATAAGAAATATCAGTTTCAATCAAATGTTGAACTTAAAGATAAAACTATAGCTACAGTGGCTTTAGATATTGATTTAGATTTTACGCCTCCTCCTCCAAAACCTAAACAGATACCGGGCGTTACAAGTACTATGAAAAATATTATAAGTAACCCTCAAAAATCCAAAGAAGAAAGAGAGCTTCTTAACGGAAAAATTTATATAAGCTATACACCAACAAATTATGCAGACAGTGTTTATATAATGCCTGCACAAGGAAGATATTCTTCTGCATTTGGTGCTTTTAGAGGATATACTAAAGATTATGCTAGATACCATCAAGGCTTTGATATTGCAAACACCAACGGTACTCCAATAATTGCTGCTAACAATGGAGTTGTTAGAGTATCTAGAGAATTATTTGTAAGAGGAAATTGCGTTGTTATAGATCATGGACAGGGTGTTTACAGCAGTTATTTTCACATGTCTAAGCTTATAGCTAAAGAGGGGCAGTATGTAAAAAAAGGTGATATTATTGGGCTTATAGGTTCTACTGGTATGTCTACAGGGCCTCATTGCCATTGGGAGATGAGAGCAGGGAACATGACTTTTGACCCTTTGAGTATATTAGATAAGCCTACTAAATTTAATGTAAAAGTTTTAACGGAGTTAAAGTAATTTTTTTAATGAGCGATTTTAAAACTATAGATGTAAAAAATATACATAATGCTGAACCTTTTGTTATTAGATATTTAACTTTAATAAGTGCTTTTATTTTAGTTTTATTGTTTATATTTATATTCGGCACTAATAGGCTTAATGAAGAATATAACATAATTAATGTATGGAATAAAGAAATAACTTCTACATTAGATCCTGTTAATGATAATAACTATACTATAGAGGGCACTTTTAAGCATAATTTCTTTTCAAAACCTGAGGGTATAATTCACTATTTTGATTCTAAAGGCAGAACTTTTTACTACACTAATTTATCTGCTGGTGAATTAGCTTCATTAAATAATGGATATTTTATCAAGTATAAAAGATACGGCAATGTTATAGAATGCTACAACAGCAGCGGAGATATTTTATGGCGTACTAATACTTCTATATACCCAGAGATGTCGCCTTATGCGAATAGGAGCATTTATCATTCAAGCGATAACTCTAAAGTGCAGATGTTTGATTATGATAATAACCCTCTAAGCAAACATATACAATATGGAGAAATTATTACAGATGGTGCTTTTGCTTCATATACGGGAGATTATATATCTGGTTTTTCAAGTGGTGATATAGCGTATATAAATAGAAATGGGCAGATGGATTACAGCATATCTACAATACTTAGCGAAATAAATATAGTAAAATCTGTTGCTTTAAGCGAGTATGGAAGTTTTGCTTTATCTATTAGCGGCATTAGACCAGAGTATATTACTTTGTATGATTCTAAGGGCAAATCATTATGGTATTTAGATACAACTTTAAACAGAAGAAAGCATGTATCTTCTTATGTGAGTGAAAAATCTATGCGTGCTTTTATGCTTGCAGACAGAGACATTATAATATATTCTCTAAACAATGGCAAAGAGATTAACAGAATAAATATAGAAAAATATAATATGCTTAATGCTGTTAATATGAAGCTTAATGCGGAAACTAATTCCACTATAATGAGTGTTTCTAAAGCTGGAAATAGTGAGGTGCTTATATATGACAATAAACTTGAAGAGATTATATTTGAAAAAAATATAAATGCTTGGGTTTATTATGTTGATATATCCACAGAGTATAATGAATATATGATAGTAAGCGATAAAATGATATATGCTTATAAGAGAGTGAAGTTATGATAAAAAAAAGTTTTTTTGTTTTAATATTTATTTTATTTATTCAAGCAATAGTTTTTGCTAGGATTCCTATTGATGAAAATAAGATTAGGATAACAAGTACATTTGGTGAGTTTAGAACAGACCATTTTCATAATGGGGTAGATTTTGGAGGAAATAGAATGCCTATATATCCTATAGCAGATGGGGAGATAGTGCATTATTCTGATTTTGATGAAGACCCTACAAGACCAGTATATGGAGTAGGCAATACTCTAATAGTAGAGCATTCTGAAGGCATTAGAAGTTATTATTATCATATAGATGATGGAAGCATAGAGAAAAATTATGCCAAAGTTACAGAAAATGATATTCTTGCTTTAACAGGCAATACTGGACGTTCTGGTGGTGCTCATTTGCATCTTACAATAGAAGACATGAGGAAAGGGCTTGTTATAGACCCTCTTGCTTATCTTGATATGAATAAAGGCTCTGATCAATCTCCTCTCATACATGGTATATATTTAAGAACAGAAAATAGATTGATACAGATAAAAGATAATATGTCTATAAGGTATAATGATGAGATAAGATTATTTGTTAAGGCTTATGATTTACTTGGAAGTATTCCTATGGGGCTTAAGAGGGTAAAAATATATATGAATGATGATTTGCTTAGAGATTATGATTTTACTTATTTTATCAAGCAGAATAATGTTTATTATATATCACCAAATTATAGGTTTGAAGATGTTTATGGGGTTGATTCTCATTATTATAGGGGAGGCACTTTTATACCTAAGCGAGGCAAATATGTTTTTAGAGCTGAGGTTACAGATTTTGATGATAAGAGTGTAGTGCTTACTAGGAGTGTGAATTTTCACTAGTTAAATAATATGTAAAGTATTGATATAATATTTATAATATGTTATAATTAATGAATTAAAAATTATAGAATGTGTAAAATATAGTAAATGATAGGGAGTTTTATCAATGGAAATCATCTTAAAGAAAGATTTTATATCACTTGGCTATGAAGGCGATATATGTAAAGTAAAAAATGGTTATGCAAGAAATTTCCTTATACCAAGAGGAATAGCTGTAGTAAAAAATGCTGCTAATTTAAAAACTTTAGCTCAAATGCAAAAAAGCTTAGAGAAAAAAAGAGCCAAAAGAAAAATGGAAGCAGAAATACTTAAAGGAAAAATTGTTGATATAAGTGTTGTAATACCTGCTAAAGTTGCTGATAATGGTAAATTATATGGTTCTGTTAGTCAACAGACAATAGTTGATGCTTTAAAAGAAAAAGAGATAGATATCAATAAACGCGATGTTCATATGGAAAAACATATTAAAGAACTTGGCGAATATGATGTTGAAATAAAATTATATCACAGTGTTAATGCTAATATCAAAATTAAAGTTGTTAATATTGACAACGTTGATAGCATTAATACTGTTGAAGCTAATACAGAAAATACTGAAGTTGCTAATACAACAGAAGAAAATAATTAATGAATAATACTCCATGCTCCATAGAGGCTGAAGAGTCTCTACTTGGAGCGATGCTTCAAAACTCTCAGGCCATATCTGCAGCAATTTCTAAAATAGTATCAAAAGATTTTTATAGTGAAAGAAATAGATTACTTTATGAATGTATTCTCGAAATGCATAATAGAGGAATTGCTGTTAATGCTGAAACTACTTTAAGGTATCTTAAAGAAAATGGTCTTTTCGATAAAATAATTCAAAATGATGAAGTATATTTAAACAAGATAATAGACGGAAGTCCTTTTCATCAAAATGCCAAATATTATGCAGATATCATAGCTGAAAAATCTTTATTAAGAGATTTAATAACAGCCACTCAAGATATACAAAACTCAGCCTACGAAGCTAAAGACTCTGAAACTAAAGAAGTTGCAGATTTTGCAGAAAAAAGAATATTTGAAGTTACTCAAAGAAGACTTGATAATGACTTTATACATATAAGAGATTTGCTTTATGAAGCATTAACCACAATAGAAAATAGAAAAAAACATAAAGGCACTGTTACTGGCGTGCCTTCTGGTTTTATTGGGCTTGATAAGGTTACACATGGTTTTCAACCTTCAGATTTAATTATACTTGCTGCTCGTCCTTCAGTTGGTAAAACTAGCTTTGCTCTAAATATAGTAGAGCATGTTATCACTAATATTGAATCTATGAATTATGGTATAGGCTTTTTCTCTTTAGAAATGAGTAGTATGCAGCTTGTAGAGAGGCTTATTGCTAGTAAGGCAAGGATTAGTTTATCTCGTGTAAGGTCTGGAGATTTGGAGAGACCAGAGTGGACTAAATTAGGGCAGACTTTTAATAGCTTATCGCAGGCTAATTTATTAATAGATGATTCCAGCCAATTAACTATTATGGAGATAAGAGGTAAAGCTAGGCAGATGAAATATAAATTTGCTGAAATAGCTAAAACCACAGGAAAACCAATAGATTTAAAATTAATAGTAGTTGATTATTTACAGCTTATTCATTCTAATGCAAACACTAGAAGAAATGGTACAAGAGAACAAGAGATTGCAGATATATCAAGAGGACTTAAAGCATTAGCAAAAGAGTTAAATGTGCCTGTTATAGCATTAGCACAGTTATCAAGGGCAGTTGAACAAAGACAAGATAAACCAAGGCTTTCTGATTTGCGTGAGTCTGGTTCTATAGAGCAAGATGCTGATATTGTTATGTTTCTTCATAGACAAAAGCCAAACAAAGAAGATAAAGATGAAGAAGTGATTGATGAGAGAAATAATCAAGTTGAAGTAATACTTGCAAAACACAGAAATGGTGCTATACTTGAAGGGTTACCTCTTAATTTTATTGCTGATCAGACTAGATTTGAAAATATTAATGTTAATAATAATTAAAAGAAGGACTTTTATTGATGGAACTATTTGATGTTAAGATAGAAGTTAGAAAGGGTATAAAAAATAAAATCATCATTTTACTTGATACATTAGGTGAGTTTGCTTCTTTACTTATACAAATATTTAAATATACTTTTAGGCCTAGTTTTTCTTTCAAACTTTTAACCGATCAAATAGTAAGGATGGGTGTAGAGTCTTTTATTGTTGCTGCTGTAACTGTGCTTTGTACTGGAATGGTAATGTCACTTCAAATAGCGGTTGTTTTGGATAGTGTATTAAAAGGTATATCGCAATTTGTTGGTTCTATGGTTGGTAAGGCTATGGTTAAGGAATTATCTCCTATGCTTCTTGCTTTAATATTTGCAGGTAGGGTGGGAAGTTCTGTTACTGCTGAGATTGGTACTATGCAGGTAAGTGAACAATTGGACGCTCTAAAGACATTATACACTAACCCAATAGAATATGTTGCTGTGCCTAGATTTTGGGCTGCTGTTATATCGCTTCCTATGCTTACTGTTTCTGCTGACATTATAGGGGTACTTGGAGGGGCTGTTGTTACTGTGTTTGTGCTTAATAATGACCCTGCTATTTATTTTAATAGGGCTATTTCTGTTATTTCACTTGGGGACTTTATTGGAAGTTTAATAAAATCTACCATTTTTGGTGCTGAAGTTATTTTGATTTCTTGTTTCTATGGTTTTAGAACTAATGGCGGTGCTGAAGGTGTTGGTAAAGCTACTACTATTAGCGTGGTTTATAGTTTCATGCTAATACTTATAACAGACTATCTATTAGTTTCAATACTTGGTATGTTTGGCATGTAATAGAATAAAATAAAAAATTATATATTATTTACTGCTTCTATTATCATATTAAAACGCATACCTAATGAAGCTTTTATTAAAATTACTGTCTCTTCATTACAGTTTTTTATGATATCAATTATAGTATTTATACTCTCTTCTACTTTTTTAAAATGCATCTTAGAGCATGTAACTTCATTATCTATTTTCTCTGAATTATCTCCAACTGTAATAACTTCATCTATATTTTTTAATGAGTTTATAAATGTTCCTATATCTTTATGAAAGGAAGAGTTTTCAGTTTCTGTTTCAAGCATGTCCCCAATAATGGCTATTTTTCTTTTTTCTTCTCTTTTAGATAAATATATAAGCATATTTTTTAATGCTGTAGGGTTTGAATTGTAGCAATCATTTATGATAGAGCAGTTATTTATTTTTATTATTTGCATTCTGTTTTTTTGATTTTGATAATTAGTGAGCACTTTTGCACATTCTTCTAAATCTACGTTATAAAGCTCTGCTGCTTTTAAAGCCATTAATATATTTTGTAAATTAAAATCTCCAATTAAATTATGGCTAAATGTTACGCCCTTATAAACAAAACTATTATCATCTATCTTTTTTATTTCTTCTATATCTACTTCTATAATGTTTTTTATTTTTTTGTTTTTTGCTTCATTTAATAATATATCTACTTTGTTTGTGTTTTTATTTATAATAGCATTTTCTTTTGCATTGTTAAATAATTCACTTTTAGCAAAAGCTATATTTTCTAAAGAACCCAAAAAAGCAATATGCACAGGCTCAACATTATTAATTATAACAGTATCAGCCTCTATAGCCTCAGATATTCTTAAGAGTTCATTTTTATGATTCATTCCAGCTTCTATTACTGCTATTTCATAACTGTCATCTAAATTAAATATTGTTTTTGGCACTCCTATTTCATTATTAAAATTGCCTTCTGTTTTTAATGTTTTATATTTTGTGCTTAAGAATAATGCCGTTAATTCTTTTGTAGTAGTTTTTCCGCAGCTTCCTGTAATTGATACTACTTTTATATTAAATCTTCTTCTATATTCTCTAGCTAACTTTATAAAAAATAATACACTGTCATTAGTATAAACTACATTAGCATCTTCCGGCATATTGATATTTTCTGAAAGTATAAAAAATCTGCATCCTTTATTGTATGTATCTAAAGCAAAATCATTGCCGTTAAACTTATCGCCTTTTATAGCTAAGAACAATTTATTTTCATTAAAATCTTCTCTGCTGTCTGTGGATATTTCTAAGTTTTTATTTTCATTAGTAGAGTTGAATATATATTTTGAATTAGTTTCTTTTGCTATTTTCATTATATCTTTTAGAGAAGTTTGTCCCATGTTACTTAAGTCCTTGTGCTTATTAGAAAATATATATTTCTAATTTTTTTTATTGTTCTTTTTCCCGCCTTCGCTGTGCGGACTTCGTCAAAGAACCAAAAAGTGCAAATAAAAAAATTAAAGCAAACTAGTAAATATAAAAATTTATTTTTACAAAAACTAATTATTTCTATAATATAATAACTCTAAATAATAAAAATTACTACTCATATTTAATAATTGACTTTAATTATTATTAATGTATTATTTAGTTATAAAATATTAAAAGGGTTAAAATATGATTTTTGATTATAAAGGTATTACAAATAAAAATAAAGAATTAATATTTATAGCAGGTCCTTGCGTTATAGAAAGTGAAGAGATGACTATGAATATTGCTAAAAAATTAAAAGAGATAAAAGATAAACTCAATATACAATTAATATTTAAAGCTAGTTACGATAAAGCTAATAGAACTTCATTATCTTCATATAGAGGATTAGGAATGAAAGAGGGGCTTGAGATATTGCAAAACATAGGAAAAGAGCTTGGGCTTTTAACTATTACAGATATACATGTGCCAACAGAAGCTGAAGTTGCTGCTAAGTATGTTGATTTTCTTCAGATACCAGCATTTTTATGCAGACAGACGGATATGCTTAGAGCTGCTTGCGAAACTAAAAAGGCTGTTAATGTAAAAAAAGGGCAGTTTATAAGTGGTTATGATTGTAAGTATATATCAGATAAATGTGCTGATGCAATAGAAGAAAAAAGGCTTTTACTTTGCGAAAGAGGTACTATGTTTGGATATGGCAATTTAGTTGTTGATATGAAGAATATGGAAATAATGAAAAACTATGCTCCTGTGGTTTATGATGCTACACATTCTTTGCAAATGCCTTCTGCTGCTAATGGTGTTTCTGGTGGGGCTAGGGAGTTTATACCTGCTTTATTAAAATCGGCTGTTGCTTTGTCTATTGACGGCATATTTATGGAAGTGCATCCTAATCCTAAAGAAAGTCTTTCAGATTCCAATACTATATTTGAACTTGATAAAGTTGAAGATTTGTGGAGAGATGTATTAAAAATAAATGAACTTGTAAAAAATATGTGATTATTATTTTTTAGATAGTTTTAATATAAGTCTGTCTATAAAAAGTTCAATATATCCTAATATTATAAAAGCTATAGTGATAAAGAATGCATTTTTTAATACGGTTTTTATTCCGTATTTGTTTATATCTATAAAGAAGTACGGATAATAACTGCCATTAGATAATTCACCTCCAACTTTTGCTCTTATAAATATAAATAAAAAGTAAATAAGAGGTATTACAAGCCATAGTATAGGGTCAATATTTTTATATATTCCTTTTTTGTCGAATAAAATATAATCAACTATAGTCATAATAGGCACTATATAATGAAGTATTGTGCTTCTTATTATATCAAATATATTTTCGTATCCTCCGCTAAGCAGAAAATGATATATTAAAAATGTAACTGTGATAGACATTGTAATAGTGCCTTTTAATCTTGGCATAAATGTTTTTTGTTTTTTCATTAAATACACTATGTCTATAATAAAATAAACTATCACTAAAATATTGCTTTGATATGTAAAATAATATAATGTTTCTATATCTATTTTTTTGTCTGCTGTTATAAGCCCGCTAATTACAGCAAATAAGCCTAATATAATTATTATTAATTTATAAATTATTTTTTTCATTGATTATAAAAATCCATTATCTCTTTTGCGGTATTTTCTAAATCTGTTGGTTTTATTCTTTTTATGCTTTCTAATTTTTCATCTTTTCTAAACCAAGTTAATTGCCTTTTAGCAAAGTTGCGAGTGTTTTTCTTTATTAATTCTTTAAGCTCATCTAAACTCATAGCATTATTAACTATATAATCATAACATTCTTTATAGCCTATAGCTTGTATTGAAGTGTTTGTTTTATCTACATTGTAATTATTTATAATATATTTTACTTCATCAAGAAGACCTTTATCAAACATATTATCAACTCTTTTGTTTATATTATTATAAAGCTCTTCTCTTTCAATATCTATAATATAGCTAATATATTCAATATCCAATTTTCTTTTTCTCTGTTTTTTTAATTCAGAAAACTTTTTTCCAGTATTATAATAAACTTCTAAAGCACGAACTACTCTTCTCGAATTGAATCTGTCTATAGTTAAAGCGGCTTCTTTGTCTATATTAAGTAAATCCAAATACAAACTTTCTAATCCATCTTTTTCTATTTTCTCATAAAGTTCTTTTCTTATTTTTATAGCTTTTTCTTTATCTTCATTTTCTTCTTCAAAAATCCCGTATTTTATAGAATCAATATAAAAACCAGTACCCCCAACTCCAAACATGGGTGTGTTTTCTATATTATCTACAGTCTCTTTTAATATATCAAGATAGTTATTAACATTAAAATTAACTGAAGGCTCAATTAAGTTTACCATTTTGTAATTATATTTTTGTATTTCTTCTTTGGAAGGTTTAGCAGAGCCTATATCCATATATCTATAAACCTGTATAGAGTCTATAGATAATATGGCGGCATTATTGAAATAGTTATCTATAAGTTTATGTGTAAAATCACTTTTTCCAGAGGCAGTAGCTCCGGATATAAAAACTATTTTTTTCACAATTTAATAATTATTCAGATTTTTTAGATGCTCTTTTTTTTCTTTTTGGCTTTTCTTCTTCTTCTTCTTCTTCAAAATTATCAGTTATTTCTTCATCATCGTCATCAATGTCTTCCATAACTGCTTCTTCTACTTCTTCAACCTCATCATCAGTAATGTATTCAGCATCATTATATGTAGCTTCAGTATGTTTGAAAGGTGCTTCTTCATCTACTGTCATATCAGTATCTTTTTCGTATTCATATTTAATATTACCATCAAGTATATTTTTTATTACTGTAGGTATATATTTACCATTTCTATATTTAGTTTCAGCTTTTAATAATTTTTCGCCAGATTTAGCAAGTTCTATCATAGCCTTACTAAGTTCATAACGATTGCCTTTATATTCAATAAGTTTTTTAAGTGGTATTATGCCCATAATATAAATACTCCATTTATTATAATTTTGAATTTATAGCTTCTTCTAACTGTTTATAAGCTACATCAATTTCATCATTTTTTATAATAATATCAAATTTGTTTTTATATTCCAATTCTCTTTTAGCATTTTGTATTCTAATTTTCATGCTTTCTTCAGATTCAGTACCTCTTGCCTGTAATCTCGCTTTCAAATCATCTATTGAAGGAGGCTCTATAAATATATAATTGGCATGTATTCCTTTTTCTTTTAAGAATAAAGCTCCTTGTATGTCTATATCCAATATTAATATAACTTTTTCATCATTAGCTTTTTCTAATTCTTTAAAAGAGGTGCCGTAATAATTATCATGAACATTAGCCCATTCAATAAAGTCCCCATTATCTATCATTTTTTGAAAAGTATCTTTATCTATAAAGTAGTAATCTTTGCCGTCAACTTCGCCTTCTCTAATATTTCTAGTGGTATGAGAGACACTGAACATAGCATTTGAGTGTTTTGACATATATTTTTTAATTAAGGTTGTTTTACCAGCTGCCGATGGAGCCGTTATTACCACTATATTATTCATATAAAAAAGATACCCAATAGATAGTTTTATCAATTATACAACAAAGCAAAAAATATTTCAAGTTATTTTCTGAACTTTACATAAGATATTCATTATTTTCTCATTTTTTTTATTATTTCTATTGTTTCTAAGTCTAATTTTTCTCCTCTTTTTTCTAAGTCATTTATTATTATATTTATTTCTTCATCACCCATGTTTTGCCCAAATTTTGCTTTTGCTGTGATGTTTTCTATTTTTATAACTCCTACCATCATAGAATTTTTTGCATATTCAAACATTTTACTTTCTATTGAAAGGTTAGTATTATCTTTTTCATATTTTTTTACCAATTCATATAATATATTTTTTCTTTTTTGGGATTCGCTTGTGCTTATTAGATTAACTTCGCCTTCAATATAAACTGAAAAGAAAAATTGTGTTGGTATCATTGTGTTATTATTAAATGTTGATGGTATGTATGAATATACTTTTGAAGCTGTAAAAGATGCTTTCGGATTAGTTTTTAATATTTCGTATTTTCTTCCAGTTGGGGCTCCGTGAAAATATATTTCATTGTTTTTATAGCAAAAACTTATAGGAACGCAATATGGTATTTTATCTGGTAATGCCATAACTCCGTATTCTATAGTGTTCAGCATATTTTCTATTTTCTTTATATCATTAAAATCAAACTCTTTTCTTCTCATTTTTTGCTGCCTTATTATAATAAATAGTAATTATATCATACTATATATGTTTTGACAAATTATTTATTTTCTTATATTATATTAGTCAATATTTTATTTAATTTTATTTTAAAAGTTGGAGTGTTACTTATGATGAAGATAGCTATATGCCAATTTGAAATAATACCTTCTATGCCAATTGTAAATGCTAGTAAAATGATTAAATATATTGAAGAGGCAAGGGGGAATAATGCAGATATTATAGTTTTTCCAGAGCTTTCTGTTTCTGGATATATGGTTGGAGATATGTGGGAGAGTGAGTCATTTGTAAGAGAATGCGAGAAACTTGGAGAAGAGATTATAAAAGCTTCCAAAGATATATATGTCATTTTTGGAAATATTGCTTTAGATAAAAAGAAAAAAAACTTTGACGGAAGAGTGAGAAAATATAATGCATTGTTTGTAGCAAGAGACGGAAAACTAATAGACAACAATACAACAGAATATAATTTCTTTATAAAAACTCTTCTTCCAAATTATAAAGAGTTTGATGACAGCAGACATTTTTATAGCTTAAAAGATTTGGCTTTAGAAAATGATGTAAGCATAAAAAAATATTTAAAACCATTAGAGATAGAAATTAATAAACAAAAAATAAAACTTGGCTTAACTATATGCGAAGATATGTGGGCTAAAAATTATAATGTAAACCCTATGGAAATAATGAAAGATGATGTTGATATGTTTATTAATATATCTAGTTCTTTTTATATGTTAGAAGATGAAGAAAAAAAGAATAATATGTTTTCTGATATAGCAAAAAAATATAATAAGCCATTAATATATGCTAACAATGTTGGTATTCAAAACAATGGTACGAATGTTTTTACTTTTGACGGAAGCAGCAGAGTTTATGATGAAAAAGGTAAACTTCTTTTAAAAGGAGATAGATATAAAGAGGAAGTATATTATATAGAGCTTGATGATAATAAAAAAGCAAAAGAAGAGATAACAGTTAAAGAAGAAAATGAATACAAACTCATATACGACACAGTTATTTACGGTATAAGAAAGTTCATGAGATCTATTGGAATGAATAGGGTAGTTATAGGGGTATCTGGAGGAATTGATTCGGCATTATCATCTGCAATGTACGTTAGTGCTTTGGGTGCTGATAATGTTTTACTAGTGAATATGCCTAGTAAGTTTAATTCTAATACAACTAAAAACCTTGCAAAGAGTTTATCTGATAATTTAGGCTGTGCTTATATGGTAATGCCTATACAAGAGTCTGTTGATTATACTATAAAACAGCTTGAAAGCTCTCCTATAATAAAAAATGGAAAAGAGAGTTTCTTAAAGGTATCATCATTTGTTACAGAAAACATACAGGCAAGAGATCGCTCTTCAAGAATACTAGCTGCTATAGCTGCAAGCTTTGGAGGCGTATTTACTTGTAATGCAAACAAAACAGAAACTATAATTGGTTATTCTACTTTGTATGGCGATAATGCTGGTTTTTTTGCTTGTTTAGGGGATTTGTGGAAGTATCAAATATATGGACTTGCAAAATATGTTAATGATAAAGTTTTTAAAAGAGAAGTTATTCCAGAGGGTACAATAAATATAGTTCCAAGTGCTGAGCTTTCAACAGAGCAGGCTGTAGATGAAGGTAAGGGCGACCCTGTAAAATATGATTATCATGATTATTTATTTAAGACTATGTTTGAATCTTGGAAAAAAATCATACCTGAAGATATTTTAGAGTGGTATATTGATGGAGTTTTGGAAGAGAAGATTGGATGTAAAAAAGGATTATTAAAAAAATATTTTAAAACTGATATTGAGTTTATAGAGGATTTAGAGAAGTGGTGGAAGCAATATAATGGAATGGCTGTTTCAAAAAGAATACAGGCACCTCCTATACTTTCTATTAGTAAAAGGGCTTTTGGAAATGGAAGCAAAGAAGCTCAGAATGGTGTTTATTATACTGCAAGATATTTACAATTAAAGAATGAAATATTAAATAAATAAATACTTGCAATTATATTAACTTGAAAATAAAATATTTAATAATTTATTTTTAATTGATAATATAAAAATAGAGGTTTATAGATGATAAAAAATGTAGCTCATGTAAAGTTTAGAGATTCCAATTTTGGCAAGTTTGAACATGCACATATAGAAAACATAAACATAAAAGATGCTTGTATTGTGGAGACTGATGAGGGAATTGAGTTGGGATATATTGTTAATTTTGAAGATATAGATATAGAAGCATTTAACAATAGTAGTGTAGAAGATAATTGTCAAGAAAATACATCAGAAGATAATACAACTGACGAAGAGATATCTGAAGAAATAAAAGAGATGGTAGATGATGAAGCTCATATAGTAAAACCTAAAAAAAATAAAATATTTAATATAGTAAGAAAAGCAACAGAAGATGATTTGAAGCAGCATAGTAAGAACAAAGAAGATGCTGTAGAAGCTTTTAGAATTTGCAAAGAGAAAGTTAATAATCATAATTTAGATTTGAAGCTTATTAGTTCTTATTATTTTTTGGATAGGGCTAAGTTATTATTTGAGTTTATAGCAGAGGAGAGAATTGACTTTAGGGAACTAGTAAAAGATTTAGCTGCTCATTTTAAGACACGCATAGAACTTAGGCAAATTGGAGTTAGAGACGAGGCAAGGGCTATAGGAGGATGTGGAATATGTGGAAGAGAATTATGCTGCAGAGTAAAAAACGGCAAGTTTGAAACTATTACTATAAAAATGGCAAAAGAGCAGAGTATGCTTTTAAATACAATGAAAATATCGGGGCAATGCGGAAGGCTTATGTGCTGTTTGGCTCATGAATATAAAGCCTATTGTGCTCTTAAAAAGGATTTACCAAAGGTAGGAACTAAATTAATATTTAATAATACTCCTGCTTCTATAAAAGATTTAAATCCTTTAAATAAAACTTTATTAGTAGAAACAGAGGATAAGAGATTATTTTATATAAACGCTGCTGAATTAGAAAATCAAAATGGTGTTTTGGTTGCTAATATAAAAGCAGAGTAATGATTAATAATTTGGAGTTATAGCTATGAATAAAAAAATAATGTTAAGCGGAATACAGCCTACAGGTTCGCTTCATATAGGAAATTATCTTGGAGCTTTGAAGAATTGGGTTGATATACTTGATGAGTATTATGGCTTTTTTTGTATAGTTGATTATCATGCTATTACTATAGAATATGATATAAAAGAGATGCAAAAAAGAATAATTAATGCTGCTGTAGAATATTTAGCTTGCGGACTTGACCCAAAAAAATGTTCTATATTCGTGCAGTCTGATGTAAGAGCTCATACTGAACTTGCTTGGATATTTAATTCTATTATACCTGTAGCAGAATTAGAAAGAATGACGCAGTATAAAGATAAATCTAGAAAGAATGTTGAAAATATTAATGCAGCTTTGCTTACATATCCATCATTAATGGCAGCAGATATTTTGCTTTATCACCCAGATATAGTGCCTGTTGGTGAAGACCAAGAGCAGCACGTTGAACTTACAAGAATGATAGTAAGAAAGTTTAATAATAGATTTGGAGAATATTTTAAAGAACCAGACACTTATCATGGGAAGGTTTTAAGAATATTAGGTCTTGATGGCGTAAACAAAATGAGTAAATCATTAAACAACCATATAGCTTTATCTCTCACAGCTGAAGAAACAGAAAAAGCAATAATGCAAAAAGCTATGACAGACACTAACAGAAAATTAAAAACAGATAAGGGTAATCCTGATATATGTAATGTTTATTCTTATCATAAAATTTTCTCAAGTGAAGATGAGCAAAAAGAAATTTGCGAAGGCTGTAAAAATGCTTCTATTGGATGCGTACAATGTAAAAAAATGTTAGCAGCGAATGTGAATAAAGAATTAGCTCCTATAAGAGAGAATATAAATAAATATTCTAATGATTTAGATTATGTTTATGATGTTCTTAAAGAGGGGGCAAAGAATGCTTCAGAAGTAGCTGAAAAGACTCTTTATGAAGTGCGTGATTTGATGGGGCTTAATGACAGCAAAAGAAAATAATAATTAAATTAATAAACAAAAAAGAGGCTTATAATTTTTATAAGTCTCTTTTTTTATTTTAAAATTTGTAATCAAACTTTATAATCAAAAATTATTTATTATCTTTTTTGCCTAAATAATCTGAAATCTCATTAGAAACATTTTCCATAAAGCTTATTCTTGAGTTTAGAGCGTTTACAAAATAGTTATAAAAAACAACTGTAGGTATTGCTATAACAAGACCCGCTGCAGTTGTAAGTAATGCATTCGCTATACCGCTTGCAAGGGCTATAGGGTTACCGCTTCCAACAGATGCCATCACTCCGAAAGATTGTATCATACCTAGTATTGTACCTAAAAGTCCTAATAATGGTGCTACCGTTGATATTGTAGAGAGTGTTGAAATAAATCTTTCCAATTTTGGGAGTTCTTTATTTGATTGCATTATCATTGATTCTTTTATTATTTCTGTGTTTTTTAAACCTTCTAACACTATATTTGATAATGGAGAGTTGCTTGTTTCGCATAATGCTATTGCTGTTTTTATATCATTATCTTTTATAAGAGCATTAAGCTTCGGTGCTAATGCTTCATCTTGTGCTTTCACTTTATTAAAATATATAAATCTATCAACTATTGCGGTTAGAGCTGTTAGAGAACATAATAGTAAAGCCACCCAGCACAGTATCATAGCAACATTAAGTAAAGAAGTAGCCCCAAAAATTCCATTTATAACATTATTCATTTGATATTCTCCATCTCTAATAATTATAATTGTATATATATAAAAAATCAATAATTACTAATTTATTTCTGTTTCTATTACAACATTATATTCATTTTCGCTATAACTCTCTTCTGAAATATAAGCATTGTTAGTTAATTTTACAACTTCATTAACATCTATTCCTTCTTTTAATAACATATAATATAAAGATTCGTAAGCTCTTTTTAAGGCATTTTGTGTGAGTATTTGCCTTGTATATGGGCTTAATTTTGCATTTTCTGTTAATTGTATAGAAGCATTTGCTCTAAAAATGTTGCCTTCTATTTTTCCTTCTCTCACTATCTTACTTAAAGCTTGCAGAGAGTTTGTATATATAGAGGCATCTTCCACTTTTATATCTGTATAATAATTGTCATTTTTTTTATAATTTTTTATTTTTGTTATTTCTTTATTATTAAAGTCTATTATATTAGAATCTTTTAAAAATACTCCAACAACATTGTAATCGCTTCTATTGATGCTTAGAGCAGTTTTTTCGGCTATATAATAATACATATTTTCTATTGCTTTTGTTTTACTTGCTTCATAACTTAAATCACTATATCCAGTAGAATATAATATTCCTTTTTCTATATTATTTTTTTTGCATGAAACAATAGTTAATAATAATATTAAAAAATATATCTTGTTTTTTTCCATAATTTATATTACATTATTTTAATATATTAATCAATAAATAAAAAAATAGTGGGAATAGTTAATTGAAAAATAGAATATATTTAATTATTTTGTTGTTGTTAATTTCTTGCGGTAAAAAAGAAAATACTTTGCTTGAAGACATGGCATTACTTGATAAGTCTTATATAAGAACATTGCTTTATACTGCAAACATCAATAATCAAAATAGAAAAGAAAGTATAGAGAGATTTATAATAGATTGGAATGCATTTAAGAAGAAGTATTATAATGCTAATAGCGAAGACCCACAATGGAAAGCTGATTTTGATAGTTTGCAAGATATTTTAATACGATCGCATTATTATATAGCAAGCGGGGAGGATGAAAGTGCGGGATATTCAATACTACATGATATTAAATATGTATTATCAGATATGAGAAAGAGAAATAATATTAATTGGTTTGTGGATAATATTAATGCCATATATAAAACAGCTAATAGAATGAATGAACTTTCAAAGATATATGGGCTTAATACTACAGTGCTTACAGAAACAGAAGAAAATAGGCTTATAGTAGTTTATCAGCTTTTGGATTCTGCTGTAAAAAATTCATTAAAAGAATTTGACAGAAGCAATATTCAATTATTAGGTTTAACTGCACAGCAAATAGAAGCTTTAAGACATAATATGAATACTATTTCGGATTTGGTGCTTGCTATAGGAAATAATATATCAAATAAAAAATATACTGATATTCCAAACATATCAGCTAATATTATTAATATATATTTTAATTCTCTTCAAATAATAGTTACTTAATTTTGTTTGTTATTGAGTGTAAATATTTATGAAAGGATTTCTAATAGTAAATAAACCCAAAGGCATTACCTCTTTTGATGTTATAAGAAAATTAAAACCTATATTAAAAGAAAAAAGAATAGGTCATGTTGGCACACTTGATCCATTTGCTTCTGGGGTATTAATAATTGCTTTGGGAAGATATACTAAGTTATTTTTTTTGTTTGATGATTTATATAAAGAGTATATTGCAAGAGGAGTTTTTGGAGAGAGCAGAGATACTGATGATGTAGAAGGAAAAGTTTTAGAGAAATCAAAAAATGAAAATATACTAAGTTTTAATGAATTAGAAACGTTAATAAAAAATAATTTTTTAGGAAATATCTTGCAAAAGCCCCCAATATATAGTGCTAAAAAAATTGATGGAAAAAGGGCTTATGATTTAGCTAGAGAAAATAAAGACTTTCAATTAAATAGCGTGAATGTTTTTATAAATAATATAGAATTATTAGAATATGATTATCCTTATTTTACAATTAAAACTTCTGTGAGTAAGGGTACTTATATTAGGGCAATAGTGAGAGATATTGGTAAGATTACTAATAATTTGGCATATACAAAAGATTTAATAAGAAGTTCTATTGGAGATTATAATATTGATAAGTCTATTAATTTAGAAAATATAAATTCTGATAGCATCATTTCTTTTTTTGATATGTTTAAAAACTTTGATAAGTTACTCATAGAAGATGAAAAAGACATAAAGCAAATACTCTCTGGAAACACAAAACTAATAGAAAATATAAACATAAAAAACAAATATTTAGCTTTAGTGGATAGAGATAATAATTTATTAGCTATTATAAACAATATTAATAATTCTAATAGATACTCTTTTATAGATGTGTAATTATTTAATTTATAAGAGGAATTAAAAAAAATGAAAAATATAATTATTATACTTGCTTCGAGGGTTGGCTCTACAAGGCTTCCAAGAAAGGCATTAAAACCTATGGCTAATTGCGACAGTATGCTTGAGCTTATTATAAAAAGGCTAAGAAGTTCTAAGATGGCTAATGATGTTATAGTTGCTACTGAGGAGAAATCTTATAATGAGTTTAGCAAAATTTTTGAAAATCTTGAGTGCAATTATTTTGTAGGAAGCGAAGAGAATGTTTTAGATAGATATGTGAAAGCGGCAGAGAAGTTTGACGGAGATATTATAGTGCGTGCTACTGGGGATAATCCTTTGGTGAGTGTAAAGGCATTAGACTCTATAATAGATTATCATATAAAAACAAAAGCAGATTTAAGTCATTATGATTTACTTCCATATGGCAGCGGTGTTGAAGTTATTAATTATGAGGCTTTAAAATATGCTAATGATAATTCTAATGATTCTTTTGAACATGAACATATTACTCAGTATCATTATAGAAATCCTAACAAATTTAAAATAGAAAATCCAAAAGTTGAAGAGAGTTTTAGAATGCCTGAGTTAAGAACTACGGTAGATACAGTAGAAGATTATAATAATGTATGTGCTATTTTTACAAAATATAATAATGATATATATGTTGATATTGATGATATTATAAGAGACATAAAAAATGGAAAATGAGTTTTATTATGTTTATATACTTCTCTGTGAAGATGGGAGTTATTATACAGGGACAACAAACAATTTAAAAGAGAGATTTATAAAGCATAGTGAAGGCAAGGGGGCAAAATACACTAAAAGCCATAAACCCATAAAAATATTATCAGCTTGGAAGGTTGAAAATATAAGCATTGCTTTAAAGATAGAGCATTATATAAAAAAGCAAGACAAAAAAATAAAAACTATGTTTATACAAAATAAAAGGCTATTAAAAAAATATTTTCTAAAAGAATATAGCGAATTAAAAAAAATTAGCGTAATCAGTGTTTCAAATATAGATAGTTAATTTTATTAAAAATATGTCAATTTATTATTTACTTTAAAAATATTTATGATATAACATTAATAACAAAATATTTGTGGGGGTATTATGGGAAAGTCCATTCTAAGACTAAAAATATTTTATATTATTATATCATTTATTTTTATGAGCAGTTTATCTTTATTTGGTGCTGTTAGTATAGACAGAACTACTCCTATTGGAGAGAATACAAGCAGAGCTAACTATGAAGCAATAACAGTAACTTTCAATCAGCAAATGGTTGCATTGCAAGCTATAAAAGAAGTAACCAATCAATATTTTAATTTTAATATAGATGTTAAAGGTACATACAAATGGCTTTCTGTTAATACTTTAGCTTTTTATCCTAGTGAGAGCTTGCCAGACAATACAAAAATAGAAGTTACTCTTAAAAAGGGAATTAAAAGCGAACTTACAGGAGAAACATTAGAAAATGATTATACTTGGACTTTCAATACTTTAAGACCAATAATGCAAAAAACTTCTCCCTATGATAGACAATCAGACCTTCCTACAGATGTTAATATAGTTGTTTATTACAATATGCCAATATATTTACAAAGTGCAAAAGAGAAAATAGAATTAATCGCAAGCAACAATTATAGAGAGATAGATTTTGATGTTAGGTATGCAAAAATAGAAGATTTAAGAGAATGGGAAATCAATGAATATGAGCTAGAGCAGGTATTAGTTATAGAACCTAAAAATGCTTTAGCTAAAGACGATGAAATAACAGTATATATAGAAGAGGGACTTGCTGCCATTAATGGAGATTTAGGCACAGCAGATAATGACTCTTTTAAATTCTCTACACATGATGATTTTTATTTTAGCGGTGAAGAAGAGCAAACTGTAACAGCTTCATACTCTCCAAAGGCTCCAGAATTAAGATTTAGTACAAGAGTAGAATGGGCTGACTTAATAAACAATATTGAAATAACCCCACAGGTTCAGCTTCCTACACAAGAAGAAATAGAGCAAAACTCTTGGTCTTCCAAAAACTTCTCACTCTATGCACTTAGATTTAATCCTAATATTACATACAATATAAAGATTAATGGAAGCCTAAAAGATATTTACGGACAAACTTTAGGCGAAGAGCAAAGTATTACTTTAAATGTTACAGATTATAACCCTAGTGTTTCAATACCTTCTGGAATGGGAGTTGTAGAATCTTATGAAGGCGTAAAACTTCCAGTGCAGGTAATGAACCCTAATACTATTTATATACAAAGCAGATATGTTGATAAAGAAAATATTATACCTTTCTTGTTTGTAAATAGAGAAGTATATAGATATGATGAAAGTGCTGAGTTTAGAAATTATACTAATCAATATAAAAACTTATTTGGCTACAATAATAATACAGAATATACTCCAAATGTTGAAAGAAATAGATACATTACAACAGCACTCTATTTAACAAATTATATGAACAATAAAGAGTATGGACTTTTATCAATAGAGTTCAAAACTAAAACAGGTTACCAAAGCGAGTACGATTATTCAACATCTTCACAAATACAAATAACATCTATGGGAGTAACAGGAAAGTTCTCAGGTGATTCAAATACAATATTTGTAACAGACTTAAAAACAGGAATGCCTGTTGCAGGTGCGGAAGTTGAGATAAGAGATGATTTTAATAGGGTGTTAGAAAAAGCAACAACCGATGAAAACGGAATAGCTACTACTAAAGGTTTTAGAAGTTTTGGAATAAAAAGAGCAAGCAGATGGGATACACCAAGACAATGGGCAATAGTTACAAAGGGTGATGATGTATCTTTTATTAACAGCGATTGGGGAACAGGCGTTTCACCTTGGAGAATGGATATAAGTTATGATTATTCTCCTGCTGACAAAGAGTATAATGGTTCTATGTTTACAGAGAGGGGGCTTTATAAGGCAGGCGAAGAGGTGCATATAAAAGGTGTTGTAAGAGAAAATATTATTGGAAATTGGAATATACCTACTAATTTGAAAGATGGTTCATTTACTGTTAATAATTCAAGAGGCGAAGAGATTTATAAGGGGGATGTGAGCTTAAATGAATTTGGTTCTTATTTAATAGATTTTACTCTTCCTGCTGATGCTCCTACTGGTTATTATAGCGTGAGGGTGGTATTTAATTCTAATAATGAAGAAGAAGAACTTTATAGTTTATCACAGAGCTTTAGGGTAGAGGAGTTTAAGCCTTTAGAATATGAAAGCAGACTTTGGGTTGAAGATAAAAATTATTATTTAGGCGACACTATGCCTATAAAAATGTCTGGCTGGTATTTGTTCGGCGAGCCTATGATATCTAATAGAGTTGATTATAATATATCTATGAATGAAACATTCTTCACTCCTCCTAACAATGCAGGATTTAGATTCACAAAATTAAGCTGGTTTGAAGATGAGTATTATAATAATTATTATTCTACAATAGCTACAGGCACTGGTTCATTAGATGAAAATGGAGAATATGCTTATAGTCCAACAGTTGATGCAAGCCGCTCAATACATTCTGCTTATGTTACAATAGAGGCAACTGTGTTGGGTGAAGATTCTCAAAAGGTAAGTACAACTAAAAGCGTATTGGTTCATGGAAGCGATTATTATATTGGTATAAAAAGACAAGGTTATTTCTTAGAAACTGATAAGCCTACAGAGTTAGAGTTTATTGCAGTCGATACTGAAGGAAACAGACTTGAAGGCAAAAAAATAGAAGTTCAAGTTATAAGAAGACATTGGGAATCTGTAAGAAAGGCTATAACAGGCGGAAGATTTGAATGGGAGTCTACACAGATTGATGATGTTATTGAAACTACTACAATTACAACAGCAAAAGACCCTGTTAAATATAGCTTCACTCCTACAAACTCTGGACTTTATATAATATTAGCAAGAGCAAAAGACTCTAAAAATAGAGAAGTTGCTGCTGATGAATATATGTATGTTATAGGTAAAGATTATGCTCCTTGGGCTATGTTTGATGATGATTTGCTTGAGCTTATCACAGAAAAAGAAGAGTATAAACCTTATGAAACAGCAAGAATAATGGTTAAATCTCCTTATGAATCTGCTACTGCTTTGGTAACAGTTGAGAGAGAATATGTAATAGATTCTTTTGTTACAAATATTGAAGGCTCTACTGCTTTAATAGAAGTGCCTATAAAACCTGAATATTTACCTAACATATATGTAGGTGTTTCGCTTGTTAAGGGTAGGGTTGAAAATGAAGCTTATACTAATTATGCTACTGACGAAGGAAAGCCATCATTTAAGATTGGTTATGCTGGGCTTTCAGTATCTCCTCGTGAAAAAGAGCTTAATGTAACAATAACAAAATCTGCTGATAGTTTAGAGCCTCGTGATGAGATGACAGTAGACTTATATGTTGAAACTAAAGAAAGTGAGCCTATGGAAACAGAAGTTATGTTAAGTGTTGTTGATGTTGGAGTGTTAAATTTAATAGGCTATAAAACTCCTAACTGGTTTAATACTTTCTACGGACAGAGACCTTTGAGTGTGGCAAGTGCCGATACAAGAATACACTTAATAGGTCAGCGTAACTATGGTGAGAAAGGGGACACACCGGGCGGAGATGGTATGAGAGCAGACAATATGCTTATGGCTAAAGCTGAGGCTATGGGTATGGACGTATTCAGTATAAGAAAAAACTTCTTGACAACTGCTTTCTATCAAGGAAGAGTAAAAACTGATGCTAATGGTAAGGCTACTGTTACATTTAATTTGCCTGACAATATTACATCATTTAGAATAATGGCTTCTGCTATAAATAAAGACGGTTATTTCGGTGCTTCTGATGATGTTGTGGTGGTTAAGAAAAATATTATGCTTATGCCTACTTTGCCAGAGTTTGCTTATGTTGAAGATAAGTTCAAAGCAGGAAGCATAGTTTATAATTATTCTGATAAAGATTTAGAAATAGAGGTTCAGGCAGTTGCTTCTAATGCTTTAATACAAAATGCTAGTCAAAAAATAACTGTGCCTAAAGGCGGCAATGCTGATGTAAGATTTGATATTATAGCTACAAATAGCGGAGAAGCTAAAGTTACAATACTTGCTAAAGGCGGAGATTATACTGATGCTGTAGAGAAAACATTTAAAGTTAATATTCCTATGACTACAGAATCTGTTGCTTTATTTTCAAGCACTACAAATAACAATACTGATTTAATGATTAGAGTGCCAAATACTACAGAGGCTTATAAAGGTGCTGGAAGTTTAGAAGTTTATATGTCTCCTAGTGCATTCAGTGAACTTACAGGAGGAATAAATTATCTTATAAATTATCCTTATCTTTGTTTGGAGCAGCAGTTATCAAGAGTGTACCCTATAATAACAAGTAAGAGATTGTTAGTAGACATGAATCTTACAGATATATCTGAAGAAGAATTAGACAACACTGTAAAAAGTTTCTTAAAAGCTATGCCTACTTATCAAAGCCCTAATGGAGGATTTTCTTATTATCCTAGCAAAACTTGGATATCTCCTTGGCTTACTGCTTATGCTGCTGAGACTATGATTAAAGCTAAAAAAGAGGGCTACGCTATTGATGAAAACTCTCTAAAATTAGCATTAGAATATATTAACAATTATGCTAAGAGTGGGGAAGCTGAAAAACCTAGCTTCTGGTTTGATGAGTATATTAATCTTTCATCTATAGCTTATATTGCGGCAGTTCTTGCAGAGGGCGAATATAATGCTAATGATGTAAAAGTTATAATAGACAGAATATACCCTCAAGTTAATAATATACCTTTCTATGGACAAGTTCAATTAATGAGAGCTATGTATTATAACAAATATGATAACAAAGCATTTACTGATGTTAGACAATATATACTTAACACCATTAAAGAAGACCCTAATACTGCTCATTATGAACTAGAAGAGAGATATAAAAATCTTTATTGGATACATTCTTCATCTGTAAGAGATACTTCAGTTGCTTTATATGCTTTAATTGAAACAGGCTATGACAATGCTATCAATGAAAAAGTGGTTCGCTGGCTTGTTCAATCAAGAAAAAACGGAAGATATTTAAATACTCAAGATAATGTATCAGTATTTGCTGCTATGAATATGTATTACAAAAAATACGAGAATGTTAAACCTAATTTCAAAGCAGAGTTTATATATCAAGGTAAAACTTTACTTGCTGAAAACTTTAATTCAAGAACTCAGCCTAGCTTAACACAAAATTATGCTTTAAGTGAGTTCATGAATGAGAGATTAAGCAATTTAAATACAAGAGCTTCTATAGCAAATATTAAAAGAATTGGAGAGGGAAGACTTTATTATGGTGTAAGACTTACTTATGCACCTCGTGCTTTGGCTGTTAATAGAGACATGGGAATAAATGTTGTAAGAGAGTATCAAACTAAAGACGGCAGAGTATTAGACCTCACTAAAGAGAAATTTAAACAAGGCGAAGAGTATGTTGTTGTTGTAAAAGTTACAGTTCCTTATGAAAGACATTTTGTTGTAGTTGACACTCCTATTGCTTCTGGTATGAGAATATTAAACTCTTCATTTGCTACAGAAAGCAGCGAAATTAAAAATATCACAGGTAATTATAATAATACTTGGTGGTGGGGCGGATTTAATCATACTGAAAACTATAATGACAAGATATTATTATTTGCTGATGTTCTTGATAAGGGTGAGCATATATACAAATATGTAGTTCGTGCTGTTACACCTGGTGAATATTTACTTCCTGCTACTAAGGCTGAAGAGATGTATAATCCTGAGGTGTTTGGTTATGACGGACAGCATAAAGTTATAATTGAAGCTAAATAATAAATAGTTTCAGTATATTAAAAAATATTAAGGGGGTATCTTTTATAAGATATCGCCCTTAATTATATTTTTTCTTCATTTATTTTTTTAATAAGTATTTAATAAATAAAAAATGACTAATTATAATAATTAGTCATTATGTGAAATCTACTTGATATTAGTTATTATTCAAGCTTTTAATACTATTAACTAATATTTTAATAATATTACTGTTCCATAATAATGCGATACCGCTACAAAATAATGCTCCTCCTGCAGCTGCTTTTAAAATATTTATATTATCAGATGTAGAATTAGAGCATTTTTGTTCATTTTCTTGGTTTGGTTCTTCTTCTTTCATTTTTAACTCCTTTATTTTAAATAAATTTAAAGCATAAAATAATAATTTCTACTCTAAATTTTTGATTTTCTTATAGTGTTACTTAATATTTTATTATCATTTTATAAATACATCATATTATAATATATATAAATTCAATAGAATGCCAATAAATTTAATAATATCATATTATTTATATAATAATTTTCTAATTTTAAAACTTTAGCTATAAGAATAAGTAAAAACATAAAATACCACTTTCTAAATTTTTTATAAATAATTATATATTAAAATATGTATTTTTATGTTAAAAGTTCAATGTTTAATAAATATATTATTAATGTTTTATTCACTAAATTATCAATATTCTTTTTACTAGTTTAATTCTTGCCTAATAAATTAGTACAATAGCAACATTCTTATAACAAACTTTTTTTATAAATAAAGTATATTATAAGAATTAAAATAATGATAAATTTAAAGAATAATTTCATTGGGTATATATTAATATAATTAAACTATAATTTTTTAATTAAAATAATAAAATATATAGTATATGTTGTAATTAATTTATTAATCTATTTACACTTACCCACCCTCTATATTGAGAATTTCTATCTGTTTTTTATTTCATTTTTCTTTAAAATACTCTCTTCAATTCTAAAGCCCACCCAAATTTTATTTAGATTTAAAATCCCTTTACCGCACGCAGAGTGAAATTATAAATATATGCTAATTATTAATTTTAATTTTTTATTATATATAAAATTTTGCTTGCCGTGCGTAGTGTAAATCTTAAAAATGATTAGTATGATAATATAATTTTTAGAATTAATAATTATACAGTATGAATTAATATTTTACACTAATTCATACTGTAAATAAATTAATATAATTAACTATAGTATTTTTCTTTATCTAATTTATTTTCTTTTTCATTTATAATTACATTTGTTGCTGCATCTCCAACAACATTTAAAGTAATTGCTGCCATACCTGGCGGATAATTCATTGCAAGCACTAATGCATATCCAATCATACAAAAATCAGAAGTAAATCCAAGTCCAGATAATATTACAAATATCATAGTTGTTCCTGCTACAGGTATAGCAGGTGTTCCCATAGCTGTACATATTGATAGAAAAGCAGCTATAACAAGATGTTCAGGTCTTAAATTAATTCCAGCTGCTGTAGCAATAAAAGTTATTGACATCATATGCATTACTGTAGTACCGTTCATATTTATAGTCATACCAGTTGGCAAAATAAAACTGCTAATTTCCTCACTACATCCTAATTCTTCTATGCATGTCTTTGTGTTTAATGGAAGTGTGGCAGCTGATGAATTCGTTGCTGCTGCAAATAATCCTACTTTTGTAATCTTTTTAATAAAAATAAATGGATTTAAACCTGTAGATATAAAAATACCAATAGGGTAAATTGTGAATACCAATACTATACTAATAATTATAGTTGATATCATCCAAGCAATTGTAGGAGTTAAATATTCTATGCCGTATATAGCAAAACTTCTTGTAATCATGCAGAAAATCGCTATAGGGCTTATTTTATTAATAATAAAATTCATATATAAGTTTACTATATTACTTATGGCAGTCAATAATTCTTTAATATAGTTAGATTCTTTTCCAATTTTATTAAGACAAATTCCGATTATTATAGCAATTAATACAACAGAAAGTATACTATTGTTTGAAGATATAGAATCTACTATATTATACGGTATTATATTTATAATTGTTACAAGCGGATTATATGCCTCCATTGTTACTATAGACTTTTCATATATTTCAGGCAATTGTACTGAAAAAACACCTAAATTTTTAAGGAAATATGCAAAACAACTAGCCAATAAAGCTCCAATAATATAAAAAATGATGAATATTATAATTGTTTTTCCTACTATTTTACCAAACCTATTTGTATCTGTCATACTGCATAATGCAATGGCTAAAGACGATAAAACTAATGGAACAATCATTAACTGTATTGATCTCATGAATAATTGACCAATAATATAAAAGAGGCCTATGGAATAAAATCCTTTCTCTTCAGAAATATCATTAAAAAATATTCTGCTTATAATTATCCAAATTTTTTCTTTATTTACTGATAATAAATATTCTCGTAAGTATAGAAACAATATACCGCATATTATTCCTAGTACTACAGCTATTAACATTTTTTTTACAATAGAGATTTGATGTTTTTTTGTTTTCATTTTATCCCTCGCTTATATACGATTATACGGATAATCAAACAGGAATATTTTTGCTACATCAATAAATCAAATTTATATTTGCCTCTCTAGAAAAGTGTATCCATTCATCATCAGGTTTTTTATCTGTTATTATATAATCAACCTTATTTAAATCTAAAAACTGTACCAGTGCTTTTTTATTAAATTTAGTGTTATCAGCGAGAAGTATTACTTCTGATGCCTGTTTGATCATTTCCATTTTTATTTCAGCATCTCCTTCATTAGAATCCATAACACCTTTATTGATATCCAATCCTTTACAGCTTATTAATGCAATATCCATATAATATCTTTTTATATTTTCTTTTGCTAAATTCCCCTGTAATGAAAGAGTTTTTTCGTTAAATGTCCCTCCTATTGAAATAATATTTATTTTAGAGCCTAATAATTCTCTAAAAATTTCAGTAGAAGAACTTAGAATAGTTAAACCATTTATGTTTTTTATAGCTTTTATAGCTTCCATAACAGTAGTACTAGAATCAGCAGCTATAGTTTTTTTATTTCCAATCATGTTATAAAATAAACTAGCTATTTTTCTTTTTTCTTCTATGTTAATAGAAGCTCTAGTATAAAAACTCATATTCTCCTTTTGAGATTGATTATTAAATATCGCTCCTCCAAAAGTACGAGTTACAAAACCTTCTAGTTCTAACTTTTCTAAGTCCCTTCTAATTGTTTCTTCTGTAACATTAAAAGTTTTGCTCAATTCAGAAACAGTAACTTTTTTATCAATTTCTATTTTACTTTTAATTTTATCTAATCTGTTTTTCATTATTAAAAACCTCAATTTTTTCTTTATTTTACCATTTATTATATTTATATCAAAGCTTTTTATTAATAAATAGCAAAATAAATTGTTGAATTGAGATTTATTTATCAATACTTTCAGCTAATTCACGCATATATTTTATATCCTCATCAGACAATTTTATTTGTACAGATTTAACATTTTGTTCTATTTCAGCAACAGTATTTGCCCCGCTTAATAGATTAATAAATTTACCTTGAGATAATATCCAAGATATAGCTAAGTTAGCAATAGAACAATTATATTTCTTGCAAAGTTCCTGCCATTTATCCATCATATCCATAGCTTTTTGCATATTTTCTTTTTGGAACCATTTTTTATTGCATTGAGCACCAACTGGAGTATAATCTCTAGGTAATGTTCCTGTTAATAATCCTTGTTCTAACGGAGAATATGCTTGAATAGTAATATTATTTTCTTTACATATAGGAATCAAATCTTTTTCTATAGCACGGTCTAATATACTATATTTTGCTTGAACTATATCTAAACTTCCATATTTTAAATATTCTTCAATATGTTCCACAGTAACATTGGCAGCACCTATAGCTCTTATTTTACCGCTTGCTTTTAATTCATTTAATACTTTCATGGTGTCAGAAATAGGGGTAAAATAAGGCTCTACAGCTTGCCAGTGAGTCATATAAATATCTATGTAATCTGTTTGCATACGTTTAAGACTATTTTCTATCTCTTCAAGTATAGATTCTCTTGACAAGTTTTTATAAAGCTGAATATCTCCAACTTTGTTAAAAAGACTTCCTTTTCTTTCCCATACAATACCGCATTTAGTGATAATGATAATATCTTTACGATTCATTTTTTCTAATGCTTTTCCTAATATTCTTTCACTGTTACCAAAATTATAACCGGGAGCAGTATCTATTAAATTTATACCTAGCTCAGGGCATTTTCTAATTGTATTAATACATACCTCCTCATCTTTATCGCCCCCCCAAGCAGGACCTCCTCCTATAGCCCAAGTACCTAAGCCTATTCTTGATATTTCAATATTTGTATTTCCAAGTTTCATTTTTTCCATTATTTATTCACCTCATATTCTTTTAATATTTCTGTTACTTGTTCAATACTATGCACACCTGTTGTAGCACCTACATACTGCACAGATATTGCCGCTGTAGCATTAGCATAAATACCGCATTCTTCTAAATTTTTACCTTTCAAAATAGCAGAGATAAATCCAGAAACAAAATTATCTCCAGCCCCTGTAGTATCTATTGCTTTTATTCCTTTAACAGCAGGTATTACAATAGTTTTTTCATTGTTCTTTATAAAACAACCTTCTTTTCCAGTTTTGATTATTACATTTTTTACACCGCATTTTAATAATACATCAGCTATTTCATCATATTTTGTTTTTCCAGTTAATAGTTTAGCTTCTTCATAATTAGGAAAAAAATAATCAATAAACTGCAAAGATTCTTTTATATCATTCAAAGTTTCACCCAACCTAGGTTTAATCATATCCGCACAAATAGTCATATTATTTTCTTTGGCTATTTTAAATATATTAACTAATGCTTTACCATTTAATAATGGATTATTGAAGATGCTTGCTAATGAGAGAATTTTTGCCTGTTTCATTTTATCAAAATTGATATGTTCTATATTAGTTTTCCATAAACTTCCATTTCTATTAGTAACAAAAGTTCTCTCTCCATTATCAGTAACCAAGCCTATATTAATAGAAGTATCTATCTCTTTTACTATTTTTATTCCTTCAACATCAATATTATCATTTTTACAAGATTCAAGAATAAAGTTTCCAGCAGCATCCATACCTATACAGCTTATTACTCCTGTTTTATATCCAAGCCTGCTGATAATGGTAGCCTCATTTAAAGCATCTCCTCCAATAGTCATTTTTATTTTTTCTATTGGATATGATTCTATATCAAATATATTTCTTGAAACTGGCTGAAGAATTATATCTACAATAGCCGCTCCAAGACAAATAACATCTAATTTCTTATCCAAAATCAAACCGCCTTTTTATTTGTTCCAAATAATATAATTTTTTCCATAGCTCTTTCTTTAACTGCCTGTCTTACAGCTCTTTCTAATTCTAAAAAGCTTTTATCTTGATTTTTTACTATAGCATCCATAGCTGCTTGACATAATTCAGTATGTATATTAATTTTTGATATACCTAAAGAAATAGCCTTCTTAATATCCTCATCACCTATACCAGAAGCACCATGTAATACTAAAGGTACAGATACAACTTTACTAACTTTTTCTAATACATCAAAATTGATTTGTGGTTCAGATGTATATACACCATGCTGATTTCCTATAGCAACAGCTAGAGAATCACACTGAGTTCTCTCTACAAATTCAGCAGCTTGATTAGGGTCAGTATATTTATAAGCAGCCAATGCTTCTTCATATATAGTTTCATTTCCAACATGTCCAAGTTCTGCTTCTACAGGTATTCCTAATGGATGAAAATAATCTACAACTTCTTTAGTTAAACGTATATTTTCTTCAAACTCAAATGCAGAAGCATCTCTCATTAATGAGTTCATACCATGATCATAAGCATTCTTTACTATTTCCATACTGCGTCCATGGTCCCAATGTGTTATTACAGGTATAGAAGCTTTTTCAGCCATAGAAACCATCATTTTAGAAAAATCTTCAAAAGAAGTATTTCCAACAAATCCTGTACCAAATGATATTATAATTGGTGCCTTTAACTCTTCAGCAGCATCAATTACCCCCATCAACATTTCTGCATTCCACACATTAAAATGCGGTATTGCATAATGTCCTTTTTGTGCTTTTTCTTCCCAATATTTTATATTACCCAACATAAATACATTCTCCTCAAAATTTTATTAATCTATTTTTATTACACTTTTTATTATTTCGTTTTTACAATTTACAGAATCTTCAAATGCTTTTTGAACATCTTTATACTCAAATTGATGTGTTACCATAGAAGTTACATCAAATCTTCCGCTCGAAATAGCAGAAATAGTTACAGGATATCTGTTTGCATAACGAAATACAGTTTGTATAGTTACCTCACGATTTATTTTTAAGAAATTGATAGGTGTCTCTCCCGGAATAGTTCCAACTATCATTATCTTTCCGCCTCTCATTACTATATCTTGAGTCTGTTTTGCCGTAATAGGGGAGCCTGCTGTTTCAAACACAACATCAGCACCAAGCTCTCCAAATATTTCTTTTATTTTTGAAACAGTGTCACCTTTTCCATTGATTGTTTGTGAAGCACCTAATTTTTTAGCCATATCAAGACGTTTGTCTATAACATCTACAACGATAATATCATTGCAGCCCATTATTTTACAGCCTTGTAATGTCATAAGCCCTATACAACCAGCACCCAATATTGCAACTTTATGACCGGGTTTAACGTTTGCAGTCATAGCAGCATGTATACCTACAGAAGCAGGTTCAACTAAGGCTCCTTCCATTATAGACATGTTATCAGGCAAATGATATACAAAACTTTCAGGGTGACATAGATAATTAGTTAATGCCCCTCTGTAATTAGGCTGTGTTGCCATAAAGTCTACATTTGGACAAATATTATATTTTCCTTCTAAACAAAATCTGCATTTTCCGCAAGGAACTCCGGGTTCAATACATACTCTATCGCCTTTTTTGAAATTTTTTACTTTTGGACCAACCTCTACAACTGTACCAGCACATTCATGCCCTAAACCTATCTCTTGATTTGGATCTTTAGGCGGTATAAAAGGACCTGATTCAAATCCATGTATATCAGAACCGCATATGCCAACATATTCTACTTTTATTAACACTTCATCATCTTTAGGAGTAGGATATTCAGCATCTCTAATTTCCATAGTTCCTGGAACTTTTAAAATAGCTTTTGTGTTTTTCATATAAAACCTCTTTTTATTATGATTTTATTTTTTAGAAACATTACCAATCTCTTCGATAGAAGCACCTCTGGTTTCTATACCGATTGTAATGATAGCGATAGCAACTATAATAGATACAACACCTAATAATATAAATACTCCCATAGGACCTTTTGTATCTAAAAGGCTTGCCACAGCATATGGAGCTATAATTCCGCTTATACGTCCAACAGCATTTGATATTCCTGAACCTCTAAGTTTTGCCTCTGTAGGCCATATCTCAGGTACATATACAGCAGAAGCGTAACATACATACATATATACAAATGTTATTAAAAAGAAACCTATTATTGTTATATAAGTCATGTTTGTTTGCATTGAATATATATAACCAAGTATTGCTATTACAATAAGTAAGGCAGGTCCCATCACTTTACGCGGTATTTTATCTATAATAAGCATAGCTATAAATATACCAAATGGTGCTCCAAACATGCTCATTGTATTTAATAATATAGAATCTTTTAAATTTATTCCTTGTGCTAAAAATATTGTTGGAAGCCAATTTATTAAAGTATATTGTACTACATTCATGGCAATTAATACAAAAGAACCAAGTATTACTCTTTTTAATAAAGCACCTTTAAATAATTGTGCAAAAGAGATGCTTATTGTTTTTTGTGTTTGTTCTGATGAATTTGTTGCTACGGGTTCTAATTTTTTTCCTATATTTTGTTCTACTTGTGTTTCTATATTAGACATTATTTTTTCTGCTTCATCATAAAAACCTTTTGATTCAAGCCATCGAGGAGATTCAGGAAATTTTTTCCAAATTATTAATGTTGCTATTAACGATAATACAGAAGGTATTACAAATTGTATTCTCCAATTCATATTAGCTGTAAAAATTGGAGATATGAACACAGCAATTGTAGAACATACAGGATAAGACCAATTTCCAATAAATGAAACTCTGCTTGACCACATACCTCTATTTCTTCCCGGCATATACTCTGTAAATCCAGCAAACATAGTTGTAAGCAATGCTCCCAAACCAAAACCCATTATAAATCTAAAAATTATTAAATAAGTCATATTTGGAGAACAAGCACCTAATAACATAGATACTATATGTATTAGTTCAAATAATAATATGCTTTTTTTACGTCCTATTTTATCTCCAATGATACCTCCTAATAAAGCACCTAAAAACATACCCGCTGTTGTTAATGATGAAAATATTGCACTTATATCATTATTTGTCCAACCTATTTCTGCTAACTGTGCTAATACTAATCCGCCTATAGCATTACTCCAACATACTAATAACCCAAATGCTATCATTGCAAATATTTGATAATGCCATTTATTATTTGGTAGTCTATCTAATCTAGGACCGCAATTTACAATATTTGTATTACTCATTATAATACCCCCTATATTATTTAAAAACTATATTATTCTTCAAAATCATAATGAATAATAACTTTTATTGCTTCTTTGTTTGCCATAGCTTCAAAACCTTTTTCCCATTCAGAAAGACCTATTCTATGAGTTATCATTGGCTGAACTTTTATAGCTCCAGATGCTAATAGGCGTATAGCATTTCTCCATGATGTAGAATCATATGCCATGTGTCCTATTATACTTTTGTTCCAAGAGGTTATATCGTTAATAGAGAATTCTATTGGTTTAAATCCCATACCAACTCTTACAACTTCACCATTAGGTCTTAACATTTCAATAGATTGTTTTAATGCTATATTTGCTCCAGAACATTCAACTACTAATCCTAAATTATCTTTTCCGCAAATCTCTTGACAGCGTTTTACTACATCTTCTTTTGAAGCATTTACTACATGTGTAGCTCCTAATTCTTGTGCCACACCAAATCTTACTTTAGTATCTTCTTCTAATCCAACCATAACAATATTAACAGCTCCCATTATTCTAGCTATTTGTACCGCAAATAATCCTAAAGGACCAGTACCGAAAACAACTATATCTTGTCCGGGTAAGAAATGAGATTGCTGAGCTATTGCTTTATAAGAATTACATATAGGGTCTAATACAGCAGCTTCTTCATATTTTACATTTTCAGGTATTTCCCATATAGCATGTTTATGAATTCTTAAAATCTCTCCGGGAACTATACAGTATTTAGTAAAACCACCTCCCCATCTGTTATTATCAAGTCCTAAATTAACTTTTTGTTCACAGCATAAAAAATCACCTTGTTCACAAGCAGGACATACTCCGCATACATGTCCGCTATTATCAGAAACTACCCTCTGACCAACTTTCCAATCTTTAACATTACTTCCAACTTTTACTATTTCACCCGCAAATTCATGCCCTCTTATAGAGTTAAACTCATCAGAACCATTTTCAACGCGAAAATGTTTCATATCAGCCCCACATATAGCAGCAGCTTTTATTTCTAATAGTATGTCCTCAGGACCTACTTCTGGCACAGGTACATCAATCATCCTGTATCCGCCAAATTCTTTACCAAATCTAGCTAAAGCTTTCATAATATGTTCTCCTCCATAAAATAAATAAAATAGAAAACTAATTTTTGTATATTTTTATTTTAGTACATTTTTTCTTTAAAATCAAATAAAAATCTGTTTTTTAAAAATAAAAATATGTTTTTTAAACTTTTTTCCTGAAATTTTTATAATTTATCTTTTTATCAATGTTTTTATTGTTATTATCATAAATTTCAAATGTTGTATTATAAATATTTCTATATATAGTAAGTTATTTTGTAAATATTTTTTACAATAATCTATATAATAAAAGTTAAAATTTAAAAATAAAATTATAAAGAACACTTACAAAAACATAACTTATGAGAAATTCCTTGATTAATATATAATTAGTTATATAATATATGAATTAAAATTGATGAGTATACATACTATATAAGGATAAATATTATGATATCAGAAGATGACCATTCATTAGATAGTAAAAATAAACATTTTATAATAAGCGGTGAATTAGCATTAATTTTAGTTGTCATTATAAATAGTTTTAGTGTTGTGTTAATGCTTTATTCTGGCTCTGGCATATCCGCTATATCAAGCGTGCCTTATGCTTTTTCTGAAGTTATTAATAATATATCTCTTGGAACTTTTACTTATATCTTTCAAACTTTACTCATATTAGTGCTTATGATATTAAGAAAAAAGTTTGTTGGAGAATATTTATTTAGTTTTGTTGTAGGGTTTTGTTTTGGTAAATTTGTGGACATACATGCTGCTTGGATAAATCATCTTCCATTAACAATGACAAGCAGAATAATATATTTTATAATAAGTTATTTTATATTGGCATTTGGAATAGCATTATCAAATAGATGCGGACTTCCTATAATACCTACAGATTTATTTCCGAGAGAATTGTCTAATATAATAAAAGCATCTTATGCAAAAGTAAAAATAATATTTGATGTAACTTGTCTTTTAACAACAATAGTAGTTACATTTGTATTTTTAGGTCATATAAAAGGCCTTGGAATAGGCACTGTACTTTCAGCTTTTACAATGGGAAAGGTTATTTCTTCTATAGGGAAAATGATTGATAAAAAATTTGAATTTATTCCATATGTAAAAAAAATATTCCATAAGAAACATGAGGTATAATTTTATATTAATATATAAAAAATATAGTAAACATAGACTATATTTTTAAGCTATAGCTTTTTTGTTGCATTTAATTAAAATTATGGTTATAGCTTATATTTTTTAAAAACTTATCATCTAAAAAATATAAATTTTTATACTAACATTCTAATTTAAATAGATACTATGAGTTTAATTGTATATTCTATGAAATCTGAAAAATACATATAGAAAGATTAAATTTTTCAAGAAGATATAAAATATATAATGAAATAAAAGATTAAAATTAAATTTTTAAAAAATTAAAATATAGTTTCATGATTTATATTGACATTAGTATTTTATATGCTATAATAAATTTAAAAAATTATAAATATTTATTCATTTTATGCTATACAATAATTATGAACATCTTATAAATAGAATAGTTCGCATTATACCTATAAAAAAACATAGAGATAATTTAAGAAATATATTATACGATATTGTAAATTCATTATATAAAATTGAATATATATCTCAAGAACTCAATAAAAAGAATAATAATACTGATTCAGGTACAGTTATTATAGAATGTCAAGGAGGATTATCTGATCAATTTTGGAAATATGTACTTGGTGAATCTATAAAAAAACATTATAATTTTACTGTAAAATACGATATAACTTGGTTTGATTATAAACATAAAGATGTTGATGGTAAAGATGAAAGACCTTTTGAATTACTTAAACTATGTCCTGATATAGATTTTAAAATTGCTGCTTATGATGATATATTTTTTTATAAGGCGTGTTTTCCTGTTATAAGTAAATCATATTTTGGATATGATATTAATAGTTTTTTACAAAATAATAAAAATTTATTTTTATATTCATATCCTAGAATTTTAGATATTAATGTTAGTGATATAACTAAAAATATAGATTTAGATAAATACCATTATAATACTTTGCAAGGAGATAATTTAGTATTATATAATGAATTGAAAGATAAAGAATCGGTAGCTGTACATATTAGACTTGGAGATAGCTATGTTATGTCATGTTTTAAAAAAGTATTTAATAGTAGCTATGAAAAATATGCTAATTATTTTATAGAATCTATAAATAAATTATTGAGTGAATTGAAAAATCCTACTTTCTTCTTTTTTTCTGATAATATAGATTGGGTTAATAAAAATATAATAAAAAAATTAGATAATAGTATATCTTATAAAATTAGTAGTTCAAAAAACCAACCTTATATGGATATTTATTTAATGTCAAAGGCAAAACATTATATAATTTCTTTAGGTGGTTTTGGAGATTTAGCTACTCGTTTTAATAATAACGAAAATAAAATTGTTATTAGAGCTTGTAAATTTAATTATGATTATCTATGATGCTTTTGTTTCTTCCCGTTTCTTTTGCTTCATATAATGCTTTGTCTGCTTTTTCTATTAAACTATTAATTGTATTATCATCTGTTTTAATTGCTCCGCCAAAAGAAGCAGTTGCTTTTAGAGAATATTCATCAGTTGAAAAATCTGTTTCGTATATTTTCTTTCTTATTATTTCCATTATATTAAAAAGCTCTTTTTTAGTCTTTGTATCAATAACTATAATAAACTCTTCTCCACCATATCTTGCAAGAAGTGAATTGTATTTTATTTGTTTTAGTGTTTCTCTCATTACCTTTGAAGCTATTTTTAATACATGGTCTCCTACATTATGACCATAACTATCATTATAATGCTTAAACTTATCTAAATCTATTATTATTACAGAATATATTTCATCTTTTTTGTTTTCTAAATATTTTAATAAATAGCCTCTGTTGTATAAATTAGTAAGTTTATCTCTATTTGCCAAAAATGATAGTTTTTCACTGTAAAGAATAATAGATAAATGATTTATTAGTATTTCTAAATATTCTTTTTCAATGCTGCTTTCAATTATTAAATATCCAAACTCATAATTTCTTGCTTGTAATTTATATTTATTATTATTTTCTTTTATTATATTTTTTGAAGTCGAATACCATAGATTTGAATTATTATCTTTATAAAAATATAATGCAAAGTTTTTTATTATTTTTTTAGAGCTTTTTTCAAAGGTTTTTATTATGCCGTCTACAGAGAATGGTTCTGGTATGTTGTTTAAGGTTTTTATTATTTTGTTTATCTCTTTAATCATTTTATATACAAACTGTTAATTATTTCTTTAGCTAAAAATATTAAATTATTACTTGTAGCGAGTGTTGAGATAATAGTAAGTACTATTGACTCTTCTTCTTTTACTGCTATTGCCATAGCATTAAATAAATTATTATTTTTAGTTTTACAATTAAAAATTATAGAGCCGAATATATCATTATGCTCTTTTCTTTTTACAACAGACACTGGTGATATTATAGAATAGAGGTTTTTATTTTCTGCTTTAAAATTATTTAATATTTGAGCTATTTCTTTTTCGTCATATTTTGAATTATCATAACTTAATAGTATAGAAATAGTTTTTTCATTGTTTTCTATTTTTAATACACTATTTTCTACACTAGCATTAAAATTCTCTGGTACAATCAAATTAAACTTATCAGGTTTAGCATTAATTACAGTAAACTTTGAAAAATGAAAAATTGAGTTTTCTTTTTGTTTTTTTATATTATCGATTTTCTCTTGAATACTAGAATCTTTACTAATATTAAATGCTTTTTCTAATATCTCTATAGCATTATCATATTCATATATAGCAGCATAAACTATAGACATATTAATCATAGATAATACATCTTCTTTGTCTAAAGATATAGCCATTTTGAATTTTTCAATAGCTTCTTTGTATTTCATCTCTATAGAAAGTAAAACTCCATATTGACCATATACACTAGCATTAACATTACCTAAAGATATTATCTCTTCTATAGTAGATTTTGCTTCTTCATATTTATAGGTGCTAATTAATGCTTCTATTTTGCTTTCTAATATATCCTTATCTTTTGGAAGATATTCTAATGCCTTATCTAAAATATGTATTACACTTTTATAATCTTCTTCTTCATAAAATATATCAGATAATACTAAATAACCTTCTTTGTAGTTAGGTTCTTTATTTATTAATTGTAATGCAATTTTTTTGGCATAATCTAAATTATTTTTCTCTATGAATGTATTTATTGCAGTTAAAATATTTTCTTTTGACTCTTTAATTATTTCTTTAATTTCATTTTCTATATTGTCCATTGAAACACTCCATTTTTATTTCCATTCAACTATAGAAAAATTTTCTTCTTTGTTGTTTATAGCATATTCTCTTAATTTTTTATCAGGATTAACGCATACTTTTTTAGCTGCAAAAGCAAAGAAGGGTAGGTCGCTAATAGAATCACTGTATACTATATTTTCTGATATGTTTTTTTTAAAAATTCCTTCTGTAAAAAGTCTATGCCTTTTAGCTTCATTATAACAATTTTTTCCATACATAAAGCCAGTATATTTTCCTCTAAATACCCATAATTCACTGCCCATCACTTTGTCAAAGCCTAAGTTCTTTCCTATAAACTTTGCATATATCTCAAAACTTGCAGTAACCATTACAAGCTGATAGCCTTCTTCTTTTAATTTGTTTATCTCTTTGACGGCATCATTATAATATAAGCTTGGTACAACTGTGTTAGCAAACTCCTCTCCAATACTATCTCCAAACTCTATAGAAATGTTTGTGAAAATATGAGCTATTTCATATTTAATTCTTGAGTTGTCTATAATTTTTAAAATAAATAAAATAAAATATGGAATTAATCTAATATAATAAATAAAACTTTTAGGATTTTTTTTTAAGTAGAAAAACATAAAAGGAACAATAGAATCTTTTTTTATAATAGTTTTATCCAAATCAAAAAAAGCAATCTTCATAAGTTAATGAATATCTCCCCAACTTAATCCCTTATGTATATCAACTGTAATAGGAACATTAGTTTTAACAGAATGCTCCATTATCTCTTTCATTATAGTCATAGCCTTATCAGCTTCTTTTTCAGAAACTTCAACAACCAATTCATCATGCACCTGCATAACAATTTTAGCAGTTTTGAAATGATTTTTAAACTCTTTATGTATAGCAATCATAGCTACTTTTATCATGTCGGCAGCACTTCCTTGAATGAGAGTGTTTAATGCCATTCTTTCAGCTTCATTTCTTACAACCGCATTCGATGAGTTTATTGTTTTAGATAAATCTCTAATTCTTCCAAGCATAGTGCGAACATAACCTTTGGCTTTTACATCTTCTATAACCTTTTCACAGAATGGTTTTACTTGAGAATATGTTGAAAAATATCCTTTAATAAAATCATCTGCCTCTTTTCTTGTTATGTTTAATTCTTTTGAAAGCCCGAAAGCAGTTTTACCATATATAATAGAAAAATTAATTATTTTTGCTGTGTTTCTCATTGAAGGAGTTACATGCTCTTTGCTTACAGAATATATTTTCATTGCTGTTTTTCTGTGTATATCATCATTATTTTTGAAAGCTTCAACCAACACAGGATCATTACTAAAATGTGCTAATAGTCTTAATTCTATTTGAGAGTAGTCAGCTGCTATTAATACATTTCCTTTCTCTGCTATAAAAGTATTTCTAATATCTTTACCTTCATCTCCTCTTGCTGGTATATTTTGCAAATTAGGTTCTGATGAAGATAAACGTCCTGTTGCTGTTACAGTTTGATTGAAAAAAGCATGTATTCTATTAGTTTTTTTATGTACTAGTGTAGGAAATACATCAAGATATGTGTTTTTTAATTTTGAGTATTTTCTGTAGGTGAGCATATATTCTGCTATTTTATGTTTTTTAGAAAGTTCTTTTAATACTTCTTCATCAGTTGAGAAACCTGTTTTAGTTTTTTTAGTTGGAGATATTCCCATTTTTTCAAATAGTATATATTCAAGCTGCTTTGGAGATTGTAAATTAAACTCTTCATGAGCTTCTGCATATATTTTAGCTTTTGTTTTTTCTAAAAGTGAAGCATATTCTTCTGATAGAGATTTCATTTTTTCCGTGCTTATATAAACCCCATCAAACTCCATATCGGCAAGTACACTGACAAGAGGCATCTCTACATTAAAAAATAATTCCTCAAGATTATATGTATTTAAAAGCGGAGCAAAATATTCGTAAAATCTAAATGTAATATCAGCATCCTCACAAGCATACTCAACAACATCTTTTAATTCAACATCTAGTAAAGTATTTTTAGCATTGTCTGTAATGTCAGCATATTTTATGGTGTTGTATGATAAATAACTTAAAGCAAGGTCGTCCATGTTGTATCTGCCTCTGCTTGGGTTAATCAAGTAGGCAGCTACCATTGTGTCAAAATATATGTTTCCAAATTTTTTACCAATGGCACGCATCATCTTGTATTCATATTTCAAATTATGACCTATTATTTTTATATCTTCTTTTGCTAAAGTGTCAAATACTAATTTTTTGCAAGCTTCTTTATCTATATTTGTTCTACCGCTTAAGTCTAAATAAAAAGCCTCTTTTGATTTTATTGCAAATGATATTCCTATTATTTCATCCGTTAAAGTATCTAACCCTGTAGTTTCAAAATCTATACATACAAGTTTTTTTGAGTTTATATCATTTAAAAGATTTTGTAGTTCTGTTTCATTTTCTATTAAATAGTATTTAGCATTATTGTCTTTAGAGTTGGATACTATTGTAGTTTTTTCTGTGTTATCTTCTGCATTATTAGTTTCTTTTTTTGTTTGAGATATTTGCACTTTTTCTTCTTTTTTCTTGCTGCTTCCGTATATGTAATAATTAATCTTATCTCTTATTTGTTTTAATTCCAAATCATCTAATATTTTATTAACTTCATCTATATTAATTTTGTTTTTTTCAATTTCTTTATAATCTATATTTAATTCTTCTATTTCTCTTTTAATTGTTGCTAGCTCATAACTCATATATGCGTTGTCTTTATCAGTAATGAGCTTTTCTTGTATCTTTCCTTTTATAGAATCAATATTTTTATAGATGTTATCTAATGAGTCATATTCTTCAAGAAGTTTTACAGCAGTTTTCTCTCCAATTCCTTTAACGCCCGGTATATTGTCAGAAGCATCTCCCATTAATGAAAGTAAATCTATAATTTGATTAGGAAATACTCCTCTTTTTTCTTTCACCATATTTGCATCATATTCAATTAATTCATTATCTTTATTACTTGCTATTACAGATGTATTATCATCAACAAGCTGAAGTATATCTTTATCTGGAGAATATATTATTGTTTTAATATTTTCTTTTTTATTGTTTTGGGCAATGCATCCTATAATGTCATCAGCCTCATAATTATCAAGAACTATCCTTGTAATTCCAAGTGCATCTATAAGATTATATAATATAGGTATTTGACTTCTTAAATCATCAGGCATACTTTCTCTATTTTCTTTGTAGGCTTTATATATTTCGCTTCTAAAAGTTTGTCTTGAGCTGTCTAGAGCTATTGCTGTGTAATCAGCAGGGTAGGTATTGATTAAAGAAAAGTATGTTCTTAAAAAGCCATTAATTGAAGAAACGTTTTGACCTTTAGAGTTTATTAGAGGACGTTTCAAAAAAATAAAATGATATCTATAAAGTATACCAAAAGCATCAATAATAAGGAATGTTTTTTTCATTTTTTTATTATATAATAAAAACAAAAATTATGCAAAAATATTATTTTGTTGTTTTTATTATTTATTATTTGTGAGCATTGCATTAGCAAAATCTTGATATGTTATGTTTTGTAAATTATAAATATTAATAAATCCATTTGTAGACATTATACTAGATGCAATAGTGCATCTGTTTCCACTTCTGCAATATACTAAATATTCTTTGTTTTTATCTAACATATCTATCTTTGATTTGAAGTCTTGGCTTAATACATCTATATTAATAGAGTTTGGAATATTCCCTGCTAAATATTCTTCTCTTGTTCTAACATCTAAAATAATAAGATTTGTTGAGCTATTTACTAATTTAATTGCTTTTTCTATATTAAGATTTTTATATCCTTTATTTGAACAGGCAAGAAATAAAAAAGAAATAGATAAAATTATTATAATTTTTTTCATTTATTTTTCCTAAAATATGTTAGAATATATAAATGATATTATAATAATTAAAAAAAAAGTCAATTGTTTTATTTATTTTTACTTATATAATAAAAAACTATTTTTTTTATTATATTTACAATATAATAAAAATTATTTGACGAATATGTAATATATATAATTAATTATTATTTGGTTATTAGGTATGATAAAGAGAATAATATTATTTTTTATTATAATTATTTGTATCAATTCTTGTTATGATATAGCTTATGTTGGTATTTCAGATAGATATATGGGTACATTTAAAAGTCGAGAAAAACTTTTTGGTGAGGGATATGATAAATATTTGTATCTTAATATAAGAAGCGGTGGACTAATTACATATTTTGGCGGAGAGGGAGATTCTGATATAAATGGTATTCCAGAGTATGAAGATGAAAGAATAACTTTTATTAATTTTATAGGTGATGGTAATGTTTACAGTTTTTCTAACAATGAATATACTGGTAAAATAATTTTTTATTCTGATGAACAAGCTTCAATTACAATGAAAGGTAATGGTATTTTTAATCTTCAAAATATAATTTGTGATAAAGTAAATAACTAATAAATTCTAACTATATAATACCGATAATATAAAAAATTAATATGGAGTAATTATTATTATGAAAAAAATATTATTAATAATGCTATCAATTATTTTTGTTGTTTTATCTTGTAAATCAGCTCCAAATCCTCTGTCTCCAGAACGTCAAGGAAAATTTGTTAGTGCTAAACCTGTTTCTAGTGATTCTTATTTGGTAATCGAAGTTACTGCTGATAGAGGATTTAAATTATATTATTCATTAGATGATATAGGTACTCCTATACAAAATGGAAAAGAAAATACTGTTACAGGTGATGATATGAGAGGAGAGGACCCTAATTATAATTTTCAAACAGGTGTAATGGGAGGTACTTTACAATTTATTTCTGATACAGTTATAAAAGTAACAGTTAATTTCAATGATGGGTCAGCTACTTTCAAAGATGTTTTGTGTTATCAACAATAATAATATTAGTGCATAATGGTGTTGCTGCATAACAATATGTTAATTTCTTGAAAACTTCATTTTTTTTTACTATACTTATTTATATAAATAAAGTAATAAAATGTTTGGAGTTTTTTTTTATGAGGTCATATAATACAGTAGCTTTAATTTTAGGAGGAGGTAGAGGTACAAGGCTCTATCCTCTTGTTAAAGATCGTTCTAAACCTGCAGTATCATTGGGCGGTCATTACAGAATGATTGACATACCTGTTTCTAACTGTATCAATAGCGGACTTAGAAATATATATGTTATTACTCAATTCAATAGTGCTTCTCTAAATAATCACATTTACAATGCTTATAGATTCGACAACTTCTCTGGCGGTCATGTTAGTATATTGGCAGCAGAGCAAACTGATACTAATATAGATTGGTATCAAGGTACTGCCGATGCTGTAAGAAAGAATCTTGCTCACTTCGACAATGATTATGTTAATAATGTTCTAATACTTTCTGGAGATCAGGTTTATCGTATGGATTATAATGTTATGGTAAGACATATGCTTGAAACTGGTGCTGACATAGTTGTTGGAACTGTTCCTGTAGTGCGTGAAGATGCTAAAGGTTTTGGTGTAATGCTTGTTAATAAAAGAGGACAGATTACTAATTTCCAAGAAAAACCTAAAGAAGATGATGTTTTAGATTCTTTAAAATTGAGTGAAGAGCAAAAAAAGATGTTTGAAATAGAAGATCCTAAAAAAGAATATTTGGCTTCTATGGGTATATACGCATTTAGAAGAAATGTGTTAAAAGAACTTCTTAGTGATGTTACAATGATAGACTTTGGTAAAGATATTATTCCTGAAGCTATTAAAAAATATAAAGTATTCAGCTATGCTTTCCAAGGTTATTGGGAGGATGTAGGTACTATTAAAGCTTATTTTGATGCTAATATATCTTTTGGAAGCAAAAATCCTCCTTTCGATTTTTATGATGAAGATGCTCCTATATATACACATGTCCGTTACTTGTCTCCTTCAAAAGTTGAAAAGGCTACTATTACTTCTAGTATAATTGCTGATGGATGCAGAATAGAAAATGCTACTATCAAAGAGTCAGTAATAGGTCTTCGTTCTGTAATTCAAAGCGGTTCTACTTTAGAAAAGGTTATTATGATGGGTAGTGACTTCTATGAAACTAGTGAGGATATTGAGAGATTAAATGTTAAGCATTTGCCTAAGGTTGGTATAGGTAAAAAATGTACACTCAAAAATGTTATCATAGATAAGAATGTTAGAATAGGAAACGATGTTATCATTACAAATAAAAAGAAAATTCAGCATCAAGACAGTGAGTTTTACTGTATTAGAGATGGTATAGTAATTATTCCGAAAAACACTATTGTTAAGAGTGGTACGGTTATATAATCTTTTAATTAGGCATTGGGTTCTTACTCAATGCCTTTTTTATGAAAATAGTTTATATTAAAATAATTTTTAAAATACTTTTAACTCTATTGATTTTTTTAATTTATAAAGTTATTATATATTATGTTTATAAAATTATATTATATGATTATGTTAATAAGATGAAAATTAAATTTGTTCCTATCGTTTTTTTGTTGTACATCAGTATTATATATGCAGATATAAATACTCTTTTTAATATAGGTATGGATGATGTTGTAATAAATACAAACAATAAACATCAACTTTATTTTGAACAGAGCTTTGCTGGCGGATATAATTTTATAAAATTTAATGCAGAAACGAAATTATATTACAGAACTTCAATTTATAATGATGATAGAACAAATAAAATATTTCAAAATACTAAGCTTGATTTGGGTATAGAGAATAATTTTTCATTATCATCGGATATGATTGGTTTGTTTGCAGATATTAGACCATTATCTTTTTTTGGTATAAGGGTTAATGCTTATTTTAATTATATATTTAATATTATGAACTTTGGATATGCGGGTTTTGATAATAATGATGTAGATTATTCATATGCTTCTTTACTTGGAATGTCAAAAACAGATGCTATTAGTGTGATTGCTGGTATAACACCTTATTTTTTATATAAATTACCGCATGTTGTTTTTATTAATAGTACTAGTTTTAATTATGTTTTTGCCGGGGATAAAAATTATTATTATGATTCAAGAACTGCTATACTTCATAAGAAAAGTGAATTTGAAATTATGAATGATTTTTTTATATTAGCTAATATAACCCCTTTTTATATAGGTGCTTCTTATGCTTTAACTTATCTTGTAAACTCAAATATACTAACACATAAATTAGCTATAGTTGGTTTTATTAGTTTTAAATTTTTACAAAATAGACTCTCGCTTGATATATTAGCTTCTTCTGGTTTGCATGTAAAATTACCATATTATGATAGCACTACTTTTGTAGAGGCAAAAGCTTCTTTAGTTTATAAAATTTTATAGAGTGTAGGTTTTTATGTTGAAAAGGAAATTGTTACCAGATAAATATTTGCTCATTATATATATAGCATTACTTGCTGCTGGGCTAGTTGCTATATATGGAGCACAAACAATTCATGAACCAAATGAACCTTATTTTTATAATCATCTTAAATTATTATTATTGATGTTAGCAGTTAATGTTATAATATTAATAGTTCCAGATTTTTTTAATCTAGTAGATAAATTTATGCCGGCAATATTATTAGGCACTATATTGCTTTTAATAGTAGTTTTAATATTTGGTATATCTGTTGAAGGCAGCTATGCTAAAAGATGGTTATCTGTTTTTGGAGCTTTTACTATTCAGCCTTCAGAAATAGCTAAAATCACATTAGTTTTATATTTATCTAGTGTGCTTGCCAATAAGGGAGATAAACTTAAACATGTTAAAAATGGTTTACTTCCTCCTTTATTTATATTAGCAATTATATGTTTACTTATAATGTTTGAACCAGATTCTGGTACAGCATTATTATTTGCTATGGTTGGTTTTTCTATGTTTTTTTATGGAGGTATTCCATTAAGATATTTAATTGTTACAGGTATTTTACTTGGGGTTATATTTATAATATTTATACTCAATACTCCATATATGAAAGCTAGGGTAACTTCGTATTTAACACCTCATACACAATCACAAGAAGAGATGTATCAAATTAATAGGGCTAAAAGGGCTTTTAATTATGGAGGGATTACTGGAATACCTGATGAAGATATTAGAGAGGTTAGCACTCATTTGCCAGCAGCTTTAACAGATTTTATTTTTGCTTCTATTGCTCAGAGACATGGGTTTGTAGGCAACATTATTCTATTATTACTATTTTTTTCTTTCACTATTAGAGGCTTTATAGTTTCATCTAGAATAAAAGATTTGTTTCTAAAAAACATATCTTTTGGTATAAATATATTTATTAGCGGACAGGCGTATTTAAATATGATGGTAGCAACTTTAATGCTTCCTACAACTGGTATGCCTTTACCATTTATAAGTTATGGTAGGAATGCTTTAGTTGTTAATATGATTATGTTTGCTATTTTATTAAAAATAACTCAAAGGAGAGAAGAATGAATATAATTTTATCTGGCGGAGGTACAGCTGGTCATATAACACCTGCTATTTCCATATATGACCATTTAAAAAAACTTGGACATAATCCTAGGCTTGTAGTGGCGGCAAGAGATTATAACTTAATACCTGCTCATTATGATTATAATTATTTAGAGATAAACTCTCCGGGAAATATGTTAAAAAATATAGCTTTCTTACTTAAGTTTATACCTTCAATGTTAAAGGCTAATAATATCATTAATAAGCATAAACCTGAGTGCATTATAGGAATGGGCGGATTTGTTTCTATGCCTATGTTGTATGCGGCTAAATTTAAAAAAATACCTATATTTTTATGTGAGCAGAACTCTATACCGGGCAAGGTTAATAAAATATTTTATAAAGATGCTAAGGCTTCTTATCTTACTTTTTCTAAAACTTTACAATATATGCCTAAGGGTAAAGTGATGGGAAATCCTGTTAGAGATGATTTTTTTGTTGTAAATAGAAAATCTGCTAGAATTATTATGAAGTTAAAAGATGATGATAGATTGCTTGTTGTAATGGGAGGCTCTCAAGGGGCATTAAAATTAAATAATATATTTTTGGACTGCATAAAAAACGTAAAAGATAATGTAAATAATTTGCATATAGTATGGCTTGCTGGACCTAAATGGGGGGCTGATATAATAGCAAAAGTTAATGAAAAAAGAATTACAAATGTAACGGTTCATAGTTATTATAAAGATATGGCTACATTGCTTAATGCGGCTGATTTTGTAGTGTCTAGGGCTGGAAGCAGTTCTATTAGTGAAATACTTGCTGTTAATGTACCTTCACTTTTAGTGCCTTTTCCTTATGCTACTGATAATCATCAATATTATAATGCTTTAGAATTAGTTAATAAGGATATGGCTTATTTAATGAATGAGGCGGATCTTGATTCTAAACAGCTAGGAGATATTATTATAAAAAATTTAAATAATCAAGATAGGCTTGATGTGATGAGAGAGAATATTAGAAATAATTATACTTCTAGGGCTGTTACTGCTATTGTTAATGATATTCTCAATATTATGCAAGAAATTAAAAGAAAGTAAAAAATTATTAAAGGAGATTTATACATATGATTATAGTAACAGGTGGTGCTGGATTTATTGGCTCTAATATAGTTAGAGGATTAAACAATTTAGGTATAAGTGATATATTAATTGTTGATAATTTAAAAAATTCTTCAAAACATAAGAATTTAAATAGGGTTATTTTTGGAGATTATATAGACAAAGAAGAGTTTGATGTTTATTCTTTTGTTGAAAATAATAAAGTAGAAGCTATATTTCATCAGGGGGCTTGTTCTGATACAATGGAAACTGATGGAAAATATATGATGAAAAATAATTATGAATATAGCAGAAATATTTTGCATGCTTGTTTAGAAAATAAAGTAAGATTTTTTTATGCTTCAAGTGCTTCTGTTTACGGCAATGGGGAAAATGGATTTGTTGAAGATGAGAAAAATGAGTATCCGCTTAATGTGTATGCTTTTTCTAAATATCAGTTTGATAGGTATGTTAATATTTTATTTAGAAATAAAAAGATTAACAGTCAGGTTGTGGGCTTAAGATATTTTAATGTATATGGTCCTCAGGAGAATCATAAGGGAAGAATGGCTTCTGTTGCTTTTCATTTATTTAATCAGATTAAGTCTGGAGAGAAAATGAAAATTTTTGAGGGAAGTGAAAATTTCTTAAGAGATTTTATACATGTAGATGATGCTGTGAGTGTAAATAATTTCTTCTTTGAAAATGAAAACATTTCTGGTATATTTAATTGCGGTACTGGAAAGGCTGAAAGTTTTGTAGAGATTGCTAAGGCTTTAAAAGAAATATATACTTCTTCTGAAATTGAATATATTCCTTTCCCTGATGCTCTTAAAGGAAAATATCAAAAATATACTCAAGCAGATTTAACTAATTTAAGAAAAGCAGGATACACTAAAGAGTTTATGAATGTTAATACAGGGGTAAAAAAATATGCTAAAGTGCTTGAAGAGAGCAGCGGATATTTAATGTAATTTTTTTAAGCGTATATTCTTTTTAAGTTTATAGCATATATTATAATAATTATACCTAAAACAAAAAATATAAAAGATAATATAAAACTTTTTATAGATGGAAGCATAACTTCTCTATCATTTATTTTATCATAGTATATTGTTATAATTTTTTTATTTGTAAAAGAATTGCTGCTTATCATATTGCTTATGGTAATTTTTTTATCATTATAAATAAAGCTATAAACTAAATATGGATATTTTCTTTTTATAAATCCATATTCATAATAGCTTGAATCTTCAATATTTGCTTGAACTTTTATAATATCTCCTTTTTTATATTTCATTATATTAGTGATATTAATATAATTCATTACTACAAAACAAAATAAAAATAATGAAGCCATTATTAGTAATATGATTTTATATTTTATAAGTTTATTTTTCATTTACAATATTTTTCTTTTTAAATATTATAGATACTATAGTAACTATAATTAATATTACCCAACAAATTATTGTAATGTAGGCATATTTCATTGTAGGGGTAAACTCAAATACAATATTGTTATCTCCAGCTTCAACATAAACCCCTCTAAATAATAAATTAGCTTTAAGCAGTTCTTTTTTCTCTCCATTAATGCTTACAGTCCAATCTGGGCTATATCTCTCTTTTAATACTAATATTCCATCATCTGGTGTTTGAACATTAAATACTACTTTGTTGTTGCTATATTCAACCATTTCTACTTTGTTTATAGAGTTGCTTATATTCAAAACTATATTATTAGAATTATCGGTTATAATAGCCTCTTTTGCCAAATTAAAATTAGGTATTCTCATTCTGCCAAGGCCATCGTTAAAATCTTTTGCATTATATACGCTATTTACAAATTCATATTTATTTCTATATCCATTAAGTTCATACAACACCGCAGCAGAAAAAGAATCCCGATACTCTGTTATTTTTGTTATATCATTAGCAATCATAGAGTTATCTAAATATGTAGGGCTTAATATATATCTTACTCCAAGCAAATCCATTAATCTAGGTTCATATCCAACATAATCATTTATTCTAAATGCTGAGAGCATATCTGTTATTTCTTTGCTCAATCTGCTTGCCGCAGGCGGTTCTGTTAGCGGTATTTTWTAATATGGCATTGTGTGTGTTGTGTATCTATATAAATAAGGAATTAGTATTGGCATTGTAGTTTCATTGCCTTCTTCTCTTAATATGTGCTCTGTAATAGGAGTGCCTTCATACATTTTATCTATATTTGATTTTACTATAAATATATTTGCAGTTTGCATCAAGTCTAAAAATAGTATAGCCATAAAAGCGTATGGTAAATATTTATAATATAATTTTTCTTTGTTTGCTATTACAATATAGAAAAAAGTTATTATTGTGCCTATTATTAATATGCTTATTTTTCCTGTATCATAAACTGAAAGTAAAATAAATATTATTAAAGGAGCTACTAATAAATATTTATCTTTTAATGTTATCTCTTTGAAAGAAATAGAATTAATCATTAAAAGAGTTACTGTAGATGATATCAATGCTAATCTTACAAAAGACATTGATATATTTTTTGCTATTAATATAGACTTATCTTGCCAGTCAGTAATAAAGGCATTTTGTATTAAACCGTTTAATAGTATAGTGATAACAGCAAATACAATAGATAATATTAATATAGCATACATTATTTTTTGTGCTATACTTATGCCTCTATATTCATCTTCTAAATATTTAAGCAGTTTATCTTCTTTTTTTGCTTCTATTGCTTTGAATATATAATCTGCTGCAAATGCTGAAAGTATTGCAAATGGTATAGGTATAATTTCTATAAATTTATTAGGGTTTCTTGCATCTCTAAATATTGGTATTTGAAACAATGCTCCATATATTATAGGTAAATACCTTCCAAAGCTTGCTATTAAAAAGAATAAGGCAGTTCCTATCCAAAAATATTTTTCGCTGTATTTTTTCTTGCTTATAAACAATGCAAATATTATAAATAAGAAAGCTATATATCCAATATTTACAGCAGTTAGAGAGAAGTTTGAAGTTTTGGGCTCTCCATTCATGTTGGCTATTCTTCCCCAATAAGGGTGAGTTTCACTTCCAGAATAGTATCCAAAAAGACCGGGTACAAAAAATCCTAATACTTCTTCAGGCGGATAAGACCATCTTGTAGCCCAATTCCATAAGTCTTGTTTATTTTCTACTCCAGCAGCCCCCATGTCTTGAGTATTTTTTGTAACCATTATAACTTGTATAGACATTAAAAAAGAGAATACTGCCACCAATGCAAATTTCAGACACAACAATATTATCTTTTTAATATTAGTCTTTATATAGTCAATTAATTTAAGATTATTTTTTTTGCTGTATAATAAATATAAAAAATAACAGGAGAGAAATAAAGCAAAATACATTGCTACATCCAAAGCTCCTCCCAAGAATGCTATACCTAAAAAGGCACCAGTAAAAAAGAAATCTCTCCATTTTTCAGTGTTCATCGCTTTTGATAAAAAGTATAAAACCAAAGGAAAATAACAATAAGTTTCAAATTTACCCAAATGCCCCGGAAGTATAAGAGTAAATATTGCATTAGAAAACATTAAAGCAATTCCACCAAACATAGAAGCATTTATTGATAATTTCTTTTCTCTTAAAAACAAAAATAATCCATATCCCATTACAGCTATATGAAAGATAATTGTAACTTGAGGATATATTTTATATGGAAGAATAGTCATTAATAAAGATTTTGGATGTATGGGCGCAGTTGCAGGTGCTGATATTGTAAAATATGCATTATTCCAAAAATATAAATGCCCATTTAATACAGCATCTTTAATATTTTTTATTTCCCAAAGAATAACATCTCCCATCTGAAGATAAGAAAATGTTAAATTGCTTGCAAAAAAAAGTATAGAAAGTATTATAAATATAATAGGATATTTTATTTCACTTTTTACTAATTTCATAATTATTCTGTTTCCTTTTTGTAATACGATTAATAAATTCAATAATAATTAGATAAAAAACATTTGATAAGCAATGATATATAAAAGATATAGTATTGTCAAGAAGTTTTATTATATTTTTGTATACATATTGATAAAAGAAGTCTTTTAGTATAAAATTAAATCTATAAAAATAAATGAAATTAGCTATGCATATAAATTATTATATTGTAATATTAACTCTTATAATATCCAATCTGCTATATTCTTTTGGCGGAAGACCTATTACAGTAGAAGAGGTGCGTCCATATTATACCGCGTCAGATACTGCAAAGATAGAAATATTTATATATACAAATTTAAGTGATAATACTAACTATAATTATTTAACTTTAGCCATAGCAGATGCAATAGCAAATCAATTAGAATATAATAAAACAATCAGACTTCAGTCAGCAACTAATGTAAAATTGACGCCAATAGACTTTGAAAGAGCTTATGAAAGAAAAGTCTTTCAATTTACAAATATTACTTATACTGCAACAGAAACCTCAACAAATACTTCAATAGTTACAAATTATGAATATTACTATTATACTAATTGGGGCGGATTAAGAAGCAATGTTACACTTATAACTCCAGAAACAAAATATTTTCAACTTAATGATGAAGAGGTTCTTATAAATTATAATGGAAGTAATGTTATAGTAAAAAATACTAATGATTTTGTTCAAAATGTGGAGCTTGGCGGGGATTTTTATGAATACACAGGAGATGATATAAAAAAAGAGGTATTTAAAAGAGATGCTGATGTTGTTATATTTGGAAGTATTGAATATAAGAGACCAAATATTAGTGTAATAACTTCTATAGCATATGTTAAAGAGAGAAAAATAGATACTTATAGTATAGAAATATCTGAAGCAAAAATAGATGAGCAGATTCCTATTTATGCTTTAGATATAGCAAATAGAATTAGTTATGTAGATAAGACTGGTACTATTGCAATTGATGTAGAACCTGAGGGGGCGTTTGTGTATGTTGATAATGCATTGGTTGGAATTAGCGGAGATACTTTATATTTGCCTACTTTAACCACAAATGCTCATAGATTTACAATAAAAAAAGATTTGTATGAAACAATAGATACTATGCTTTCTTTTGAAAAAACAAATGAGGATATAATGTTAAGTTTTAGCATGGTAGAAATGACTAATACTGCCAAAGTAAAAATTAATATACCAGGCGGAAGAGAAAGTTCTGTTGTTATTAATGGTATAAAAAGACAGCCTGCTGATTTTATATATGAAGATTTTGGATTTGGTACTTATTCTCTAAAGATTACTAATACTAATTATATAGATTATTATGGTACTTTTACAGTAAAAAGCACAAATTATTTGGATTTAACACCAAACATGAAGCCTTTTTACAAACCTACTTGGGTTGATGCTGTATTTAAAAATTATGAAAGAAATACAAAGATATTTGTAGGGCTTACTATAGCTAGTACTATTTTTTCTATTGGTACTTACATATATGCTAATGAAGTACTAGATTATACTATGATTAATTATTATAATAAATATCAAAATGCTCCAAATAGACCTCCTGTTGATTTAACTACATATAATACTGCTTTTAATATATATATAGGCGGATTGGTGGTTACTGGAGTTTTTGCTTTAACTGCTGGAATATATTATATGCTTTGGATTAATGAGAATAATTTTTCTGTAGAAGAGCTTACTTTTTCTGGAGGGTATGGAGGGGCTAATATTGCATATACTTATCGGTGGTAATTGCTTATAATTTATTTGACAATATATTATTATTGACTATACTATTTATAATAATATACAATTAGGAGATAAAACTATGATTAATATTATTTTTATAGGGGCACCCGGTTCTGGTAAGGGTACTCAATCTGAGTTAATAGAAAAAGAATATTCTATATCTCATATTTCTACGGGGGATATGTTTAGGGAAAATATTGCAAATGGTACTGAGCTTGGTAAGACCGCTAAAGGGTATATGGATAAGGGAGAATTAGTGCCTGATAGTTTAGTTATAGATATGCTTTTTGATAGACTTAAAAAAGATGATTGTAAAAAAGGTTTTATGCTTGATGGATATCCAAGAACTATGGAGCAGGCTAAAGAATTAGATAAATTATTAGAAAAATTGAATTATAAGATTGATGCTATTATTAATCTTAATGTTGCTGAAAATATTATAATAAAAAGACTTTTAAATAGAGGTCGCTCTGATGATAATGAAGAGACTATAAAAAATAGAATAAAAGTTTTTGAAAGTCAGAGTAAGCCTGTATTAGAATATTATAAAGACAAAGTTTATATAATAGATGTTGAAAGTCTTGAAAATGAAACACCAGAAGATATTTACAAAAAGATTAAAAAAGGTCTTGATGAGATAAAAAAGTAAAAAATAAAATTTAGTTTATTTTAAACAAGGGGATTTAATTACCCTTGTTTTTTTGTATATTTAATTTTTATTAAAAGAATTACATTAAGTTTTCAGGATTTAAACATTTAAGTTCATCTATAACAAATATTCCGTCTTTTCTAATTAATACATCATCAAAATATATCTCGCCTCCGCCGTATTCTTTAGTCTGTATACAAACTAAATCCCAGTGTATAGCAGATTTATTTCCATTAGGAGCTTCATCATAACAAGCACCGGGTGTAAAATGGAAACTTCCCATAATTTTTTCATCAAATAAAATCTTTTTCATAGGTTTGGTAATATATGGATTAACACCAATAGCAAACTCTCCAACATATCTAGCTCCTTCATCTGTATCAAATATTTTATTTATTCTTTTATTGTCATTTGAAGAGGCATTTATTATTTTACCGTCTTTGAATTCTAATTTAATATTTTCGTAGGTAAATCCATCGCTGTATAATGAAGGGGTATTGTATGATAAAACTCCATTAACAGAATTTCTTACAGGGGCAGTAAATACTTCTCCATCTGGTATGTTTATAACACCTGCACATTTTATAGCTGGTATATCTTTTATAGAAAAAGTTAAATTAGTGCCTTCTCCTACAATTTTAACTTTATCTGTTTTATTCATAAGACTAACTAAATTATCCATAGCCTTATCCATCTTTGAATAATCTAAATTACAAACCTTAAAATAAAAATCTTCAAACTCATCTGTACTCATAGAAGCCTGCTGAGCCATAGAAGCAGTAGGGTAGTTTAATACAACCCATTTTGTGTTTTTTATTCTTTGATCCATATGTACAGGGTCTAAATAAAGCTTTTCATATATTTTATAATTTTCTTCTTTTACTGATGAGTTTTCAGCACTATTATTACCGCCAGAAATTCCAATATAAGCGTCCATTTTTTTCATTAGCATTAAATCAGATTCAGCCCAAGTTTTTATTTGTTCCTCATTACATTTTTTTAACAGTTCTCTCATTATCTGCGGGTCTTGATTCCATACAAAAGGATTTCCGCCAGCCTTGTAAACCTCTTGTATTATAGCCATCACTAAATCTCTCTCTTCTCCCTCTCCATAAACCTTTATTAAAACATTTTCTCCCTTTTTTAATTTGCATGAATAATTCACCAAATTGTAAGCTAATTTCTCTATCCTTGTGTCCTTCATATTTTTACTCCTATTATATTTTTTTATTAAGTATTATTATTATTTCTATTAATTATTATTATATCATATTTTTTATTGTATCGCCTATTATTTTCATTCCTTTGTCAATATTTTCTACAGAACAATTTGAATAACTTAATCTAAAAGTGCTAACATTTCTTTTTTTATTATAAAAAGGATCTCCCGGAGATATTGCCACATTTCTTTTTATAGTCTCATTTGCTAACTCTACAGATTTAATATTTTTTGGAAGCTCTACCCATATAAACATTCCACCCTCTGGTTTTGTATACTTAACTTCCTTTGGAAAATATTTTTCTATAGCGTTTATCATAGCATTGCACTGCTTATAATATAGTTTTCTTATTTTTTCTATATGTTTATCAAAGTTAGTATTATTTATATATTGAGCAATAGCCATTTGGTCAGGCATGCTTGTATGAACATCAAGTATTTGCTTGTATTCTATAGCTTTTTTCATGAACTCTTTATTGCTTGATGCCAACCAACCAACTCTTATGCCCGGTGAAATTGTCTTTGAGAAAGATCCCATTAAAATAACTTGTTCATTTAGTAAATTAAAAAATGATTCTTGATTTTCGCCTTTGAATCTTAAAGCTCCATATGGATTATCTTCTATAAGTATTGTGTTAGTTTTTTTTATCATATCTGCAATTATTTTTCTTGTTGCATTATTGTAAGTTAATCCTGTTGGGTTTTGGAAGTTTGGAATTGTATAAAATAATTTTGATTTATATTTTTTTAGTATGGTTTTTAATTCATCTAAATTAATTCCTTCATCGCTTATTTCTACGCTATGTATTTTAGCATTATACAAATTAAAAGTTTGAATTGCTGCCAAAAAAGTAGGAGCTTCAACTATGACATTATCACTGTCATTTAACACAACAGCGGATATTATATCAAAACCTTGCTGTGCTCCATTTATTATTAATATGTCGTCTGCATCTAAATTAATATTTTCTTTGGTTTTGTATCTTTGAGCTATTATCTTTCTTAATTCAATATATCCTTGAGTATTTGCATATTGCAATGCTGTTTTATAATGATTATCCATTACAAAAGAGTATGCTTTTTTTAATTCTTTATTTGGAAAAGAAATAGGGTTAGGCATTCCTCCAGCAAAACTAATAACATTGGGAATAGAAACAGCCTTTAACATAAAATCAGAGAACTCTTTTTGAAAATCCTTTTTAGCCATCATTTTAGAAATTTTAAAATTCATATAACTATCTCCATAAATATATCTTTAGAAGTTTTTTTTGTAAATATTTTAGAAAAAGAACTTGCTATTTTTTTTGTAATATGTTATATTATATACCATATTAAAGATAAAAAAAAGGGCCTGTAGCTCAGATGGCTAGAGCGTTCGACTGATAATCGAAAGGTCGGTGGTTCAATTCCTCCCAGGCCCACACGCTCAGGTTCTTTAACATACACGGGGGTTTAGCTCAGTTTGGGAGAGCGACTGCCTTGCACGCAGTAGGTCGTGGGTTCGATCCCCATAACCTCCACATCTTTTAATAAACGATTCTTAAAGACTTTTAAGAGTCGTTTTTTTATATAGGACTTATTATGAGAAAATATCTTTTTTTAATAATCTTTATATTCTTTTCTTTTAATTTAGCATATACTCTCACTCAAGATGAGGCTACTCTTTTAGATGCTTCTATTTTTGGAGATGATGATATTGTTAAAGATTTAATAGCAAAAAATATTAATGTAAATGTTCAAGATGAGGCAGGAAATACAGCATTAATATTAGCTTCTATGGAAGGTCATACAAAAGTAGTGGCATTACTTTTAAATGCAAATGCTGATAAATATATAGTTAATAATAACGGTAATGATGCAATATTTTATGCTAAGCAAAAAAATCATAAAAACATAATTAAGCTTTTAGAGTAATATTATTGTTTAATTATTTCGTTAAATTTTTCGTTCATAGATTTTAAATAATCATCATATTTGTTTGATAAATTATAATCAGGCTCTATTACAGTGTTATCTATTAATGAGCCTCTAACATCATCTAAAGAAATATTCTCTTTTAATAATAATATAGCACTTATTGAAGAGCCAAGAGAAGCTCCTCCAGAAGGAAGTATTTTTATAGGGCATTGCCAAATATTAGCTATTATTTTTAATATTTCTTTATCTTTAGTAGGTCCCCCTGTAACAGATAAGTCTGCTGCTTTTTTTTCTGAAGCAAACTTTTTGGAATATGCTGCCACTAATCCTAAAGAGCTTAATACAATTCCTTTATAATCATTATCAAAAGAAGCATTATCATAATATCTTTTTATATCAAAAGATTTGCTTATAGGCACAGATTCATTTTCTTTTTGATATATCATGATAGGTAAATTATATATATTTTTTGATAATGATTCTGTTATATCTTTATAGTTTTTGTTATATAAATTCATTATTTCGTCCCAAACCATAGCTCCATTAGTACGACAGAATATCATAAATGGGTTTCCTATACCATCATACATAGCATTAGATACACCAGAAAAATCTCTTGTGTTTTCATCAATATTAAGCATATATACAAAGCTAGTTCCTAGAGATAGTATATCGCCTTTATATAAAACTTTTGTTTGAGGGTTATCACCGCTTCCTATGCCTACTAAACAGTCTTTATCAAAACCATATTTTTCTATAAAATATTCTGTTATATTTCCAGCCAATGAAGAAGGATTATCTATGTTTCCTAATTTTTCTTTTAGATTATTTGATACAGTATTAACTAAACTGTTATTCCACTCTTTTTTAGTGTAATCCATTAAACTCATACCTGAAGCATTTCCAAAATCTGCACTAATATCATCTTTAGCTGTTAGAATAGATGCAATAAAAGTATTAAGCAAAAATATTTTATATGTATTATTTTTTAATTCTGAATTATTGTTAAAATTATATTTTATTACAGCCCCAGTAAATCTAAGAGGGGAATCCGAGCCTGTTATTTGAATCATTTTTTCTTTTCCGCCTGCACTGTTTCTAAGTTCATCAGCTTCTTTTTGTGTGCAGGAAGTTCTCCATATTGGAGCATAATCATAAGAATACGAATCTTTTAATATTTCCATTAAGTTTTTATTTGCATATTCTTTGTTTTTTAATTTGTTTAAATTATTTTTGTAATTTTCTGACAAATAAACATGCCCATGCTGTTGAGCAGAAATTTGAATAGCTTTAATTTCTTTTACATTGCATTTCTCTTTTAATTCTGATAATGCTTTATCTAATGCTATCAAAAAAATATTAATGTCTTGTTCTGCTTTGCCATTTATATTAGAGTCCACTAATAATGTATCTTTATTCATTTTTGAGTATTTTATCTCTTCTAATTTGTTGAAAGCTATAGAGATATTTAATTCATTTTTAAAGGTTTTGTAATTTAAAATACTTAAAGTTAAACTTTGTGTGCTTAAATCTATTCCTAGTGTATACATATATAATCCTAAAATTATATTAATTAATTGATTTTACTAATTGGGTTTTATATAGTATTATATAAAAATAATATTCAAAATCAAGAGATTATATATAATAATTTGATTTTTATTTGATTTTGGTATTAAATATTATTTAATTAAATATTTATTGAAGTTGTTTTTATGAAATATCAGTTATTATCAAAAGAAAAAAATTTTAAAAAGATTTTAAGAGAATGTATAAAAAAAGAAAAATTTACAAGTATAGATATAGTTGAAAGTTTGAAGCTTACTAAACCTACTGTAAATGAATCTTTAGATATTTTGTTTAAAAATGATTTTATTACAAAAGAAGATTTTACAGTAGGTACTGTAGGGAGAAAAGCTCAAATTTGGAAGACTACACTTTATAAAAAAAGAGCTTTAGCAATAGACATAGATTTTAATTTGGTAAAAATTGCTATAGTTGATATGTCTGGAAATTATTCATATTACAAAGAGTATAATAAAACTATAAATAATAATAATTTTTTTGATGTTATAAGCTTTGTAGTAAAAGATTATAGAGAAAATTTCAAAGAAGCATTTGCTATAAAGAGATTAGGTATATCAATACCTGGTAATATTAGTTTTGATAGAAAAAATATATTATATGCAACTAATTTGGGATTAGAGAATATTAATATAAATAACTTAGAAGAAGAACTGAATTTAAAGATAATTTTAGAAAATGAGGCTAATAGTGCTGTATTGGGTGAATTTTTTTTGTCAAAAGAGGCAGATAAAAATAATTATATGCTTATATCTATATCAAATTTTGGAGTTGGAGGCGGTCAGATAGTAGACGGCAAATTATTAAAAGGGGCTCATAGACTTGCTGGAGAGATTGGTCATTTTACTATAATTATGGACGGTGAGCCTTGCACTTGCGGCAATAAGGGTTGTTTTGAAAGATATGCTTCTTATGACGGACTTAAAAATATTATAAAAAAATACAAACTTAATTTTGATGATATTAATAAACTTTTTGAAAGTTCTGATAAAAAGTCAGAAAAGGTTATAAAAGAATATTGTAAATTTTTAGGTAAAGGCATAAGAAGTCTGCTTGCTATATATGACTCTAATAAAATTATATTAAGCGGTAAAATAACTGATTATTGGAATAGAATATATCCATATATACAAAAAGAAGTATTTGAAAATAATAATTTTTATTCAAAATTTAATATAATGATTATTAAATCAAAGTTTGGAGACAAGTCATCATTAGTTGGTGTTGGGCTTATAAATTTCTTTGATTTATTATATGAGAAGGATTTTTTTTCTTAAAAAAATATTTTTTCATAAAAAAAGTTTCTTTTTTCTTGACAAATTAACATTTTTGACTACACTTATATTTGGTAAAATGATTTTATTATTTATATTTTTTAATATTTAAGTAAATTCATTTTACTAAATATCTTTTTATTTGGAGTTAATAGGAATATGGAATATTTTAAAAATGTTGATAAAGTATCATACAAAGGAAAAGACAGTAAAGAATCTTTTTCATTCAAGCAATACAATGCTTCAGAAGTTATATCAGGAAAAACAATGGAAGAGTGGATGCCTTTTGCAATGAGTTGGTGGCATACATTGGCAGCTGGAAGTGCTGATCCTTTTGGTGCGGCTGCTGCAACTAGACCTTGGAATGGCAAAGAGGCTTTAGAAGCTTCTAAAATGAGATTAGAGGCTGGATTTGAGCTTATGCAAAAATTGGGAATAAATTATTTCTGCTTCCATGACAGAGATTTAGCCCCTGAATATAAAACTTTGAAAGAAACTAATGAAAAATTAGATATGATAGTAGATTTCGTTCAAGATAGTATGTCTAAAACGGGTAAAAAGCTCTTATGGGCTACCTCATCTTTATTTACAAATCCTAGATACATGCATGGTGCTGCTACTAGCCCTTATGCTGATGTGTTTGCAGTTGCTGCTGCTCAAACTAAAAAGACTATGGATATAGCTAAGAAATTAGATGCAAAAGGCTATGTATTTTGGGGCGGAAGAGAAGGGTATGAAACTTTACTTAATACTAACATGAAAAGAGAATTAGACCATTTAGCTTATTTCTTATCTATGGCAGTTGAATATAAAGAGAAAATAGGATTTAAAGGACAATTATTTATTGAACCAAAACCAAAAGAGCCTACAAAACATCAATATGATTTTGATGCTGCTACTACTTTAGAATTCTTATATCATTATAATTTAGATAAATATTTTGAACTTAATTTGGAAGTAAACCATGCTACTTTGGCAGGACATACTATGCAGCATGAAATGCAGGTTGCTAGAAATCATGGAAAATTGGGTTCAGTTGATATTAACTACGGAGACACTTTCTTAGGTTGGGATACAGATATGTTCCTTACTAATGTTTATGATGCAGTGTTAATGATGGTAGAGATTATTAGAAACGGCGGATTAAAAAATGGCGGATTTAACTTTGATGCTAAAGTGAGAAGACCATCTCATACTATGGACGATTTAGTGTATGCATATATTGCTGGAATGGATACTTTAGCTTGGGGATTAAGAATAGCTGATAAAATAGTTAAAGATGGCTATTTTGATAAGTTTATTGAAGAAAGATACAGTTCTTACAATAGCGGTATAGGGGCAAAAATAGAAAGCAAATCTACTTCATTAGAAGAGTTATATGATTATGCTATGAACTTAGAGGAAAAAGAACTTCCTAGTGGTAATCAAGAATTGCTTGAAGCTAAATTAAATCAATTTATATACAATTTATAATTTATTTTTAGGAGACCCTACTATGAAAAAAATTATTTTATTTTTAGTATCTTTAGTTTTTTTATTTATCAGTTGTAGCGGGAATGATTCTGAAGTTGTAGATGGAAAAGAAGTTGTTACTATATGGCACTATTTTGCAGAACCAGATGTGGGAGCTTTTTTGAGTTATATAGATGAGTATAACTCTTTACAGGATAAATATTTTGTAAAAGCTCAATTTGTTCCTAGAGAAGAGTTATTAAAACAATATGCTATGGGTGCTGTTGCAGGTGAACTTCCAGATATAGGAATGATAGACAATCCTGATCAGGCATCTTTTTCTAAAGCAGGTCTTTTTGAAGATATAACGGATAGATTTAATGCTTGGGAAGATAATCAGTTTTTAGAGGGACCATTAAATTCTGTTAAATATGATGGCAGAATATATGGTTTACCTCATGCGGTTAATTGTTTAGCATTATTTTATGATGTAGATGCCTTAGAAGAAAATAATTTAGAAGTACCTACTAATTGGGCACAATTAGAAAATGCTGCTAAAGTTTTAACTAAAGGTGATACTAAAGGATTGGTTTGGAGTGCAGTAAAAAATGAAGAAGGTACTTTCCAATTATTACCTTGGATAATATCAGCAGGTGGTAATATAAATAAAATTAATAGTCCTGAAGGTGTAAGAGCATTAACTTTTTTGACTGATTTAGTAAAAAACGGGTATGCAAGTAAAGAGTTATTAATTTGGGGCCAAGCTGATATAGAGAAACAATTTAATGCAGGTAAAGCTGCTATGATGATAAATGGAAGTTGGATGGTTCCTTCTGTATTAAAGAATGCTCCTAATAAAAATTGGAGTGTTACAAAAATTCCTATGGATAAAAAATATGCTTCAGTATTAGGCGGTGAAAATTTTACAATTATCAAAGGTAAAAATGTAGATGGTGCTTGGGATTTCTTAACATGGTTTATAAGTTCTGAAATATCAGAAAGATATTGTAAAGAGATAGGAAAATTTTCTCCAAAATCTAATATCGATATTGAAAAAGTGTATGGTGATGATCCTATAATGAAAGTTTTTGCAGATCAATTAAAATATGCAGTTCCTAGGGGACCTCATCCAAAATGGCCTGAAATTTCTTCTGCTATGATTAATGCTGAACATGAAAGCTTAACTTTAAATAAAACACCTCAAGAAGCTTTAGATGAAGCTCAAGCAAAAATAGATCAAATTAATAAAGCTGATTAAGTTAATATCCTTTTATATACTACTAATTTTTATTAGTAGTATATGTATTTATTAAGTAGTATATATATTTATTAATAGGAATAATTATAATGAAAATGATAAAAAAAATAAATTCTTATGAAATATTATTTGTAATTCCAGCATTAGGGTATATGTTGATATTTGTTGGTTATCCAATAATATATAATATAGTATTAAGCTTTCAAGATACAACATTAATGAATATAGGAAGTGCTTCGAAGGAATTTGTTGGCTTAGAAAATTATAAAAATATATTTTCTTCACCTCTTATATTTATCACTTTAAAAAATACTCTATTTTATACAGTAATGTGCCTTATAATACAATTTTCATTAGGTTTTTTAATGGCATTATTTTTTAACTTGAAATTTAGAATATCAGGATTTCTTAGAGGTATAATTATAATAAGTTGGATGATGCCTACTATTGCTACAGCTTTAGTATTTAAATTCATGTTGTCAGAAACAGGAATTGTTAATAATTATTTAATGATTTTAGGGTTAATAAAAGAACCAATATTATGGATTTCTAATCAGGACACTGCTATGTGGGGACTAATAATAGCTAATTCTTGGGTTGGAATTCCTTTTAATATGCTTTTGCTTTCAACGGGGCTATCAAATGTTCCAGATAGTATTATAGAAAGTGCCAAGATAGATGGGGCAGTAGCGTGGCAAAGATTAATATTTATAGTGGTGCCTATGATAAAGCCAGCTATTTTATCTGTTTTAGTGCTTGGATTTGTTTATACTTTTAAAGTTTTTGATTTAGTTTTTACAATGACAGCTGGAGGTCCTGTTAATTCTACAGAAGTGCTTTCAACTTATTCATATTTACTTTCTTTTAAATATTATTATTTTAGTCAGGGAGCTTCTGTCGCAAATATTTTAGCAATATTTTTAATAATAGTGAGCTTTATATATGTGAGACTAACTTCTAAAGAGGAGGTTGGAGAATGAAATTAAGAAAAGAATTAGTTAGGGAAATTATTTTAAGTATTATAGGAATATTAATAACAATAATTTTTTTATTTCCTTTGCTTATAATATTTTTTAGTTCTTTAAAAACTGAATCAGAAATATTCTCTAGTGCAATGACTTTATTACCTAAAAAAATAGATTTTTCAAGTTATATAGATCAATTTGTTAATTTTAATATAATGAGATCTTTTTTAAACTCATTTATTATAGCACTATTTTCTACTATGCTTTCATTAATACTCTCAATACCTGCATCTTATGGACTTGCAAGATTTAATGTGCCATTTAAAAAATCTATATTATTAGTGTTTCTTTTAACTCAATTGCTGCCAACTTCTTTAATCTTAACACCTTTATTTATAATGTTTACAAAATTAAAAATTATTAATTCATATTTAGGGCCTATATTATCAACAGCAACTATTTCTATACCATTTACTATTTTAATAATGAGAACTATTTTTATAAAAGCACCTAAAGAATTAGAAGAAGCTGGAAAAATAGATGGTTGTACTATGTGGCAAATATTTCTAAAAATATTTTTACCTATATCTAAACCTGGTTTAATAACTTCAGCTTCATTTTCATTCATAATGGCATGGAATGATTTAATATTTTCTATGACATTTAATAATAATGAAAATTTAAGACCTATGACTGCTGGTATATATAATTTTATGTCTGTTTATGGAACTCAATGGAATAGAATAATGGCTTATGCTGTTTTACTAGTATTGCCTGTTGTAATAATATTTATACTATTACAAAAATACATAGTGGGAGGACTTTTAGAAGGATCTGTAAAGGGTTAAATAATAATTATTATTATAATAACAATAATTTAATATTAATAAAATAAAAATAAATTCAGGAGATATTATTATGAAATTTTTAGATGGAATGTGGGAAATTAAAAAAGGTATTAAACTTAATAGAGTAAGGCATGTATATGAAATTCATAACAATGGAAATTCCCTTACATTAGTTGCCCCAACTATATTGATAAAACAAAAAGCCGACACTTTGAATATTAGTATATTAACTATTAATATAAGTTCCCCATTAGAAGATGTTATTAAAGTTAGAGCTACACATTATGATGGTAAATTAGATAGAGGACCTCACTTCAATATTAATGAAAAAACTAATGTTAATGTTTCTATAGAAGAAAATGATGAATATGTTAAATTTACTTCAGGAAAAACCAGCGTATTAATTAAGAAAGGTGAGCTATGGTTTATGGGATATTATTATGACGGGGAGTATTTGACTTCTAGTGAAGAACATGGATTAGCTTATATAATTGATGAAAATACAGATAAACGATATATAAGAGAAATGCTAAATATATCACCTACAGAATGTATTTATGGTCTTGGAGAGAGATTTACTGCTTATGTAAAAAATGGACAAACTGTTAATATGTGGAATGAAGATGGAGGAACTTGTACAGAAATAGCTTATAAAAATGTTCCATTTTTTGTCTCTAATAAAAAATATGGAGTATTGGTAAATGATAGCGGTCCTATTTCTTATGAGATTGGTACAGAAGTTGTTTCTAAAACTCAGTTTTCTATAGAAGATGAATCATTAGAATATTATTTTATAGCGTCTAAATCTATGAAGGGAGTTATTGAAAATTATACTACATTGACAGGAAAACCTGCATTACCTCCAGCTTGGTCATTTGGGTTGTGGCTTAGCACATCATTTACAACAGATTATGATGAAAAAGTTGTTAATTCTTTTATAGATGGTATGATAGAAAGAAAAATACCTTTAAATGTGTTCCATTTCGACTGTTTTTGGATGAAAGGATTTAGATGGTGTGATATGGAATTTGATGATGATAATTTTAAAGATCCTAAATCTTTTTTGAAGAAGATAAAAGATAAAGGAATAAAAATATGTGTTTGGATAAATCCTTATGTAGGACAGCTGTCAAGCATGTTTGAAGAAGGCAAGAAAAATGGATATTTTATAAAGAAAACAAATGGTGATGTTTGGCAGTGGGATAGATGGCAATCTGGAATGGCAGTTATTGATTTTACAAATCCTGAAGCATGTAAATGGTATGCAGAAAAATTAGAAAATTTGGTAGATATAGGTGTTGATACATTTAAAACAGATTTTGGTGAAAGAATACCTTGGGAAGATGTTGTATATTATAATGGGACTGACCCTTTAAAAATGCATAATTATTATACATATCTATATAATCAATGTGTATTTGGTGTTTTAGAAAAAAAATTCGGTAAAGATAAAGCTTTGGTATTTGCAAGATCTGGTACAGTTGGAGGACAAAAGTTTCCTGTTCATTGGGGAGGTGATTCAACTGCAACTTATGAATCTATGGCAGAAACTTTAAGAGGCGGTTTGTCTCTTGCTATGAGCGGATATTCTTTTTGGAGTCATGATATAAGCGGATTTGAAACTACTGCTACACCAGATTTATATAAAAGATGGGTTGCTTTTGGTTTGTTGTCTTCTCATAGCAGACTTCATGGTAGTAAAACTTATAGGGTGCCTTGGAATTTTGATGATGAATCTGTAGATGTGCTTAGAAAGTTTACTAATCTAAAATGTGAATTGATGCCATATATTTTTGCTCAGTCAGTTAATGCCCATAATACAGGAATACCTCTATTAAGAAGTATGGTTATGGAATTTGAAGATGATCCATCTTGTAGATATTTGGATTTACAATATATGTTTGGGGATAATTTACTTGTTGCTCCTATATTCAATGATAAGTCTATTGCTTCTTATTATCTTCCAAAAGGTAAATGGACTAATATATTGGATAATAAATTATATAATTGTGAAGATAGCGGAAAATGGATAGAAGAAAAACATGATTATATGAGTATGCCTATATTAGCCAAAGAAAATTCTATAATTGCTTTTGGAAATAATAATTCAAGATGTGATTATGAGTATATGTATAATCTAAATTATCATATATATGAACCTTCAAGTGATATTAAAACAAAAATATTTAATTCTAATAATTCATTAGCTTGTGAAGTTAGTATAAAAAGAGAAACAAATGCTGTAAAAATTACAGTTACTAATGATTCTTATGATTGGAAAGCTACTTTACATATAAATGGAAAGATTTATGTTTTAGATGCTAAGAAAGGACAAAAAGAATTAGTATTCAATATATAAATAATATTAAATAACAAAGGAGGATATTATATATGTTTGGTTTTCAAATTTTAGAAGATCGTGTTTATTGGCGAAATAAAGGTGAAACTATTTGTTTAGAACCATACGGAGAAAACACAATAAGATTTAGAGGCATTAATGCTAATAATGTTATAGAAGAAAATTGGACTCTTCTCCCTAAAAATAATAGTGATTTTAAAATTATTGATCAAAAAGATAAAGTTGTAATTAAGAATGGAAAAATATCAGTAGAGATATTAGAAAATGGAACTGTAAATTACATGAATACTAATTCTGAATATATTCTAAAAGAGTATTGGATAGATGAGAGAGAACTTACCATAAAATTAAGAGAAGCAAGAACATATAAAATGGTTACAAGTGATGTATTTGAGGGAAGAGTATATTTTAAACCTAATGATAAAGAACATTTTTATGGTATGGGTTCTTATCAACATAATATATTTGATTTAAAAGGCTCTACCATTGAACTATGTCATAAAAATACACAATCATCTATACCTTTTTTCTATTCTTCATTGGGATACGGTTTTGTATGGAACAATCCAGCTGTTGGAAAGGCTGAATTAGTAAAAAATCATACTATGATTAAAGCAGAACGTACTAAGCAGTTAGATTATTTAATATTTGCTGGAGATAATCCAAATGAAGTAGTAACTAATTTGTCAAAACTATATGGACAAACTCCAATGTTGCCAGAATGGGCTGCCGGTTTTTGGCAATGTAAATTACGCTATGAAACACAAGAAGAGGTATTAAATATTGCTAGAGAGCACAAAAAAAGAAATATACCTTTATCTGTTATAGTGATAGATTTCTTCCATTGGACAGAACAGGGAGAATGGAAATTTGATCCTAAAGCTTTTCCAAATCCTAAGGCTATGGTTGATGAATTAAATGAAATGGGAATAAAGCTAATGGTTTCTATTTGGCCTACTGTTGATCCTAATAGCGAGAATTATCAATATATGGTAAAAAATAATTATATAGTACGTTCAGAAATAGGAGTCCCTGTATTTTTAATGTTTTTAGGACCTGAAACGTATTATGATGCTACTAATAGTGAGGCTAGGGAATATGTATGGAATATTGTAAAGAAGAATTACTATGATTTTGGAATAAAAACTTTTTGGTTAGATGAAGCTGAACCAGAGATTAAACCTAGTGATTATTCTAATTTAAGATATTCTATAGGAAATGGGTTGGAAGTAACTAACATATATCCATATTATTATGCTAAAACTTTTTATGATGGTATGAAGAAACAAGGTGAAAGTGATATTGTAAATTTAATTAGATGTAATTGGTTAGGCTCTCAAAAATATGGAACTGTTGTTTGGTCTGGAGATATACCATCTACATACGAATCTATGCTCAAACAGATAAAAATAGTTATGAGTATGGCTATGTGCGGTATGTCATGGTGGACTATGGATATAGGAGGCTTTTTTGGCGGAGATGCTAATTCTGAAAAGTTTAGAGAATTATTTGTCAGATGGTTTCAATTTGGAGCTTTCTGTCCAATATTTAGAAATCATGGTTTTAGATTGTCACAAATAAATACTTCTAATTGTAATAGCGGCGGACCTAATGAATTATGGAGTTATGGTGAAGATAATTACAAAATATTATTAAAATATACCTTAATTAGAGAAAGATTAAAACCATATATAATGAAACTTATGAAAGAAACTCATGAATTTGGAACACCTGTTGTTAGACCTTTATTTTATGAATATTATAAAGACGAGGAAACTTTTTTAATAGAAGATCAATATATGTTTGGAGATTCTATTTTAGTAGCACCTATATATAAAGAAAAAGCAGAAAATAGGGAAGTTTATTTACCTAAAAATTCTAAATGGATATATGTATGGGATAACAAAGAATATGATGGAGGTCAATATATTAAGGTAGAGGCTGATATTAGTAAAATTCCTCTATTTGTTAAGAATACAGATGAAGGAAAAGAATTGCAAAAATTGATAGTACAAGAATAAAATAAATATTATTTTTAATTAATTTATTCTTTTATATAAACATAAAAAATGGTAAATAAAAATTTAATGTGTATAGAGATTATTATTGATATATAGTAATCTCTATATTTACTAAAATGTTAAAATATTATATAAAATAAGTTAAGATTTAATATGTAAAATAACTTTTGGAGATGTATTATGTCTAGTATAAAATTTGAGCATGTAAGAAAAGTATATGACAACAAAGTTGAGGTTGTTAAAGACTTTAGTTTGGATATAGCCGACAAGGAGTTTGTAATTCTTGTCGGGCCTTCAGGCTGCGGTAAATCTACAACTTTACGTATGATAGCAGGTCTTGAGGAAATCACAGATGGTAAGCTATATATTGGAGATAGACTCATAAATGATGTAGCTCCAAAAGATAGAGATATTGCTATGGTATTTCAAAACTATGCTTTATATCCGCATATGTCTGTATTTAAGAATATGGCTTTTGGTTTGGAACTTAGAAAAACTCCAAAAGATGAAATTAAAAAAAGAGTTGAATGGGCAGCAAAAGTACTTGATATAGCTCATTTGCTTGACAGAAAACCTAAAGCATTATCTGGCGGTCAGCGTCAAAGGGTGGCTTTAGGAAGAGCTATGGTAAGAAACCCATCCGTTTTCTTATTAGATGAACCGCTTTCTAACCTTGATGCTAAATTAAGAGTTCAGATGCGTACTGAATTAATTAAACTTCATAAACAATTAGAAACAACATTTGTATACGTTACACATGACCAAGTTGAAGCTATGACTATGGGGACTAAAATCGTTGTTATGAAAGATGGGGACATTATGCAAGTAGATGATGCTAAAACTCTTTATAATCATCCTAAAAATTTATTCGTAGCAGGATTTATTGGTGCCCCTCAAATGAACTTCATCAATGCTAAGCTTGCTAAGAAAAATTCTAAATGGTATGCTAGCTTTGATAAATATGAAATAGAGTTAGATGACCCTAGACTTGCTAAAATTGATGATTCTTATAATGATAAAGAAGTAATATTAGGTATTAGACCAGAAAATATTATTTTAGATACAAACAATTCTGGCAGCAATTCTATAGAAGCTATAATTGATGTAATTGAGATGGTTGGTTCTGAAAGTTATTTATACATGAACTTTGGAGATTCTCATGTAACTATAAGAATTAATACTAGTGATGATTATTCTATAGATCAACATGCATTTATGCATTTCGATTTAAGTAAGCTTCATATATTTGATAAAAATACTGAAAAAAATATTTTAGTGGAGTAAAGAAAAACGCTAAGTATTAATTTATAATATATATTATAGACTGCTTATTTTTTTGTAAATAGTTTTAAATATAGCTATCACTTGTTATAGCAAAAAATATTAATGTTCAAGATGAGGCAGAAAACATTGCATTAATATTAATTTCCATGAAAGGGCATACAAAGTAGTAGCTATACTTTTAATGCAAATGCTGATAAATATATAATAAATAATAATGATACTATATTTTATGCTAAATAAAAAATTTATAAAAATATAATTAAACTTTTAGACTAATGTTTTTATTAAATATTTTGTAATATTACTATAATTTCAGAACCCTCATCTATTTTAATTTCCTCATCAGGATTTAATATTATTTTAGAGCGTTCTTTTATACCTATTGCTATTTTTCTTTTTTCAATAAGTTTTTTATATATATCTATAAATTTATTTTCTTTTTTATCTATATGAAGTTGATTGTAAGGAACCATGACTATATCATTGCCTCCTTTTGTAAGTAAATCTCCAAACACATAAAGTAAATCAGAATCTTTTGAAGCAGTAGCCATCAATGTACCTATTAATTTACCGCTAACTATAAAATCTTTTATATCATCAGAATATATTAAATCTCTATTTTCTATAGAATTAATCAGAGATAATATAGGTATGTCATACTTATAATCTTTAATAATAGCTCTTATAACGAGAAGAATATTCATAGCTTTAGTATCTGTGTCAATATTTTCTGATATTAATATTATTTTTGTTATCTTATTTTTGTTAATTTTTGATATTAGAAAATCTTTTTTTATTTCTTGTTTTTCTATTTCCTCATAATGTAATATAAAAATATTATCTTTTTCTATATATTCAGCTATTTCTTCTATTACTTCTTTTTCTTTATTACTTTCTAATATTAATAGTATTCTATGTTTTATTATACTATGAGCATTGTTTATATGATTTGAAATACTGATTTCTTTTTTTTCATCATCTCTTCTAAATAATACTACTAATTTATCTGAAGTTTTTATTTTTTCAGTTTCTTTTGGTATTAGTAAAGTTTTATCTTCTTGATTGATTATTCCTAATAATATTTTATTATTTTTTAAATATTTACTAGCTGCATTTTTAAAATTTAATGCATTACAATGATGTTTTGACTCTATTTCTATATCTATTCCTTTATAGTCAAATAACTCTTCGTATATATTACTTAAACCTGTATACATGATACTTTGACCTATTAGTTTATATAATATTTCATATTTATAGATTATATGTACATTAAAAAGTTCACTATCATCTATAGACTTTACTATTTCTATATTATCTTTTTTGTTTACAAGCATACATATATTTAAAGTTCTATGCCTTTTTTTGTTGAATATATTTTTATTTTCTTTTTGTAATATTCTTTTTAGGGATAATAAAATTTTTAAAGATTCACTATCATCTTCATTAACTATAGATACACTATTTGCTCTTTCTATATTTAAAAGCTGCAAATTTTCAAATCTGCTAGGATTTCCCTTTCTTATAACAACTTTAGTATTTTTATATTTTTTAAAAAAAGATATTCTTTTTTTAATATAAGAAGCTTCATAATTAGAAAGTACTACAATCTTTTTTGACCTTCCCATTATAAACTCTTCGATTATAGTAAAAACTTCTTCTCCGTATCCTAATACTATAGAGTGATTGCGTTCCATAATAAATGAATTTCCATTACTAAGATTTCTTATTCTCTCCTGTAAAGCATTATTAATCATAGCAATAAGAAGCCCCCAACCACAAACCCCTATAAATGTAACAGCTAAAAAAGTAGCAACTATAGCATTAAAACCATTAGATTCTTCTGCAGCAGAAATATTTCCTGTATCAATAAATTGCATCAAGCTATCCCAAAAACCATCTACTATAGGATACTTAAAAGCTATTTTCATAAATATTGCAACAAACAATAATGTAGTTACAATGATGGATACTAGCACCATTAATTGATATAAAATTCCCTTGCTGAATATTAGATCAATATTATACCTAATATATTTTAGTATTCTTTTCATAAATAAAACTCCATAAAAATTATTATTTAGTTTTTAATCTCTTCTAATTTTTTTATGTTTTTTATTTCTTTTGTTACAAATAAAATAGTAACTATCAAAGCCATACCATCTGCTATTGGACCAGCATACATTACACCGTCTATACCAAATATTTTAGGGAGTGTTATTATAAGAGGAAGCAAGAAAATTATCTGCCTAGTCATAGCTATAAATGCTCCCTTAAATGCTTTACCTATAGAAGTAAAAAATGAACCTGTAACGGGCTGAACTCCATTAACTACCATAAATAGCATATATATTCTCATATATTCTTCAGCAAAAGAAAAATATAATTCACTTCCATCTCCAAACATAGAAACTATTTGTCTTGGAAATAATTGAAATAGTATCGAAGCTGTTATAGCCATCATAGTTGTTATAAACACACTTAACTTATATGTATTTATTACTCTTTTATAATTTTTAGCTCCATAATTAAATCCAATTATAGGCTGCGAACCTTGTCCTGTACCTATTATAAAAGCCATAACAATCATATTAATTTTTATTATTATTCCAGATACAGCAAGAGGAATATTGCCTCCATATATTGATTGATTTCCATAATAGCTTAATACATTATTCATTGTAATTTGTACAGCCATCATGGCTAATTGATTGAATCCTCCAGCTAATCCTAAAGTGAAAATTTTAATGGCGTTTCTAATATTTAATATAAAGTTTTTGCCATTAAGTGTAATATTTTTCATTTTGAATATATACTTAAAAGTTAAAGCAAAAGATATAAACTGCCCAATAATAGTAGCCAAAGCAGCTCCAGATATACCCATTTTGAAATAAAATATAAATATAGGGTCTAATATAGTATTAGCAATAGCTCCGCTTAATACAGACATCATTGAATATCTAGGGCTTCCGTCTGCTCTTATTATATGGCTCATCATGCTTGAAAATATAAAAGGCAAAAAGCCTATAGAAGTTATTGAGCTATATTTTATAGCATAACTTGATACTTCCTCAGTAGAGCCAAACATATACATTATTTTCTCTATAAATACTTTTACTATTATAGTTAATATTATACTTAAAATAAATGCTAAAGATATTGTATTTCCTATAATAGTTGATGCTTTTTCTTTTTCTCCTCTCCCAAGCAGTAAACTATATAAAGATGATCCTCCATGCCCTAAAAATAATGCTATTGATACACATATTGTTGTTAGTGGAAAAGCAACATTTGTAGCAGCATTTCCATTTATGCCAACCCCTTGTCCTATAAACATTTGATCTACTATATTATATAATGCTCCAACTAGCATTGATATTATACTTGGAGTACCAAATTTAAAAAGAAGTTTATGTATTTTTTCATAATATAATGGATTAGAAGTCACTTCGTTATACATATAAAATCCGCATAATTAGATATTTTTATTATATTATATTTTTTTAATAATTTAAATTATTTTAATAATTAATTTTTGTATAAATTTATATAAATACTATTGACAAAAATACTATATATGGTAAAATACTATATATAGTAATTAACAAAAGGGGCTCACAATGATAAACAGTGAAAATGGATTTTTTGGAAAGTTTGGCGGAAGATTTGTAGATGATAAACTTGAAAAAAAATTAGCAGAATTAGAAGAAGCTTTTAATTTTTATATAAAAGACAAAGACTTTTTAAATGAATTAGAAGAACTTAGGAGTGATTTTTTGGGAAGACCTACACCATTAATGTATGCCAAGAACATATCAGAAAGTATAGGCGGGGCAAAGATATATGTAAAGCTTGAAGGTTTTGCCCATACTGGAGCACATAAGATTAATAATTCCATAGGTCAGGCATTATTAGCAAAAAGGATGGGAAAGAAAAAAATAATAGCAGAAACAGGAGCGGGGCAGCATGGTATTGCTACGGCGGCAGCTTGTGCTAAGTTAGGGTTAGAATGTTCTATATACATGGGGGATATAGATGTACGCAGGCAGCAGCCTAATGTGGCATCTATGGAATTATATGGGGCTAATGTTGTATCGGTTAAAAGAGGAGCTAGAGGATTAAAAGATGCAGTTGATGAGGCTTTAGAAGAATGGATAAAAAATTTGGATGACACTCATTATTTGCTTGGAAGTGCTGTTGGACCTAGCCCTTATCCAGATATAGTGAGAACTTTTCAATCTATAATAGGAAGAGAATTAGCTAAGCAAATAGAAGAAAAAAAGTTAAAAGTAAAATCTATGATTGCATGTGTTGGAGGCGGTTCTAATGCTATAGGTTTTTTTGAGCCATTTATAGAAAAAACTGATATAGAATTAATAGCTGTTGAGGCGGGCGGAATAGGTACAAATATTGGTGAGAATGCTGTAAGAATGAATAATAAATATGCTAAAGAACATATTGCTCAAGGATATAAAACTAAGTTTATATTAACAGAAAATGGAGAAATATCTAATACTATGTCTATATCGGCGGGGCTTGATTATCCGGGAATTGGACCTCAATTAGCATATTTAGGAGATATTGGAAGAATTAGATTTTTAAGTGCTACTGATACTGAAGCTGTTAATGCTGTTAAAGAATTTGCTAAGCATGAGGGAGTTATATTTGCTTTAGAGAGTGCACATGCTGGGGCTAAGGCTATAGAATATGCTAAGGAATGCTCTAAAGATGATGTTATAATAGTTAATATGTCTGGAAGGGGAGATAAGGATATTTTTATAACCTCGCCTATATTTAGAGCTGAGAGATGGAAAGAGTTCTTGCAAGATGAGTTAAAGAGATTAGAAAATAATATTGATATACATAATTTTAAATAAACATATATTAAATCCTTTATCTATTTTTATTGATTATTTAAAAGGTATAGTAATTTTTAGTTAATTAAATTGCTATACCTTTTATTAGTTAATATCGTATTTTACATAAACATTTCTATTTTTACTTTTATATTGATATTTTTAATATTAATTATATAATTAAACGATGAATTATTTTTGTAGGATTTTTATATCTATAGTATTTTTTATTACTCTAGTTTCTTGCGGACTTCCAGATATAACTAGTATTACGCAAGAGATGAATCAGCCCTTTATAACAAAAGTTACACCTATGGATAGGAAAATAGTAGTAGAGTTTCAAGCACAAAACAATGAACCTGCTTTCAGCGGATATAATATATATTTTGGAGATAGTGTTAACCCTAGAATATATAGAGTCTATAGTGAGCAAAAGACAATTCCTACGATAGTAACTACAAGAAGCACAAGTTTGCAAACATTTACTTTTACAATAGAGAAAAATATTTATTATACAGGAAGCAACGTTACAGAAATTTCTTTACTTCAAGAAAACGATATAAGAAACGGTATACCTATATATGTATGGGTGAGTTCTTATCAAATAACGCCTCAAAATGAAAGTTATTATTATTATGATAATTATGTTAAGATGGGGACACCTAGACCAGAAATATCAAATCAAACTGTGAGTGTTAATAATAACATATCTCTTGAGGCAGGTAATTTAGCTAAATTAATATTGAATGCTGCGGATGGTAAACTTTATTTTTCCAGTCCTCTAATATCTGGTGAAACATGGTCTATACAGCGTGTGGCAGGTACTTCTCTTTATGATGTTGTAGTGCCTCCAACTGAAGGATATACTACAGAAAGTTTGGAAGTTATTGCTAATAGATTGTATTTAATAAAGATTAGCAGAAGTAGTGGAAATTATTATGGAAAAATATTTGTAAGGAGTGTTAACAGTACTAGCAGTAGTATAGTAGTAGATTATTGCTATCAGATTAGTGCTGATATATTGAGTTATTAGAGATGAAAAAAATATTTTTACTTACCCTGTTTACTATATTTTTTAGCTCTTGTGCTGAAGAGCTCGTTACTGTAATAGATGAGTATAATATCCCTTATGAAATAAAAGCTATACCGGGAGATGGTAAGGTGAGTATATCTTTTTGGTCTGGGATATTAGCATCAGATTTTGCAGGATTTAATTTATATGCAAAAACTTCAGAAGATATGATTCAGCCAGACGATGCTATATTAAATGTAACAGATCAATCACTTCCGACTGTAAAAGGTACAAATCATACCCGCACTAATTTTACTATGGAGATTCCTTATAATTTTATAAATGGTACAAAATATTATGTAACAGTAACAGCATATGGTACGAATGAGCTTATAGAAGATAAGTATATTGAGACTCAAATTGACACAATAGTACCAGTAATACCAAGACCAGAGGGCACAAGCACTATAACAGGAAATAATATGGATGTTACAGGGGTAGGAACTATTGGCACAAAGAATGGCAATATGATTAACGCTTCAACTCCTTGGAAAGTTCAATATTTTGGATATCAGACTGATTTTAATAGTGTAGTGATTGTTACTAATATGAATGGGTTTGATGATAATGCTCCATATTTGGTTAATGGGCTTTATATATTTTATAATGGTGCTGGTTTAGTAAAAGTTTTGATAGGAGATAATGATACTTATCAGTGGGCTTATCAAGGTGATGCAGCTTCTTGGAATGGGGTATAGTTATTTATATACTATCATAAAATATGCAAGCTGATTTATGATTACTGTTTACATCTTTTAATATAGCTTCTGTATTTTGGCATTCTTTTTTTGCATATATGCATCTTGTATGGAATCTGCAACCTGTTGGTATATCTGATGCATTAGGTATTTCTCCTTTTATTGGAAGCTCTTTAATAATGTTTGCTCTTCCTGTAGAAGCATCAGGTACTGCAGAGATTAATGCTTTAGTGTAGGGGTGTTTAGGATTTTCTATTATTTCATTAGCTTCTCCTATCTCTACAATGTTTCCCAAATACATTACTGCTATTTTATCTGCAAAATATTTAGCAGTTGACAAATCATGAGTAATATAAATATAGCTTAATTGTTTTTGTATTTGCACTTCTTTCATCATATAAAGTATTTCAGCTCTTGTAGATAAATCTATCATAGATACGGGTTCATCAGCAACAATTAATTTTGGATTAAGTATTAAAGCACGAGCCGTTGCAATTCTTTGACGCTGCCCGCCCGAAAGCATATGCGGATATCTATCCATAAACTCTTCAGGAGGATTAATCTTTACATCTTCAAGTGCCTTTATCACCATTTCATCATAATCCTTTTCATCACCCTCTATATTATGAATATAAAGTGCTTCTTTCAACACATCTCTTATTTTAAATCTTGGGTTCATTGATGCATAAGGGTCTTGAAATATCATTTGCACATTTTGTCTGTATTTCTTTATTTGTTCTTTGTCAAAATTATTAATATTTTCATTTTCAAATATAATGTTTCCAGAAGTAGGCTCTATTAATTTCATTATTAATTTGCCGATTGTTGTTTTTCCGCTTCCAGATTCTCCTATAATTGCAAGTATTTCTCCTTTTTTTATTTCTAAGCTTACATCATCAACTGCTTTAATTTCTTTTGTTTTTTTTATTAAACTTTCTATTACATTACTATGAGGCTTAAAATATTTTTTTACATTTTCAAGTTTTAATATTACACTACTATTCATTGGAATCTCTTAACAATATTTATTATCTGATATAATAGTAATATATTATAATATAGAAATCAAGTATAGTTTTTTATTCTAACAATATTTTTTATTTTATAGAAAGTTTATATTTTTGTTTTTTTAGCTATAATGAATAGCATTATAATTTTATATATTGATTTATATGTAAATATACAATATAATTTAAACTATTAAATTTAGGATTTTTTATGAAAAAATATAATTATATATATATAATTATCATTTTATTTTCAATAATAGTTGGTATATTTACAAGAGTAGAATTGACAAATATGTATTCACTAAACTCTGATATGATAGAACATTATTATCATATGAGACAATATTATGATAATAAAATTTTTCCAGTAACGGGTGCTTTATTAGAAGGCGGTACATATATAGGTAATACTTATGATAGTTCATCAGATATGTATATTGAAACTGCACGAATACCTGGGGGATATTTTTATTTAGAATATATGTTTTTTTATTTTTTATCTGGAGAAAATCTTGATTTAGCTAGAATTTTATATGGCATAGCAATGACATTATTTTCATGTGTATTTTTAATATGGATTTATAAAAAATTCGGATTAAAAATATTAGCTATAATGACATCTATGATTTTTGTTAATATAACTTTTTTTACCGTAAGTAATAAATTTTATAATCCTCATACAGCATTTCTTTTATCGTTTATACATATTCCAATAATATTAGAATATATAACAGCAAAAAGGTTTAATTATTTTTATGCCATATTAATTTTTCCAATATTAGCTTTGGAAGCAATGGGGCACATGGCTGCTTTTTTTAATTTAATTCCAACTATTATAGTTTATTTATTTATAAGATGGAAGAATACAAAAAAATATATAATTCCACTAGCTATAGGAGTATTTATATCTTTCCTATTATATTTGCCTTATTTAATATCTGATATAAATAATGGTTTTTCTAATTTTATAAATGCAATATCATTTAGAAATAGAGCTAAACCAATTATACAGCCTCCTCAAATATGGTCTATATTATTTTTTCCTACCAATGAACCTAATGCTAATTATAGAAATAGTATATCAGCAATATTTAATCATTGGTTTAATGGTGATATAACTCTTATATTTAGTTTTATTTTTTATATTATATCCATAATAATAGGATTATTTGCTTTTATTTTACTATTAAAAGATTTTTTTCAAAAGAAATTAGAAGATAAAGAAAATTTTATATTTAAGGAAAGTGCATTAATATATTTTCTTTATATTATAATTACAATAATTTTATTTATGCTATTAAAATTGGGGGCAGCAAGAGCTAGATATTTCCTCAATATATATCCTTTAACTTTTATACCTATAATATATTTAGTGAAAAAAATTGAAGGAAAAAAAGTATTCAATATATTTCTAATATTTATATTATTTAATCCATTAGCAGTTTATATAGAAATGAAACATTTGTATAGGAATGAAAATAAAACAGGATGGAATTTTATGATTCCTCATATAAATAAAATAAAAGAAGATGCTAATGGTAATTCTTTTGATATTTCTACCAATAGTTATTATCCTTCATTGCTTTTAAAAATAGATGATAATAATTTTGTAGCTGACAGCAATTCTTCTATAAAATATCATATAATATCCATTTATAATAATAAAGATTTTAATTTAACTAATAATATGGAAATTATATATAGTAATAATGCTTATATAACTTATAAAGAATATAAAAATAATACTAATTAATTAAATGACATGCACATAAATGATTATTATAACCACTTTTTATAATAGGCTCTTCATATCTACACTTATCAATTCTCTCTTTGCATCTATCATAAAACATGCATCCTTTTGGCGGATTAAGCAAATCAGGAGGAGTCCCTTCTATAAACTCTAATTTATCAACTGTTTTTTTAAGTCTAGGAGTAGCCGCTAATAATCTTTTTGTATATGGGTGTTTTGGATTATTATAAATATCTTCACTTTTGGCAAGCTCTGCTATTTTTCCTCCATACATTACACAAACTCTGTCAGATATTTCTGCTTCTAATGCCAAATCATGAGTAATAAATATAAATGATAAATTAAAATCTTTTTTTAGTTTTTTTAATAGGTTTATTATTTGAGCCTGCACTATAACATCCAATGCTGTGGTAGGTTCATCTAATATTATTAATTTAGGTTTTAAAAATAAAGCAGCTGCTATTACAACTCTTTGTTTCATTCCTCCAGAAAGCTCATGCGGATATCTATCCATTACACTATCATGAAGACCAACATATCCTAAATATTCTTTTATGAGTTTGTATGCATCATTTTTATTCATATCAACATGTCTGTTTAATGTTTCAAGCATTTGATAGCCTATAGTATATACAGGAGTGAGAGAGTTCATAGCTCCCTGAAAGACCATAGATATTTTTGACCATCTTATATTTTTTCTTATATATTCTTCTTTAAGCGGTATTATATCTTCATTGTCTAATATAATTTTTCCGCCTTCATATTTTCCGGGAGGGGAGGGCATTCTTAAAAGTGATGCGGCAAGAGATGTTTTTCCGCATCCCGATTCGCCAACAATGCCTAGAGTCTCTCCTTCTTCTATATCAAAACTAATATCATTAATGGCTTTTATATCGCCTTTAGATGTGTGATAATACATCTTGAGATTTTCTACTTTTAATATAATTGACATATATATTATTACCTTAAATATTATGTTAATTATAATATATTATAAAAAATTTACAATCTATATATTTTTATTGTATATTGTCTTGAGCTTGTCTTAATACTTCATATATAGCTAAACTGTTATTATCTCTTGCTATATCCATAGGTAATTTTCCGTTATTGTTTTCTATATTGATATCAGCACCAGCTATAACAAGCTCACTTACTATATCAATATTTCCAGCTCTAACAGCATTATGTAAAGGAGTATCTCCATATTGATTTTGTATGTTTAGCTTTGGTTTTTTATTAAGTAAAAGTTTTACAATGTTTAATTGAGAGTTTTCAGCTGCCATATGTAAAGCAGTGCTTCCATATTTATCTGTAGTATTTAATTCTACATTTCTTGAAAGTAATATTCTCACTATATTTTCAAGCCCAGTTCTTGAAGCTCTCATTAAAGGTGTTAAACTTGATATATCATTTGCTCTATTAATATCAGCACCATTTTCAACTAAAAGCTGAAGCAAGTCTATATTATCAGTATTAATAGCATATTCTATTAAAGAGCTTCCATCTTCCATAGTTGTTTTATTTAAATCTGCTTTATTGGTAATGAAAAACTTTGTTAATTCCATATCATTATTCATTATAGCAATATTTAAAGCACCAAGTCCATTAGCATCTGTTGTGTTGATATCAGCTTTGTTTGCTATTAATAACTCTATCATAGGTATTCTGTTTTTTACAATAGGGCTTTTTATAGCACACATTAAAGCAGTACTATAATCATAACTTTGAATATTAACATTTGCATTATTAGAAATAAGTAACTTAGCTAATTCTATATCTCCATTATTTGCAGCATACATAAGAGAAGTCCATCCATCATTGTCATAAGAATTAACATCAGCACCATTTTCTAAAAGTATTCTTACAGTGTCTATATATGAATTACCAGAAGCTATTATTAAAGCATTCATTCCATTTATATAACTGTTAATATCATTTTTATTAAAGTTAGTTATAATATCTTTCATTATTTTGGCACTATTTGCAGCACCATTTTGAAGAAGAACTAAATCAACAGGCTGTTTGCTTGAACTATTATTAAACTTAGAGCCCGCAGCAGCCATTATAACATTTCCATATTTTTTATTGAAACTATTATTTTCTACTTTTGAACCTTTATCCAAAAAGTATTTAAATAAATCATAATCTAATGATACTATAGAATTATATAATACAGTGCTTCCATCAGCATTTTGATAATTAATATCCGCACCATTATCTACTAAATATTTAACTATACTTCTATCGCTGTTTTCAATGGCATAACTTAAAATTGTAGGCTCTCTTTTTAAATCAAATGAATTATCTAATAATAATTTTATCATACTTTTGTTTGTTTGAGATATTGCATAATACATAGGATAATTTTCTATATCATCTCCAGTATAAGAACCATATACGTTAGCATTGCCTTCTTCTATTAGAAGTTCTGCTATTTTTTTATTATTGTTTTTTATTGCTAAGAGCAGAGGAGTTATTCCTTCATCGCTTGATATTTCTGCATCTGCTTTATTTTCTAATAAGAATTTAACAGCCTTTATATTGTTTGCTTCAACAGCATGATAGAGAGGAGTTTTATTTTCTATATCAGTTTCATTAACATCAGCACCATAATTATTTACAAACTCTTTTACAACGCTATCTCCATACCTTTTATTGTATATAGCTTCATCATATATATGATAATTGTCTACCATTTTATTTAAATTGGCTTTATTTGTTATAAATAAGAATGTACCAACAAGTATTCCTGCACCAATTAATAATATAAAAATAATTGCTAATGCTATAATTAGTACTTTAAATAAATATTTTTTATTTTCATCGTATTGATTATTATTATTCATAAACTTTCCTATTAAAAGACTTGCTAAAAAACTTGCATATAATATAACATATTTTATATAAATTAAAAGAGTAAATTTTTTTTGAAGTAATTGTTTGTTAATCGTGTGTTAAATAAAAAAGCTTTATTACACATATTTTTTATATGCATAATAAAGCCTATATAACAATTATTATTAATTATCTTTTAGCCATTTCATATTGTTTAGGGAATGGTACATCAATGCCTAAAATTCTTGCAGCCTGTAATGCCCAATAAGGGTTTCTCAATAATTCTCTGCCTATGTATATAGCATCAGCAGCGCCATTTCTCACCATCATATTAGCCATTTTAGGGTCATATATAAGACCTCCTCCTATACAAGGCACTGTCATATATTGTTTTAATTCTCTGCAGAAAGGCACTTGATAGCCTTCATAAGGAATAATCTTACCGTCTGCTGTAACTGCTCCAGTACTAACGTTTATAGAATCTATTAATTTAGCTTCTTCTAAAGGTTTTAGCATTTCAGCAAAATCTTTTACAGTGTTTCCGCCTTCTCTCCAGTCATAAGAAGATATTCTTACTTGTATAGGGTAGTCACTTCCTACAGCTTCGCGGCATTTTCTTAATATCTCTTCTAAGAATTTAGCTCTGTTTTTGCCGTATTCGTCTGTTCTTTTATTTGATAATGGTGATAGGAATGTAGAAATCAAATAACCATGAGCAGCATGAAGTTCTATGATGTCAAATCCTGCCTTTTTAGCTCTTACAGCAGCACTAGCAAAAGCATCTACTACTTCATTAATATCTGATTGTGTCATTTCTACAGGTGTTCTAAATTTTTCATTGAATGCTATAGCACTTGGAGCGTATATTTTATCTATTTTTGTAGACTCGCATTTTCTTCCAGCATGATTAATCTGTATACCAATTTTTGCTCCATTAGCATGAACTGCATTTACTAATTTGCTTAAACCGTCAATATATTTATCGTCCCATATAGCCAAATCATTATCAGTAATGTTGCTTACATAAGGTAAAACTCCAGTAGCTTCTACTATTATTAAACCAGTTCCTCCTATAGCCCTTGTAGCATAATGCTGTATGTGCCAATCATTAACATATCCGTCTTCAGCACTATACATACACATTGGAGGCATTACAACTCTGTTTTTTATTTCTATATTACCTATTTGTAAAGGTGTAAAAAGATTACTTTTTTCTGCTTTCATTATAAAAACTCCTTAAAATAATATGCTTAGATAGGGTATATTATAATAAAAAATAAAAAATAATTCAAATGCTTAATATTGTTTTTTTATATATTGAAAGCTTAGAATTTATTATATATTAAAAGTTGTTTATATTATACAATATTTCTTTCATTTTATTCATAGCTATTGCTCTATGGCTCATAGAGTTTTTTTGCTCTAAGGTCATCTCTGCATATGTAACATCATATCCATTAGGCTTAAATATAGGGTCATAACCGAATCCATCAAAACCTTTAGGGCTTTCAATTATCACTCCATCAACTCTCCCCTCTAAAGCTATATAATAATTATTATCTAATACACATACCGCAGAAGTGATAAAATAAGCCGTTCTATCATTTTTATTTTTTAATTTATCTAATATTAACTGCATCTTTTCTTTATAGCCTAAATTTTCTCCGCCGTATCTTGCAGAATATATTCCGGGCTTTCCATTAAGAGCATTTATGCAAATACCCGAATCATCTGCCAAAGAGGGTAGTTTTGTATGATTATATACAGCTCTTGCTTTTATTAGAGAGTTTTCTATAAAGCTATTTCCATCTTCTATTATCTCTCCAATATCTGCAGGCATTGGCAATATCTCTTTTGCAGAGTCTTTGAATATGTTTTGTATTTCAGTTAATTTATGCTTATTAGCTGTAGCTATTACTAATTTATTTATCATAAATATTAATCCCTAAACTGAAGCGAATACAAATACTGATATTTTCCGCCTTTTTTCATAAGCTCTTCATGTGTGCCAGATTCTGTAATCTTACCATTTTCGACAACACAAATGTAAGTAGCATTTTTTATAGTAGATAATCTATGTGCAATTACAAATGTAGTTTGAAGGTTAATAATTTCATTTAATGCTTTTTGAACATACATTTCACTTTCTGTATCTAATGCACTTGTAGCTTCATCAAGTATTAATATAGAAGGTTTTTTTAATACTGCCCTTGCTAAAGCTATACGCTGACGCTGACCGCCTGAAAGCATTACCCCTCTTGGACCTATATGAGTATCGTATCCATTTGGAAGTTTTAATATAAACTCATCAGCATGTGCTATTTTTGCAGCTCTTAATAAATCATCATCAGTTGCATTAGGGTTAGCATAAAGTATATTTTCTCTTACAGTACCATAAAATAAAATATTCTCTTGAGATACCACACCAATTTGATTTCTCACACTTCTTGTATTAAGTTCGTTAATATCTATACCATCAAATCTAATAACACCTTCAGAAGGGGTAAATAATTTAGGTATAAGGCTTATTAAAGTAGTTTTACCGCCGCCGCTATTACCAACAAAAGCAACAACATCTCCTTTTTTTACATTAAAACTAATAGGGCCTAAGTGGAAAGGTTTTTCTTCTCCTCTTTTAGTATATTCAAAATTAACATTTTCAAAAGTTATAGAATGCTCTATTGGTTTCATTTCTTTTTTAGTAGGGTCATCAACTTGTTCAGAAGGTAAATCTATTATTTGAAAAACCCTTTGAGCTATCCCCATGGTTCTTTGAAGATTAATAAATATTCCAGATAAATCCCTTACAGGAGTTGAAATATTAAGCATATAAAGCAAAAATCCCCACAAAAACTCAAAAGGCATCTCACCTTTAAATATTAAAAATCCGCCGTAAGCAAGTATTATAAGCATAGCTACTATCATTACAAGCTCTGTCATAGGTCTATTTAACGAAGTAAGCAAAGCTATTTTTCTCATAAATCCTATTAAATCGGCATATACTTTTCTATATTTTGTTACTTCTTCATCTTCTTTAGAAAATATTTTTATAACCTCTATTCCTCTTATATCTTCTTGTATCAATGAAGTAGTAGCCCCTAATAAATTCTGCTCAGCTGTAACTCTTGTTCTTATTAGTTTTGAAACTTTATCAATACCAAGTCCTATCAGCGGGGCAGCTATAAAACATGCTAAAGTAAGTTTGACATTTAACACTAATAATACTGCTAATGTGAGTATTAAAGTCAAAGGTACTGTTATCATATTTGGTAATGTAGTAGATAGAAAATTCTCTATAGTTCCAGATTCATTAATGACTCTGCTCATTAAATCGCCTTCTTTTTCTTGTTTAAAATATGCTATATCCGTATTCATTAACCCTTTTAACATATCAGCACGAACATCTTTGCCTATTTCTTGTGCTGTAAATTGAAAGAGAAATGTTTTAATATAATCAAAACTAACACGAAATATTACATATATGAAGCCTATTATAATAATAAAAGCAAATTGTGCTATTACTATTGGATTAGTTATGCTATCTGCTGTTAAAAATTGTTCTGCTAATTGTTTTGTACTAATGTTGCTAAATTTAGATGCTAACTCATTTACAAAAGGTATTTTATCAAGTAAATCAACTCTTTTACCGCCTGTAATAGATATTGCTAATTGACCAAAAAAAGGAGGAAGTATATTAATTATTGTATACATTATGCTAATTATAAAAGATGGTATAAAAAGCTTTTTATGTCTCATAGCATATGACCACATTCTTTTATATGGATGTTTTTCTATTTTACCATAATATTTTTTTCTATGTTCTTCTGTAACTGCTCCATAATCAAATGGTTTATTTCCTTTTTTAAAAAATTCTTTTATTTTTTTTATCATTTAAAATCCTAAAAATTATATGCAATCAAGTTTTATATATTTTATATTTAATTATTAATTAATGCAATAAAAAACAATTAATTTGAATAATAGTTAATTATTAGTATGGATTTAAATATTTTTTATATTATAATATTTAACAATATTTTATAAAAGTTAATATAGTTTTATGGATAATTTTATTATAACAATAAGCAGACAATATGGAAGCGGAGGAAGGCTAATTGGAGAGAAATTAGCTAAAATACTGAATGTCAATTTTTATGATAAAGAATTGATTGATATAGTTGTTGATAAAACAGGATTAGCTAGAGGTATTATAGAATTGAAAGATGAATGTTTTATAAATGATAATATATTTTTTACAGCATATAATAAAAGAAAATTTGAAAGCCCTTTTGCAGGAAATAAAACTTATTCTACACTAGATAGAATATTTGAAATACAAAGCAAAGTAATAAGTGATATAGCTAAAAAAGAATCAGCTATTATAATAGGGAGGTGTGCTAGTTTTATATTAAAATATTCTGATAATTCTTTTAATGTATTTATTCACTCTTCTATAGAAAATAGAATAAAAAGAATAAATGAAGAATATGGAGTAAATATAGAAAATGCTGAGAGAGAGTTAAAGAATATGGATTCTTATAGATATAATTATCATAAATATTATACTGGAGAAGAATGGGGGAATATGATAAATTATAATATGACTTTAGATAGCGGTTGTTTTAATTATGATGAGATTTGCGATATTATAATATATGGTATGAATAAAAAATTAAAAAATATAAAAAAATGATGAATTTTATAATTTAATGTATTATACTATTAACAAAACTATTTTAGGATTAGTTAGAGATGTCAAATTCTTTACAAATAAAAGATTTTTCTGAAAGTGATTATTTTTCTTATGAAGCTTCATGCAATTTATGGGAAGATGAGAATATTAGTTTGATTATAGATTTTGGAGAGGAATCGAATAAATCTGATATGTTATTAAAATATGCAGATAAAATTAATGAAATATTGAAATGGATAGAAGAGCATAAAAAAGCTATTTCTGACTTTCTTATTTCAAAACAATGTATTACTTTGGCAGAAGAGTGGGTTTCTACAAATAAACAAATAGATGATAATTCTTATCAAAATGCTATTGGCGAGATAATTAATATTCCAATAAAAGAGGAAGATTTTTATAAGGCTATGTATTTAGATAGCATACTAATTGATTTTGAGGAAGATGAATCTAGACCAGATACTACTATGCATATACTTTTTGAACCTGATTATTTTAAGCATCATTCTTTGATAGTTTATGTTGATGGCGATAAAAATATTGAGTATGGTGATTTAGCGGGATAATTTGTTAATTAATTTTATTATTTTTCTTTTAAATAATCATTTTTTTGTTATAGAGTTTTTTTTTAATATAATATATATTTATTGTATTATTTTCAGTTATTTAAACTGTTAAAATAGAAATATTTGTTAAGAGGGATAATTTAATGTCAGAAAATCAAAATCATTCTGAAAACACACAAAATGAAAAAAATACTAGTGTAGAAAAAGAAAACAGAAAAGAAAAGTTAAACACATTAAGAAGTATGGGAATAAACCCGTTTCCAAATAGTTATGATGTAACTTATAAATCAAAGGATATAGCAGAGAAATTTGAAGAGCTTGAAAAGAATGAAACTGAAGTTGCCGTTGCTGGAAGAATTATGCTTTATAGAGTTATGGGTAAATCTTCATTTTTAACTATAAAAGATTCAGTAGGCACTATTCAAGCTTATATACAAAAAGATAAGCTTGGCGATGAGTTTTATAATACAGTATTCAAAAAACTTATAGATATAGGTGATATTGTTGGAGTAAAAGGAACTGTTTTTAAAACAAAAACAGGAGAGATTACAATATATGCAAGCGAATTAAAGCTTCTTACAAAATCATTAAATCCGCTTCCTGAAAAATTCCACGGACTAACTGACACAGAGCTTCGTTATAGACAAAGATATGTTGATTTAATAATGAATGATGACGTTAAAGAAGCATTTATTAAACGTTCTAAAATGATATCTGCTATAAGAGAAGTAATGATAGAAAATAACTTTCTTGAAGTAGAAACTCCTATGATGCACCCATTAATTGGAGGAGCTAAGGCTAAACCATTTGTTACACATCATAATACTTTAGATATGACACTTTATTTAAGAATAGCACCTGAACTTTATTTAAAAAGGCTTATAGTTGGCGGTTTTGATAAAGTATTTGAGCTTAACAGAAATTTCCGTAATGAAGGAATATCTACAAGACATAATCCAGAGTTTACTATGATGGAAGCTTATATGGCTTATGCTAATTTCCACAAGGTTATGGAATTGGTAGAAGAGGTGTTCTCAAAAGTATGTTTTAAATTAAATGGAAAATATAACTCTCAATATAAAGATTATGAGATTAATTTTAAGCCTCCATTTGCAAGAATACCTATGGTTGATTTAGTTAAAGAGCATTCAGGTCTTGATTTCAATGCTATAGAATCAGACGATGAAGCTATATCAAAAGCAAAATCAATAGGAGTAGAGATAGACACTTCAAAAAGCAAGCCTACTAAATGGGAAGTAATGGTTGCGGTATTTGAAGAGAAAGTTGAAGAAAAACTTATTCAGCCTACATTTGTTATTAATTATCCTAAAGCAGTTTCTCCTCTTTCAAAATCTTATCCTGACAATCCAGACATTACAGAGAGATACGAACTCTTTATTGGCGGAATGGAGATGTCTAATGGATTTAGTGAGCTTAATGACCCAATAGACCAAAAAGAGCGTTTTGAAGAGCAGTTAAAAGCAAAAGCTCGCGGTGAAGATGAAACTATGGATATGGATTTAGATTTTATTAACGCATTAGAATATGGGCTTCCTCCTACAGGCGGTCTTGGCATAGGAATAGATAGAATGGCTATACTTTTCTTAAATGTGCCTAGCATTAGAGATACTATTCTTTTCCCCCAAATGAGAAAGTTAGAATAGTGAAATTTATTTGATATTAATATTATTTTATTATATAATAATAGTGTATGAATATATCAAATAAATTAAATTATTTAGCTTTATACTTTATTAAAGCAAGCAAGCTAATCAAAAAATTATAATAAATGGAGTAATTTGTGAAAAATAATAGTATAGATATTTTAAATAAAATAGAATGTACTGGTTGTTCTGTTTGTGAAAAAGTATGTCCTCATAATGCTATAGAAATGATAGAGACAAAAGAAGGATTTCGTTATCCTCTAATAGATGAAGATAGATGTACAAATTGCGGTTTGTGTGTAAAAAAATGTCATGCTTTGAATGATAATTTTAAAACCAATTTCAAACAAGAAATATATGATGTTAGAGCTAGTGATGATATAAGGATGAAAAGTTCATCAGGCGGTATGTTTACTATATTAGCTAATTATGTATTGGAAAATAATGGTTATGTATGTGGAGCTGCTTTTACTAAAGATTGGCTTGGAGTTGAGCATATTATAATTAATAATGAACAAGATTTAGATAAATTAAGAGGCTCTAAATATATAGAAAGTAGTTTAAGAAATACTTTTTTAGAAATAAAAAAATTACTTAATGAAAAAAAGCAAGTATTATTTAGCGGATGTCCTTGCCAGGTATCTGCTTTATACTCTTATTTAGGAAAAGATTATGATAATTTAATTACAGTTGATTTGCTTTGTAATAGTATAGTACCTCAAAAAGTTTGGAAAAAGTATTTAAAAGAATTATTTACAGATGAAGAAATTAAAAATATAGAGTATGTTAGTTTTAGAGATAAAGAAAAATTTGGTTGGAATGCTGATCATAAGATATATATTAAATGGGATAATAGAGAATATATATCTAGGGGTTGTTATGATATTTATATACAATCATTTTTAAAACATATATCTGTGAAAGAAGAATGTTTACGTTGTAAATATAGAAAATATGAAAGGGTTGGAGATATTAGTATTGGTGATTATTGGGGTGTAAAAGATAATGATAATAAGGGAGTAGGTCTTACATTAATAAATAGCAAAAAAGCTAAATATATATTCGATATTATAAATAGTTCTTTTACCTATAAGAATGTTACTTCTATAAAACCTTCAAATGGAGGAATAAATGGAAAAATCAAAGTATTAGGGAATAGAAAATATTTTTTTGATAATTTTGACAAAGAGAGTTTAAAGGAATTATTCTTAAATTATGACAAATTTGATATATGTTTAGTAGGTTTTTGGTTTGCTAATAACTATGGTGCTATATTAACATATTATGCTTTATATAAATTATTAGAAAATCTTGGTTTTTCAATATTAGTATTAGATACACTAGATAAAGATGCTAACATGTATAATTATTATAGTAAAGGAATTGCTAGAGAATTCGCTGAAAAATATTATGTTAATATATTTGATAATATAAATAAAGAATCTTTACATGAATTGAATAATAAATGTGATATGTTCATAACAGCTTCGGATCAATTATGGAACAATTTTTTATCTAGAGATATGGTATCTGATTATAGTAAATATATATATTTTTTAGAATTTGTGGAAAATAGCAAGAAAAAGATAGCTATTTCTACTTCTGTAGGTGATGATAATCAAAAATTATACTCAGACTATGTATACAATCAAACTGTGAAATATTATTTATCATTATTTGATTATATTTCCATTAGAGAAAAGAAAACAGTTAATTTTTTTAATGAGAATTTAAATATAAAATCAGATTTTGTATTAGATCCTGTATTTTTAATAGATAGAAAAGAATATGATAAGTTGATTTATAATGATGAAAATATATCGGATTATATTTTTTGTTATGTACATAGTAAAGAAAAAGTGAAAGAAGTTGTTAATGAAATAGCTTTAAAAATAAATAAAAAAGTTATATTTTCAAATCATAGAAGTGATGGTTTTATAGAAAAACCTGAAGAGTGGTTATCTTTAATAAAGAATGCTTCATGTATTATAACAGATGGGTTTCATGGGACGTGTTTTTCTATTATATATAATAAACCTTTTTTATGTTTGCGTTATGATTATTATGAAAGCAACCTAAATAGGATAAATTCTATTTTGAATTTATTTGATATAAAAAATAGACTTTTACCTATCTCTAAAGATATAGTAAATGAAACCAATGCCATTAACTATGAACTTTTATTCTATATGGACTATACCGAAATAAATAATATTTTAGAAAAAGAAAAAGATAGATCTTTAGAATGGATAAAAAATGCTTTGTATTCTGATAAAAAAATAAAAGATGATGATTATAAAACTAATATTATAAATATACTTATAAAAGAAAATAATGAGTTAAAAATTAATATTAGTAAATTAAATAAAAATATAATTCCAAAATTAGATAATAGAATAAATCAGATAAGTGATGAATTGATAAGACTTAATAATGAAAAAATGAAATTAATTAATGAAATTAGAGAAAATAGAAATTGGATAAAATTTTTTGGAATTTATAATACAAATAATTATATTTTTGCATATTTGTTTGGAATAAAATTTACTTTTAGAGTTAATGAAAATAGTATTAATAAAATAGCTTGGTGGATACCAGTAAAAAAGTGGCGTGAAAGTTTTAGGTCTAAATTTAAAATAAGACCAGACCAGACCAGACCAGACCAGACCAGACCAGACCAGAAATAATATGTAAAGAGTACATACAGGTTTATAATAATTTAAAAACTAAAAAATTACAACCTATGTTACATTCAAAAAATGTAGCATAGGTTGTTTATTGCATAAATTTATTTGCATAGGAGATATTATGAACATAGATGAAATAATGAATAAAATAGTCTGGTGGATACCTTTTAAAAATTTAAGAAATGCTGTTAGGGAATACTTAATCTATAGTGTTAATTTAAATATCGAATTATTGAAAGAAATGAAAAATAATAATAAAAAATATGAAGATTTAAATAAAAAATAAATAACTTATCTAAAAATTTTGAACTGATATTAAATAACTTAGAAAAATTAAATATTAAATTACCTATTCATATGAGCAATTCTGAGAGAGAATTATTTATAAAACATATAAAAAATAGTAAAAATTATATTGAATTTGGAGCTGATGGTAGTACTTCTATAGTATCAAAAATGACAAATGCCAATATAATATCTATAGAAGGAGATCCTAACTGGCTTGAATATATGAGAAATAATAATACTATTTTTGAAGCAGAACAAGCTTCTAGATTAAAATTTTATTATGTAGATATAGGAAAAGTTGGAGATTGGAGTAGACCATAGATGATTCTGCTAGAGAGTCATATCCTAATTATTCTAAATATGTGTTTACTAAATTGAGTAAAGAAGAAATGAACAATATAGATACTATACTTGTTGATGGTAGATTTAGAGTTGCTTGTGTATTAAATAGCATATTTTATTGTAGAAATGCTGTAATTATAATACATGATTTCTTTAATAGAGAATATTATAATGTACTACTCAATTACTTAGATATTGTAGAAAAAGCAGATACATTAGGAGTATTTAAAATAAAAAAAATATTAATTTTAATTAAGTAGAAAAATTAATAAATGAATATGTTTATGATATTAGGTAAATTTGTAACAAAAAAATATTTATGTTAAAATCTATTCTATTATATAGAAAGGACAAAAAATGAAGAGAATATTTTTACTATTTATAGTATTTATTTTAGCTATTTCTTGCTCTAATAAAACAGAAAAGAATGAAAGTGCTGCTATGCCAAATGAAGCACAATTAACTTCAAAGACTACTTATTTTGAAGGAGATTTTGTTTATTACGCTGATTCTGCCATATTTAGTAACTATGCAGAGATGAAAAATTATCCTGTAGCTATGGAAGGGGAGTATATTAATTTAGAGAGAGAATATACTGCTTTTAATTTTGCTGAGCCTACTAAAGTTAATCTTAAAGTAGAAGGTTATTTGGAAAATAGGGCAGGTATGGAAGAAGGCACTACCAACAAATATTTAATAGTTACAAAGATTATAGGATTTGATACTAATAAAACTACTCCTTTATTTACTGAATAATTTTATTGTTAATTTTGTTGTTAATGTAGAAGAATTAAAGCTAACTTATATGTAATTACATAAGTTAGCTTTTTTTATATGTATAAAACACATTTAAATTTATTACTCTTTTTGGTATAATATAAAGAAAAAAAATTGGAATAAAAATGCTTAATAAAGAATATATAAACTATTTAGAAAAACAAAATATATTAATACTAGGTGCTACATTAAGAAGCGGAGTTAGTATTGCCAATGTTTTGTATGATATAAATTGCAATAATAATATTAATATTAAATATGCTCTAAGTGATAGTAAAACAAAAGAAGAATTAAAAACAAGTATAGAAGCATTAAAAGATAAAAATATAAAATTACACTTTGGAAAGCAAGATATAAATGTTTTAGAAGATATTACATTGATAATAATGTCTCCCGGAGTGCCTCAAAGCATAGATATAGTGAAAGAGGCTAAAAAAAGAAGTATAAAAGTTATAGGGGAGATAGAGTTTGCTTATAATTTAATTCCAGATAGAAATTATATATCAGTAACAGGTACAGATGGCAAAACTACTACAGTTAATTTAATTTATAGTATTATAAGTTCCTATAAAAAGGCTAGATTATTAGGCAATGTTGGAAATACTTTTTCTAAAGAAGTTGAAAGTATAGAAAAAGATGAAGATATAGTATTAGAACTTTCTAGTTTTCAGTTAGAAACAGTTTATAATTTTCATTCTCATATTTCTGTTATACTAAATATAGCTGAAGACCATTTAGATAGGTATGATGATATAGAAGATTATTTTAATACCAAAAAAAATATTACTAAAAATCAAAATGGCGATGACTTTTTAATATTGAATTATGACAATTATTATACTAATATATATTATAATGAACTTATAAAAACAAAAGATTTAGCTTTTAATGTATTAACTTTTTCTACTAAATGTAAAGAAGCTAATTTATATTATAACAGTGAAGATGAATGTTTGTATTATAACAATGAAAAATTATTTTCTATAGCAAAAAGACAACTTCTTGGAATGCATAACATAGAAAATATTTTAGCTTCTGTTTTGGTGTGTTTAAAAGATAATATACCAGTAGAATATATAGATAAAGCTGTTAATAATTTTAAAAGCATAGAGCATAGATTAGAGTTTGTAAGAGAAATTGACGGAGTAAGATATATAAATGATTCTAAGGCAACATCAATGAGTGCTGTTATGAGTGCTTTGAAAGCGTTTGATAAAGACATCATACTCATTATGGGTGGAAGAAATAAGGGTATAGATTTTAAACCTTTAAAGTCGATTATAGAAGAGAGAGTAAAAAAACTTATTCTCACAGGTGAAGCATCTGACGATTTAAACAACATGATAGAGGTTTCTAATAAAATTATTGTGAGAGATTTCACAGAAGCGTTTAATTATGCTAAAGAAATAGCTGTAAAAGGAGATACTGTTTTGCTTTCACCGGGATGTGCAAGTTTTGATAGTTTTAAAAATTATGAAGAGAGAGGAAAATATTTTAAAAGTTTAGTTAATGAATTGAATACTTTTTAATAATTTTTATTAAATTTAAATAAAATAAATTAAAAAAACTAATTTTTTAGAGGTAATAGTATAGATGAATGTTCATAAATTAATATTTAAGATACCTTTTATAGTTACAGTTTCAGTTATAATTGCTACAATATCTAGTATAATTATGGTTTCTCTTTTGGCATCAAAGGCGATGGATGTTATAGTGAGAAATGGGCTTGAGTCGAATGTTTTGTCTTATAATAAGCTTGTTGATTTATGGTTTGAAGATAATAATAATTCTATGGTGAATTTCTCTAAAAATAATGATGTTATTAATTTTCTTCAAAATACAAATGATACTGTTTTAAGATTAAATGCTGAAGATGCATTAAAATCTTTTGCAGATAGTAAAAATTCTTTTTTGAACTTTATCATTATAGATACAGCAGGAAACGCTATTTTAGATTCTTCAGGAGGAAACTTATTAGGAGTATCAATTAATAAAGCAAATGAAGATTGGAAAATGTTTGAAGCTTCTGGATATAATACAGGAGGTGAAGATAGTATAGAAAAATCTCTAATGACAGGGCTTCCAACTTATAGATTATGGCATGGTATAAAAGATAATAATGGTAATTTAATAGGGGTTTTAGTAGGTAATGTAAATTGGGCAGATTTTGTTGATAGATTTATTATCAATTTTAGTATAGGTAATTCTGGTCAAATTGTTATTATAGATAAAAATAAAAAGATATTAGCTCATAAAGATAAAAATAAAATATTGACAACAGATAATTATCCGCCATATGAAACAGTGATAAAAGATAAAAATGGTATCATTACTTATAAAGATGCCAAAGAAGTATATTATATGTCATTTCATAATATAAAAAATACAAATTGGTATATTATAGTTTCTATGGCTAAAAGTGAGTTATATGCTCCTTCAAGAAATATGGTTTTGTATGCCATAATAACTGCTATTGTTGTTATAGGTGTTTTGGTTTCTTTTGCTATTTTATTTACTAAGAGACTTATTTCTTATGTTAATGAAGCATTGAGGGTGGCTAGTATCATATCTGACGGAGATTTAACTTTTAATATAGCTGATAAATATTTAAACAGAAAAGATGAAATGGGCTATTTAATAAGAAGTTTTGACAATATAAGAAATTCTATGAAGAGCATAATTGAAACAGCAAATTCTAATATAGACTTAACTAAAAAAACAGCCTATTCGCTTTCTTATGCCAACAAAGATTTATATAACAGAACAAATGAACAAATAGATTCTTTAAGTAAAACAGCAGAAGCTACAGAGGAGATATCAAGCACTATAGAAAAATCTGTGGAAAATGCTAATTTAATTAATAAGATGATGATAGAGTCAAGGGATGCTATAGAGAAAGCAGGAAGTATCATAGCAGAAACTGCAAAAAATACAGAAGAAGCCTTTGAATATAGTAATAAAATTAGCGGTTTAGTAAAGTTTATAGAAGACATTGCTTTTCAAACTAATATACTTGCCTTAAATGCTTCTGTAGAGGCAGCACGTGCTGGTGAACAAGGAAGAGGGTTTGCAGTTGTAGCTTCTGAAGTTAGAAATTTGGCGCAGACTACACAAAGCTCTGTTAATAATATAACTTCTTTTATTAACGGCAGTAATGAAAAAGTAAAAAATGCTACCAATTCTGCTAATACATCTAGAGAATTATTTGCTGATATAGAAAATAAAATAAATGAAACAACAAAAGTAATAGAAGATATGGTTAATACAACAAATGAACAGATGGCTGGCATTAATAATATCAATAGTGCTGTTATGAATATGGATTCTAAGACTCAAGAAAATACTAGTTTAGTATATTCTATGCAGGAATCTTCTCAGGAACTTGAAAAACAAATGGAAGAATTATTTAATGCTATGAGCTTTTTTAAGGTTGGTCCTCGTAGATTAGAGTGGACTAGTCAATATTATACACATAATAAAATAATAGATGAACAGCATAAACAGATTATAGATTATGCTAATAAAGTGCATCATGCTCTATACAATAATGATAAAAATGAAGTTGATGAAGCATTTAAAGGTGCTATAGATTATACTAAATATCACTTCTCTGAAGAGCAGAAAATACAAATGCAAAATAAAGAGAATTATCCAAAAATAAAAGAACATTTTGAGGAACATAAAAAGTTTATTAAAGCTATTAATGAAGAATATGAAGCATTTAAAACTAGTTCTAATTGGCGAAATATTGCTGAAGATTTCTCTAGACTTCTAGCAAAGCTCTTAATAGAACATATTGGTGTTTGGGATAAAGAGTTTGTAAAAACTGCTGATATAAAAGATTATTAATTATTCCAGTTTGAACCAAATGGGGAGCTTTCTATTAATTTATTATAGAATAGCTCTCTTATTTGTTTTAAAAAGAGCTTTGTTTCATTGCTTGAATAGTCTGCGTAAGTCCAAGGTAGTTCAGTATATCCTTTTTTCTTTTTGTATATTAGAGTTAAATCAGCAAATACTCCGTCTTTTAAATATATTCTATGAGTGAAGTTTTTATTTGTTACTAGCACAAAGTTTTCTAAAGTAAGTATTGCAGGGTCTATATTTATTTTTCTGTTATTATTACTGTCTAAATATTTTTTTTCTATTTCATCAGTTATTTTTTTTACTTCTACTATATAATCTCGCTCTATCATATTTTCAAATACTATAAATCTTTTTTTTAAATCTTCTCCCATTTCATCAGCATAATAATGAGAATGAGAAAATAAATACTCTTCTCCAATTATTTTAGTGTTTCCAAAATTGTTTATTAGTTCGTTCAAAGTATTATTATATATTTCAGATTCACTATACATTAATGCAATAACAAGCACTGCTTTTGATTGTTTAATAGATTTACTCATTGTAGTATAATATATTAATTTAATTTTATGTTCAATAGCTATATGGACATAATTTTAATAATAATATATTATTAGATTATAAATAAGGTATTTTGGTTTATGAATAATAATTTTTTTAAGGCTGTGTCTATTATTTCTTTATTATTTATTATGCTTTTTGCTAAGAAGCAGGTTATAACAGGTGAGATTAGAGTAGTAGGTACTTATCTTTTTCCAAATGTAGTTATATCAGAAAACAATATAGATTATTATTTTGATAAAGATTTTTTTGAAGAGTATTCTAAATATCAGGGTAAAATCATTAGTATAGAAGCTAAAGTTAAAAAAGAAACACTATGGCTTGCCGATAGAAGTAAATCTTTTGACAGATATACAATAAAATGGGTTAAAAAAATTGAATAAGAATATGCGTTTTCTGTTTTTTATTATATTATGATAAATGTTTTATGCTTGACAAAAAAATAATTATAAAGTATATTTAAGCATCATAATTTAAATTGCTATTAACTTAATAAATTAAGATAAATATAATCTTTGAAGGAGAAAAAATGAAACGTACTTATCAGCCAAGTAAGTTGCGTCGTGCTAGGAAATTTGGTTTTTTTAAACGTATGGCAACAAAGCACGGTAGAGATGTATTAAAACGTAGAAGAAGAAAGGGTAGATATCGTTTAACTTCTGCCGATGAGTGATGTTAATCAATCATTAAATGGTAATACTAATCTGATTAATGATCGGGAAAAAAATAAGAGAGTATCATTTAGATTATATCGTAAAGAAAAACTTAAAAATAAAAAAGATATAATTTGTTTTTTTAATAAAAATGATAATTCTAATTTGCTAAAGTATAGTAATTATTTTTTTACTATGCTTGTAAAGCAAAATAATCGTTCTTATTCTAGATTTGTTGTAACAATAAAAAGAAATAAAGCTAATGCTGTAAAAAGAAATAGGGTGAAAAGAATTGTTAGAGAAATCTATAGAACAGAAAAAACTAATATACCTTTAGGGTATGACTATTTTATCATTATTAATAGATACATTTCCCGTTCATTTTTGGATTATAAAAAAGAGTTAATGAAGTTGTTTAATAGGATTTAGTGGATTTGGTTTTTTATGCTTAAGAAAATATTATTGTTTTTAATTTTTATATATCAAAAAGCAATATCACCATATCTTAAGCCTTCTTGTAGGTATATTCCTTCTTGTTCTGAATATGCTAAAGAGGCTGTTATTAAATATGGTGCTTTTAAAGGCAGTTTTCTCGCTATAGCAAGAGTACTTAGGTGTAATCCCCTTGCTAAAAAAATATATGATCCTGTTCCATAATTATTTTTAAGGAGCTTTTTTGTTTTATGAGTAATAACAAGAGAATGATTTTAGCCGTTGCACTTTCTGGAGTAATCTTGTTTGCATATATGTTCTATCAGGCTAAAACAATTAAACCCGTAGCAAATGAAAATATACAAACTAACAATACAAATCAAAATAATAATATTGAAAATCAAAACGTATTATTAAATACTTCAGAAATACAAAAAGTTGATTATATAACTAATGATAGTTTAACTAATGATACTACTGAAACATTAGAAAATGATTATGTTATAGCTACATTTAAAAATGGTTCTTTGTTTTCATATAAACTTAAAAATTATTATAAACAAGATTCTGAGATAACAAATGAAATTGTTGATATGGTAGAGCAGGTTTATGAAGGTATATATCCTTTTACTCTAACTTTTCAAAACCTATCAAACTCTATAGCTTTACCTAATATTTTTAATTATTATTCTGTGAAAGAAAATAATACTATTACATATGTGGCAGATGCTTCTTTAGAGGGAAATCCTATAAGAATAAAAAAGACTTTTGCTTTTGGTGAAGACCCTTATCAATTAACTAATACAGTAACTATAGAAAATCTTGGAGAAAAAGATCTATCTATGTATTATTCTTATTTTTTGGGTACTGGTATTGGGCCTTATAGGACTGAGAAAAATGCTGTGAGAGAAGATGCTACAAAGGCACAGTATTTAATAAAGGGTAATGGTAAGTCAAAAGTTCTTCTTACTGGGGATATAGTTAAAGAAAATATATTCTCAAAATTGTTCGGTTTTGGTAATGGTGCTAAAACTAATAATGTTAGATACAATATTTATGAAGGTCAGGATAAATGGGTGGCTTTAAATAATAGATATTTTGCTATTATTTCTAGCCCCGCACAGTCTAATGCTAAGTTTGAAACTATGACTTTTTCTAGGCCTGTTACTAATGAATATAGAAATGATTTCCATGTTGCTAATTTAATATCTGAGCATAATATAAAATCTGGTTCTTCAGTTGTAGACACTTATTCTGTTTATATAGGACCAAAGGTAAGAAGAATATTCTCTAAGTATTATCTTGAAGAGTCTTATGAATCAATATTCCAAGAATCTTTCTTAGGGCTTAATTTAAGACCTTTAACTTATATATTAGATGTTATTTTGAATGTTTTATATGGTTTTACTAAGAGTTATGCTTGGGCGATAATATTATTTACTTTACTATTTAAAATTGTTACTTATCCGCTTAACCATGCTTCATATAAATCCATGAGAAAGATGCAGCTGGCTAATCCTAAAATAGAACGTATTAGAGAGCAGTATAAAGATAATCCTGAAAAATTAAATGCTGAAATAATGAATATTTATAAGAAAGAGAAAATTAATCCTTTGGGCGGATGTTTACCTATGCTTTTACCTTTCCCGCTTCTTATAGCATTTTTCTATTTGATGCAGTCTATGGTAGAGCTTAGAAATACTCCTTTCTTGTGGATTACAGATTTATCTTCTCCAGATAGGTTATTTGTATTTCCAGCATCTATACCTATTTTGGGCGGTTTTAATTTCAATTTATTCCCTATACTTATGGCTGTTACAAGTTATGTTAGTATGAAGATACAGCCTTCTTCTTCTGCAGGTGCTTCTGGACAGGCTGCTATGCAGATGAAGATGATGACTACTATATTCCCGCTTATGATGCTTTTTATGTTCTACAATTTTGCAAGCGGTTTGGCTTTATATTGGACAGCACAGAATATTTTTGGGGTAATTCAGCAATTTATAACTTCAAAACTTTTAAATAAAAATGATTCTAATAATGAAACGGTTGTTGAAGAAAAATATACTAAAAAAAGAAATGCAAAAAAGAAAAGAAAATAGATTTATTCTTTTTTAAGGAGGAAATTATGTTAGTAAAAGAGTTTAGTGGCAAATCTGAGAGAGACGCTATTAATAATGCCCTTACAGAACTTAATCTTACAGAGGATCAAGTTAGAGTAGAGGTGATAGACAAAGGTAAAAGGAGTATTCTTGGAATAGGAGAAGATTCGCCCACTATTATAAGAGTTTTTTATGAAGAATTGGCTAATGATTTGAATGAGTTTCAAGAAATTATGGCCACTGTTTTAAAATATATGGGTATTAATGCTGAAGTAACTGTAAAAGAAGAAACTGAAAAAAGAATATATATAGATATTTCTACAGAAGATTCTGGAGTTTTAATTGGTAAAAAAGGAAATACTTTAGAGGCTTTACAGTTCATAATATCATTAATAGCTTCTAAAAAATTTGGCGATGATAATGAGAGACATATTATATTAGATGTTGATGGATATAGAGACAGACGTGAAGAGACTTTAAAGCATATGGCTCGTCAAGCTGCACAGCAAGCTAAAAGAACTAGAAGAACTGTTTCACTTGAGCCTATGTCTCCTTATGAAAGAAGAATAATACACTTAGAATTACAAAATGACCAAGATGTAGAAACTAAAAGTGATGGTGAACCGCCATATAGAAGTGTTAGAGTTTATTCTAAAAAGAAAGGCGGATACAATAATAAAAGATATAATGATAAGGGCGGATATAATAAATCCTATTACAGAAATAGATAACTAATTAAAAAATAATTTATACAAAAATTGAGGCTGCATAAATAAAATGCGGCCTTTTTTATTTTTATTGTAAAATATTAAAAATAGTTATATTATATTATTAAATAATTTATTGGAGGGAAGATAAAATGATAAAAAAATCATTGTACTTTATTTTTGTTGTTTTATTTATTAGCTGTTCCAATAAAGATAAAACTGGTAATGATGCATTTAGTGTTGATTATTCAAAAGGTTTAGAGCAGTTTAATAAAAGTAGTTATGTTTCAGTTGATAGTTTTGATGCTTCAAGTGTAGATACAAACTTAAAAAATGCATATTTATGGGTAGCTATAAAATATAACAAATTATCATCTTCTATTAACAGCAATAATACAAATGAACCTGATTATTTATTATATTTAGATGTTGAAGGAAAAGGATTAGATTACACTTTTTCTGTACCTAAAGCAAATCAAAAATTTGTAGAGGGTTCTTTAACTTTTTCTGAAGATGCTTCGTCTCTTACAATTAAGTTTACAAAAAATATATTATATCCAACTCTTATAGGTAAAAGTTTTGTATGTAATAAAAAGTAATATTATTCGAATCTTGTAAATGGCATATTTTCTATAGCTCCTTCTGCACCTATAGTTTCATTCAAATTACCATCTATTAAGAATATAACATTATCTATACCTTCAAATTGTGTTGCTGTGTATACTAATTGATATATTTGAAGCATAGTGCCTTCATTTCCAAGTGGATTAAATTCAAAACTTTCATTAAAATTCAAATAAACAGTATTACCTTCTACAAATATGTCTAATAACTCTGTATCTTTAGGGATGCAGCTTATTATATTATTTTTGTTTTCATTATCAGTAGCACCCTCTAATAGAGTTTTTATTGTTTCTTCTATTGAGTTGTTATTTTCTATGTTTCTCTTTCTAAATATTAATGTAATAGAGCCTGTATTTTCATCATATTCTACTAAATACACTCCTTCATTGTTTGTGTTTTTTAAGCTTCTCTCATTAGAATAATCTCTTTTTACACTATTATTTGCTTTTGAAGTTTTATATTTTGCTATATCTTTTTGTGCTTTTTGTATAATTTCTTTTTTTTCTATATTTTCTTTTGTGTTTATTATTTTGTTTTCTTCTCTTACTACATTATTATTTATTTGTCTTTCAGTATTGTTAATTATTCTTTCATTGTTCTTAATTACTCTTTCAGTATTATTAGGGTTAACTAAGTCGTTTATCACTCTATTATAATCATTGTTGTTTTTTATTATGCTATTATTATTTGGCATTGTGCTTGTTTGAGAGTTTGCTATTAAATCTCTTTTTGATGTTGTTTCTTCTATAGTGTTATTTCTTGTTTCACTTATATTATTATTATTATTATTATTATTATTATTATTAACTAGACTATCTACCAATCTTTCATAATCTTCTTGAGTATTATTTTTTACAGGTGGTTTCTTAACTGAATCATTTCCTGAAGTTATTACTCTTTCTCTGGAATTATAATTATTCTCTTCTTTTTTGTCTCCTCTAAAATAATAATTATAATTATTTGTATTATATTTTTCTTTAGGTTCATTATTATTTCTCATATAGCTTGGAGGGGTTGAGCTATATGTAGTAGTTGCTGGTCTCATTGTTTTTATATCTCTTGAGGTGTTTTCTTTTGGTTTTAATATATCATAAAATATACTTGAAGAAATGTTGCTATTATTTGCTATAGCAGTATTTTTATTTTCCTGAGATGTTTTATTATTTATTGAATTAGTTACTTTTTCTAGATAGTTATTTTTTTTTTCTACTTGGGTTATATTTTCTAAATTATTATTTTTTGCATTATCATTATCTAGATTTTTATTTTGCTGTATCATCTCTTGTATATAATTATATGAATCATTAACTATATTGTTTTGATTTTGTTCTTCTGCATTTGCTATATTATCTTTTTGTTCTTCTATATAGTTTGGGTTATTATCTTGATTATTATTATTAAAAAATACAGATAATGAATCTCTTGTAATTGTAGAGTTGTTTTGTGTAGTATTTGTATTTACAGAAGTCTCGAGCATAGAGTTTGTTTCATAAGCCATAATTGATAAAGTTTCATTTGTATTAGATTTTATAAAGAAATTAAAGAGCGGTACATTATCCAAGAAACTTATTTTGTTTTCATTCTCACTTCCTGTTGTTTCTAATGTGAGAGCTTCTCTGTGATTAATGCTAAAAAAATCTTTTACAGCAATATCTACCATAGGGGAATATTTTTTTATAACAGTAAACAGTATAGATACAAGTAATATAAATAAAACCGATATAATTATAGGTTTTTTAAAATTAAACTCTTTATCTTCACTTCTTGTTCTTCTTGTATATGATATACCTTTAGATTTAGCTTTTAATTGCTCATATCTTGGCACTTTGCAACTCCATTTTTTATTGTATCGTTATAATTATCGAAAAAATAGAAAATTCTGTTAGAATTTTATTATATATATAAGTAAATATATTATTAATTAATTGCATTATATTTCTAAATATAGTATTATTACTTAACCATATATAGAAGGGGAGAATTATGTTAAAAAGAATATTACTATTTTTTTGTATTTCTGTTTTAATTTTTTCATGTACAAATAATGTAAGTCGTTCTTCAAAAGAATTGTTTATTAATGCTGGGGAAGAGCCAAAGACAATAGACCCTACATTATCTGGAAATGATTTTGTTTATCCAAGACATGTATTTGAAACTTTGATAATTAAAGATAAGAATGGAAATTTGCAAGGCGGAGCTTGTGAGAGTTGGGATATTTCAGATGATGGACTTACATATACTTTTCATTTGAGAGAGAATGGTAAGTGGTCTGACGGATTAAATGTAACAGCAAATGATTTTGTTTATGCTTTACAAAGAGCTGCTAATCCTGCTAGTGCTGCTGAATATACTTCATTTGTAGAATATATAAAAAATGCTATAAAAATACTTTCTAGCGAACTTCCAGTAGAAGAACTTGGAGTAAAAGCAATAGATGATTATACTTTAGAAATAACTTTAGAGGCTCCTACAGGTTATTTTTTAGATATACTTACTTATCCTATATTTGCTCCTGTTAGAAAAGACATAATAGAAAAGTACGGAGATAAATGGTCATTAAGCCCAGAAAGCTATATTGGTAATGGTGCCTTTATTATGACAGAAAGAAACCCTGATGAAAAGATAGTTGTAATTAAAAATACTAACTATTGGAATAAAGATAATATTGTTCCAGAAAAAATTACTTTTGTGATGATGAAAGATGCTACTTTAGCACTTGCTGGTATAAAAGATGGTTCATTAGACTTTTCTGTTAATATTATAGAGCAAGATTTAGCAAAACTTAAAGAAGAGGGTATAATTAATATAGCTCCATATTTTTCTACAGTTGCTTTTGGTATAAATGCTACTAATGAAGTTTTAAAGGATGTAAGAATAAGAAAGGCATTATCTTTGGCAATAGATAGAAATTATATAGTAGAAAATGTTGTTCCTACTGCAAAATCACCTACTAGTGCTTGGGTTCCTGTGGGGGCTTATGATGTTAGCGGAGATTTTAGAGAAAATGGCGGAGAATATATTGATTTATCTAAAGATGCTTATTCTAATAATGTTGAGATGGCTAAAAAATTATTGGCTGAAGCAGGATATCCTAATGGTGAGAATTTTCCTGTATTAGAATATAAAACTACTTCAGATTTGGTTTATATGCAGGTAGCTGAGGCTGTGCAGCAGATGTGGAAAGAGAATTTGGGTATTGATTTGAAAATAACTGCTTTAGAATGGGCTGCTTATCAGCAAATGAGAAGTGACAAAGATTATCAGCTTATAAGAACTTTATGGATTGGTGATTATAGTGACCCTATGACTTTCTTAGAAAATTATTTAAGCTATAGAAGTCAAAACTCTACAGGATATAGTAATGCTATGTTTGACCAATATATAGAAACTGCTAGATCTACTGCTAATCAAAATATAAGAATGGAGGCTATGCATAAAGCTGAAAAATTATTAGTAGCAGAAGATAATTTGCTTATCCCAATATACAATCCATCAAATCCAACTTTGGTAAGCAAAAGATTAAAAGATTATGTATTAACTCCATTACAAGAATATCAATTTCACTATGCTTATTTAGAATAAATTGTTAAATTATATTTTACAGTCCCTTATCTTTTTTGGATAAGGGATTTTATTTTAAAAATATTGTGTATCATAAAAAATAAATACACTAATACCGATAATTGCATTAATTTAATAATAATTATTTGGATGTTTATGAAAAAGTTCTTTATTTTTATATTGTTATTAATATGTTCATGTTCTACTACAGAGCAAAACAAAATCACAGAAAATAATACAACAGATAAAAAAGATATATTAGATGGCAGAAAGTTTAAATTAGTTAGTATATATCCAGAGATGGGTATTACAATTGAATTTAATGATAATAAAATAAATGGTTTTTCAGCAGTTAATAGATATTCATCTTTATATGAGATAGATGGAGATATTTTTAATGTATATAATTTAATAACAACATTAATGTCTGGAAGTAAAGATAAAATGAAAGCAGAAGATGAATACTTAAGGCTTTTAAAAGATGCTACTTCATATAAGGTTGAAGGAAAAAAATTAACTTTATACACATTACTTTCTAGTAATTATTTGGTTTTTGAAGAGATATGAAAAAAAATAATTTAAAAAAGATATTTATAATATTTATATTTTTTATAATATTTTCTTGTTCCTCCACTAAGAAATCATTATCAGTGTCATCTAGCACACTTACAGGTAAAACTTATAAGCTTATGAATATGTTTGAAGATAATGGTATTACAATATCTTTTTATAATACAGAGTTTTACGGTTATGGCGGAGCTAATACATATTTTGGAGAATATGAACTTAGAAGAGGTAATATTTTATTTATAAAAAACATAGAAGTTACAAAAATATCAGAAGAAGAAGAGGCTATAACTGAAGAAAAAGATTATTTAAAATATTTAACAGCCGCTTCATCTATAGAGTTTAATGGTGAAGAGTTAGTTATAAACACTTTAGATAATGATCTTAAGCTTATTTTTAAAAGACTTTATTAGATATATAATTTCTTTCTTATATATTTCTAAAAATCCTATTTTATGTTATAATATTTGCAATTAATTTTATGGGAATATTTTTTATATGAGAAGTAATCTCATCTCTTTCATTAAAAGAAAGAATGAATCAATACATACAACACAAACTATTTATATTGCGTCAATATTTAGTATTATAGGGGGATTTGTTGATTCATATACTTATATTACAAGAGATGGTGTATTTGCCTATGCTCAGACAGGAAACATTATATTTCTTGCTATGAGTATTGCTGAAAGAAATTTCTTTGAGGCTATACATTATTTAATATCTATTTTTGTATTTATAATAGGTATTTGGTTTGCATTATATATAAAAAAAATATTAAATAAAAAAAAATTAATGGAATTAGAATATTTAGTAATACTAATAAATGCCATTATACTTTTTGTAGTTGGTCTTTTACCTAGAGATATATTTGACAGTTTAGTTATCAGTTTTATAGCTTTTATGTCTGGTATTTTGATGATAACTTTTAATAGGGTTGAGGGACTTGCTTATGTTACTAATATGTGTACTGGAAATTTGAGATCTGCTTCAGAAAATTTTTTTAAATTCTTGTTTAATAAAGATAAAACAGGTTTAAAAAATGGTCTTATATATTTAAGTATTTTATTATGTTTTATGTTTGGAGCATTTTTGGGTAGTTTATTTACTAACATTTTAGGTACTAAAAGTATATGGATAGCTAGCGGATTATTGCTTATAGTTGAGAGTTTAATGTTTTTTGATAATTAATTTTTGTTTAATTTTTTGTGTATTTTTTTGTATTGATGAAAATTGTTTTTATATATATAATTTAAGGATATTTTTATGGATTATTATAAAATACTTAATGTTAATATATTTGCAAGTGAAGAGAAAATAAAAAAGTCTTATAGGGAGTTAGCAAAATTATATCACCCTGATAGAAATGCTGGAGATGATACTAGTGCTAATAAGTTTAAAGAGATTACTGAGGCTTATGATGTTTTATCTGACAAAAAAAAGAGAATGGAATATAATATTAAGTATTTAGCTAACAATAAATATGTTATTACAGGCCTAGCAGCTTTAGGTTTAGGCGTTAGTATAATAGTTGGAAGTAAGAGAAGAAAATAATTTTTTATTTTTGATTTTATATATAAGCTTTTATTTTTTATGTATTTTATTAATGAGGATATGTTAAAATGGCAAACAAAAGAGATTATTACGAAGTATTGGGAGTAAATAAAACAGCTAGTGCTGATGAAATTAAAAAGGCATATAGAAAATTAGCTATGCAATATCACCCTGATAGAAATCCGGGAAATAAAGAAGCAGAAGAGAAGTTTAAAGAAGCTACAGAAGCTTATGAAATATTATCTGATGAGAAGAAACGTGCACAATATGATCAATTTGGTTTTCAAGGTGTTCATAGTGATTTTGCTGATGCTTATGGAAGAGGCGGATTTGACTTTTCACAAATGTTTGGAGGTTCTGGCGGTTTTGGGGATTTGGATGATATATTTAGTTCTTTTTTTGGAGGCGGATTTTCTTCTAGAGGTTCAAGAAGTCAAAGAAGAGGTAATGATTTAAGACATGATATTACACTTTCTCTTGAAGATGCTGTATTTGGAAAAAAGATGGAGATTAAATTAGATAAAAAAGATATTTGTGATGCTTGTCATGGAAGTGGAGCTGAACCCGGTACAAAAACTCAAACTTGTCCTTCTTGTAATGGTACAGGCGAAGTAAGAATGGCTCAGGGATTTTTTAGTGTGAGAAGAACTTGCAGCAGATGTAATGGTACTGGCTCTATTGTTACTACACCTTGTAAAAAATGTCATGGAACTGGTACTATTAAAAAGCCTAAAACTATATCTGTTAATATACCTAAGGGAATTGATGATAATACTCAATTAAGAATAGCTGGTGAAGGTGAGGCTATAGCTGGAGGTGTAAATGGAGATTTATATCTTTATATACATGTTGCACCGCATCAATATTTTGTTAGAGAGGGTATTGATTTAATTACTGAAGTGGGTATTAATATAGTGCAAGCTACTTTAGGTGATGATATATTTATAGAAACATTAGATAAGAAAAAAGTAAAAATAAAAATTCCTGCTGGCACTAATAGCGGACAGATTTTTAAGTTAAAAGGAAATGGTGCTAATCATATTAATAGGTCATCTCGAGGAGATTTATTTGTTATAGTAAATATTGATGTTAATAATAAATTATCTTCTGAAGAGAAAAGATTATTTAATGAACTTAAAAAAGTTATTCCAAATAATGAAGAGCCAAAATTGAGAAAACCTAGCAGAAATAATTTATAATTTTTTTGATATTATTTCTAATAATTGATTTGCACTATCTTCAATACTTGGAATATTTTCTATTGAAGATGAAAGGCTATTATATAACTCTTTATCTTCTATGAGTGTAATTAATTTATTACATAAAGATATTGGATTTTGAGAGTTATATATTAGAGCATTTTTATTATCTATGCTAATCTCAGCGGATGGGCTTTTAGAATCTATTATTGGTATTTGTTTATTATTCCAAGAGGATATTAATTCTATATAGAAAGGGTCGTCTATATTATGTATTAAAATTGTATAGGCGTTTGATATTATCTTTTCTATATTAGAATTATAATCCACTAACTCTACATAGTCTTTTATATTTAATTTATTTATATTATCTTCTAAGTATTTGTTGTATCCTACTATTATTAATTTGTATATCTCTTTATTATTTTTTATTGAATTATTTATATATTCACAGTAGGCAGCAGTGCATTTATATATGCTGTTTTCTGCATTAAAGAAAGTGAGTATATAATTCTCTTTATTGTTATTATTATTAAAAATATATGGTGAGTAATATGGGCGTATAATTTCTATTGCTTTATTATTATAAATATATTCCAACATGTTTTTTGTTTTTTCATTGGCACATAACACTATATCTATATTTGAAATACTTTTATAATCTTCTTTTAATTTTCTTTTATTATTATTTTTATATATATTTTTTTGAAAGTTTATTGAATACCATATTATTAAAGGTGAAGTTATTCTCATCTTATTAAACATATTTTTTATTTTGTATGCTATTATATTCATCGGATAGTCTATAGCTATTATTGCGTTGGCATTTTTTGATTGATTTGCTATTTCTTTTATATTTGTAAACTTTAATGACAGATGTTTTTTTGTAATGTATCCATGAAAAGTTTTTGGAAATTTATTTGAATATAATGTTACTTTTACCCCTTTTTTATATAATAACTCTATTAAATTCAATATAAATATATTTGTTTTATTTTTTATTGTGATATTTGATGTTAATATTATTATTTCTTTCATATAAATTTATTTTTATATCTTTATTAAAAAATAATACCATTATTTCCGATATTTATAGCAGTATTTGTAAGGAAATATTATGAAATTAATAAAGATACTGCTTGCTATTTTTATGCTATATATTTCGGCATATTCCAAAGATATTTTACAATATTCTCAAAAAACTGTATCTGATAGAAATTTGGATATTAATTTAGAGAATGTTAATATTATTACAAATGATTTTTTAAATAATGCAAATGAAGAAATAAAAATAGATATTACAAATAAATTAAATGAAGCTAAACTATTAATAAAAGAGTCAAAATATAATGAAGCTATTAATATTTGTAATTTATTAGAAGAAAGTTATAAAGATTATTATGATATTTATTATACGAGAGGGCTTGCTTATTACAGGCATGGAGATTTATATTATGCTTCTTTAGATTTTAGTAAGATTATAAATTGGTATATTAATGATAGGGAAGTACATACTAATATAACTGATTTCTTTTATAAGATTAATGAATACGAATATGCTTTAATAGCTTATATATCTGCATATAAAATATATAATGATAATTATTGGTTATATTTGGCTGGAGATATTGCTTTAAGAAATTTTGATATAAAGAGTGCTGAGAAATATTATAGTTTATGTATAAAAAATGGCAGTGAATGCGGATACGAAGGTTTTGGAGATATTAGTATTTTTAAAAAACAGTATGATGATGCCATAAACAATTATAATGTAGCCCTTATAGAAAATGTTTCTAATAATAATAATTTAATTAGAATAAACTCTAAAATATCAAATGCTACAGTTCAGAAAGAGCTTTATATTTGGGATAGTTATATAATATCTAATGATTATACTAATGCATTTATTAAATTAGATTCTCTTTCCAATTATACAAAAGATTTTCCTGAAATAGAACTTGCTTTGGCTAAAACTTATTTTAAAACTCAAAATTATACTGAAGCTAAAAGCATGATAAATAGTTTTATAAGAAATAATAAAGATTTTGATGAAGCTTATGCTATACTTGCTCAAATATTTTTGTATGAAGGTAAAGAAAGAGAGGCTATAAATATATTAGAAGAGGGGCTAAAATATTCTTATAATAAGCCTAGATTATATGAAACACTTGCTAATATGCTTTATAATTATGGGTACTTATATTATCCAAATGAAATAATTTCTCAAATTGTAGGTATATATGATATATCTGATGAAAATAAAATAGAATACACTAAATATTTGATATTTAAAAGAGACTATAAAAAAGCAAGAGATATATTAGTTAGTATTAATGCTTATAGAAATACGGTTGCTAGATTGATGAAATCTCTTGAAAATAATCTTATTCTTGATAGGGCTGATTATTTATATAATAAGGGGCTATATGTTAATGTTGTTAATTTAATTATGAATAGCAGATTTGAAGGTTATGAAGAGCAAAAAAGATTATGGTATATTGCAAATAGCTATTCTAAATTAGGCTCTACAGATGAAGCAATTAAACTTTTAAAAACAGCTTTTGATAATAATACTATCAGTATTGATAATGTTTTATTATTAAGAGAATTACTAGGTATAAGAGTAAAATCAAACGATATTTCTGATTATCAAAAAGAGATATACCTCACAGATATAAAATCTACTTTATTTTGGGAAGATGATTTAAAATATAATACTTCTCTTATTACGGATAAAGTATTTGAATATTTAAGAAATGATAGATATGAAGAAGCTATAAATTATATAGATGGACTTAAAAATATTGATACTAAAGATCCTTATATAAAAAAGATAAACTCTATAATATATGGTTATTATGCTTCATATTTATATAATCAAAAAGATTATGAAAAATCAAAAAATATTGCTAATTTAGCTACAAGAATTAATAGAGATAATTATGATGCTATAGCTATAAAAAATAAGATATATATTGATTCTTATTTAGCTTCTATGGGCAATTATAATAATGTTAATGGATATGTTAAGTTTTCTGAAGTTAGAAGGGAGGTTTTAAGAATAGCACCTGCTTATATGAATAATGTTATAGCTTTAGCAGAATCATTGGCATATGAATATGATAATAGTGCTTATGATATGACTTATAATATTTTTAAGTATGTTAATGTTGAAGGAGCAAAAGACGCTATATTAGGAAGAATTTATAGTAAAAGCAGATTATATGGATATTCTATTAATGCTTTTGACAGGGCTTCTAAATATATGGAAGTGGATTTGCTTTGGAAGGTGGATAGTATTGTTAATGTTTCATCTTATCCTTTATCTTTATTTAATTTAAATAATGAATATGAATCTGATAGAGATTATTATGCATTATCAAAATTAAATGTTAAACTTGGAAATAATGATGCTGCTATGAGATATGCTAATAGAGCTGTTTTAATTAATGGTGATAATCTTGACTATTTGTATCAGATATCTTATGTAAATGAAATAACAGGCAATATTAATGAAGCACTAGAAGGGTATGAGAATATAATTAGCATTAATAAAAATCAGGCAGCTGCAAATTATAGAGCTTCTATTGTAGCATTAAATAATTTTAGAGATTATAACAAGGCACAGAAATATGCTCTAAATTATATTTCACTTCTTCCTGATGATGCAAGCGGATATGCTTTACTTGCTAGAATATATAAATTGAGAGCTGAAAGTTATATAGACAGAAACACAAATACTCTTCTAAAACAATCTTTGCAATTATATAAAACAGCATTGAATAAATCTGTTTGGGGCAAAGATATGAATGATAAAAAATACATAGAAAGAGAAATAGAAGATATATTAAATAAACTATTAAAATAAATTTGTTTATTAATATAAATCTTTTAACAGATTAAGTCTTTTTTCTATGGATATGCCATATATTCTATTATCATTTTCTTTTACAGATAGCTCTATTGCTGTGTAAATAAATTTAGTAGCTTTTTTTAATGCATCTTCTATAGAATAGTCATTTAATATATATCCTAATAATGCAGAAGCAAAGGCATCACCTGTACCCGGCATTGCTATATTTATTTTATCAAAATAACTTGTTGTAATATTATTATTTTTTTTATTGTATGCTAGAGAACCGAACTTGTTATCTTTTTCTACACTTGTTACAATCACATTTTCTGAAGTTATATTTGATAATTCTTTAGCCATTTCTATTACATTTTCTTCTGTATATTTTTTGCTTGGGTCTTTATCCAAAAGCAAACATAATTCTGTGATATTAGGTGTTATTATTGTAGCATATTTTAGTATTCTTTTAATGGATTTTATATGTTTTTCTGTCATAGAAGAATATAATTTGCCATTATCTCCTAATATTGGATCTAATAATACAGTTTTTATTTTGAAATATTCTATTATATCTATAACTATATCTACTTGTTCATCGGATGCAAGCCAACCTATATATAAAGCGTCAAATTGTGCCTCTTTCTTTTTTAATTCATTTACTATTTGTTTCAATTGTTCTGTTAAATTGAAGGCACAAAAAGATTCAAAAGCAGTGTGATTAGATAATAATACAGTTATTAGGGGAGAGACTTTTATACCAAAAGCAGAAAGAACAGGAATATTAACTGTTAGAGAAGCTTTACCATAAGAACATATATCATTTATAAGAAGTACATTACAATCTTTCATTATTTTTGCTTTTTAATTAATTTAATTTTATGATTTTATTCTTTAAATATGATTAAGCTATCTACATCAGATAATACTTTAAAACCAGATACTTGAGCATAATATGCAAACTCTTTTAAAGTTAAATTATATCTGTCATCTATTTCTTCTTTAGTTATTTTAAATTTTTTACTTCCGCGCATAAATGCAGAGTATTCAAAACTATCTTTCCCAAATTTTCTCTCCACTTCAATAAGAAAAGGATTTTTGCTCATTTTTTTCATTAAATATTTCTCCAAAAATAACTTATTAAAATAATATCATAATAATATAAAATTTTCAATTATAATTTAATTAAAAAATTAGCTTTGTTTATATAGTATAACAGTTCCGCCATTATCTGGTTTTGTATATGTTACTTTATCATTATTAAATACGAATTTATATTCTTTTGTAGGATACCTAGAAGAGTATTGATAAAGTATCAAAGTGTTTCCGCTCATCACAGGAGTAAAAGTATCATATCTGCCAAGAGTGCTTAATTTTATTTCATTTGATGTAACAGTTAAAGTTATATCAGTAGTTCCGTCTTTTCCTGTATAGGTACCATTATATGGGCTAAATAAATCATATCTTTTTAAAGCTTCATATTGTAATTGGTCATTTATCCAAGAATTACCAAAAATTAATTTATCATCATAAAAATGTAATTCTTGTTTTATTTTAGTTTCCCCTGTTTTAGTGTATGTAATAGTGAGTACTTTATCTTTTATTGATGCAGTTGAATATGTGATATTTAAATTATCATCTATATATATTTGTCCATTTGCATCTATAAGTATATAATATTTTTTTGTATCATCATAATCATAATAATAATAATTTCCGCTGTATTGTTTTAATTCTTCAATGGCTTCTCCTATTTTATATGAATATCCAGTTGCTATAGAATAACTATCTTTATGAAATATTGCATTTGCAAATAAATATATATTTTGATTTGTAGCAAAATTAAAAGTAAACATTTCATCATTTTTATCATAACCAGTTCCTGTAGTTTTTCCAGGTATATATATTTGCAATTTTGTACCAAACAATGTTCTAGTGCCAGTTACTTCTGTGTTATATCCTGTATATATTTTATCATTTTCTATTATATATCTTAAATCAAGGCTTTCATCTTCATATTTTGAATAATATATGCCTTCATGTTTATTTAAAAAATCTGAGATTTGAGCAGAGTCAGTTATAGCTTTTTCTTTTTCTATTACACTTCCGCCGCCAAAAAGAAGTATAAAATATTCTATATCAAATGGAGATGTTGAATCTGATGTACAAGACATTAAAAATAAATTAATAGCATATAGTATAATAATTAGTCTCTTTGTCATAGTTTACTCCAAAACTCTATATAAAAAAATGATATAGCTATTATACAAAAAGTCAATATTTTATCTAATTGTTGTTTCAAAAAAAAATAAATAAATATATTTTTTAAGTGGAAATTATGAATTAAATATTGTTTTAATTTATTTGATTTTGGCTTATTTTAAAAAAATATTTGTTTAACTATAGGTAATACTTCATTTTAATAAGGATATAATAATATGTTTATTGACGATAATTTTATTTTAAATCCAAATTATGAAAACCTTAGTTTAAAAAAAGAAAAAGAAATAGTATCGTATTTACTTTCTAATGGAATATCTTTAAATAATGCAAATATTATAACAGATAAACTTTATTATAAGTTTCATAATTTGTATAATATAGTAAACTCTGATGAAAAAGAACTTCTAAAAATTAAAGGCATCACTTCAAAAAAGGTTTTTATATTAAAAAATATACCAATGCTTTTGGAATGTTTTTTAATTAATAGTTTAAAGAGTGATAGTTTAGACCTTAAGAAAAAAGACTTGATAAATTATCTTGTTATAAAGTTTGGACGGCTTAAGTTTGAAGCTTTTTCTATAATATGTTTGGATATTAATAAACGGTTAATTTCAATAGAACAAATATTTAGGGGAACTATAGACTCTGCTACTATTTATCCTAGGGATTTAGTTGAGAAGGCATTATCTTTAGGCTCTAGTTATGTTTTATTATCACACAATCACCCCTCTGGTATAGCAAAACCTTCAAAGGCTGACATTGAAATAACAGAGATAATATATAAAGCATTTTTTATGGTTAATATTAAAGTTTTAGACCATATTATAATAGCAGGTAATCTTCATTATAGTTTTAGGGAAAATGGAATATTAGATAAATATAAAGATAGCATAAATGTAGGAGTTTGATAAATGGATAAACACAATTTAAAAAGACATTTTTACAAGAGTATGATATCAGATTGCAAAGATGAAAATAAAAATATTGACAATGATAATAATGAACTATCTTTTTTATATGATATAGGAAGCAGAATACGAATTATAAGAAAATCTCAAAATAGAACTATATCGTATATTGCTGATATGGCAAAAATATCTCCAAAATATTTACAAGGGGTTGAAGTTGGAAAGAGAAATATATCTATTACTAATTTGAATAAGATTGCTAAAGTATTGAATATACCTATATCTTTACTTCTTTGTAATGAGGATATTTCAGATGCAGAAAAAAATAAGAAATTACTAGCCATTGCTATGAAATTAAAAGATTATTCAGTTGAAGAGTTGGAAAATATAGATAATATTATAAATGATATAAAAAAGATTGAAGAATAGTTTTTCAAATATTATGCTAACTATATTTAACATTATACCGAAATATTTTATATATTTAAATAAGAAAATATATATTTTACATATTATATGTATTTAAGTTTTTAATATATATAAGAAATTAGAGGAATTTTATATATGGCTACTAGTGATGCTTTTCTTCAAGACGTTTATAAAAATGCAGTAGATGCTGAAGTTAATAAGAGAAGTCTTACTCTTTCAAACCTTGCTGATAATGCTAGAAATTATCAGAGAGAAATATCTGCTTATGAAGATTTAAAAAACAGATTAAATATATTAACAACTACTTCAAAAGAGTTGTATGGTTTTCGCTCTCCATTTAAAAATTATGTTGGTACAGGTGAGGGTGTTCCAGATTATTTTACTGTATCTGCTAATAGGCTTGCAAGCACAACCACTTATGATATAGCAATTAAAGAGTTAGCAAATAGCCAGAAATTCTCTTCAAAAGCATATAATATGAATGATACTCTTCCTGCAGGTACTATAAAATTAAAAGTAGCAGATGATGAATATACTATAGATTTTGCAGGCGGAAGCTTAGTTAATTTGCAAAAGACTTTGGAAAAAGCATTCGGTAAAAAAATAAAAACAACAATCACTCAAAAGTCAAGAAATCTACAAGTCCTCACTATAGACTTAGTTAAAACAGGTTCTCAAAATATAGTGGAAGTTGTAAGCGATGATGCTGGCATATTAAAAGAGCTTAATATGTTTACAAGAAGACCTTATAGATATTTAGGGCATATATTTAATGAAAGTTTAATAAATAAATGGAAAGATGAATCTGATAATTTAACTACAAATTATATGATAAAGAATGATTTTATTGTATTAAAGGGAGTAAATAAATTATCAATGCCTTTGCATAGAGAGGCTGAAGCTAATGAGAATATTACCATTTCAATTACAGCGAGAGCATCTGACACTTTAGATGATGTTGAAGAAGAAGCTCCTATAATGCCTCCTACAGTTGATTTATCTATACCAGATACGGGGCTTACTTTCAATAAAATAGATAGTGTAATATATAAAGATGTTGAGCTTTATGGAGAAGGATTATCACCTGCGGACAGTTCTAGAACATTTGAGGATATAAAAAAGTATAAAGAGGCACTTGAAGCAGAGAGAGCAGCTAAAAAAGATGTTGAAGCTGAAGCACCAGAAGCAATCGACGCTACAGGATTTAATTCTGAGATAATAGGAGTTAAATATATTAATAAGGCAGGAGATGAGGTTGAAAAATTCTTTGCTTTGCCTACTATTAGTTCTAGCTGGCAGAGATTAAACATACCTATAGGAAGTCAATTTGAAGAGGGGGATGTTATTACTCAGGTAGTTCTTATAAACAAAAATGAAGGATATAATATTTTTTATAAAGATTTATTAGTTGAAGATATGGGCAGAGAAGAAGATGCTCCAAATTATTTAATATCTGAGGCTACAGATGCTAGGGCTTCTGTTGATGGTATAGACGTAATTAGTGAAAGCAATGAGTTTAAAGATGTTGTAGATGGACTTAATATCACAGCCTTAAAACCTACACCGGAGGCGTTTGCTACTACAATAGAAGTAAACAAAGAAGGGGTAGTGGATGCCATAGTTAATTTTGTAAGTGCTTATAATGATGTTATAGATTTACTTAATGATACCACTCATACACCTTTAAATAATGATGTAATGGAAAGTTTAGAGACTATGAGCAGAACTGATATGATAGATTTAGCAAATACATTGGGCGTTGTTTTTGACCCTGAGCTTACTGACACGGCTTTAAGAAAGAAATTATATTATATCGGTGTATTTAGCGGCAATACTTTAGTTAATAATATATCACAAAGAATTAAGTCTATTATAGCAGCTCCTTATGAAACAGAGTATGGTGAAGAGTTAGCTTTATTAGATCAAATTGGTATTAACAGAGGAAATGCTGGCGAGGATTGGTCTGTAGTAAAAAAAGGTTATTTACAAATAGATGAAGAGAAGTTTATGAATAAAATAGAAACTCAGATGGACGGTATAGAAGAGTTATTTGCTAATGATACTTCTGGAGATGATATACCAGACACTGGAGTTGCTTATACTATGAATGACTTTGTAACACCTTATTCACAGACTAGGGGAATAGTTGAAAATAGTATTGCTATGACAAAAAGCCGTCTTGATGATAATAAAAAGCGTATGGATGCAGAAAAAGATAGAATAGAGGAATATAGACAGCAGAGATTAGCTTCCTACTATAGAATGCAATCAGAATTGCAGCAGGCTGAACGCGAGAGAAAAAGACTTGAATCTATGCAAAACCAAAATAATAACGGCAATTAACTTTTTTTAATATTGCTTCCTATTTCGCATATAAAGATTGCTGATATTATTAAAAGTCCGCCTAAAATTGTTTTGAAATTAATAGCGTCTTGCATAAATATAATTCCGCATAAAGCTCCTAAAAAAGACTCCAAACTTAATATTATACCAGTTTTATGAGGGGATACATATTTTTGTGAAACAGTTTGAAGTAAATAAGCCATTGCAGTAGCTCCTAATGCTAAATATAAAAATGAATATATAGTTTCATTTGATAGAGCTGAAAAATTAAATGGTGTTCTTGTGATAATACCTAATATTAATGATATGCTTCCAGCAACCAATAATTGTAAGGAAGCCATTTTTATACCATTTACTTTTGATATTATAGTATCTATTAATACTAAATGTACAGCAAAAGCTACTGCACATAATATTGCAAATAAATCTCCAGCTTTTATATTTTTGATTCCATCTACTGATGTAAGTAAATATAAACCTATTAATGTTATAAATGCCGCAATAAATGCTGCTGCATGAGGTTTCTTTTTATATACTATCCAAGTTAAGAAAGGCACTAATATAACATAGGCCCCTGTAAAGAATGCTATTTTTGATGCACTTATAAATTGAGCACTAATAGTCTGAAGCCAAAAACCAAAAAATAAAGTTATACCAACAGGTAAACTTAATAAAATATCTCTTTTGGTTGTAGTTTTTGTAATTTTGAAAAATATTAAAAATAGAAATACTCCGCCTATAAAATTTCTAAACCCAACGAGATAAAATGGAGCTACTTCATTTACAACAACTTTTACAGCAACAAAGCTATATCCCCATATCAATGCAGTTAAAAAAAGTCCAATACTTCCCAATTTTTCTTTATTATTTTTATCTATCATAAAAGTCCTAATATATTATTTTTTATTTGTGATTAAAAAATATTTATTTATAATTTACTTTGAATAAAATCTATTATTTTTTTGTTTCCTTTATCTCTTGCTAGATTATACTCATTTTGAAAATTATAATTTGGATAATTTATTTTATAAAAGTTTATAATTAATTCACATATCTCAAAGTTATTTTTTATTATAGCAATTTCTAAGGCACTATAATTATCAGCATTTTTTTCTTTAATACAAATACCTTTAGAAAGCAAATAATCAACTATTTCTATTTTTTCATTATCTGCTGCTATCATTAATGCTGTTTCATTATTGTTACTTTTCTCTATTAATATGTCTGGATATATTTTTAATACATATTCAATAATGTCAGTATATCCCTTTGCACAAGCAAACATAAAAGGGTTCCAGCCATTTTTATCTTTTTCTTTTATGTCCATTCCTTTTTGTATTAAATATTTAACAGATTTTAAATTGTCGTATATTACAGACCACATTAAAAGGCTAATATTTTCTTTTTTGTTTTTTAGAGTTAAACCATTATGAAGCAAAAGCTCAATAATTGTTATATTTCCACTCATAGCGGCATGTGCAAGGGCATTTCTTCCCAAATTATCTATCAATTTAACATTAGCATTATTATCTAAAAGTTTTTTTACTATCTCAATATCTCCAACACTTGCAGCATGCATTAATGGAGTTATATCATCATCATCAGGCATATTAATATCAACATTATATTTAATTAAAAGCTCAATAATATCTTTATTAGAAGTTTCTATAGCATATATTAAAGCCGATTTACCCTCATCAGATATTCCATTGGGTGATATTTTATTCATAAGTAAATATTCAACTACATCTTTATGCCCGCCAGAAGAGGCTAGAGCTATAGCTTTAGGAGCATCTTTTTTTGATGTGTCAAAAAAATACCTAACAATATCTAAATGCCCATTATGTGCTGCCGATATAAAAGCACTAGAGAATATATTTTCTTTTCTATCATCTTTTAATTTTGAATGTATATAATGAACAAGTGATAAATTCCCACTAATAGAAGCTATTGTAAGAGCGTATCTTGGTATTTCTAATTGCTGCTTGTTTAATATATATTCTACTATTTCTATATTTCCGCTAGATATTGCATAATGAAGTACATTCTCTTCATATATGTCACTGTCATCAAGTTTAGCACCATTATCAGCTAAAAATTTTACAGCCTCATAATTTGATAATTGGCAAGAATACATAATAGGAGTAATATTAACATCTGTTTTAGCATTAATATCTGCTTTATTTTCAACTAATAGTTTTATTATATCAGTATGATTAGAAGAAGCAGCATAATGCAAAGCTGTTGTATTGTTAACATCTTTTTTATTAACATCAGCATTGCTTTCTATAAGAAGTTTTGCTACATCATAATGACCATTAGCAGCTGCACTCATTAGTGGTGTTATAAATAATTTATCAGCCTTATTTATATCGGCACCTGCTTTTATAAGCATTTCTGCTATTTTTGTATATCCAAATTTAGCAGCATGCATTAGAGGAGTTAATCCTAATACATTTTCTAAATTAATATTTATATCTTTATTTTTTAATAAAATTTCTAAAGCAAGAATATTATTATTAGCTGAAGCTTCATGTAATTCTATTTCTATTTCTCTCATCATAAATGAATATACCTTATTATTATTTCATTTTATATTATATAATATATTATAAAAACATCAAATTACAATATTTTTTTATTTAGCTAACATATAAAAAATTATAGTAGCTATAGAGCAATATATGCCCGCACCAGCAATATCACATATAGAAGTTAATACTGGAGCACCGCTTATAGCAGGGTCTAATTTGCATTTTGTTAATATAAAAGGCAAAGTTAAACCAATAATGCTTCCAATAAAAACTATACTAAACATAGATATGCTAACTATTATTGCTATTTCAAAACCTCCCCTTATAACACCTAGTATACTAGCACCAAATGCCATACTTAATCCTAATATTGAAGAGACTAATACTTCTTTAGAGAGTAAATATACCCAGTCCTTTAATACAACATCTCCTATTGCAAGAGAGCGTATAACCAAAGTTGCGGATTGACTTCCAGCATTACCGCCGCTTCCTATGAGTAACGGTAAAAATGCAACTAATACTATATGCTTTTGTAATGTGTTTTGAAATATGCTTATAACACCGCCTGAAAATAAATTCACAAATACCAAAGCTAAAAGCCATAATATTCTTTTTTTGTACATTGTAAATATAGGAGTGATTTTTAAATTATCATCAAATTGATTGTCATCAGAAGTGATACCAGCCATTTTGTGGAAATCTTCTGTATATTCTTCCTCTGCAATATCTAATATATCATCTACAGTTACAATTCCTACCATAGAATGTTTATTATCTATAACAGCTAATGAATGGAGGTTATATTTTTTTATAATTTCTATTGCATTTTCTTTATCTTCATATGCCAATATATATGGACAATTATTAACTATATCTTGTATAAGTACTTTTTGTCCGCTGAAAAATAATTGTCTCAAAGTAATAGAGCCTATTAAAGTTCTTTTGTTATCTAGTACATATATTGTAGTATAAGTTTCTGCATCTTCTATATTGCTTCTAACATATTCAAATGCCTCTTCAACAGTCCAGTCAGGCTTTATGCTTATATATTCAGGCGTCATCATACGTCCAATGCTGCCTTCTGGATATGATAAGAGTAAAGAAGCAATTTCTCTCTCTTCGCTTCCAAGTAGTTTTAATATATTTTTAGACATATCTTCATCTATAGATTCTAAGAATGAAGTTCTGTCATCTGGACTAATATTCTCAAGTAATTCCTTTTTTTTCTCATCAGTCATACTTTCTATAATATGCTGCTGATCTATAGAAACTAACTCTGGAAAAACTTTTATAGAATATTCTTTTGGAAGAGTTTTAAATATATTAATTTTATCTTCATTTTTTTTTATAGAAGTAATTAAATCTGCAGTTTCTGCTTCCTGCCATAGGGATAATATTTCACTAATATCCTCCCATTGATTTTGTTCTATTAGGTCTTCTATTTCAGGTAATAATAATTCTTTTAGCATATTTTTTATTTTTCCAATTATTATTAATAATAATCACTAGAACCTACTAAATAAGCACCTACTTGAAAACCAAAATCAAATGAAGATATATTGTATCTTGAATAGTTTGGCATTTTTTGGTTTATGTTAAAGTCATAATTAAAATATAATCCAGCTGATAATGCTGAGAAACTATTTAAATAATACCTAAAGTCTATTGTGAATTTTATATATGGTATATAAGCATTATGAAAGTTTTCTTTAATTTTATCATAGTTGTAAGTAATTTTATTATCAGCATATTGAATGTTTGCTTGAAGAGGCAACTTTACACCAGATCCTATTCCTAAAGATAAGAATAAAATTGACACCCTTACCATAGCACCAAGATTTAAAGTATCAAAATTATATGAAACCATACTTCCGCTATTAGCAGTATCTCTAAAGTTGTAAGAACTTCTATAATATCCAATATCAGCAAGTACATCCAAACCAATTAGTCCAGAGAAATCATAAAAATATCCGGGCTGAAGTAATACTCCAAAATCAAAAGCCCCGGAAGATTTTAATGAATCAATTTTTTTTCCGTCTGAAGTTCTTATATCAGTAAAAGCAAAACTTCCAGTAAGAGGTACAAATAAAGCAGCACCGCCTCCATGTCTTGCAAATGCTGTTGAAGTTATTATAGATATTGCTAAGAATAACACGAATAATTTTTTCATAAAACACTCTCTCTAAATAGCGATGTATATATTAATATATAATAAAACTATATAATGTCAAATTAATTATTTTTTATTATTAAAAAACTTGTTAAAAATTTTTTATTATATTAAAATAGCTTAAAATAAATTAATATTAATTTTTGCTTAGTTTTATCATGAAAAGAATATATATCATTACAATACTTTTTTTAAATTTTTATTTTTTATTATATTCGCAAAATGGAGTATCTAACGATTATAGTTTTACTAATCCTTTTCGTATTTATGATGTTGATAAATATTATGTTGGATGGCAGGATCCGAGGGCTTTTATAGGAAGATTGCTTTTTGCTAAGAATTTTGATGTTCATAAAACTTTAACGGCAATAGACAATACTGCTAATTGGGATTTTAAATCTGTTTCTATTTATATAGAGGGAAGACTTGCTACTGAGATAATGTTTTATAGAAACAAATATTTTTCTGTAGGTATGGGAGCAGGAATGGAAATTTCTATACTAGGCAGGAATACAGGTCTTTTTGACGTTTATGATTTTTTTGGGCAGTTTGCTTTATTTACAGATTTGTGGCTTCAAAATATTGCAGGTATCAATATGAAAATAAGATTTATTCCTGTATATCATCAATCTACACATTTAGTTGATGGATTTAAGGGAGATTATAAGATTAGAAGCGGAAGCAGCTATGAGTTTGCTTCTCTTGCGGCATATTATTATATAAAAGGTTTTACTGTATATTTGGGAGCAGAATTATCTTATAATGCTCTAGGAAACAGCCCTCAGCTTTTTAGAGTGCATACTGGTTTGGATTATAGATTACCTATTTATAAAGATATTATTAATTTTATAGCTGGTATTAATGGAGGGGCTATACTTGATAAGAAAGATAATTTAGGACTTATAAAAGAGCCTTGGCATGGATATGTTAATGTTGGGGTAGGTGTAGAGTTTTATAGATTTACAGTTGCTTTAAAATATGGATTTGGCAGACCTAGAGGAGCTTCTAGTTATTTTGGATATGAAAATAAAATAGGGATGGAGATAAGTTTACTTTTCTAATAAAAAAATTATTCTATAAAAAATACTTTTGTTTTTGAAGTATAGTTTTTGTATATATGATATAAAAATAATATAGGATTATATTTGATGATAGAACTAAAAGGAAAATATAATAAAGATTGCAAAATTTTCACTTATAATATTGACGAAGAATCTTATTCTGTATTGTATAAAATATTGAATGAAAAAGCCAGTGAAAATGTAAAGATAAGAATTATGCCTGATACTCATTTGGGCAAAGGAATAGTTGTTGGTTTTACAATGCCTCTTACTGACAGAGTAAACCCTTTTCATATAGGTGTTGATATAGGCTGTGGAATGCTTACTTCAAAATTAAGTGATGAAATAAAAGATATATCATTAGAAAAAATTGATAAAACTATAAAACAAAATATTCCAATGGGACAAAGCACTCATAAAAAAAGTTTTAATACTCTTTTTAATTTTAAAGAACTCAATGAACTCATAAGGAATTTTATAATTAATTATAATAAAAAATTTAATACAAATTATAAGGCTTTTGAAATAGATAATGAATATATAGAAAATCTATGCAAAAAAGTAGATATAGATTTAGAAAAATTCTATAACTCCATAGGCACTCTTGGAGGGGGAAATCATTTTATAGAAATAGGTAAATCCTCAAATAATGATTATTATATAACTATACATTCGGGCTCTAGGAATTTCGGTAATCAAGTTTGCCGATATCATGCTAAAATAGCTAAAAATAATGAAGAGTATTATTTACAAGATAAAGAAATGTTTGATTATTTAATTGATATGGTAATAGCACAATATTATGCAAAAATAAATAGAGAAACAATGCTTCAAATTATAAAAGATTTATTAAATATAAAGATAGAAGATGCTTTTTCATCGGTACATAATTTTATAGATTTTGAAGATTTTATCATAAGAAAAGGTGCTATAAGAAGTTATAAAAATGAAAAGATGATAATACCTTTTAACATGAGAGACGGTATATTGATATGCGAAGGAAAGAGTAATGAAGATTGGAATTATTCAGCACCTCATGGGGCGGGCAGAGTTTTATCAAGAATGCAGGCAAAAAAGCAATTAGATATGAATGAGTTTATAGAATCTATGAAAGGAATTTATTCAAGCAGTGTATGCAAAAATACTTTAGATGAATCTCCACAAGCTTATAAAGATCCTAAGCAAATAGAAGAATTAATATATCCTACAGTAAAAATTATAGATAGATTAAAGCCTATTCTTAATATAAAATCAACTTCTTAATTATTTAAAACAAATTAATTATATATAAAATATAAATAGTTAAATATATTTTTATTAAAACTTTGAATTTAAAAAAGCAGAGAAAATAAAAAATCCCTGCTTTTTTATAATTTATTTTTTATATATTATTTTAATGCTTTTAAAGGTTCAACATATTCTAAACCAAATGCATCTGCTACACCCTTGAAAGTACATTTTCCATCATAAGTGTTTAGTCCTGTAAGTAGTGTATTATTAGTTTTACAAATTCCTTCTAATCCTTTTTCTGCCAACATTATACCATAATGAGTTGTAGAATTAGTAAGAGCTATAGTTGAAGTTCTAGCTACAGCACCAGGCATATTGGCAACACAATAATGTACAATATCATCAATAATAAAAATAGGGTCATCATGGGTGGTAGGATGAGAGGTTTCAAAACATCCTCCTTGATCTATTGCTACATCCACTATAACAGCACCTTTCTTCATAATTTTTAAATGTTCTTTTCTTAAAAGCTTAGGAGCTTTTGCACCGGGTATTAATACACTTCCTATAACAACATCAGCATTTTTAAATAATTCTTCTAATGTAGAAGGAGCACTAAAATATGTATTTATTCTCATATTAAATATTTGATCTATATAAGAAAGCCTTGATATGTTAATATCAGTAATTGAAACATTTGCACCAATTCCCATAGCTATTTGTGCGGCATTAAGCCCAACGACCCCAGCACCAAGTATAACAACATTTGCCTTTTGTACGCCGGGAACTCCTCCTAATAATACGCCTTCACCTCCAAATTTTTTCTCCAAATATTTAGCTGCTTCTTGAATTGATAATCTTCCAGCAATACAACTCATAGGTGCCAAACAAGGTAATTGATTAAATTCATCTTTCATGGTCTCATAAGCAATTGCCTTAATTTTCTTTTTTAATAACATTTCTGTAAGAGGCTTATCTGCTGCCAAATGAAGATAAGTATATAATATTTGATTTTCTCTGAAATAATCATATTCTTCTTCTATAGGCTCTTTTACTTTTATTATCATATCCGCTTCAAATACTCTTTTTTTATCAGCTACCTCCGCTCCAACTTTTTTATATTCCTCATCTGTAAATCCAGAACCAACTCCTGCACCAGATTCTATAATTACTTTGTTTCCATGTAATATATAGTCAGCAGCATTCGATGGTGTTAAACCAACTCTGTATTCTTGATTTTTTATTTCTTTTGGACATCCAATAAGCATAAAAAGCTCCTTTAATAATAATAAAATAATTTGGCTTTAAAAAAGCACATAAATAATATAGTTTTTTTTATATTCGTTGTCAAGGAGTTTAATAAAAAAATATTAAATGCTTATTTGTATGTTTTATTATATGTTTTAATGTTCTTATAAGATAATAAATAATTTTTATTTTGTGATATATTTGTTATTTGTAATTATTTTTTCATTATTTGTTCTTTTTTATACTTATTTTGTACTATTAATTTAGTTTTAACTTGAAAAAATACTTGTTTAAGTATATAATTGTGCAAAAATATATAATTGGAGTGTATATGAATATTAATAATAATGCTGCTCAATTAAAAAAAGATATTTTAGTGAGAATAGCTACGCTTTTTATAGAAGATAGATTGATAGAAGAAATTGATAGGATGCCTATAGAAATAATACCGAGAGATAGCAAATCAATAAGATGCTGTATTCATCACGATAGAGAGATAATAAAAAACAGGATTATGGCAAGATTAGGTATAAGTGTTGAAGGTAAAGAAGATAGCGGCATACCTTTATCAGAATATGCTAAATTGGCATTAGAGAGAGAAAAACCAACTTGGCCTATGCTTACTGTACTTGATGAGGCTTGCAATGCTTGTGTTAGAGCTAACTTTTTGGTTACAGATGCTTGTCAGGCTTGTTTGGCTAGACCTTGTATGGTGAACTGTCCTAAGAATGCTATTACTATATTAGATGAAAAGAGAGCTTATATAGATAGCAGTAAATGTATCAACTGCGGATTATGTTTAAAAAACTGTCCTTATCATGCAATCATATATATACCTGTGCCATGTGAAGAATCTTGCCCTGTTGGTGCTATTAATAAAAATGAGCAGGGAAAAGAGGTAATAGATTATCATAAATGTATATTCTGCGGCAACTGTATGAGAGAATGTCCTTTTAGTGCTATGATGGATAAGGGACAGCTTTTGGATGTACTTAAACATTTAAAAGAAGATAAAAAAGTTAATGTAATGTATGCACCTGCTATAGCTTCACAGTTTAATGCTAAGCCGGGTCAATTAAAAAGTGCTTTATTAAATATAGGATTTAATAAAGTTTGGGAGGTAGCTTTGGGAGCTGATGTTACTTCTGACAGAGAGGCAGCTGAGTTTGAGGAGAGAATGGAGAGGGGAGATAAATTAATGACTACTTCTTGCTGTCCTGCTTATGTTAAGGCTGTTAGAAAACATGTTCCAGAATTAATTCCTTGTGTATCTGAGACAAAAACTCCTATGCATTACACTGCTGAAATGATGCATGCTGAGGATCCTGATGCTATTAATGTATTTATAGGACCTTGCCTTGCTAAAAGAAGAGAGAGTATTGATGATGATTTGGTAGATTATTGTTTATCTATGGAAGAGCTTGATGCTTTATTTATAGCTACGGGTACTGATGTTACCAAAGAGCCTGATTTAGATATAGGGGTTATTCCTACTGCTTCTGGAAGAAAATATGCTATGAGCGGCGGAGTTGCTGAGGCTGTTAAAATAAGATTAAAACATCCTGAAAATTTAAAAGCTGCTGTTATTAATGGGCTTGATAAAGAGGGGATGAAGCAGTTAAGAGCTTACGGTAAAGTACAGTCTGGAGAGACTCCTGTTAGTGATGATACTCCAAATTTGGTTGAGGTTATGGCTTGTAATGGCGGTTGTGTGGGAGGTCCTTGTGTTGTGAAAAATCCTAAGGCTGCTACTGTACAATTACAAAGATATGCTTCCACTGGTAAAGAATTAAATAAAGAATAAATATATAATTAATCATTCAATAATTTAAGCACATATTATTTTTTATAATATGTGCTTTTTTATATATTAAAAAATTAGAATATACTATGCATATATTCTTTTACAGCGTTGCCATTAATATTTAATTGCTCATTGTCAATAGTAATATAGCCATTCAAAACTCCTAAAGATATAGTGCTATCTACTTTGCTAATACTTCCAAATGAATCTTTGTTTTCTTTTCCTGTAAGATTAAATACCAAACTAAAGCCTAATTCTTTAGAATAAAAATCTATGCTGTCTTTATATTGATGAGATATAAAAGTATTATATATATACCATTTGTTTCTGTATAATATTTTTATTATTTTAGAGTTTTGAGATTCTGGTTTACTGTCATATATTAGTATAGGTATTGGTTTTGTGCTATATGAAGAATATACTAATGCCATTATAACATTATGTGTATATCTTGATGGGATACGCCCTACAGTATTAAAAATTAAAATAGAACTTCTTTCATCTATAGTATTATCACTACCTGGTACAGTTAAATATCCTCTAGGAATACCAAAATAAAATGCATTATATAACGCTCTGTTTCCTTTCCAATTTATCATAGAGGCATGAAAGTTTGTAAATTTAAAACTTAATTCACTATTAATTAAATTGTTTATTGAGGTTTCCAAATTAATTTTTGTATTTTCAAAATTAGGTATTTCTAAATTAAAAGAGCCTTCTGTTTTTCTAAATTGGCTTCTTATAAAGTTATCATAAAAATCTAAAAAGTTCTTTTTATCTTCTTTTATTATAAACTCTTGAGAATCTCCGTCCAATATATTAAATGCATTATATAAAAAATATCTTCTTACATCATATTTATATAGTTTCCAAAATATTATATTGTTGTCATGAAATAAACACATATAAAGAGATTCTTTCATGTTGTCATTAATAGTTATAGATTTTGGAATATTAGTAAAAGTTCCAGTATAATATATTCCTTTATTATTCATAATATTATTATTTTCAATAATCGGAATATTATTTCTTGCAAAAGATTTATTAGGAATAGTATGATAATTAATGTATATAAATAAGCATACAGATAATATTATAAAAACTATAATAGAAGCTATTAAAATATACTTTTTTATATAGCTTGCAGAATATTCATAATAATCATCATTTGCTATTAAACGTTTTTTTATACGCATAACTGAGCTTCATTTTCCTTTTCAATATCTGCTTTTACTTCCTCTTCGCTTCTTTCTCCTACAGAATCATCTAATAATTTATTTAAAGCAAATAAAGCAACTTCTAATTCATCATCTTTTGGCCTTTTAGTTGTTATTTTTTGAAGCAGTAAACCGGGAAGTATTGCAAGTCTCATTAACGGAAAATTATAAAATATAAAACCTAATTTTAATAATTCATAAGATATTCCAGACACTATAGGAAGCAAAATTATATTCATAGCCAATACTGTGAGATTTCCTAAAATTTTGGGAGGGATATATGAAGCATAAATATAAGAATATACAAAATAACTTGTAAACATATAAAGAAGTATTGAAACAGTTAATACCAAAAACATAAAAGTAGTACCGCATCTTGGGTGTATAGTTGTATAATCTCTTATATTGTTTAGATCAGGATTAAGCCCATGTTCATAAGCATTAACAACCATATGTTCAGCACCATGATATTCAAACACTCTTCTCACATCACTAAACAAAGAAATAACAAGTAAATACCCCACAAATATAGCTAATTTTATAACACCTCTTGTAAGATTAAATAATATAACATGTTCTTTCTCGTTTATACCTATTAGAGTTGTAATGAAATATGGTAATGCTATAAAAAGTCCAACTGCAAAGAATAAAGAAACTAGCATACTTAAAGTCATAGCAACACTTTCTTTTTTGCTGCTTTCTTCTTTAGATAGTTCCTTTTTTTCTTTTTCTTCTTCAAGTCCTGCAGTATTAGCAGAAAAAACTAAAGTCTTATAACCCAATTTCATCATATCTACAAAGTTTACAATTCCTCTAAAGAAGAACATCTTGCTTAATTTATTTTTATTAGCTTCTATTTTGTGTTTTATAAAATCTATTTTTTTGTTTGGCTTTCTAACGGCTACTACATAATGAGTTTTATTCCTAAGCATGATGCCTTCTATTACAGCCTGCCCGCCAACTCCTTGTTTTATTCTATTTTCATCTAATTTATTGTTCATTAATTATTATCCTAAAGTAAATATTTTCGTATATGATATAACAAATATATTATTTTTCAAGTATATAATATAGTTTTAGCTATATGTAATTTATATTGAAAATATGTATTTTATATATTAAAAAAAGCATGCCAATTTTATAAATTTAAGAATATAATAAACATATATCAAAAATTAAAATTGAATCTTTTTGCTTTTATAAATATAGTCTGTACCTTTGCCATGATAATTCTTACATAAAAATATATAATAATTATCTAAATATTTGATTTCACCATTTAATTTTTTTCTATAAGATTGAAAATTTGTAATATATTCAACATTATCAAAATATTGTGATATTAAATTAGTATCTGATGAAGTAGTTATATGATAAAAGTCATTTCCTATAAAATCATTATCTTTATACCAAAAATCAAATACTGTAGGGTGATATGTATTCCAATTTAAACATACAGCTTCTTTTTCTGTATCTATATAGAAATCAATCATTGAAGGTATTTGATAATTTAAGCCAAACATTCTTATGTTTTTATCCATATTAGAATTATAATAGTCTTTTAAATCATACCTTATTGCATTATATTTATAGTATCTATCTGTAGGGTCTCCATTTATAGGTATAATAGGCATAAAGTATTGAAGTATTACTATAAATATAGCTATGTTACAAAATAAAACATTAGCAAGAAAAAGATTTCTAATATATTTTTTATTCCAGTTTTTAGATATATAGTATGATACTAAAAATAATCCGCCTCCATACATAAATAAAGCCCAATTTGCTTCTAATTTATTTTTAAATGATTTTTGCAATATATAAATAAATGGCAATAATGATATAAAAGCAAAATAAAAATTATTTTCTATTTCTTTTTTCTTTAAAAAATCTATAAATATTTTTATAATTAGATAACAAAATAATATAAAAAATAAAGGGCTGTATAATCCTATTTGTGCTCCCCAAAAATCTAAAGTTCTATTAATACTTCCAGGTTTTTGAAGCTGTCTATCTAATGCGTATTTTATAAATGTAAAATCAGTTTGAAAATTATATATTATAAATGGCATGTATACTAAAGCAGCAATTATAAATGATAAATAAAATTCTTTAGATAAAAATATCTCTTTTCTTTTATTTGAAATTAGTGTGAAAAAACAAATTGAAGCACCTACAAATATAGCACCTTCTTTAGAAAGTAAACTAAAACCAAATAAAAAACCAGCTAAATAGAAATATTTTTTATTTGAATATATTGCTTTATAATATGCCATTATTGAAAAAATTAAAAAATAAAACATAGGGGTATCTATTGTTACAATGAGAGAAAGACCAGCAAAAAAAGGTATGGTATTAAAAAGTATAACAAATATTATAGCAGTGTTTTCATCTTTTTCTTTTTTTAGGAATATATAAATAAAAATAGATACTAATATACTAAATAAAATACTTCCAAATCTAACTCCAAATCCAGTATTTCCAAATATAATCATACTTAATTTCATAAAAAATGCTATTCCAGGACCATGGTCAAAAAAACCAAATGGAAGATGTTTAGTCCATAGGGCATAATGTGCTTCATCATCTATCAATGTAGTAAACGAAATTAAAATAATTTTAGCTATATATGATAATATAATAAATATAAATGAAATTAAAAAAATTTTATTATTAATTATTGTTTTAAAAAATTTATTAATATTATCTTTCATATTAATATCCTTGTTATTCTTTATTAGAAAAAGCAGCAATCTTTATATAAAAAACATTTACAATAAAAATATTATAAAAGAATTTATAAGTGAAAAGTTTGTAAAAAATATTGATAATTTTCAATTAATGTAAGATTATTTATGCTTATATTAAGTTGCTCCTAAAATAAAGTTGTCAAATTATAAAATATATATAAAAAAAATCAATGTTTTTTACAAAAATAATTTACATATTATTCACTATTATAAAAAAATCTATGTTTATTTAAAAGAGATATGAATAATATTAATAAATAAAAAAGGAAGCTCAAAAATTGAACCTCCTTTTTTTATATTATATAAAATATAATATTATTTATTTTTTAATACAATAGTCATTAATGAAGAAAGAGCAATAGCTTTCACACAATCACCAAGAATAAATGGAACACTTCCTTTCATTATAACTTCTGTTAAAGTGTATGGAGTACCAACATTTGCAGACCATATGTATAAACCTATCATACCGCAAATATGCACTATAGCGATTTGTGATACGAATAATATTACAGAAGTTTTTACAAAGTTTACAGCATTATTTTTTTCAGTATATTTACCTAATACCAAAGCACATAAAGCATAACCTACTAAATAACCAGTAGTAGCACCTAAAGCATTTGGAGCTATTGTAGAAGGAAGTCCCATAGAACCAGCTAATATAAATAAAGCAACAGAAACAAAAGCCCAAAAACCGCCAAGTGTTAAAGCACTAGCACATACAGCAAAAGTAGCAAAGTTAATAGGCACAGGTGTGAATGGTAAATATATTTTTATTTGTGAAGCAATAGCTAAAGCAACAGCAAAAACTAAAGCAAGTGATAATTTTTTTACAGCAGAAGCATCATTAATTAAATAAGCTCTAGCACTATTATATCTTTTTAATATTGTAGTCATAATTTTTTTACTCCTTTATATTTTAATTATTTTTATTAACCTAATATAGCAAGCAGTACACCAGCAGCAACAGCAGAACCAATTACTCCTGATACATTAGGACCCATAGCGTGCATTAATAAGAAGTTGTGAGGGTTAGATTCCTGTCCAACTTTGTTAGCAACCCTAGCAGCCATAGGAACAGCAGATACTCCAGCAGCTCCTATTAAAGGATTAATTTTATCTTTACTAACAGCATTCATTAATTTAGCAAGTAAAACACCGCCTGCAGTACCCATAGAGAATGCTACTAAACCTAATACCAATATACCAAGTGTCTCAAAACGTAAGAATTTATCAGCAGCCAATTTACTACCTACAGATAAACCTAACATTATAGTAACAATGTTAATTAATTCATTTTGAGCAGTTTTTGATAATCTTTCAGTAACGCCAGATTCTTTAATTAAATTACCAAACATCAAAGCACCAATTAGAGGGGCAGCATCTGGTAAAAGTAAAGCAACAAGTATGATAACTACAAGAGGGAATATAATTTTCTCTCTTTTACTAACAGGGCGTAACTGTTTCATTTCAATTTTTCTTTCATTTTCAGTAGTAAGCCATTTCATGATAGGAGGCTGAATAATAGGAACTAAAGCCATATAAGAATAAGCAGCAACAGCAATAGCACCCAATAAACTAGGTGAAAGTCTTGAAGCTGTAAATATAGCAGTAGGACCATCAGCACCGCCAATAATACCTATAGAAGCAGCATCTTTAAGTGAGAAATTGATAACAGGTACATAAGTTGATAAAACCATAGCACCAAGTAAAGTACCAAATATACCTATCTGAGCAGCAGCACCAAGTAAAGCAGTTTTAGGGTTAGCAATAAGCGGTCCAAAATCTGTCATAGCACCAACACCAATGAAGATGAATAGAGGGAATAATCCAGATTCAATACCAAAAGTATATATTTGACCCAAAAATCCGCCGCTGCTTAAAGTAACAGGAATCCCATTAATAATCTCTACAACAGGCAAAGCTGCAATATTAGCAACAGGTATATTAGCGAGTATTCCGCCCATACCTATAGGGATAAGTAAAAGCGGCTCAAAACCTTTAGCTATAGCAAGATATACTAAAAGTAAACCTACACAAATCATAATAATGTTCTGCCATAGTGGAGCAGTTTTTACTTTAATATCATTAAGTTTTGTTTGATATTTTTCTTGTTTACTTTTTTCAGCTTTTGCCTGAGCTTCAGCTATTTCTTTTTCACTTCTAGGGAAAAATCCGCCAAAAGCAGTGTTTCTAGCTAAAGATATAAGTGATTCTTTTATATCAATAGGTTTATATTCTTCATTCTCTTGTGCTAAAACCACAGATGCTGTCATCAAGACAAGTGTAAATACTAAAAATATTTTCTTCATTCTTTTCACTCCTTCAAACAAGCATCTATTATCCAACAATAGCTAATTCCTGACCAGCAACTACAGCATCACCCGGTTTAACTTTTACCTCTTTTACAACACCGCTTGCAGAAGATTTAATTTCTACTTCCATTTTCATAGCTTCTACAATCAATATAGTAGTTCCATCTTGAACTTGTGTTCCAACAGGAGCAAGTATTTTTAATACTGTACCAGGTAAACCAGCAGTAACAGGAGTAGCAGAACCGCTTGAAGCAGGAGCAGCAGATTGAGCAGCACCAGCAACTATACCATCTTTAATAGTATAATCATAGCTTACACCATCAACTATAGCCTTACCATTTTCTATTTTTACTCCATAACTAGAACCACCAACTGTAACAGTAACTTCATTGCTTGTAGCTTTAACACCATCAGCAGAAGCACCTCCAGCATTCTTTCTAATACCAAGTTTAGCTTCACCTTTAAGGAATTGTATACCTTTTTCTTTACAAGCAGCAGCTATAAATACGTTTTCATCAGAAAGATCAGTGATACCAGCATCTTTTAATGCTTGTTCAGCTGCTTTTCTTCCTTTCTTAGGGTTTCTATCATCTATATCCATAGCAAGCTCTGTAGTAGGCTCTAAACCTAATTGTTCGCTAGCTATTTTTACTATTTCTGGGTCTGGAGTAGAAGGAGTTCTACCAAAATAACCTAATACCATTTTTCCATAACCATCAGCAATCTTTTTCCAATCGCCTTGCATTACATTGTTAAATGCTTGTTGGAAATAGAATTGTGATACAGGAGTTACAGAAGTACCGAATCCGCCTTTTTTAACTACTTCAGTCATAGCTTTAATAACTTCAGGGAAACGGTTCATTACATTAATATCTCTCATCATTTGAGTATTAGCTGTTAATGCACCGCCAGGCATTGGAGCAAATGGAATCATAGGCTCAACGGTTCTACTTTCAGGCGGAAGGAAGTAATCTTTCATACATTCTTTGAATACTTCTTCAGCTTCTCTAATTTTATCTATATCAATATCAAAATAGAAATCAGTACCTCTCAAAGCATGCCACATAACTATTAAATCTGTAGAACAAGTACCGCCAGATACAGGAGCTAAAGAAACGTCTATACAATCAGCACCAGCATCTAAAGCAGCTCTATATTGTAAAGCACCAATACCAGCAGTTTCATGGCTATGCATTTGTATATGTACATCTTTACCTAAAATCTTTCTAGCTTCTTTAATTGTATCATAAACCACTTGAGGAGTAGTAGTACCGGAAGCATCTTTAAAACATACAGAGTCAAAATCTACATTGTCTTTTATTTGAGTTAATACTTTACCATAGAAAGCAGCATCATGAGCACCTTCACATCCAGGAGGAAGAGCCATCATAGTAACGCATACTTGGTGTTTTAAGCCTGCTTCTTTAATGCATTGTCCGCTATAAATTAGGTTATTTACATCGTTTAATGCATCAAAGTTTCTAATGGTGGTGATACCATGTTTTTTGAAAAGCTGAGCATGAAGTTTAATCATATCTCTAGGCTGAGATTCCAAACCAACAACATTAACTCCTCTTGCCAAAGTTTGTAAATTAACATCTGGTCCAACAGTTTTTCTAAAAGTATCCATTACATCAAAAGCATTTTCATTGTTGTAGAAAAATGCACTTTGGAATGTTGCACCGCCGCCAGATTCAAAATATTTAACACCAGCGTTTACAAATGCTTCTACAGCTGGCATAAAGTCTTTGGATAATACTCTAGCACCGTAAACAGATTGAAATCCGTCCCTGAATGCTGTTACCATAAATTTTACTTCTTTTTTTGCCATATTATTTTCTCCTTATACTTGTCCATTACTTTTTATTACTATGAACATGTGCTAAAGCTATAGCAATAGCAACCATCTTGTCATTACTCACAGATTGAACGGGTAATGCAGTTTGTTCTTCTTCTTTCTGAGGCATAATTTTATCTACTTGTGCTATAATAACACTTACTAGCTTCATTACATAAACTAATATTATCAAGAACAATACTACTACGCCCATACCTATAAGCATTATTTGTAAGGCTTCTATGATACTTCCGTTCATGAAATCCTCCTAACTTTTATTTTGGAACTATTATACAATATTTTACACATATATACAAGTATCTTTATACAAAATAAAAACTACATATCACAATATATTTGACTTTTATAACATAGTATATATAATATTAAAAAGATTATTTGGATTTATGTTAAATGAATACATCTTCTAAACCTATAGCTGTTTTTGATTCTGGATTTGGCGGTATAAGTGTTTTAAAAAAATTATTGAATATGCTTCCCAATGAAAATTATATATATCTTGGAGATAATCATAATATACCTTATGGTGATAAATCTAAAGAAGAAATAACTCAATTATCTATAAAGATATTAGACTTTCTTATAAAACAAGATTGCAAAATGGCAGTTATTGCTTGTAACACTATTACTGCTTCTTCTTATGATATATTAAAAGAAAAATATAATATCCCTATAATAGAGACTATATCTAATGGGGTAGAGGATATAATTGATAATACAAAAAATAATAATATATCTATAATGGCAACAGAGTTTACAGTTCACTCTAATATGTATCATGATAAAATACTTAATTACAATAAAAAAATAAAAGTTACTCAGATAGCTTGTCAGAAATTATGTCCTATGATAGAACATAATTGGAATAGCTATGATGATAGATTTGAAGTTTTAGAAAATTATATAACAAAAATAGATGATAATTCCGATACTTTGCTTCTTGCTTGTACGCATTATCCTCTTATAATAGATGATATAAAGACAGTTGTAAAGAGCAAAAAAACTAATATAAAAAATATAATAGACCCTAGCACAAAAATAGTATTATCTATAAAAAAATATCTTATTGATAATAATTTGGTTAATACTTCTGGAGGAAATTTAAAATTTTTTACAACAGGTGAAAAAAAAGATTTTAATGATTTTATTTCTCAATATATAAAAATTAATTATGAATTAGAAAGAATAGTTTTATAAGAATTATTTATTTTTTTCTAATTTGTTTTTAACAAAACTGCTTAAGATATTTAATTGTTCTGGATTTGCTTTAGAAGCTTCTAAGTTTTGACTTTCTATCTCTTCATAAACCTCTTTTCTAAATATTTTTACATCTCTTGGAGCATTGATGCCTAATTTTATTTGATCGCCTCGTATATCAACAAGCATGATTTCTATGTTATCGCCTATAACAATGCTTTGATTGATTTTTCTAGATAGTACAAGCATATATCAACTTTTCTCCTCTTTTTTATTATTTTCAGCATTGTTCTCTGACAATATTGGGTGTCTTGTATTATATTTATCACCAATAACAGTACATTGTCTTGCTTTATGATTTTTAATATTAAAAACTATTGGAGCTATTAAATTTGCACTCATAGCTTTGAAATTGTCATTCGGTATTGTTACTATTGTTAATAAATGTATATCTTCTTCTTTTTCAATTTCTAATAGTTTTATATCATTATCATGAACATCGGGTTTATAATCTTTAAATACCAGAAATGGATCTATCAATATAAAGCATATATTTTTATCATCTTTAGATTGAAGTATTTTAAAAGTACCTTCTTCGTCCATATTGAGCAAATAAAACTCATCATAGTCCTCAAATGCTAATATGCTTCCGTTAAGGTGATATAAATTGTTATCAGAAACTTCTACTTTTCCTAATATTCTAGATTCTATTTCTGGCATCAAATAATTTCCTTTAAGTTTTTATTGTTAAATTAGTTTATATTATCTCATATAATCTAATAATGTTCTTCCTAATAATCTTCCTGTAGTTTGTAATGTTGCATTATGAGCATATTGCCACATATTGAAATTAACAATCTCTTCAGCATAATCAATATTTTCATTTTTAGCCAAAGCCTCATCTATTGCAAGTTTTTGGTCTTCAAAACTATTGTATCCCATATCGAGTCTTGTTACTTTTGAAGAAGCATTAGCCTGAACAGTTGTAACATTATCTATGGCACTGTCTATATATCCTAAAGCTTCACTGCCTATAGCTCTAACATCATCATTAAGCATAGCATCTCTTAAATATATTAAGCTCTCAAATATAGATTTACCAGAAACAACCGCACTAGGTTCATAATTGTTTTCTGGAATGTTTCCTGCTCCTTGTCTTACTAAACCTATATCTTGTAATACAGTGCCTCCTTTTAAATCTTGTAAAAGTATTTTATGAGGAGTAGATGTTTTTAATTGTATAACTTTAGCACCTCCTCTTAAATCTCCTATAGAAGCACTAACATTTCCATTAGCATCGTTTATTCTCTGAACTATAGCTTCAATATTGTCGCCTTGTTTTATGTTTATAACCATATCATCTATCATAATATCTTGGTTTTCTGAAGCAACATAATTGCCGGCATCAACTGTTGATATTATTTCCATATTTGTACCCCAAAAAGTATAGTTTCCCGGTGTACCAACATTTATATATTGACCATTTTCTATTTCTCTATTTTGAGCATTAGCATCGCCTTCATACATTACTGTTTGAATTATTGAACGTCCTGCCTTTTCATCATGTCCGTATAATGCTCTAAATGGTGCAGTTTTTACACTTGTGCCAGAGAATATAAACTCTCCTTTGCTTTGAGTTTTAGATATGTCATATATTCTTTCTATCATTTCTTCTATTTCCATAGCCATTGTAGCTCTGTCTTCTGCAGAGTATGTGCTGTTTGCACCTTGCACTGCTAAGTCTCTTGCTCTTGCTAAAGCTTGTGTAATAGAACTCATAGAATCATGTGCTACACTTAATCTTTCTTTACCGTCTACTATATTATTTTGATATCTATCTAATGATGATTTTCTTGTTCTGTAGTAAATAGAATTGATTGTGGATGTAACATTTTCATGAGGTCTTTGTACTCTTTGACCTGTAGATAGCCTTGTTTGAGATGCTTCCATTTCACTATAATTTTTCTTAATACTGCTTATAGCTCTATTATATTGGGCTTGCTCTGTAACTCTCATATTTTTAACTCCTAATTAAAAAATATATATCATCCCAGTTTGTTTTATCGTCATAATGAAAAATTGTTTTATTATTTTTTTATCTTATTGAAGAAATTTTTATTATTATATTTTTCTAAATACATAAACAAATATATTTTGTTATATAAGTTTTTGTTTTATTCAACTTTTTCCCGCCGCAAAAAGTTGCAAAAAGTGCAAGTATTTTAGCTTTATATGTTTGAAATATAAATAAAATATAATATCTATATTTTAGACTAAAAAATGCAGTCTTTTTGCTTCTTTGGGTCACCAAAAGAAGTGGGGTGCGGGGCAAAGCCCTGCAAATAATAAAAAAGATAAAAATTTTATTGTTCTTTTTCCCGCCGCAAAAAGAACCAAAAAGTGCAAATATTTCACTCTTATTATATAATAAGATAATGTGGGGATACGGTGGCTAACCCATGCAAATAAAAAACTTAAAATTTTTAGTATGTTTTCAAAAATATACTAAAAATGAGGATAGTACATGCATATAATTGATAAGAAAGCTAAAAAAATATTATTTAATTATTTTTGGAAAAATGGCTGGATTGATGATAATAAAATGATAATAAATGATGATGATTTTTTATATGCAAAAGAAAAAGGACTTATGTTTGATTTTACAGATGAAATTATTAAACATGATGAACTTATAATAAGAATAAATGATTTGGTAAAAGAAATTAATTTTGAAAATACAGTCAGAGCATTTTTGTGCAGTTTATCAACTAGACAATTAAATTTAAGAAGTTTTATATCAAGTTTATATTTAGGCAAAAAAATCAATATTCATAATTTTATAAATAATAAGTCATATCCATCATATTGTAATGAATGCAATGATAATTACTTTATCATTGGCGATGACTTTAATTTACAAGATAGAAATGTATATAATTTTGAAAAATATAAATGGGGCGGAGTGAGGCTTGAACATTTATCATATATTTATTTTGATTTAGAAGAATTTAAAAAAATTAATGATTTTGAATTTTACCCAACTCCAGATGATATAAAAATTTTTAATGATATTCTAAAACAAATAGATTCATACAACAATGAAAAAGACTCAGCAAATAAATTAGAAAAAACTTTAAAAGATATTTTTCCATCTTCAAAAGCTGAAAGGATTATACTTTTAGAAATATTATCCTATTTGGATATTTTGGAAGCTAAAGAAGAAAGAGAATACAGAGATACTGAACTATCCGAGAAATTAATGCATTGGAGAGGCGGAGATTCATACAATAAAATTAATGCTTTGAATATTTTTAATGAATATATATTTACATAAGATATAGAGTAAATACTAGATATAAAAAGGTTAGGACTTAGCATTTTTGAATATATTTGAGTATTAGTTTATAAAAAATGCAGTTCTTCGCAAAGCGTATCCGAAGGATATAAGGTTCTTTTATGCCAATACCTAAGTAAGTACATTCGGTCGCTCTGCGGACTTCGTCAAAGTTTTTACTTCATAAAATAAGATTTTACTGTTCCATATATTGATGAAGTAAATCTCTTATTAATTTCTAAAGGATTTATATATTCTTCTTCATTGCAGCTGCCATTTTCATCTAGTCTGTGGAAAGCAATATTTTTAAATGTTACTTTTTCACCCGCATCCATTCCAAACCACATATATTCAAAATCTATACGGCATGCAATATTTAACATAGAGTCTTTTAATTCATAATAAGTATAACTTCCTCCATCTTCAATATCTCTGCTTCTTTCAAATGACATTTTATTTGCCATTGACATAATCTCGCCTGCTGTTATTTCTCTATCTTCAAATGAAATGATTTTGTTATTTTTTATATGCTCTTCTTTCACTTCTTCAAATAATAAATCAAGCTGATTTATAGGCTGTAATATTTCGTAGTCGCTTAATTGATTTCTCCATTTTGATAATTTTTCTTCGTCTAATTCTATTGGGTGAACTAAAGTAATATTTTTTTTATTTTTTAGACTATCTTCAAATATGTATTCTTCTTCATCAAAAGTATTAAAACTTCCATCTTCCATATATCTAAAGCTTTCTATTAAATTATTTTTTTCATCATAAACGCCCCATATAAGTTTTAAAGCAAATATATTCATTATTGGGTTGTCAACAAAAAGCTCAGTAAAAGTTTTATAAGACCATTTACGTCCGTTTAATAAAACTTTATTTAATCTTGTTATTTGATTAGAAGTTATCATTTTTATGTTTTTCTTTATCAAAGTTAATTCTTTTTTAGAAGCATCTGCTGTTGCATTATTGTCTTTGCTGTTTGGTGCTGGGAGTGATTTTAAAACTTTATCATTTGAATCTGTTACTTCGATAGTGAAATCATTTTTTATTTGAAGTTTAAATACTCTGTTAGCTTCTCCTCCGTAATGAAGCTCTCTCATTCCTTTTTTATCAAAGTCTAAATCTGGAATTATTTTATCTATTAGCTCATCTTCTGAAATCTCTAATGCTTTGGCAGTCTTTTTTAATGCATCTTTAGCAGCATTTTTTACCTGATTATTTTTAACTTTTACAGACATTGTATCAACTAATACCAATGCAAATTTGCTTGCATTTAATGCTATGGCATATACCGCATGTGCTGCTAATGCTCCTCTTGAATTTAATGCCCATTCTTCAATTTGTGCTTTTAATTTTAAGAGTTTATCTTCAGGCTGGAAAATACAATATGGAATAAGTATATTTTTTAATTTTGTATCTGCTTTGTTGTTAAGCCAATTAGAATATATAGCGTCAAGTGCATTTCTAAATGAGTTAATATCAAAAAACTCTGCTATTTTGTTGCAGTCTTTTAATATGGAAGGCTCTTTTAATGCAACGTATTCCATAAACACATACTGAACTATTTTTAAAGGTGCTTTAGTTGTTTTATCTTTTAATAGAATATTAGAAAGTATATTTTCGTCTATATCTTTTATTAGAGTTTCATGTCCTTCATTATAGTATTTATTTAAATGGGCTTCTATCTCTTCAACGTTTTTGAACTTAAAATCATCATTAAACTTCTGTAAATCCCAATATTTAATTATTTCTTTATAAACTGTTCTTGATGCTTCTTTTCCTTCATTTGCTAATTTTTCTACTTCGCTTCTTACAATGCTTTCATTATTACTGATTACTGATACGCAATGCTTTTTTATTTCTTTTGATTTTGCTGTATCAAGAACTTTRAAAACAAAATCAAATTTATTATCTATCAAATCTTTTAACTTATCACTGMAAATATAATCAATAAATGATATAGTGCCTTGAATATTTGATGTTATAGAAGTGATAAATGATTTATCTTCCATAATAGATTTTGTTTCTTCTACATTGTTTTTTATAAGAGTTATAATATCATCTTTTGAGTCTAATAATGATAAATAAATATTTTTTAGTGGTACTTTTTTATCATTAACTAATTTTTCTTTAATTGATAAAATATCTCTGTTATAGAATATTTTCTCAGTAGAAACATAAATAGAAATTTTGCCGTATATTCCGTAACGATTTAATAATTTAGTAGTAATTTCTGATGCTTCATCATTTACTTCGTCAAGCGACATTATAGCCGATAAATAATGACTATGACTATCATAAATTTTTTCTTTTACATATTTAATTACATATTTAGTGCTTTTAGAAGTTATATCATCGAAACTTTTAATAGCTACATTTGTTTCTAATAAATACACGCATATTTCTTTTAACTTTGCTACAATAGAATTAGCATCAATATTATATTTATTATCATTTCTTGCAAGCATAATTGATGAAAGCATAGCATAATCAAGATATAATTGTTCAAATTTTGATTTTTCTATTATCTCATAAAGTTTATAAAAAGTTTCTTTGTCTTCATCATATAATTTTTTTATTTCCAATGTATGCTTAGAAATAAAAAGAGTGTTGTCATTAAGTATTTTGCTTAATAAAATACATTCTTTAGGGAAAGAGCATATTTTTAAATATTCAGGTATAAGTTCTCTCGTATAGTAATAATATAGTTTATCCTCTGAATAGCTTTTAAATAATCTTTTATATAATTGTCCTGTTCTTCCTACCATTTCACGGGATATATTTACAAGAAAATAAATCATATTATTATCTTTATTTAAAATATTAATTAATCTTTTATACACTTCTTCATCTTTATCAGCTATAGTAAAAAGCAGTGCAGTAGTTTCTTCATCATTAATTTTTAGAGAGTCTATATAATTTAATAATTGTTTAATAAGGATTTTATCATCATCTTTATTTATGAGATATACAAAAATAGTTAATAATAAATGAGGTGCTTTTTTTAATAATATTTCATTATCATTTTTTACTTTTTCTAAATATTGATTAAAGTCTTTAGGCATATAATGTTCTAATCCTAAAAAACCCCAAAAATTATTTACTTGTATTTGTATATATTTATATGCTTCATTATGGATTAAACCAGACTTAGCATATTTTGTACCATATTCTCTTTCATATATAATATTATAACTTTCTATTAATACTTTTTCTAAATCTTCACCGACACATAATCTTAAAATTTGATTGGTAGTATTGCCTTTATATATATATTTAATTACAGTTGCCGCGTATCTTGATAGAGCTTTTTTATCTTCTTCTTTAGTATTTTCATCAAAATAAAATTTGAAAATTTCTTCAGCATCATAGCTATAATAATTTTTAAAAATAGGGCAGCTATCTATTCTTCCGTAAAAATAATCAATTAATGCGTCCTTATTGTTTTCATATTGTAATATGCTTTCAAACTTATTTCTTATTTGTTCTTCATTATTATTTTCCATATCCCACCTCGTTGATAGTATTTTTATACAGTATAATTAATTTTCTTTATTCTGTCAAATTTTTATTACTGTTGCTATGTTTGCACAATTTATAATAATACTTGGCTTACTCTAATCATTAAATATTTGATATTATGCTGTTGAGTGTATCTTTATCTATATCTTTTATCTTTATTATATCTTTTGGGCTTTCATCATATTCATTAATTTGTTTTTCGTAGATTATTACATCATGCCATTTGGATAATTTATATCCTGTGTTATAAAGCATGCCGCATTTTTTAAACTCAAAATAATCATGAAACTTTTCACTTGCTATATTTCCAGATGTTACTCTAGAATAAAATGTTTTGAAACCTTGATATTTAAGTATATTAATTAATGCTAGGCAAAGCTTTTTTCCTAGTCCTTTTGATTTATAATTATAATCCATATATATAGAAAGTTCTGCGTCCCATTTATAGGCTTCTCTCTCCATAAAACTATGGGCATATGCATACCCTAATATTTTTTTATCTTCTTCTTCATATACTAAATAGGGATACACTTCTATTATATTTTTTATTCTCTTTTCAAACTCTTCTATACTAGGCAATGAATATTCAAATGTGATGTTTGTGTCAATATAATTTGAGTATATTTCTAGTATTTGTTTTGTATCTTCACAAGTTGCAAGTCTTATTGGCATTTATTATCCTTAAAAGTGATTAAACAAAATTATAAATTATGTTAACTTTTTTGCAATCAAAAAATATTTATTTCTATTTAGATTATTTATATAAAAAAATTATCTAATTTGTTTTTTAGGTGTTGACAATAATTTTTAAACGAATATAATAGTCTAATATCGGACTATATATTTATATTTTTAAGGAGCTTCAATGATAAACAAAGTAGAAGAGATGGAAAAATCTTTCTTTAAATACGTACTTCCTTCTATAGTATCAACTATGCTTGGAGGGCTTTATATAGTAGTTGATGGTTTTTTTGTTGGTCATTCTATGGGCGACAATGGGCTTACTGCAATCAATTTAGTTTATCCTATAGGAACGGTGTTATTTGCTACAGCTGCTATGCTTGGAATGGGCGGATCTGTTATAATGTCTACATATCTTGGAGCTGGAGATTTAGAGAAGTTTAACAAGGCTAAAATTAATACATTTATTACTTTAATAGTTGCAAGCATCATATTAACTCTACTACTTCTTTTAATAAAAGACAAATTAATTTATCAGCTTGGTGCGAGAGATATAATATTTGAACAGGCTAACAGCTACATTACAACTATTATATTAGGCGGTACATTTCAGATTATATCTGCAGGAAGCATGCCTATAATAAGGAATTCTGGTAAAACTATACATGCCATGAGTTTTATGGGTATAGGTCTTATAACTAATATTGTATTAGACTATATGTTTTTAATGGTTTTAAGATTAGGAACTTTTGGGGCTGCATTAGCTACAATTATAGCACAGGCAATAGTTTCTGCTATTTCTATATATTATTTATTTATTAGAAAGAAATATAGAACAAAAATAAGATTATCAGATTTTGATTTATCTATGAGTAAAAGAGCTATTCAAATAGGGCTTTCTCCGTTTGGTCTTGTAATGGCTCCTTCTTTAATAGTAATATTTAATAATTTGCAATGCATAAAATATGGAGGATATATTGGTACTAGTGCATATTCTGTAATTAATTATATTTATGGTTCTATAATATATTTATTTGAAGGTATTGCAGAAGGTTGTCAGCCTATGATTAGTTTTTTCAAGGGTGCTAAGAGAGAAGAGCTTATGAGAAAGGTTTTAAAGAAAGGAATATTATTTTCTTCAGTGTTAGGATTTATATTAATAATAGTAGTTCTTTTGTTTAAAAATAGATTAGGAATTATATTTGGTGCTTCAATAGAGACAAACAACATTGTAAGTATTGCTATGCCTATAATAGCTATATCGTTTATACTTCAGCCTATGGTAAGAATTGGTACTGCTTATTTTTATTCTTCTGGCGAGAGTAAATATGCGAGTCTTTTAACATACATAGACCCTTTGTTTGTAAGTCCATTATGCATAATGATTCTTCCTATATTTTTTAAGCTTAATGGTGTGTGGTTGGCAATGCCTGTAGCTCAGATTATATTAATGAGTTTACTTTCTGTAATATATTATAACACAAATATAAAGAAAACAGATTTTTATAATAATAAAGAGGTCTATGATACCAATAATTGATTTTTAAAAAAGCAGAGCAATAGTTTGCTTCTTTGATGAAGTCCACACCGTGTAAGGGGAAAATAAGATATTTGCAGGGCTTTGCCGCCTGTTTTTTTACCTAGTAGGTACCTTTCGGGATTTGTATAAAAGAACCAAAAGAACTGCATTTTTATGAAGTATAGACATAAACATATAGTGTCATTATATATATTTTTTAGATATAAAATTTGAATACTTGCACTTTCGCGAAATGTATACGAATAAGCGAAATAATTTGTACTTTTTGCAACTTTTTGCTACGGGAAAAAGTTGAATAAAAATAAGAACATAAATTAAAACAACATAAATATTTATTAATTTACTTTTGCAACAATTATCATTTATATATAAAAAAAGGAGACGAGTTTTGCCCGCCTCCAATATAAAAAACACAATCTATATACAAATTACCACTTTTTGTAAGTAACTAAAGTAGGGTCATCTACTTGTTTAGGGAAATAGTCTTCGCAAGAACCCTCTCTGTAAACATCAGCAGTAGCACAATGTAAACCTCCACCAAACGGATAAGCATCTCTAAATGGTACAGGGATAACATTCATTCCTAATTTATCCATTTGCTCCATTTGATAAACTTCACTTGCTTCAACTAATACTGTTTTATGGTCTAATACCAAACAGTTCATAGAAAGCCAAACACTAGAATAACAAAGAGGCGGAGGAGTTTTATGTGCAGGCTGAGCAGCATCAACGATCTCCCATCCATTAGCTTCAAATATTTTTCTTTGTTCCACTGGAAGTCTTCTTGTAGGGTTGTTAATTATTAAACCGGGTCTTAAAGGTACAAAAGTAGCATCAATATGTATTGGATAAGGGTCTCCAGGGAAGTTTACAGCATGCACCCTAAAGTCTGGATACTGTCTTCTTAACCATTCCATAGCTTTTCTGTTTGTAGTTAAACCATGCTGACAGAATAAATCTTTACCAACCCTCATAACATCAGCAGCATCAAAAAGTATTTCATGTTCTGTTGTAACCATATGAAGCTTAGCAGTTCTTTCAAGTAAAACTTCTTCAGTAACATCTCCATCAAAATAATGCATATCATAGCTTGCATCTCCAAGTTCTGGACGAGGAGCAGATATCCATTTAAAATCAGGGTCTTCATCAAAATATTTTCTAAGTATAGGTGAATAAGCCAAATACTCAAAATATCTTGATCTAAAAGACATAGGAGCAGCAATTATTTCATTACCAATAGTTAAAAGTACATCTCTAGGAGGCATACATCCAAACATACTTCCAGTCATAAAATGAGGTGTTACAACAGCCTGATTCCATTGTAGAGGAGTAGGTCTATCAACTTTAACACCGTGCTGCTCTAAGATTTTACAAAGATTGTCTAGTTGAGCATTTGCTTTTTCTACAGTATCTAATGGTCTTGGTCCTGTCATACCTCTCATTGGGCTGTCTAATGGTACTTTAGCTTTTGATGCTGGTTCTGATGGTGCTATACAGCAGTTATCAGCTCTACCTACTATAACATGTTTTAATGGGTCGAAATCATTCCAAGAATTTACGATTTTCATAACGAAATCTCCTTAAATAGTTAATAAATGTATAAAATAATGCATAATAGAAAAAACTATCATACTATATTTGCAGTTTTTGTTTTTTGATTATTTAGATTAAAATAGAAAATTAAGAGTCACCTCAAAAAGAGGCTAGAAGAAATAGAAGAATAAGAAAAAAGATTGATTAATTTATTTTTCATTTTGAAATCCTAATTTAGAAATAAATATTTTTATTTCTTTAACAAAAATTATAATTTATTTTTATCTTTTGTCAATATAAAAAATATTTAATTTTATTTACTTTTTATTAAAACAAATATTATAATAAAAACTATGAGGATTATATAAATTATTATTATAATTTTTTTATACAATACTCATAGTTTTATTTTTTATAATTTAAGATAATACTTCTTTCATGTTGTAAAGTTTAGGTGCTTTACCAACAATAAATTTAGCTGATTTAATAGCACCATGAGCAAATATCTTTTTTGACATAGCCTTATGAGTAATCTCTATAGCCTCATCATCTCCATAAAATATAACACTATGTTCTCCAACCACACTTCCACCTCTCAATGAATGCATGCCTATCTCTTTCTTTTCTCTTTTGTGTGTACCGCTTCTTCCATTAACTAAATGCATTTCATTATTTAATGTATTGTTAATAGTGTTATATAAAGTTTTAGCCGTACCGCTTGGAGAATCTATCTTTTTATTATGATGAGTTTCTACTATCTCTATATCAAAATCATTTAACACACTTGCAACTTTTGATACTATCTCATTCATTAATGTAACACCTATAGAAGTATTTGAAGATAGTACTATAGGGATCTTTTTTGATGCTTCATTTATCTTTTCTAATATTTTATCATCATAACCTGTAGTACATATCACAATAGGTATATTATTTTTTACTCCATAATCAAGCATATCTTCAATTAATGAAAAATGAGAAAAATCTACTATTACATCACCTTTTTCATTAGTGAGATTGTCAGCAAAACCAGCTAACTCTAAACTGTCATCTTTTTCAACTATATCTTTTAATATAGTTGCCATTGTTCCAATACCATGTATTATTATTTTAGTTGTTTTCATTTTTTAATCCCATATTTGTTTATTATTTGAGCTACATGTTCTCTATTTTTTTCGCTTAAAGGTCCAAGAGGAGAACGGCAAGGTCCAACATCAAAGCCCATTATATTCATAGCTTCTTTTATAGGCACAGGATTAACCTCTATAAACATAGCCCTTACTAAATCTATATAATGTATTTGTGCTTTTATGGCTTCTTCTACTTTACCATTAAGGAAGTTCATTACCATATCATGATTTTCTTTAGGTATAATATTGCTTGTAACAGATATTACTCCTTTACCTCCTAAAGCAAGTATAGGTGTAACCATATCATCATTTCCAGAATATAAGTCTAAGTTTGGAGCAATATTGGCAATATCAGCGGTATAGCTCATATCTCCGCTAGCTTCTTTAATTGCAACTATATTAGATACTTCAGATAATTTTTTAATAACATTAAGCGGAAGTTTTACGCCTGTTCTTGAAGGCACATTATACATTATAACAGGCACTTTTGATGCATTGGCTATTTGTGTGTAGTAGTCTATAAGTCCGCTTTCATTACCTTTGTTGTAGTATGGAGTTACTGCCATTATAGCATCAGCACCATATTCGCATGATTTTTGTGTGAGTTCTACTGCTGTTTTGGTGACATTGGTTCCTGTACCTGCTATAAGCATTGTTCTTTTATTTGTAACTTCTATACAGAATTTTATTACTTCTATCCTCTCTTCCCTTGTAAGTGTAGCACTTTCTGCTGTTGTTCCTGCTGCTATTATAGCGTCTGTTTTATTTGCTATTTGATATTCTATAAGTTCAGCAAGTTTTTTATAATTGATTTCTCCATCTTTTGTAAATGGTGTTATTAAAGCTACACCAGCTCCTTCGAATAATGACATAATTTTTCTCCTTTTTTATTTATTATTAGTTGTTTTTATTTTTTTAAATAAATCTTTTTTTAAATAACTTTCATAAACGTTAGCTATCTGCATTTTCACGCCTATATTAATAGCCCTTTCATCTATATCAAACATACTATTATGAATAGGGTAGTTTATTTTTTTGTTTGCAACTCCCAAGCTAAAAAAAGCCCCGCTTATGTTTTGAAGATAATAGCTAAAATCTTCTGTTGTCATATTGGCATTTTCTTCTACAATATTTAATTTTATATTGTTAGCAGATTCTCTTACTATATCTACAGCATTGCTATGATTAATCAAAGCAGGATATGAAGGCATATTTATAAACTCTGCTTTAGCATTAAAACTATATGCTGTGTTTTTAACAATTTTTTCTATTGCAGTTAATCTTTCTTTTCTTTTTTTATCATCGCAAAGCATTCTTATAATGCCTTCCATTTTTGTAAAATCAGCAACGATATTTCTTGCACTTCCTCCATTCATCAAACCAACATGAAGCCTCATACTTCCGTCTGTAAATGATGAAGTGTAGCTATGCATTTGAGTTAATATATGACTAGCTATTAATATGCTGTCTATTCCATTATATGATTTTGCTCCGTGGGCAGATTTACCATACACTTTTACATCAAACATATTTGAACTAGCATACATTGCACCATATTTTACTCCAATGCTTCCTACTTTTAATTCAGGATTAACATGAAGCCCATATATTACATCAACATTTTTTAATGCATTTTTTTTAATCATTGGCAAAGCACCGCCTGTAGTCTCTTCTGCAGGCTGATATATTAGCCTTATATTGCATGGAGGTTTTATTTCAGAAAAATATTTTGCTATGCCTGTTAATATAGCAGTGTGAACATCATGTCCGCAAGAATGACATTTACCTTTATTTATTGAAGAGTATTCACATTTTTTTAAGTCTTCCATAGGCAAAGCGTCCATATCAGCCCTAAATGCCACTGTAAAACTTTTGTCTTCTCCCTCTATATCTGCTACTATTCCAGTTTCTGCTACTTTTACTTTATGTTTGATATTTAAACTTTTTAATATAGAAGAAATCTTTTTTGATGTGTAAAACTCCTCAAAACCTAATTCTGGGTGTTTGTGCAAGTCTCGCCTTAAATCTATTAAATATTTTTCAATAGAATTAAGTTTATCATCCAATATTAAATATTTACTATCTTTTTGCATACAGCCATAACCTTTAACTACAATACTACAAATTAATAATAATATAATATGTTAATTTTTAAATATAGTACTAAGTTAATTTTTTTATAAAATTTTTATAATTTTTTTATTATCTTTAATTAAGAAATGTTTAGAATTACTTACGTTTGAAAGATTTATAGAATTTAGAAAGTTGGAAATGAATATTTGAAGTTAAATTAGTTTGACAGGTGTTATACGATAAACACATTTTTTACTCCTTTTAATATTTCTATATATAGTTATTATATTCAAAAAATTATAAATGTCAAACAAAATAATAAACTTTTTTACATATTTTTTTATTTTTTATGATATTTAATTTTCTTTCACTATAAGCACTATTATTTCCGATATAAACATAGTAATGATTAAAGATGTATTTTATTTTTTGTTTATAATAGTTTCAAAGACTTTAGTAGATTTAATTAGATTATTCGGCAATGTTATAATATTTGGATTTTTGCTTTATTTTATTTCCTATATAACAAGAAGACTATTTGCTAAAACTTTAGGAAGCAAGGCAGAATTATATATAACAGGGTGGATAGGAACCCCAATACATGAAATTTCTCATGCTTTATTTTGTATTATATTTAGGCATAGAATTGATGATATAAAACTCTTTAATACAAAATCTGACACAATAGGATATGTTCTTCATAGCTATGATTCACGCAGTTGGTATCAGCAGCTTGGAAATTTTTTTATAGGCATAGCACCAATTATAGTTGGAAGTTTTATTGTTTATTTGCTTTTTATAGTTTTACAGCCAGAGCTTAAAGAAAATATTTTTAATATACCAAAAATTAGCTACAACAATAAATATGGAGTTTTTTCTTTTTTTATTAATGAGTTTTTTAATGTATTTAATTCAGTTTATTATATATCAAAAAACATTATAAATAATATTATAGTTAATTCATCATTAAAACAATTAAGTTTTTGGATATTTCTTTATCTTTCAATATCAATAGCTTCTCATATGGAATTAAGCCCTGCAGATATATCTCATGCTTGGAAAGGAGTTATTGTGTTATTTGCCTGCATTCTTATATTAAACACTTTTTTAATACTTATTAAAATGTTATTTAATATAGGTATTCCAAAAAATATTTTAATATTTATAAATAATTGTATTGATGCTTATACTCTTTTGTTAATATTTTCTTTTATAATATCTATGTTTAATATGCTAATTTCTTATATAATATTAACACCTATTAATTATATTAGAAACGGCTATTTACTTAATCCTTTTAGTATTAGATAATTAGTATTATATAATTTGTTGAAAAAAATCATAATATTAATATAATAAAACAAAAAACAAATTTAGAGAGGATGCATGTATTTAGAAAACATTAACTCTATAGATGATTTAAAAAAACTTAGTATAGAAGAGCTTCCAATTTTAGCTTCAGAGATAAGAGAGTTTTTAATAAAAAGTGTTGCAGAAACTGGCGGGCATTTAGGAAGCAATTTGGGGGTGGTTGATTTAACTATAGTTTTGCATTATTTGTTTAATTCTCCAAGAGATGCTTTTATTTTTGATGTTGGGCATCAGGCTTATACGCATAAGATTCTCACAGGAAGAAAAGATAGATTCAGCACTTTAAGAAAATATAAAGGCTTATCAGGCTTTCCAAAAAGAGAAGAGTCAGAGCATGATATAGAAGAGACAGGGCATTCTTCAACTTCGCTTTCATTTTCTTATGGAGTAGCAAGTGCCAAAAATATTTTAGGCTATAGCGGGGAAGTGATAGCTATTATAGGTGATGGTGCTATGACAGGAGGGATGGCTTTAGAAGCTATGAATAATATAGCACATACCGACAAAGACATGATAATAATATTAAACAACAATGAAATGTCTATTGGTAAAAATATTGGTGCCATTTCAAAGTTTCTAAATACCACTTTAAACGACAGCCTTGTTCAAGATGCATCATACAAATTAAAAAATTTAGTTTCCACGCTTCCATTTGGAGACATTGCAAACGAGTTTATAGATAGAGGTAAAGGTGCTATAAGAAGTTTTGTTGCTCCGGGTATAGCATTTAGCGGACTTGGATTTAAATATTTTGGTCCTGTAGATGGTCATAATTATGAAGAGCTTATTGAAACATTTGAAAAAGTAAAATCTATGCGAGGTCTTAGATTTGTGCAGGTAAATACAATAAAAGGCAAGGGATATAGTAAAGCAGAAGAAAACCCTACAAAGTTTCATGGAATTGCTCCTTTCAATGTAGAAACGGGAGAGTTAAAAAAGAAATCATCAAAAACTTTTTCTAATCTTGCAGGTGAGTGCATAGTAGATATTGCAAAAGAAGATAAAAGAATAATTGCAATAACTGCAGCAATGGAATCTGGAACAGGGCTTACTGAATATGCTAAACTTTTTAAAGATAGGTATTTTGACGTTGGAATAGCAGAGCAGCATGCTGTTACATTTGCTGTTGGTCTTGCAGAGAGCGGGCTTATACCTTATGTTTATTTATATTCAACATTCTTGCAAAGGGCTTATGACCAAGTTATACATGATGTTGGTATAATGAATGCTAATGTTAAGTTTATGATTGATAGGGCTGGTTTGGTGCCAGAAGATGGGGATACTCATCAGGGCGTATATGATATTTCTTTTTTAAGCATTGTTCCAAATATTGTTATAATGGCTCCTGTGGCAGAAAAAGATTTTAGGGATATGTTTATAACTTCTTATAATTATAATGGTCCTACAGTGATAAGATATAATAAGTCTTCTGTAAGAGAATGCGATAAAAATATAATACCTGATAATTTTGAGATTGGTAAGGCTCATATTATTAGAGAAGGCAAAACAAATTGCATTATAAGTTATGGACAAACTTTGATTGATATTGTTGATGCAGTAAATGAAATTAATCTAGATACTACTATTATTAACTTATGCACATTAAATCCTTTAGACGAAAAAACTATAATTGATGTTGCAAAAAAATCAGACAATATTCTAATAATTGAAGAGAGTGTAAAAAGGGGAGGAGTTGGTGCTGCAATATTAAACATTCTCTCAGACAATGAAATATATAATAAAAAAATAAAAATACATGCTCTTCCAAATAAGTTTTTTGAAGTTGCTTCTAGAGATGAGTTACTTAATATTTATAAATTAGATAAAGAAGGCTTAAAAGAGACAATAAATAATTTTTTTGATTAATTTATAAATATTTCATCACTAAAAAAAATACTTCATTATTTAGTATAAAAAACTGTATATAGTAACTTGATTTTTTTTATATAGTCTTGTATACTCAAAAATTAACTAATACATTTCTTAAAGTGAGATTATTATATGAGTGAAAGTAAAGAAATAAAAATAGCTATAGCTGGATATGGTAATGTTGGAAAGGCTACTTTAAAAACTATTATAACTAATAATAAAAATATAGAGAGAAGAAGCGGATTTAAATTAATAGTAAAAACAATATTCAGCAGAAATATTAAAGAAAAGCATGATGAATATCTTGATACTGTAGAAAATAAAACAGAAAATTTAAATGATATATTAAATGATAATGATATAGATATTATTGTAGAAGTTCTTGGCGGAATGACTACAGCAAAAGAGTTAATACTAAAATCTAATAAACCTGTTGTTACTGCAAATAAAGCATTATTAGCAAATAGTTTTGAAGAGTTAATAAAAAATAGAAAAGCAGATATTGAGTTTGAAGCTTCTGTTGCAGGTGCTATTCCTATAATAAGAGCTATGAAAGAAAGTTTAACCGCTGATAATATAGAATCTATTACTGGCATATTAAATGGTACTTGTAACTATATACTTACTAATATGACCAAACAAAAGATAGATTTTAATGTTGTTCTTAAAGAGGCACAAGATAGGGGATATGCTGAAGCTGACCCTACATTTGATATAGATGGTATAGACACTGCTCATAAGATATGTATTTTAGCATCTATTGCTTTTTGTAATATTATTAATATGAAAGATATTTATATTAGAGGAATAAGAAATATTTTATTAGATGATATTATATTTGCTATGGGATTGGGATACACTGTTAAGCTTGTTGCTGATGCTAGTATAGATAAAGATAATAATGTATATGTTTATGTTATACCTAGTTTTATAAAAGATAGGAATTTTTTAGCTAGGACAAGTTATAGTTTTAATGCTATTAAAGTTACTAGCGATATTGCTGGAGATAATGTATTTTATGGGGCAGGTGCTGGAGGAGTTACTACTAGCAGTGCTATAGTTTCAGATATTATATCTATTGCAAGAAATAAGGCTATTAGCAATGAACTTCTATCTCCAATTTTGGGCTTTACCCATTATAATAATGATTTAATAATAAAAGATTTTAGAGATAAAGAAGAAGATTTTTATGTAAGATTTAAATCTTTGAAAAACAAAATAGATTCTTTTGTTAATGCTTTTAATAACGCTTCAATTAATGTAGATAAAACTCTTAATAAAGATAATAATATGATGTTTGTATTAAGAAAAACTACTATTAATAATATAGTTAATTCTATAAAAACTATTGAGGATATAGAAAATATATTTATAGCAAAAATAAGACATTAATTATTTACTAGATAAAATTTTTAAACTATTTAAAAATTCTTTATTGTATTTTATTTCTATATCTATATTTTTTTTGGTTATTGGGTGTATAAAATGTATTTCTTTAGCTATTAATGCAAAGCTTTTGATATTATAAAGTTTTGCATTTTTAGAATATATTTTATCACCTATTATAGGGTTTCCTAAATATGATAAATGCACTCTTATTTGATGAGTTCTTCCTGTAATTGGTTTAAGCTCTAATAGAGAATGCAATTTGAATTTTTTTAATACTTTATAATGTGTTATGGCTTTCTCTCCGCCTTTTTTTACCACTATTCTCCTATTTGGATTATTTGTATCTTTTGCTATTTGTATATCTATAGTTCCTTTAATATTTTTTGGTATCCCTTCAACTATGGCATGATACACTTTATTAATTTCCTTGTTTTTGAATGCATTTTCAAAATATGTTTTTGTGTTATTATCTTTAGCAAGTATGAGTATACCAGAAGTATATTTATCTAATCTATGCACCAAAAAAAGCTCTTTTATATTTGGATAATCTTTTTTTATTATATCTATTATTGAATCATCTACTTCTATGCCGGCTTCTTTATTAATTATCAAAAAATATTCATCTTCATAAACAATATTAATCATTTTTTTATTATAAAATATATAATACATATTACAAGATATTTCTGTAAGTACTTATTACAAATAAAAATATTTTTTAATATTATGTTTATTTTCCGATAATTATAACAGTATATAATGGATAAGTGTATTATGAAAAAACTAATTGTATTGATTTTAATTAATGTTTCAATTCTATTTTCACAGAGCAGTAATGATTTAATGCAAAGTATAAATGATAACAATATAGAAGAAGTAAAAAATATAATAAGGGACGGGTATAATTTAGATATATTTGACTCTAAATATAATATGACGCCTTTGATGTATGCTGCTAAAAATGGCAATATTGATATTGTAAGAGAGCTTATCAATTTTGGTGCGAAAGATATTGATATGGCTTTTTATATTTCATGCATGGAGGGTTATTGGGATATAGCTAAAGAGTTAAATAATGCTGGTGCTAGTAATTATAATATTGCTATTAGTTATGCTGCTTTTGGGGGTAAATTGGATATTGTTCAAGAGCTTATTAATATTGGGGCAAAAGACATTAATAGTGCTTTGGTTAGTGCTTGCGAGGGCGGAGATATTAACACTATAAATTATTTAATAGATATGGGAGCTAATGTTAATGCTGAAACTCTATTAGTTGTATATAGGAATTATGAAGGCGCTATAAGAAAATCTCCTTTATCAGCATCAAAAGATTTAGATATTACAAAAAGGTTAATAGAAGCGGGAGCAACTAATTTAAATGATGCTTTAATTTATAATGCAAAAAACAATAATACTAATATGGTATTTGATTTAATAGAACTAGGAGCTGATGTAAACTCTTATGAAACTAATAGCGGAAAGAGCGTTTTAATGTATTCAATAGAGAGAGAAGATGCTAATTTAGACAGTATCAAAAAATTAATAGAATTAGGGGCAGATGTTCAAGCGAGAGACAGAAATGGAAACAGTGTTTTAATACGTTCTGTAATGTATCAATATGATAAAAAGGTAGAAGAGTATAATAAAACAATTTACAAAACATTCGGCACAGATATTAACATTATAGAAGAGCTATTAAAAGCAGGAGCAAATCCTACAGATAGAAATAATTATGACAATACAGCATACAGACTAGCTGCAAGAAAAAATAGAAAAGATGTAATAGAATTATTTGACTCTTACATTGAAAAGAAATAGTAAGCAATTTTGAAAATAGGAAATACTTAATGATAAAGACTATAGCTGAGAATTATAATATATTAGAGATAACAACAAGAATATTAGCAGCTTATGTGGTTGGTGCTTTGATAGGGTGGGAAAGGGCTCAACATAAAAAGCCTATAGGAAGCAGAACTACAAGCATTGTATGTATGGGGGCTGCTATATTATCTTGCTATGAAGAAGTATTTGCAAAAACTATACTAATTCAAAATAGTCAATTAATGGAGATAGGAAGCAAGTTATTATATACTATGCCTGATTACAGCAGAATTACAGCACAAATTGTTTCTGGCATTGGTTTCTTAGGTGCTGGTATGATTATACAAAACAGAGGTAAATTGCATGGAATAACTACTGCTGCTATTGTTTGGGTTACTGCTTGTTTGGGTATAGTTATAGGTTCTGGAGAATGGATACTTTCTGCTATTGGTTGTTTTTGTATATTTTTAAGTACATCAATTTATAGAGTACCTTATTTTTTGGCTCATAAAAATCATTCTATTATATATTTGATAGAATATAATAATAAAATTGATATTGAAAGTGAAATAGATAAATTTGGCATAAAAATTATGAGGTTTAAAATTGTAGGCTGGAAAGAAAATAAATGCAAAGAAAATGAAAATGAACTTCCAAACATAATAAGCAAAATACATATATTTGTGCCTAGTTTAGATGATGAAAATATAGAAAGAATTTTTATTAATTCAAATATAAAGATTATAAAAAAATTAAACTATATGAATGAAAAAGTAAATTTGAATAGTTTATAATATATATTTCTTATATCTTTATTTGTTACAACATTAATTAAACTAAATGTATAGTTCTTATTTATATAACTTAATCATTATTAATCTTTAGGAAGTAGTTTTACAGGGTCTAGAGCTCTTCCTCTATATGATATCTTGAAATATAATTCACTCTTATCAACCAACCCAGTATCTCCTATATCACCTATATAATCGCCTTTATTTACTATATCACCTAATTTTACTGCTATTTTAGATAAATGAGCATAAGAAGTTGTAAAACCATTTTTATGCTTTATTATAACTACTTTGCCAAAACCTCTAATATCATTAGCGTATTCTACAATACCATAATCTGCAGCTAATACTTTATCTCCAATATCTCCTAATATATTTATTCCTCTATTGGCAAGCTTATATGTGTCAACGCCATATCTAGCAACTATTATTCCCCTATAAGGCCATTGAAATGAAGAATCTGGTATAGTTTCATCGGCGTATTCGCTTTTTATAGTTTCTATTTTTAAGTTAGCTCCTATTTGTAAAGTATATTTATTAGCATCTTCTATATTGTTTATCTCTAATAATTTTTTTAATTCCATTTTATTGTTTCTAGCTATAGAATATAAAGTGTCCCCCTTTTTTACTTTATAATTAGAAATAACAATTTTATTTATTTTCTCTCTTTCACCATGTACTTTTAATACATCGCCTGCTTTTAATACATAATTATTATCTAATCCATTTAATGAATAAAGCTCTACTAAGTCCATTTTTTTAGCAACTGCTATTTCACTTAAAGTATCCCCGCTTTTAACTTTATAACTTTCTATTTTTATGTAGTCAGCTTTCTCTATAGAATTACTATCAAGTTTAACAGATATTTTATCGTATACTTTTATGTTATCACCAATTTTTAATACATAATCTCTTTTAAGTGAATTTAATTTTAATAATTCATCTAAAGACATAGAATTATTTATAGCTATAGCACCAAGAGTATCACCTCTTTTTACTTTATATATTCTAGTTGTTCTTGAAGTATCTACTTTATTCTGTATTTTTGAATTAATTTTTAATATTTCACCTACTTTAAGTTTGTATGTTAGAGGGTTTGATATATTATTTAATTTTAAAAACTCACTAACAGACATATCATTTTCAAAAGCAATGCCGTATAGAGTATCCCCATTTCTTACTTTATAGTCTATGTAATTTATATTCTCTTTTATATCTTCTATTTCTTCAACATCTTTGTTTTCTACTCTTTCTATATCATTTCTTTCTGCAACACTATTATTTTTTACTTTTAGAGTTTCTCCAATTTTAAGATTATATTTATTTGCATCATCTATTTTATTAAGTTTCAAAAACTCATTAGCACTCATACCATGAGAGAATGCTATGCCGTAGAGGGTGTCTCCATTTTTCACTTTATATTCACCATAATTATTTATTGGTTCTTTAATTTCTTCTATTATTTTTTCTGTATTATTATTATTATTATTATTATTATTATTTAAATTCTCTTCTCTTGATATTTTTGATGCTTTGGCAACCTTTAATATTTCACCTTTCTTCAATTGATACTTATTAAAATCTTCTATATTGTTTATGGCACAAAACTCACTGGCACTCATTCCATGCGAAAATGCTATACCAAGAATCGTATCTCCATCTTTCACTTGATAATCTATATATTTATTTTGCTCTATTTCTTTTTTTATATTTTCTATATTATTACGATTTACTTTTTCTTCTTCTTTTATTTCTTCTATATTTGAAACATTAGCAACTTTTAATATTTCGCCTTTCTTTAATTGATATTTATTAAAATCTTCTATATTGTTTATAGCACAAAACTCACTAGCACTCATTCCATGTGAAAATGCTATTCCAAGTATAGTATCCCCATCTTTTACTTTATAATCTGTGTAAGACTTTTTTTTCTCTGGCTTAAGTCCGTATGATTTAGCCTTAACATCATACACTAAATCATATTCTTTCTCTTTTACCTTTAGTGTTTCTCCAACTTTTAATTTATATGAATCTGGATCTTTTATTTTATTGAGTTTTAAAAACTCGCTTGCAGTCATATCATGAGCAAAAGCGATACCATATAGTGTATCACCATTTTCTACTTTATAATCTACATAATTTACAGCAAAGGAAAAATTATAAAACAATGATGCAAAAAAACATATAAAAAACAATTTTTTCATAACACCGCCTAATATTCATATAATTTAATTATCTACTTCAAAACTTTCTTCTACAGGAGGATCGCAAGCTAATACAACAACATTAGATTCCTTAACACTAGACATAGGAGATCCTTTTTTCATTTTTGAAACAAACTCTTCTATATCATTTTTTGTTTTTATATATGCTTCTATTTCAACTGAACCATCATAATTATTCCAGACTTTTCCTACTATATTCATAGCATCCGCTGTTTTTTTGGCATAGTATCTGAAACCTACGCCTTGAACTCTGCCTTTTAATAAAATATTAACTCTAAACATAAATATTTTATCGGATATTATACAATTATTTTTATTTTTTATTTTTACTAAAATTTTAATTAAATATTTTAATTATTTATATTTATGTTATTATATTTTACTATGAAGCTTAATGATAAACAACAAGAAATAATAGATTTATTTTTAAATAAAGGAATCTGTTTTGTTAGTGCATCTGCAGGTACTGGTAAAACAACAACTATCACAGAAGCATATTTAAAACTATTAGAAAATAAAAAACAAAAAGGTTCTAATATAGTTGTTATTACATTTACTAAAGCAGCTGCTAATGAAATGCTAATTAGAATAAGAAGAAAAATTAGAGAAAAAATTAATGAAGGTAAAGATATTGAGTATTGGAAGGATATTTATAAAGAAATATTAACTAATGCAAAAATATCTACTATACATTCATTTGCTAATTCTATTGTTAAAGAATATTCTATTTATCTTAATATGCCGCCTAAAATAACAATACTTGAAGAGAATAATGATTTTTATGAAGTAATTTATAATGAATTTTTAGAATTATTAAATGATAGTGAGTTTTCAGAAGAGATTAGAAAAAATTATAGAATATTTACAGATGAATCAAAAGATAAATTCATAAACGATATATTTAATTTTCTAATAAAAATAAAACCAAGATTAGAAACTATAGAAGCATTTGAAGAAGAAGCTAATAATATTTTAGAGATAGAACTTTATAATAATGCTTATAATACAATGTTTGAAAATATAAATTATTTAATAGATAATAAACCTGAAAAAAATGAAGGTGTTACTATAAAAAACATATTAGATTCTATTAATGATTCTATAGATATTATAAAAAAATCAAAAGAAATTAAAAATATAGAAAATGATGATTTATATGATAATATATTAAAATCATTAAGTATAGTAAAAAATAATAGAAAACTTGGAAAGACAAAGCACACAGATTTTAAAACTGCTTTTGATGAATTAAAAGATATTCTTATACCAAATTTTGAAAAGTATATAAAAATACAAAAAAATAAAAATATCTATATATCCCTCATTAATTTTATAAAAGAAGCCTATAACAGATTAGAAAACATTAAAAGACAAATGGGTGTATATTCTCATGAAGATATGATATCAAAGGCGATAGAAGCATTAGAAAATGAAACAATAAGCAAAGAAATAAGAGACAATATTAATACAGTAATATTAGATGAAGCTCAAGATACTAGCAAACTTCAATTTTCTTTTATTAATTTAATAGTATTTGGAAATAGAGAAATTAAAAAAGAAACTACCATAAAAGATAAAAAAATACTAATAGTTGGAGATAGAAAACAATCCATATATAGATTTAGAAATGCTGATTTAAATGTATTTACAAATGCTCAAGATATTTTTAAAGATTATGTAAGATATTTGCAGGATAATTACAGAAGCAAAGGAATGCTCATAAACTTCTTTAATGATATTTTTGAAAATACAATATTTAAAGATGATAATATAAAATATAAAAAAGATGATAATTTAATTTCAGGACAAAATGATAATGCAAAAAATAAATTAGTTTCTTTATTAGTTTTTAATAACAATATTGATGATGATATAAAGTTAAATAGTGATTCTAAAACCATATTAGAAGCATATGCTATAGCTAAGTTTATAAAAACAAATTTAAAAAATGATTATAAAAATACAGCAATGCTTCTACAAACATTTAGCAGATTAAATATTTATTTATCAGTATTTGCAGAAGAGAAAATACCTTATTATGTTGATGGCGGAAATGGTTTTTATGAGAGAGTTGAAATATCTAATTTAATAATATGCCTTAGATATTTAGTTTTAAAAGATTATTCCCTATTGCAAAATTTATTAATGTCTGAATTATTTGATATAAAGATTGCCAATTTATATGATTTTTCAATAGAATTAAAATTGAACGAAGATGAAAATTATAATTTATATGATTATTTTTCACTAAATGATTGCAAAGAAAAGACTATAGAAATAGCTAAGAAGAAAAAATATTATGATGAACTAAAAAAGGCAAAAGAGTTATTAAATAATATAGAATTAAAAATCAGCACGATGTCTTCTTATGATGCAATAGAGACAATATGCACTGAAACAAATTATTATAATTATTTGATGCTTAAAGAAGATGCAGAGATTTCTTATGCAAATATAGAAAAATTAAAAAAACTAGCTTATGATTTTGAAAATAGGGCGGGGGTTAATATTTATGATTTTGTCATTAGTTTGGATATGAATGCTAAAGATATATCATATGCCACAATACCAAAATTATCAGTTGATGCTATTAGAATAATGACTATACATAAATCTAAGGGGTTAGAGTTTAATAATGTCTTTTTAGCGGGAGCTGGACATTATAGAACTCTTCAAAACAATATGTTTGATTTTGTTGAAAACTATCCATATATAGAGATTCCTATACATGGAGAAATAGAAGAAAAATTAAAATTCTTTTCTAAAGATAATAATTACAATTCTTTAGCAGATAAATCTGAAAAGAAAAGGCTATTATATGTTGCTTTAACAAGAGCAAAAGAAAGATTAATAGTATCTGGTGAGAGTAGATATAAAAACTTAGAAGACCCTAAATCATATAGAAATTATATAGATTCTTATCATAATTTTAATATAGAAGATTGTGTAAATAATACAACAGATGATTTAGTTCATATAGATGATAATACTAATGAGTTTATGGACTATTATTCTTATGGTATATTAAAAAATGCTAATTATGATTTAAATGAATTATATATTAATAATTTAGAAAAAATAAATAAAAAAATAGATTCTATAAATATAAATAATATTATAGAAGAGAAAATACAAAAAATAAAGTATGTCAATCCTTCAGAATCATCTGATGCTGATTTTGATAAAAGTGTTATTAGCAGATTATTAAATAAAAATATTTCTATATCATTAGATGATAATAAAAGTTTTGACATAGAGAATCATGAAACAATAGAAGCAATAGATATGGGTATTTTAATGCATGACTTGCTTGAACATTTTGATTTTAATAAATATAAAACAAATAAAGAAAATTATATAGAAAAAATAAAAAATGATACTATAAAACAAAATAAACATTATGATGAAAAAGATTTAAAAAACAAGTTAGATAAATATTTTACAAACTTCATAAACAATAAACATATAACAAATATTATAAATGAAGAAGAATTAATAGTTTCAAGGGAGCATAAGTTTCAAGAGAGAAAATTAATTAAAAATAGAACTGAAGTTATTAATGCTAAAATAGATTTAATTACAAAAAACACAAACGAAGAATATTTTGTTTTGGATTATAAAGCTACAAAATATTCTAAAGAAAAAGAAGAGAAATATACAAAACAGCTTGAAATGTATAGAAATATTGTAAAAAAAGCATTTAATATTAATAGTGAAGTATATATAGATTTAATATTTTTAGGATAATTTTTATTAAGGAATGAATAATGTTTAAATTTAATATTAAAGACAAAAATAATTATTTTGAATCTCAAGATAAAGCATATATTAACCCTCCTAAAAGAATACCTTTTTTTTTAAGATTTCCAATATGGATAGCAAGCAAAAAGTTAAAAAAAGATTTACTTCTTGCAAAGGTTTTAGCTTGGAATCCAAAAACAGCTATTAGTTCTGGTATATTAGAATCTTTAATAACGCATGATGATAAAGAAGTGCCTAAAAGACTATTAAAGCTTATAAGAATACAAATATCTATAGATGTATCTTGTCCTTTTTGTATAGATATGAACAGTTTTGAGTATGATAAAGAAAATGTGACAGATGAAGAGATTAAAGCATTACAAAATAAAGATATAGACAATTGTCTTTCTTTATCAAAAAAAGAGAAAATAGCATTAAAATATATATCTGCCATAACAAAAACTCCAGTTATAATATCAGAAGAATTAATAAATGATGTAAAAAGAGAATATTCTGAAAGGGCTATATTGATATTAGTTGCAACAGCTGCACAGGTTAATTATTGGGCTAGGCTTATAAGAGGACTCGGAGTTCCTGTTGCTGGGTTTAGTAATATTTGTAAATTAGAATAATTATTAATATTGACAATATTATTTTTTCAAATATATTATTACAATGCTTAGAGATATATTTATAGATATAAGAAACAATAAAAAAGAGTGGCTCAAGAGTAAAAAGGGAATTGAGTTTGAAGATAGATTTGAGACTGCTTTAAAAAAGGTTGGTTTCAATAGAAGAAATGATATAGAAATAAAAAAAGTACTTTCTCTTTTGAAAACTGATATTTTAGATAAAAAGTCTGATAAGATTATTGATAATATTTATGCTTCAGAAGATAAGAGTTTTGAAAATTGTTTTGTATCGCAGCCTTATGGAAGTCAGAATTTCCCTGATTTTCTTGTATTTACAAGCAAAAAAATTATATCTATAGAGATAAAATATAGCAGCAATGTATCTTCAAAGCCAATGTGGAACAGCAATCTTCCTAAAGCGAATTCTATTTATATATTTGGCTCCTATGGGAGAGGAGATGTTACTTTTTTTATGGGTAATGATGTGCTTCCTATGAATGAGAGAGATGAGCTAATAGATTTTTTTGAAGAGATAAAAAAACTTGAAGATAGTTTTAAAAAGAAAATTAAAAAGAATAATAAAAATAATTTATTTGCATATAAGTTTGATAGAGGCTTTAATGTTTATGTGAGGCGTGCTTATGAACAAAATAAAACAATAAATGACAATGCTAAGATAGATTATTTTTTACATGAAGATAGAGAAAAATGCGAAGATAATGTTATAGAGTTTTGTAATAGTTTGTAAGAGAGAGATGATGATAAAAGAGTACACAAAAGAAAGTATAGATTATTTAAAAAATACGAATATAGAAAAAAGAAAAAAACTCGGCCAGTACTTTACTCCAAAAAGTATAAGAGATTTACTTTTAAAAGAATTAGTAAATATTGCAGAAAAAAAAGATAATGTAAAAATATTAGACCCAGCATGCGGAAGCGGAGAGTTTCTTTTATCTTGTAATGAGTATTTTAATAATGCTGAGATTTATGGATTTGATATTGATGAGAGTTTGGTATCTATATCAAAAAAACTAATAAATAATGCAGATATTAAATGCTTGGATACTTTAAAAATTGACACTGAGAAATCTATTAAATATGATTACATAATAGGAAATCCGCCATATTTTGAGTTTAAATTAGATAAAGAGCAAAAATTAAGATTTAAAGATATTATAAGCGGAAGGGTTAATATATTTTCTTTATTCATAAAAATAGGTTTAGAGCTTCTTAACGAGGGAGGATATTTAGCCTATGTAGTGCCTCCTTCAATGAATAACGGAGCATTCTTTTCTAAATTGAGAGAATATATAATAAATAATAGCAGTATTGAGTATATGCATATAGTAGAAGGCTCTGATAACTTTTATATGGCAAATCAAAAAGTAATGCTTTTAATACTAAAAAAAACTAATGCTAAAAAAAATAAAAAATACATATTCTCAAAAAATGATATTACAATATTTACAGAAGATAAAGTATTTTTAAATAGAGCATATAAAGATACTATTAGCTTGAAAGAAATAGGATATGCTGTAAAAACAGGAAGTGTCGCTTGGAATAAATTTAAAGAAAATCTTACAGAAAATAAAAATAATGCAATCCCTTTAATATATTCATCTAATATAGTAAAGGGAAAAATTGTTATACCAAATAAAAGAAAACTTCAGTATATAAAAAATATTTCAGAAGATTTAATAATAAGAGAAGAGGTGATAGCAGTTAATAGAATAACAGGCTCTCATGAAAATATTAATATAAAGTCAGCAATAGTCAAAGAGAGAGAGTTTGTATGTGAAAATCATGTTAATATAATATATCCATTAAGCAATTATAAGAAAAATTATAGTCTAGAATATATTTATAATGCATTAAATGATGAAACAAATATAAAAGTGCTAAGTTTAATAACAGGCAACACTCAAGTATCTAAAACAGAATTAGAAAGATTGCTTCCAATAAAAATTAAAAAATAATTATATTTTATTAAATACTTCTAAATTGTAAGCATCATTCCAAAATCTATATTCCCAAATAAAAGCGGTATCAAAAGATTTAATCATTTTTTCTTTATTTGTTTTGGAAGCTTTTGAGTACATATTGTCAATAATGCAAATCATATTGTCAGTTGCCTTAGAAAACTCTTCATCTGCATAAGTATCTATCCATTTTTTATATGGGTTATTTTTTGTAACAGCATTTTCTTTTATGTATTTGCCTATTTCATTGTATATCCAAAAACAAGGAAGTATGGCTGCTGCTGCAACTTCTACAGATTCAGTATGTGCTGTATTTATTAAAAAACTAGTATAGCCTAAATAGGCAGTTGTTATATTATTTGTATTTTTAAAATTAAATAACTCTCTAAAATATTTATGCACTACTTCTTCTTCAACTATATATGAATTAATAGAAGATTTTAAAAATGTAATTGCAGTATCTGCACTATCTATTTTTGAAGATATTATTGCTAAAACTTTTGAATAATATTTTAAGTAGTAAGCATCTTGTTCTATATAGTAGGCAAATTTATTTTTATCTAAAGTGCCTAACATTAATTCTTTGTTAAATGGCATATCTTTTATTTTTTGATAGTTTTTTATATTTTTGTTCCATACTTTTTTAGAAAAATCCATTGTTAATTCCTTTAATTAGTTTTATTAATTAATACTCTTCTATAAAATTAAAATGTGCTGCTATTTGAACACCTAAATCTATTGCTGCTAATTTTTGAACATCTGGAGAGACTCCTTTTACTTTAACATTAGGAAAATCATAGTTAAAATAAAAACTCAAACTGCTGCTTGAATAATATTTATAGAATTTATAACCAACTACAAATTTTATATACGGTATATATAAATCATCAAATCTATCTTTTAGCCTACTATAATTAAGAAGCTCTATTATATTATCATATCTATAGTTTCCACCTAAAGCTATTTTTACTCCTCCACCAACTCCAAGCATAAAACCATATATAGTAGATTCTAAATATCCTCCTACAAGTATGCTATCAAATAAATTAGCATATTTTCTCTTGATATTATAATCTATAAAACTAAAAGCATCTCTATGATATCCAAAATCAATTCCAAGTGTTATAGCAGATGGTACTCTTGAACTAAGTATAAAATTATAGGCTGTTTGTAATATTATACCGCCTTCAAAATATGATTGACTTTGATAGTCATTTTTATTTAAACTTCCTCCATTATTTTCTATTTTATATTCAGGTAAACTTCCAGCTAGGGTTATAACATATCCTAAACTAAAAAAACCCGGGGCTGCAAACAAATTACTCACTGAAAACAAAAATAAGAAAATTATAGTTTTTTTCATAAATTCTCCTAAATATTTATTATATTAATAATATATAGCTATTAATTTTTTAAGTCAATTAATTAGTATATATATTAATAATATTTTCCGATATTATAATAGAGATTTTTTATATTTTTAGGAGAATTTTATATGCCTGTTTTAACAATAGATCATGAAGAATATCCTTCAGTAATTGTTATTGAATATAATAGTTTATATAAAAATGAGTTAATTAATTTTATAAAAAATATTAAGATAAAAGATAATAAAGAAGTTGTATATACTGATAATTTTTTCTATAAAATAATTAATAATAACAATCAAAATGTTGGACTTCTAACAATAGATGGAAGAATAGAAGGTTATTATTATGTAGATAAAGATAATATGCTTAAATATATATATATAAGCTTTCCATATAGAAGGGGAGGATTTGGTAAGCTTCTTCTTTTGCATGCAATAAAACTTCACCCAGATATCACATTTGATAAAGGAACAAATCAAGGTTATAATAGACTTATAAGTTCACCATTATTTGAAGATGCTCTTAAAGGTAATTTATCTTCATTGGATGCTGCTAACAGTATGGATTCATTTGATGATTCTGGTTCAAGCAAAGAAGGAGAGCTTACATTATTTTAAAAAATATTATAATAATATTATTTTCTATAATTTTTATTTCTTGCAAACATAGTATGGTTTTTGTGCAGGAAGATTCTAAAGAAGTTGAAAAGATAAAAGTATATAAACTTGTCAATATGTATAGTTATATGAATATTACTATAAGTATTTATAAAAATAAAATATACGGTCAGTCTTCTGTTAATGAATATTGGGCAGATTGCCAAATAGAAAATGATAAAATTTCAATATCCATGATAAATACCACAAGAAAAACTGCTGATGCCAAAAGGAGAAATGCAGAGGGGGAATATTTGTCTATTCTCCAAACAGCATATTCTTTTAATATAACAGACAATATATTAACAATATACACAACATTTAGAGATGAGCCTTTAATATATGAAGAGATAAAATATTAAGTTTTTGTAATTTTAAGGTATATATTTTATTTTGTAATAAATATTAAACTATCGCTAAAGTTTTTTATATCAATTGAGTTATATTATATATATATTATGTAGTATTTTATCTATTTTAAACATCTAAAAATTTGTTCTGTATCACTAATAATATGTTGACATTTATATATTATATGTTAGAATATACTAACAAAAAATATTAGTAACAAAACAATGGAGATTCTAAAATGAAAAATAAAATAATTAAAAATCTGCTTTCTAGCATATTATTATTAATGCTTTTTGTAAACTGTTCTGGAAGTTCAGAGACTGCAGAAAGCAACAGAAAACTTAACAATGAAGAGTTAATATTTGTAAATTACAGAGATATAAGAGATTTAAATCCGCATTTATATGCTGGGGAGATGTATGCACAAGAGATGCTTTATGAAACATTAGTTAATATAGGAGAGAATGGATACGAACCTTGTCTTGCTGAAAGCTGGGATATAAGCAAAGATGGAAAACTATATACATTTAATATTAGAAAGAATGTTTATTTTTCTGATGGTGAGATATGTGATGCTAATGCTATAAAGGCTAATTTTGATGCTATTATAGAAAATAAAGAAAGACATACATGGCTTGAAATGATGCATATATTAGATAAAGTTGAGGCTGTTGATGATTATACTTTAAGAATAACTTTAACTTCTCCATATTATCCTATGCTTACAGAATTAGGAGTGACAAGACCATTTGCTATGATATCTCCAAAAGCTATGAAAAATGGTTCTACAAAGAATGGAGTTAATGAATATATAGGCACAGGTCCTTATGTATTAAAAGAATATGAAACTGATAAATATGCTGTTTTTGAAGCTAATACTAATTATTGGGGTGAAGAGCCTAAAATTAAAAGAATAAGAGTAAAAGTTATACCTGATAATCAAACTAGACTGCTCGCTTTAGAAAAGGGAGAGATAGATTTAATATTTGGAAAAAATATGATAGATTCTGATGCTATCAATAAATATAAAAATGATTCTAAATTTGTGTCATCTCTGTCAGCACCTACTTCAACAAGACAAATAGTATTAAATACAACTCATTCTATATTATCTAATAGTAATGTTAGAAAAGCATTACAGCATGCCACCGATAAAAAGGCCATATCAGATGGAATATTTTATGGTTTAGAGCCTCCTGCTGATACACTTTTCTCAAGAACTGTAGCATATTGCGATATAGAACTTACTCCTTATGAGTATAATATGGATAAGGCAAATCAATTATTAGAAGAAGCTGGTTGGGTTGTTGGTGATGATGGAATAAGAGAAAAAGATGGTCAAAGATTAAGTTTAAATCTTTTATATAATAGTGATAGTGTAACAGAAAAAACAATATCAGAATATTTACAGTCTGAGTATGCTAAAATAGGAGTTGAAGTTAATATTACAGGCGAAGAAGAGCAATCTTATAGAGATAATATGAAGGCTGGTAATTTTGATATGGTATTTAATATTTGCTGGGGCTCTCCTTATGACCCGCAATCATCATTAGCAGCTATGCGTCAGAGGGTATATGGTGATTATGCAGCTCAGCAGGGTTTGCATGATAAAAAAGAAATTGATGAAGCTATAACAAAAATTCTTTTAAGTGTAGATGAAAATGAAAGAAAAGAGCTTTATAATTTTGTTCTCACTAGACTTCATGAAGATGCTGTTTATATACCGCTTACTTATGAATGTAATAAGGCTGTTTATACATCAGATTTAAAAAATGTTAAGTTTGCTCAAACTCAATATGAAGTTCCTTTTTGGCTAATGTATTTTAATTAATAGATTTCATCGCTGCAAATTATAAAATTATAATTAGTAATTTGCAGCATACAGTTTCTTAATTATTATAAAAAAAGAGGTTTTCATTATGAAAGCATATATTATAAAAAGGGTATTAGTTACAATACCGCTTTTATTTGGAATTACTTTACTTAGTTTTTTCTTTATCAATCTAATACCATCAGATCCAGCTGAGGTTGTTTTAAGAGTTCAACAAATTCCTATTATATCTGATGAAGCAATAGAACAAATGCGTGAAGAATTGGGGTTAAACGATCCTTTTTTTGTTAGATATTTTAGATGGATATTAGATTTTTTAAGATTAGATTTGGGTGTAAGCTATACTAATCCTTCAAGAACAGTAGTTGGAGAAATAGCAAGGTCATTACCTGCAACATTACAATTAGCGTTTCTTTCTCTGATATTTGTAGTAGTTTTGAGTTTGCCTATTGGTTTTTTTAGTGCCGTGTATAAAGACAGCATTTTTGATAGAGTTATTAGATTTATAGTATTTGCAACAACAGCTATGCCTGCTTATTGGGTGGGGCTTTTATTAATATGGCTTGTTAGTATAAAACTTGATTTGCTCCCTACAAGCGGAAGCGGAACTTGGAGTCATGCAATACTCCCAGCAATAACAATATCAATAACATACATATCCACATATATAAGGATTATAAGAAATAATATGCTTGAAAATATGAAAGAAGATTATGTGTTATATGCAAATGCTAGAGGACTAAATCAAAGAATAATATTAGTAAAACATATATTAAAAAACTCTCTTCAATCATGCATTACAGCGATAGGAATGAGTATACCTCAATTAATATCTGGTACTATAGTTGTTGAAAATGTATTTGCATGGCCCGGTGTTGGAAGATTATGCATAGCTTCTATATTTAATAGAGATTATCCTGTTATACAAGCTTATATATTAATGACGGGTATTTTATTTGTATTTTTCAATTTGATTTTTGATATTATACAAAGAGTAGCTGATCCTAGACTTAGAATAGGGGAGTAATAAAATGTTAAAAAGATTTTTAGAAAATAAAATGGCATTAGGCTGTACGGTATTTATATTAATTATTGCATTAATAGGAATATTCGCTCCATTAATTGCTCCAAATGATCCTTATGCAAATAATATATTAAATAAGTTTGCAGGCATATCAAAAGAATATCCATTAGGAACAGATCAGCTTGGCAGATGTATATTATCAAGAATGATATATGGAATAAGATATACTTTATTTTTATCTTTACTCACTATGCTTGGAACTATAGCACTTGGCACTTTAATGGGAATACTTGCTGGATATTTTAAGGGTGCTGTTGATGAGATAATAATGAGAATAGTAGATGTTATGCTTTCTTTTCCAAGTCAGATAATGATACTTGCAGTTGTTGCTTTATTAGGAGTTGATATTGCCAATGTGATTATAGCGAATGTATTTATAAAATGGGCATGGTATTCAAGAATGATAAGAACGAATGTGCTTAAATATAGAGAAAAGAACTTTGTTTTATTTTCAAAAACTATAGGCTCCTCTTCAAGATTTATATTATTTAATCATATGATTCCTTCAATATCATCAGAAATGATAGTGCTTGCAACTTTAGATACAGGATGGGCCATATTAAACATTTCAACATTATCTTTTTTGGGACTAGGTGTGCAGGCTCCTATACCTGAATGGGGTGCTATGCTTAATGAAGCAAAAAATGTAATGACTACAAATCCTAAGCAGATGATAGTGCCAGGAGTTGCAATAGTATTTTTAGTAGCTTCATTCAATCTTCTTGGAGATGCTTTAAGAGATGTTCTTGACCCTAAAGAAAGCAGAGCATAATTTTATTATTTATTAAATAGGATTAAATATGAATGAAAATATTTTAGAAGTAAAAAATCTTAATGTTTATTTTAGAGAAAAAAATAATAATATAAAAATAATAGATGATGTTTCTTTTTCTATTAAAGAAGGAGAATGTTTAGGCATATTAGGAGAAAGCGGAAGCGGCAAAAGTATGACCATAAAATCAATACTTCGTTTGCTTGACAATAATTTTCGTGTAGAGGGAGAGGCTCTTTTTAATAATATTGATTTAATAAAAGAGAGTTCTGGAAACATAAGAAAATTAAGGGGAAATAAAATATGTATGATACTTCAAAATCCTATGACATGTTTTGACCCTTTGTATAGAATATACAATCAAATGCAGGAAACTTTTTTAGAGCATACAGATTTAAATAAAAAACAAATATATCAAAAACGTATAGACACTCTAAATATAATGAAAATAAGAAATCCGGAAGATACAATAAAAAAATATCCTCATCAGCTTAGCGGAGGAATGCTTCAAAGAATAATGATAGGATTAGCATTATCATTAAACCCTAGACTTATAATAGCTGATGAACCTACTACGGCAATAGATTCTATTAGTCAAAATACTATTATGAATGAATTTTTGAGAATAAAAAAAGAAAATAAAGTTTCTATGCTTTTTATATCGCATGATTTAGGAATATTATCCAAAATATCAAACAAAATGATAGTGATGAAAAAGGGAAGAATATTAGAAAATGCTTCTGTAGGAGATATTATATTTAACAGCAAAGATGAATATACAACTTCTCTAGTATCAAAAAGAATGTCTGTTATGAAAAAGTTTAATGAAATAGTTTATGGAGATGCAATATAATGACAAATGATAAAATAATATTAGAAGCAAAAAATATCAAAGTGAGTTTTAGAAAAGAAAATCAAAAAAAAGTTTTTGGTAAAGAAAGACAGACTGTATTAAATAATGTTTCTTTTTATTTAAAAAAGGGAGAATGTCTTGGTATTATAGGAGAGAGCGGAAGCGGTAAAAGCACATTAGGAAAGGTTATATTAGGACTTCAAAGACCTGAGAATGGGAAAGTTATTATAGATAATATAGACCTTTATAAATATAAAAACAAAATGAATAAAAAATTAAGATATGATATAAGTGTTGTGTTTCAAGATTATGTATCTTCTGTTAATCCTAGATTTACGGTTATGAGAACTTTAGATGAAGCTATTAATGTTCACACTATCAATACAGGAGAGCAGCTTGATAAGATAAATAGAAGAAATATGGCTATAGAGCTTTTAAATAATGTAGGGTTAGATGAAAGTTTTTTGCAAAGATATCCTCATGAATTAAGCGGAGGGCAATTGCAAAGAATTTGTATAGCTAGAGCAGTTGCAGTTCACCCAAAAATAATTTTATTAGATGAAGCGGTAAGTTCATTAGATGTTTCCACACAAACTCAGCTTATGGATTATTTAATAAAGTTAAGAAATATATATGGTTTTTCTTATATATTTATTACACATGATTTATCTACTATAACATATTTATGTGATAGGGTTTTGTTTTTTAATAGCGGAAATATTGTAGAAGAAATAGATGATATAAAAAATCTTAATAATGTAAAAACAGAATATGCCATAGAGCTTCTTAATAGTGTAAAAACATTTGATATAGTAAATATAGCAAGAGAACTAAGAGAAGAAAAATATATTGCAATATAATTTTTGCGATTATAAAAATTATAAAATGAATAATAATAATACAAAACAATTAATAAAAGATTCAGACTATATAAAAATATTAATACCTTTTGTAATATCCACAATGACGCAGCCTCTTTTAGGGGCAGTAGACACAGCTGTTGCTGGAAGGCTAGGGGACCCTATATATATAGCTGGTGTATCGGTGGGAAGTGTTGTTTTTAATACTATATATTGGGTGTTTGGTTTTCTTAGAGTAAATACTACTTCATTTAGTGCTATTGCATTAGGTACAGGAAAAAAAGAAGATAGAGCTTTTGCTTTTTTTCAGCCTTTATATATTGCATTATCAATATCATTTATAATACTAATATTTCAAAGAGTTATTAGCTTTTATGCAAAAAATACTTTTGATTTGGAAATAGGGGCATTAGAGGCTTTTAATATATATTATAATGTGCTTATATGGGGGGCTCCATTTTTATTATCTAATTATGTGATGTTGGGCTGGCTTATGGGGCAGAGAAAAGTTAAGGCTTCTTTAATAATGCAGATAAGCGGAAATTTATTAAATATGATATTGGATGTAATATTTGCTTTATCATTATCTATGGGTGTATTTGGTATAGCAATTGCAACTTTAATATCTCAGTTAACTTCTTTTTTTATTGGTGTGTTTTTTATTGTAAGATATGGAAATTTTGGAAAAGTTAATTTAAAAGATTTCACTGATTTATCTAAAATGAAAACTTCTTTAATTTCAAATTTATATCTTATGCTTAGAACAATATGTTTACTAATTCAAATAAATATTTTTACATCAAAAAGTGCCTCATTAGGAACTATATTAATTTCATCAAACTCTATACTTCTTCAAATACAATCAATAATATCATATATGTTTGATGGAATTGCTAATACTTCAAGTGTTTATAGTGGAAGAGCTTTTGGATTAAAAAACTCTGCTTTATTAAAATCTGCAATAATAAAAAATATTAAATATGGATTTATATTTGTAATATTATTAACAACTTTATATTTAATTTTTAATAAAACTTTTATTAATTTATTTACAGATAATATTGAAGTTTTAAATTATACTTATAAATATTATTTTTGGGTGGCATTATATCCTACTATTTCTGCTTTGGGGCTTACTCTTTATGGAATATTTACAGGGGCTTCTTTTAATAGGGCAGTGTTCATATCTACTTTTTTGAGTTTAATATTATTTTTAGCTGTGCTTTTTATAAGTTTTGATTATTTAAACAATAATGGGCTTTGGATTGCACTGCTTTCTTTTTATTTTGGCAGAAGTATTTTTATATTACCTTTTATAAAAAGTTTATTTAAAAAAATTGATAATGGAGTAAAAAATGAATAAAGTAAAAAAAGAAATTAAAAAGTTTATATGTAAGGCTACAGGAGAAGAAATAATTTTTCCTGTTGCATATGTAGAAGGAGACACTAGTAACAATGATAAAACTTTAGCTATTATAGGCGGAATGCATGGAAGTGAATTTGCAGGAATAGAGGCTGCTATAAGATTGTTAAATGATATAGAATCAAATAAATTGCAAGTTAAAGGAAGACTAATAATAACTACAATATTTAATATACCTGCTTTTAGAGAAAATAGAGCTTTTATTGTGCCTAATGATAATAAAAATCCATTAAGACTTTTTCCGGGTGAAGAGAATGGAAGTTATACTGAAGCTATGGATTATTATTTTTGGAATGAAGTATTAAAAGATGCTCAATATTGTATAGAACTTCATGGTGGAGATATACCTGAATCAATAGCTAATTGCATTTATGTTCCTATAGTTGGCATAGAAGAAACAGATAATATATCAAGAAAAATGGCTGAAGTATATAATATAAAATATATAGAAGTATATAATATAAAATATATAATACACACTAAAATGAACAAAGACAATAAATATGGGGGAGCTTATAGCAGATTAGCTTTTAGAGGCGTTCCTTCTATACTCACTGAAGCAGGAGGAAATGGGATATTAGATGAAGAGAATGTTCAAGTTCATTATGATGGAATAAAAAATGTTATGATTTATTTGAATATGTTATGCGATGAAAAAATAAAAGATACAGAAGAGAGAGTTATATTAAATTATACTGCTTCTATAAAGGCTGATTGTTATGGAATGTGGTATCCTACTGTAAAAACAGAAGATATTATTAAAAAAGGAGATAAGGTTGGAGAGATAAAAGATTATTTTGGAAAAAAAATTAAAGATGTAATATCAGATTATGACGGTGTTGTTTGTATTTTAAAGACAAATCCATCTTTGCAAATAGGGGATTCTTTAATAGAGATAAATGAAATAGAAGAAATAAAAAAATAAGTTTGATATTAACTTTTATAAAAATTTTTTAATATAAATTAGCCTTGCATATATTATTATACAAGGCTTTTTTAATGATAATAAAAATTTATATGAAGGATGAATCTGCAGATTATTTATATAACACTATAGACTCATAAGGTTTTAATTTTATAATATTATCAAGTGCTGCTGTATCATAATTTGAAAGAAGACACTTTGAAGTTTTTATATCAAAATCAATACTGCTTAAATCTATAGTGCACTCATTGGCATAAAAATTATTTATTACTAAAAGTTTTTCACTCTCGTATTCTCTTATAAAAGCAAATACATTTTTATCGTCTTCTAATATAGGTATAGTTTTACCTTCTGAAATAACTTTATAATCTTTTCTTAATTTTATTAATTTTTTATAATGATTAAATATAGAGTTTTCATCTTTAAGACTCTTTTCTACGTTTATCTCTTTATAATTATAAATAACTTCTATCCAAGGTTTAGCATTTGAAAAACCTGCATTTTCTTTATCATTCCATTGCATAGGAGTTCTTGAATTGTCTCTTGACCTTGCTTGAAGTATTTTATATATTTCTTTTTCTTCTATACCATTATTTTTAAGTATATTGAAATAGTTTATTGATTCAACATCTTTATAACTATTGATATTATCAAAATAAGCATTTGTCATGCCTATCTCTTCGCCTTGATAAATATAAGGAGTACCCCTCAAACAATGAATAACTGTAGCAAGCATTTTAGAGGATTCTTTATGATATTTTTTATCACCACCAAATCTTGACACAATTCTTGGCTGATCATGATTGCACCAAAACAAAGCTGACCATGCATCATTGTTTTGCATTCCCTTCTGCCAAGTAAATAAAAGTTTTTTTAGTTCTTGAAAATTAAAATCCATGAGCTGCCATTTATCATTATTTTTATAGTCAACTTTAAGATGATGAAAACTAAATATCATGCTAAGTTCATTTTCTTTTTCACCAGAATATTTAATGCAGTTTTCTATACTTGTTGATGACATCTCTCCTACAGTGATTGCATTATCATATTTTCCAAATGTGTTTTTATTTAACTCTTTTAAATATTTATGTATATTTATTCCGTCAGTATAAAATCTCCTTCCGTCTCCTTGAAAATCATCTTCAAAAATTTTTGGCTTTGATATAAGGTTTATTACATCAAATCTAAATCCGTAAACTCCTTTTTTTATCCAGAAATTAACTATATCAAAAATCTCTTTTCTTACCTCTTCATTGTCCCAATTTAAATCAGCCTGACTCACATCAAATAAATGCAAATAATACTCATCAAATTTTTCTACATACTGCCAAGCATTGCCACCAAATTTAGATGCCCAATTAGTAGGAGGTTCTTTTTTGCCATCAACTACTCTTCCTTTTTTGAATATATAATAATTTTTGTATTTCTCTTCTCCATTCATAGCCCTCTTAAACCATTCATGCTCTGTAGAAGTGTGATTGAATACCATATCAAACATTATATCTATATTTCTTTTTTTAGCTTCTTTTATAAGTTCTTCAACATCTTCCATAGTGCCATAAGAAGGATCAACATTATAATAATCAGTAACATCATAACCATTATCTTTTTGAGGAGAAACAAAGAAAGGAGTGCTCCAAATAATATCTACACCTAAGTTTTGTAAATAGTCTAATTTTGATATTATTCCTTTTATATCTCCAAACCCGTCATTGTTGCTATCCATAAAAGATTTAGGATATATTTGATAAACAACTTTATTTTTAAAATTCATAAATGAGTCCTATTCAATTAGATTTATAATAAATTCTTGAGTATATACTAAAAATTTTTAAGTTTGTCAAAATTAGTTTTTATATTTTTTATTATTTTCGGGGACTAGCCCCCGAACCCCCAGTTCTTTTATTGGTATAAAAGAACCAAAAGAACTGCATTTTTTACATAAGATCATGGTATTATTTATATTTAACACATATTCTTAAAATATTAAGCTGTAGTATATGCGTTTTTTGCAACTTTTTGACGAAGTCCGCACAGCGAGAGCGACAAAAAAGTTGATAATACATTTATAAAATATAAAAATTGACAAAATGTAATTATTTAGCTGTATAACAGCAGGTAAGTAATATATATTTAATTGCCGTCATATCTTTTTTATTATTTTATCTCTATAATTTTTCCTTCTCCATTTTTTATGATAATACTTTCTTTTAATAAATTAATCTTAGTGCCGTCTGTAAATACAACAGGAGATACTAAAGACTTTCCCTTACTTTTTATATACTCTAAATCAACTTTAGCTAACTTATCTCCTTTTTTTACTTTATCTCCCAGTTTTACAAAAGATTCAAAACCCTCTCCATTAAGTTCAACTGTATCCATACCTATATGAATAAGTATTTCTTTTCCGTCTGCAGTTTCTATGCCGTATGCATGTTTTGTAGGAAATGCTGCTATAATTTCACCGTCGCAAGGAGATATAACTAAACTGTCAGCTAACTCTATTGCAAAACCATCTCCCATGGCACCAGAAGAAAATGCTTCGTCTGCTATATCTGATAATTTATAAACTTTTCCATTCATAGGAGAAACAAAATTATCATCATCTAAAGTTATTGTAATAGATGTGTTAGTTTCTAAATTTTCTGCATCATCAACTAAATCTTCTGCTTTTAATTTTTTCTTTCCAACTATTAGAGTTAATACTAATGGTATAGCTATAGCAAAAACCATAGCAACAGCAAACATCAACATATGCTGAGGCTGTATTGAAAGTATTCCCGGTATACCGCCAATACCAATAGATGTAGCCATAACCTTAGAACCAACAGATATAATTGCCGCCACACAAGAACCTATTAAAGCACATATAAATGGAAAACCATATTTTAAGTTTACACCAAACAATGCAGGCTCTGTTACTCCTAAATAACATGATATAAATGCAGGTATATTTATCTGTTTAGCTTTGTTATTTCTTTTCTGAAGTATAGACATAGCAACTACTGCAGAACCTTGTGCTATATTTGATAAAGCTATCATAGGCCATAACATAGTGCCTCCAAATTGACTCATAAGCTGCAAGTCAATAGCATTAGACATGTGATGAAGACCTGTGATAACTAAAGGAGCATAGAAGAAACCAAATACACCAGCAAATAAAACTCCAAACTTTGATGTTAGTCCAGTGTATACAACATAAGAAACCGCTTCACCTATTTTCCATCCTATAGGACCAACAATTGCATGTGCTATAATAACTGTAGGTATGAGTGAAGCAAATGGTATTACAACCATAGATATATATTCAGGAACCACCTTTCTCCAAAATTTTTCAAGATAAACTAATATAAATCCTGCCATTATAGCTGGTATAACCTGTGCTTGATAACCAACCATAGGCATTTGAAATATTCCAAAATCATAAAACTTAGGATCAACACTTCCAACCAAATAAGCATTAACAAGCTGAGGCGAAACTAATGTTATACCTAAAACAATACCCAATATTTGAGTAGTACCCATTTTTCTAGTGATAGACCATGTTATACCTACAGGGAGGAAATGGAAAATTGCTTCACCTATTAACCATAAAAAATCATTTGTTCCAGCCCAGAACTGTGATATTTGAGTTAAACTTTTTGTACCTTCTTCAAAAAATTTAATGTCAGATATTATGCTTCTAAAACCTAATATAAAACCTCCGCATATAATTGCAGGAATAAGCGGTGAAAATATTTCTGCTATATTAGACATTAAACGCTGTAAGAATGTTTGATTGCCTTTTGCTGATTCTTTTACAGCATCTTTACTAACTCCCTCTATACCAGAAATCTTAACAAATTCATTATAATATTCTGAAACCTCATTTCCTATTATTACTTGAAATTGTCCTGATTGAGTGAAAGTGCCTTTAGTAGATTTTAAATTCTCTATTGCTTTAATATCTGCTTTTTTAGGGTCTGCTAAAACAAAACGCATTCTTGTAACACAATGAGTTATTGCTTTAATATTCTCTTTTCCACCCACATATTTTAATAGAAGTGCAGCATCTTCGGTGAACTTTCCCATAAATATATACCTCCATATATTTATTGTATTTTTATTATCATTAACTTGTACGTACATATTAACATATACGTACAAGTTTGTCAATTATATAATTTCATTTTTTTATAATTTTTTGGTATTGATAAATACTTACATAATATTATAATAATTTCATATTTGTATAATAAGGTTATAATAATCATGGGTTTATTAAATTATTTTACCAAAAAACTTATTCCTAATTTTTTATATACTGATTCACTTAAAGGACAAGTTGGAGAATTTGAAGTTAATTCCGCTTTAAATCCATTATTTTTTGGTAAAGCAGAGCATAGACAGATAAATAATTTAGTAATAATTGATAGTAATGGAAAGAGCCATCAGATAGATCATATAGAAATAAGAACAAATGGAATATTTTGCATAGAAACAAAAAATTATAGCGGGCTTATATTTGGTAGTGAAAAAGATAAAAAATGGACTCAATATTTAAGATATGGAAAAAGGAATTATTTTTATAATCCAATAAAACAAAATAAATCTCATATATTTCATTTAAAAAAGATATTGGATAATAAATATAATATTTATTCATTAATTGTATTTACTCAAAATAATGCGGATAAAATAAATATAAATAATGTAATTAATTTGTATGATTTAAAAAATTATTTAAATAATTTTAATGAAGGAAATAATTATACTACTGACGAAATGAATTATATTTATGATAAACTAATATCAAATCATAATAACATTTTAAATTCAGAACATATAAAAAATATAAATTATACAAAACAAGAAATAAGTAATAATATATGTCCAAGATGTAAGGGGCAATTAATTTTAAGAGAAGGAAAATATGGAGAATTTTACGGATGTAGTAATTATACAAATTGTAGATTTACAATAAAGAAATAATAGTAGTGTGTCAATTATCTTCTTGCAAAATCTCTGAATTTAAACTTATCTGGTCTATGCCTTGCTGAAGTTATTTGAAACACTCTAGTATCTGATAAAAATGTTTTTGAAGCTACATTTATTATCATATCATAATCTTTTAAATCCAAAAGTTGTTTATCATTTGAGGTTATTTTTTCACAGGATATTTCTCTTTCGGCATAAGATATTTTTAATTGCAAATTATTTTCTATATGTTCATATAAAGAATCTTTTAAAATATTTTCATCTATGAATGGTATAATTGTAGCATTGATAAAATCTATATCAAGTATAATATTTTCACCGTCTATATTTCTTATTCTCTCTATAGACCATACTTTATCATTATCATTTAGTTTTAATGCTTTTTTTATTAATGCATCGGGCTTTATACATTCACATTTATTAACTATAGTTTTTACTTTTTTACCATACATCTTTGAAGCAACTTCTTTAAAACTAAATATTCCTCCAAATTCAAAATTATATATATTAGAATTAATAACTATAGAGCCCTTGCCTTTATGTTTTTGAATACATCCATTATTAGATAAAAGCTGAAGAGATTTTCTTATAGTGTCTCTTGAAGCATCATATTCTTTCATCAAGTCATGTTCGCTTGGAAGTATATCTCCTTTTTTGTAGTATCCAAATTTTATTTTATCAAGTAAACTATTATAAATATCTTCGTACTTCGATGCCATTAAAAACCTCTATTTAAAATTAAGGTATTATAATACAAAATTATATCCTTGTAAAGATTAATTATAAATAAAAAATATTTTTACATAGTAATAAATATATTATTTAATAACTTCTTTTTATATGTTTATGCTATTTTAAAATCAAAAAATATTTAAGTTTTATTGATAAATATAATTAGTATGTTATAATGAGTCAATTATAAATAATAATGGAGTTATTTTTATGAATGTATTAGTGATAAATTCTGGTAGTTCTAGTATTAAATATCAATTATTTTCTATGCCTGAAGCAAAAGTATTAGCAAAAGGTCTATTAGAAAAAATAGGCGAAGAGACAAGTGCTTTAAAACACACAGCAGTAGAAAAAGGCAAAGAAAAAAAGATAGAACAAAAAGTTCCTGATCATAAAGCAGGTATGAGTTTAATTTTTTCTCTTTTAACAGATAAAGAAGTAGGCGTAATATCTGATATGAGTGAAATATCTGGAGTAGGGCATAGAGTAGTACATGGCGGAGAAGCATTCAGCAAAAGTACTTTAATAACAGATGAAGCTATAAAAGCTATAGAAGCTTGCTGTGAAATTGCTCCTTTACATAACCCAGCAGGTTTACAAGGTATAAGAGCTTGTCAAGAAATATTAAAAGATGTAAAAATGGTTGCTGTATTTGATACAAGCTTCCATCAAACTATACCTGAACATGCTTATATGTATGCAGTGCCTCATGAATGGTATGATAAATATAAAGTTCGCCGTTATGGTTTCCATGGTACTTCTCATAAATATGTATATGGTGAATTCTGTAAGGCGACCAATAAACCTAATGCTAATGTTATAGTTTGCCATTTAGGTAATGGTGCTAGTGTAACTGCTGTAAAAAATGGAGAATCTGTTGATACTAGTATGGGTTTAACTCCATTAGAAGGTTTAGTAATGGGTACTAGGTCTGGTGATATGGACCCTGCTGTTGTTACTTTCATGATGGGTAAAGAAAATTTATCTGCTAAAGAAATTGATAATATTTTAAATAAAAAAAGCGGACTTTTAGGTGTTTCTGGTGTTAGTAATGATATGAGAAACTTGGAAGAAGCTTCTAAAACTAACCCTAAAGCTGAGCTTGCTATAAAAATGTTTGCTTATAGAGTAAAAAAATATATAGGTTCTTATATGGCAGCACTTGGACATCTTGACGGTATAGTATTTACTGGTGGTATTGGTGAAAACAGTGCTTCTGTAAGAGCTAGAATACTTGAAGGTTTAGATGAACTTGGCATTAAATGTGATGCTGATAAAAATGCTAAGGCTAGAGGTTGTGCTAGTTTTGAAAAAGATGGTGCTCCTATTAAACTTTATGTTATAGCTACAGATGAAGAAAAAGCTATAGCAATGGACACTTACAATATTGCTTTGAAATAATAATTAAATAAAAAAGTTTAAAATAAAAAATAGGGTGCTTAAGTGCATCCTATTTTTATTTTAAATAAAAATGTAAAAATCATATTAATTATATACTTGTGCTTCCAAAACCACCTTCTCCTCTAATAGAGTCAGAAAGCTCTAGAACCTCTTCAAACTCTGCTTTTTCTACCTTTGCAAATACCATCTGTGCAATTCTATCACCTGCATTAATAGTAAAAGGTTTATCTGTTAGAGCAGCTAATATAATTTTTAATTCCCCTCTATAATCGCTATCAATAGTAGCGGGAGAGTTCAAACAAAATATTCCATGTTTTAAAGCTAATGAACTTCTGCTTCTAATCTGAGCTTCATAACCTTCTGGTATTTCTATATATAAGCCTGTAGGCACTAAAACTATGTCATTTTTATTTAATGTAATAGGCTCATCTATATTGGCATGTAAATCTAAACCTGAAGCTCCAAGTGTTTGATATTTAGGAAGTGGATTTTTTGATTTATTGATTACTTTTATTTTTAACATTTTCACCTTCTTTATATTTATTTTAATAAAAATGAGAATATCATAATTATAATTAGAGCAGTAGCCCCTTGCACTACAGTAGCTAAAGTTCTTGCTTTATATGCATCCTGAACACTTAAACCAGATAATTCTACAACTACCCAGAAATAGCTGTCATTGATATGAGAAAATACCATAGAACCAGCACCTATAGACATTAACACTAAAACTTGTGATATTGGAGTAGTATATCCTAATGTATCAAGTAATGGTGCAAACAAACTAGCAACTGTAACAACCGATATAGTTGAAGAGCCTAAAGAAATTTTTAAAAGAGATGCAAGCAAGAAAGGAAGTACTAATCCCAAATTCACAGAAGCAAACACATCTCCAAGTTCAAATATAATGTTTGTAAGCTCTGTAGATTTCAAAACTTCAGCAAAAGCTCCGCTTGCCCCAACTATAACTAATATATTTCCAGAATCTCTTACCCCATCACCAATCCACATATACATTTCATCTCTATTAAAATTATGTATAAGTAGTAGTGAAAATAAAAATCCTATAAATAATGCCATAGTAGGCTCACCAAGAAATATAAACATATTCTTTATAAAGCTATCTTCATCTAAATGCAAAGAATTAAATCTTACTATAGACCCTATAGCCATGAGTATAATCGGTACAAATATAGGTGCAAATGATTTGAATGCTGAAGGAAGCTTTTCCATATCATCAATAACACTTTCATAACTATAATTATTTTGTTTATATTCCTTCTTTTTTACATATTTTGATATAAATATACCATATATAGCACCAGCTAAAGAAGTAGGTATAGCTACAATAAGCCCTATTGCTATAACAGTAAATAAATGCTCTTGTAAATTGAAAAGATTAATAACAGCAGCAGGTCCTGGGGTAGGAGGTATTAATGCATGAGAAGCATATAAACCTGTTGATAATGCTACAGATAATGCTACAGGTGAAGCTCCGCTTTTTTTTGCTAATGCTTTTCTTAATGGTGTTAATATTAAATATCCAGAATCACAGAACACAGGTATAGAAACAATAAAACCTAATATATTCATAGCAAGGGCAGGGTGGGATTTTCCAACTATTTTTAAAATTATCTCACCAAGCTTATATGTAGCTCCAGACATCTCTAGTATATTACCAATAATACTTCCCAAAATTATTATAATTCCAACACTTCCCAAAGCATTTCCAAAACCTTTGCTTATTAGAGAAGCAATTTCATTTATATAATTAGGATTTCTGTTTGAAGGTACATGCAAAGTAAATGATAAAAATATAGCAACCATTAACATTGCTATAAAAGGATGCACTTTAAATTTAATAGTAAGTAACATTACTATTAATATAGAGATTATAAGCATGGTTATTATTGAATAGCTAATCATAGTCTACAACCTGAAAGTATTTATTTTGAAATGAATATTATTTACTCTTCTTCTTCTTCTGGAACTTCTGCATTAATATAGCCTTCTTCAAAGAAATACAAAAGTTCTTTTTCAGCATTTTTAGCAGCTTCTTCCATTCCTTCTTCATATTCAATTTCAAGTATTAATTTAGCATCGCAAAAAGCACCAAGCCCCATGATATTAAATACACTTTTTGCATCTGCTCTCACACCATTATAAAGTAAAAATATGCCTAAATCAGAGTATTCTATTTTACTTGCTATTTGTGATAATACTCCAGCTGGTCTTAAATGCATACCATTTTTACTTTTAATTGTTACTACATTAGTTAATGTCATTCAATAACTCACTATATTTGTTTTTCTTTATAATAACATATATTTAATAATTTTCAATAATATGTTATCATAAAAAATATTGAGAAAAATTAATATTTTGTTATACTTATTATATTATTGAGGTTATAAAATGAGAAATACTTTTTTACTATTATTTTTTTTGATATTATTTTCATCAAATTTATATAATATAACTCCAGATGAAGAAGAGTTTTTATTTTGGGCTAGTTATGGACATATGGATAAAGTAAAAGATTATGTATATAACAAGAAAGTTCATATAAATGTACAAGATAATGATGGTAATACTGTGCTTATGAGAATAGCTTCTTCAAAAGCAATTACTAAAGAAAATATGCAAGTAGCAGAATTCCTTATAGATATGAAGGCAGACCTCAATGTAGTAAACAATTACAGATATACAGCTTTAGTTTTGGCAATAAATAATAACAACACAGAAATAGCAAAACTTTTTGTAGAGAAAGGTGCTAAACTTGATATAGCTGACAACAATGGATATACCGCTTTGATGTGGGCAATAAAAAAAGAAAATGCCGAAATGGTAAAACTTCTCATAAATAAAAGAGCAAATATTTATCTTAAAACAAAAGACGGTGAAACAGCTTCCAGCATAGCAAAAGATACAGGAAACAGCCTTATAATAAGAATGCTTGAGATTGCTGAGGCTTATTAACATATTTTTATAGAATTATGTTGACAAATTAAAATCCTTATATATAATGACTTTAAATTATTTCAATCTATATATATTTTTTATCAAAAATAGGGGTTATTTATGAGCGAATATACAAATAAACCTGCACAATATAAAATAACACCTTGGATACCTTTAATATTAGCAATTATATACACAGTTTCACCTGTAGATTTAGTGCCTGATGTTGTACCTGTAGTAGGCTGGTTAGAAGATGCATTATTTCTTATAGTAGGAGGACTTAACGGTATACAGAATGGTGTTTTAGAAGATAATAGTTCATTAAAGAAAATAATTAAATTTTTAAAATGGGGACTTTTAATTGTTGGGATAATAGGTATATTGATAATTATTCTTTTGGCTGTTTTAGTTTTTAAAGTGACTACAAACTAAAAAATAACATTAAATATATATTATTAGTTTTTAATATTATTTTATTCTTTTATGTTTAAAACTAGCTTTGTGGTTTACATAATCATCTACTATCTGGTAATTGCCAAAAAGTTTATATTTGTATATAGTTAAACCCTCTAAGCCAACAGGACCTCTTGCATGAGTTTTGTTTGTAGATATTCCAACTTCCGCACCAAAACCATATCTAAACCCATCAGAAAATCTTGTTGAAGTGTTGCAGTATACATTAGCAGAATCTACATAAGTCATAAACTTTTCTATATTGTCTTTATTTTCTGACACTATTGAATCTGTATGATGAGAGCCGTATTGGTTTATATGATTATATGCTTCTTCTGTGTTTTCTACTATTTTTAATGATACTTCTTTATCTCCATATTCTAAATGCCATTCTTTTACTTCGCCTATATCCGATTGATTAAGTATTTTTCTTACTTCTTTACAACCGTTCATTTTTATATTATTTTCTTTAAATAGATTATAAAGCTTTGGCAAATATTCATTAGCTATGTTTTTGTTTATAAGTATAGTTTCAACAGCATTGCATGCACTTGGATATTGAGCTTTTGAATCTAAACATATTTTTAATGCTTTTTCTTGATTAGCTGATTCATCTATATATAAATGGCATATGCCATCAGCATGCCCAAGCACAGGTATATTAGTGTTTGATTTTATATATTGTACTAAACTGTTTCCCCCTCTTGGTATTATAAGATCAACATATTTATCCATTGATAATAATTCTTTTATATCCTCTCTTGTAAATACCAAATTAACAGAGTTCTTTGGAAACTCTTTAATACTTTCTAATGTTTCGTTAATGATGTTAAATATTGCTTTGTTTGTGTTCTCTCCCTCAGCACCGCCTTTAAGTATAACAGCATTAGAAGATTTTATACATAAAGAAGATATTTGAGATATAACATCAGGACGAGCTTCAAATATTACAGCAATTAAACCAATAGGGCAGGATATTTTTTTTAATAATAAATTATCATCAAGCTCTGTTTCTAATAATACTTTATTAATAGGGTCTTCCAATTTTACAACATCTTTTATACCAGAAATAATATCTATCATTTTGTTTTCGTCTAATTTTAAACGATTAAACATTGAAAGAGAAATTTTATTTTCATCAAGAAGTTTTTTGGCATATTCCAAATCTTTTTTATTTGCTTCAAATATAATACTTTTATTTTCTTCTAATTTATCTGCTATTTCTAATAATGCTTTGTTTTTTATATCAGTATTTAATGATTGTAATTTGTATGTAGAATCTTTTGCATTTTTTACCAAGTCTATTAATTGCATTATCTCTCTCCAAAAAAAGTATGTTTAAGTATTATAATAGTTAATAATTAAATTGTCAAAAAAGTTTATTATTCTTTTTTATTATTTTTATTATTTCTTTTTTATTAAAGTAACCAATATATCTTCATTTTCTATATGTTCAAAACTTCCTTCATATCCATATTTGATGCATCCTCGAATCACACTTTCACAGCTTGAATGCCCGCTAACTAAAACTTCTATAACTGTATTTAATTCTGTATTGTTTATAGCGGCACATTTAGCCTGAAAAGATGCCTGCGAACAAGACATTCCTCTAGTATCTATTTTTATAGTCTCTTGCATAAAAAATCCTTTTATGTATTTTTGATATTTTGTAAGATAATATCATCATAATAATATTAGGATATCAAATTATTATAATCAACTTATCAATAAATTCTTAATTAAGTTATTATAACCTCTACCGCTACTTTATATTACTATAATATATATATTCTAATAATATAACGTAGCGGTAGAGTTCATTATATAATCCTTATTATATGGTATATTTCTTATTATATAATGACAACAACCTGCTGCACAGTAAGAAACATATCATTGATTTTCTTTCATAGTAAATCCTATAATAACACAGAATACTAAACCTAAAATAACAGCAAACATACCATATATTGTAGGGCCAGCAGTAGAACTTGCCAAATTAAAATTATGAGCAAATCCAGCACCAACAAGCATTCCTATAACAAATACAAAACTATCCATATTTCCTTCAGCAGATTGTATAAACTGTCTTCCCGGACAACCAGCACCTAAGGTAAATGCCAAACCTGTAAGAATCATTGATACAGTGTTCCACAATATGTTAGTATGAGCTATAGGCTGATTTTCCATAGAAACATTAAATCTGCTTGTTATTATGTTTACTACTAAAGCAGCAACAATAAAAGCTATAACACCTTTAGTCATATGGAAATCTTTCATAAATATTCCATCTCTAACACCGCCAACAGTACAAAATCTTGATTTTTGAGCTATGAAACCTATTATAATAGAAACTATTAAGGCTACAATTAAAGGAGCTTTCATGCTTCCGGGACCAGACTCAGAGAAAAATATAGCTCCGCCTTCAGAGAATTTTGTTTGTTTTAATAATAATATTAATAGTATTATTGATATTATTAGAGGTATGAATCCTACTAATTTATTATTATATGCTTTTGGCTGACCCAAAGAGAAATTTTGTTTCCAGAAGAAAACACCAATTCCTCCGCCTATAATAATACCTATTAATCCAAATATAGCATTAATATCTCCGCCAGCTATTCTTAATAATGTTCTCCAAGGACAACCCAAGAAAACTAAAGCACCAATCATAGCGAAGAAACCTAAAATAAATCTTATAATAGGAGAACTTCCGCCTTTAGGAGAATATTCTTTAGAGATTAAAGCAGATACTGTAGCACCAATAACAAGCCCTATAAGTTCAGGTCTTATATACTGCACAGCAGCTGCTCTATGCAATCCCAAAGCCCCAGCTAAATCCCTAGTGAAACATGCAACGCATATTCCCATATTGGCAGGGTTTCCCATTACAGAAAGCCAAGCCGCTAAAGCTCCAATAATGGCACCAGATACTATAATGCCAATGGAGCTTGTGAAAATGTTTTTGTTCATTTTCAACTCCTTTAATAAAATTTTTTCATACTATTTTTATTTAAATATAAATAGTATTTTTATGTAGTTAATTATAGAGAATTTTTATGCGTTTTTCAATAGTTATGTTTATTAAAATATGTATTAAATGTATAACAATATACAAAAATACAATAGTGTATATTAACTATTATAATTGAATAGTGTCAAATCTTATATTGACTTTTTTCACCATAAAAGTAAAATATTTGTAAGTTTTATTTATGGAACATTATTTTTATTATGATGCGTGAAGTAATAAAATCTAAAATAAATAGATTGACTGTAACTAGAACTGATCTTAATTTCAAAGATTCAATTACCATAGATGAAACTTTAATGGATAAATCTGATATACTTGAGGGGGATATAGTATCTGTAATAAACCTTAGCAATGATAATAGATTCGAAGCTGAGGTGATAAAAGGTATAGCAAATACTGGTATAATAAGCATAAATGGCAAGTATGTTCATCTAGCTAAAAAAGATGATGTAATAGTTGTATTATCTTATGGCAATATACCAGAAGAGCATATAAAAAAACATATTACAAATATTATTCAAGTAAATATGCATAATATGGTTATAGACTAAATAGAGTTTATGGCTTTTAATATAGATATTTAATTTTTATTTATGGAGAGATATATGAAAATTATTTATAAGGCTGGTATTGATATTGGTTCAACTACTGCAAAAATGGTTGTATATGATAATAAAAACAATATGATATTTAAAACTTATACTAGACACAATGCTGATGTCAAAGAAACATTACTTTCTATATTAAGAGATTTAAAAACCAATCATGGAGATATAGAGTTATTAGTATCTATGACAGGTACTGCTGGTATGGGTATTAGTGAAAAAACAGGCATTAGTTTTGTACAAGAGGTAATTGCTTCTTCAACAGCTATTAGAAAGATTTATCCTTATGGAAGAACATTGATAGATATAGGCGGAGAGGATGCAAAAATCATAGTATTCGATGACAACTTCAAAGCTGATATAAGAATGAATGGTAACTGTGCAGGCGGAACCGGTGCCTTTATAGACCAAATGGCTACACTTCTTAATGTTCATCCATCAGAGCTTTCAACACTTGCAGAAGAGTCTACTTCTATTTACCCAATGGCAAGCAGGTGCGGTGTATTTGCTAAAACAGATGTACAAACTCTTATTAGCCGCGACATACCAAAAACTGATATTGCTAAAAGTATATTCCAAGCAGTGGCTGTTCAAACAATTAATACTCTCGCTAAAGGTTTTGAAATTAAGCCTAAAATATTATTTACAGGCGGACCTTTAACATTCCTTCCAGAATTAAGAAGAACATTTTTAACTCTTTTGAATGCTACAGAAGATGATATGTATACAGTTGATCACCCAGAATTAACTGCTGCAATAGGAGCTGCTTTTGGTGAAGATGAAGAGCAAACAGAAATAAAAGTTTCTGATTTTATAAACTTGGTAGAAAACATTTCTTCTGATGTAAAAATAACTAATTCTAAACATAGAGAAGCATTATTCAGCGGACAAGAAGAATATGAAAAATGGCTAGAGGAACATAGCAAAGACAAAGTAAAATCTGCTGATGCCTCAACTGTTAATGGTAAAAACACATTCTTAGGTATAGACTCTGGTTCTACTACTACAAAAATCGTTATTATTGATGATAAAGGACAAGTGGTATTAAGACACTATAGAAACAATAACGGTAATCCAGTAGGTGCTGTTACAGAGGGACTTACAGAGATTAAAAAAGAATTAGATGAAAAAAATATAAAAATAAATATAGCAAGAACTGCTGTTACAGGATATGGAGAAGATTTAATAAAAGCTGCTTTCAACATGGATGAAGGTATTGTTGAAACTATGGCTCACTACAGAGGTGCTAAGGCTTTTGATAAAGATGTAAGCTTCATTCTTGATATAGGCGGACAGGATATGAAAGCTATATTTATTAAAGACGGCATTATAGAAAACATTGAAATAAATGAGGCTTGTTCATCAGGCTGTGGTTCATTTATAGAAACATTTGCACGCGGCATGGGTTATAAAGTAGCTGATTTTGCTAATATTGCTTGCGAATCTGCTAGCCCTTGTGATTTGGGAAGCCGCTGTACAGTATTTATGAATAGTAAAGTAAAACAATCTTTAAGAGAGGGCTCTTCAGTTGCTGATATTTCTGCTGGTCTTGCTAAGAGTGTTACATTAAACTGTTTTACTAAAGTATTAAAAATTACAGACACTTCTATTTTGGGTGAACATATAGTTGTTCAAGGCGGTACTTTTAAGAATGCTGCAGTGCTTCGTTCTGTAGAAAAGTTCTTAAACAAAAAAGTTATTCGTCCTGATATCTCTGAACTTATGGGAGCTTATGGTTGTGCTTTGCTTGCTTTGGATACTTACAATAAAGAAAAAGAAGATACAACATTTATAGGTTTAGATAATTTACAAGAAGCTAATGATTATGAGAGAAAACAGCTTACTTGTAAGGGCTGTGAAAACCTTTGTACTGTTACAAGATTAAAATTCAAAGACAGTAAATCATTCTACACAGGAAATAAATGTGAAAGAATATTCACTAATAAAGGCTCTAAAGAAAGAAATTATGGAATGGATATTACTCAGAAAAAACTTTCTTTACTATTTGACAGACCTTTAGCCCCTGTTTCAGATGATGTAAAAGGCGTTATAGGAATACCTAGAGTACTTAATATGTATCAAAACTTCCCATTCTGGGCTACTATACTTGTAGAATGCGGATATAGAGTACAATTATCATCACCTTCAAGCATGGCTGTTGCTGAGAAGGGTTCTGGTACTGTTATGAGTGATAATATATGTTTCCCTGCTAAAATAGCTAATGGACATATATATGATTTAATAGAATCTAATGTAGACAGAATATTCTATCCTTCTGTTGTTTTAGAAAAAAAAGAAAATGATGGTAGTGATAATAGCTATAACTGTCCTGTTGTAACAGGTTATCCTGATGTAATAGACAGTTCTATAAGCCCATTAACTAAATATGGTATAGCTTTTGATGCTCCAACAATCTCTTTCTTAAATGAAGATTTACTTTATAAAGGCTGTAAAGCTTATTTTGTAAAAACACTCGGTATAGATAAAAAAGATTTCGACAGAGCATTCAAATTAGCTCTAAAAGAACAAGAGAGAGTAAAAGCAGAATTAAAAGAAGAAGGCAAAAAAATAATAGAGCATGCTAAAGAAACTCAAACACCTGTTATACTTATAGTAAGCAGACCTTATCATATAGACCCGCTAATCAATCATAAAATACCTGAAACTATTGCTTCATTTGGTATTAATGTACTTACAGAAGATGGTCTTGATATTGATGAATCTCTTGCTGATGTTCAAGTATTAACTCAATGGTCTTATCCTAACAAGATGTTTAGAGCAGTTTTGTGGGCAGCTAAACAAAAAGATATAAAACTTGAAGTTGTACAAATTAATAGTTTCGGCTGCGGTCCTGATGCTACTACTTCTGATGAAATAAAATCAATACTTAATGCTTATGGTAAAAATCCTACTTTGGTAAAAGTTGATGAGATTTCAAGCCCCGGAAGCATAAGACTTAGAATACGTTCTATGATAGAAAGTATGAAGATGAAAGGTGATTTTATACCAAAAGAAAAACCAGAAAGAACTATTATTAAAAGATATGAGAAAAATGATAGACGTGCAATACTTGTTCCTAAATTCGCACAATTCTATGACCCTATGATTTTAACTCTGCTTCAAAGAAGCGGATATGATACAATACCTCTTCCAGAGCCAGATATAGATTCTGTAGAAACAGGTTTAAGATATGCTAACCAAGATATATGTTATCCAGCAACAATAGTAGTAGGAGATATTATAAAAGCTGTACAAAGCGGTAATTATGACCCTGACAAAATAGCTGCTGGTATCACTCAAACAGGCGGACAGTGCCGTGCTAGTAACTATGCTTCGCTTATAAAAAGAGGCCTAATTAATGCTGGTTATCCTAATGTGCCTGTTATTACTGTGGGTTTAACTGTTATTAATGATCAGCCCGGATTTAAGCTTTCAAAAATAGATATGATGAAAGAAGGTATTATTGCTATGCCTTATGCTGATGCTATATCTACAATGTATTATTATACTGCTGTGCGTGAGGTTAATAGGGGAGAATCTTTGGCTCTTGCTAATAAATATATAGCTTTACATCCAAAAGATTTTAACCTCGGTGATACTGACAAATTATTAAAGCAGGCAGTTAAAGAGTTTAATGCTATTGAAACTAAAGACTTATTATTGCCTAAGGCAGGTCTTGTTGGTGAGATATATGTAAAATACAATAACTTTGCTAATGGGGATGTTTGTGATTGGCTTATGGCTAAGGGAATAGAAGTTATAGTTCCTCCTGTATTTGACTTCTTTGTACAAAAGGTTATAAGTGAGCAAGTAAACAGAGAAACTAATGCTAGGGATGTATCTTTACTTGGCTATTATGGTTCTAAATTGTCTGAGAAGGTTATAGATGCTAGAATAGATTCTATAAACCAAATAATGTCTAAGTTTAAAGGATTTAGACCTGTACACCATATAAGACAGATTGCTGAGAATGCTGCTAAGGTTACTGCTATGACTAACCAATTTGGTGAAGCTTGGCTTTTACCCGGTGAGATAGCTACTTTTGCTGAAGAGAATATCAATAATGTGCTTTGTTTACAGCCTTTTGGTTGTATTGCTAACCATATTATAGCTCGAGGTATTGAAACCAGACTTAAAACTATATATCCTAATTTGAATCTTCTTTATTTGGATATGGATGCTGGTGCTAGTGAAGTTAATACTGTAAACAGATTAGAGTTCTTTGCTCGCTCTGCTAAAGACAGTATGAACTCTATTATGGTTGATGATGATATAAAAGAGGCTATCGGAGCATATCATAAATAATTAGTAAAATAAGAATGTAAATATAAAAAGGTTTGCAAATAAATATTTGTAAACCTTTTTTATTATATATAGTCAAAATGTAAAGTTTTACCTATATTTTTTAAAAAATAATAAAAAATTGTAAAAAAATTGTTATTTTTTTGTAAAATAAATTGACATTACTCTAAAATTGTATTATAATATAATTATAAGATAACTTAATAAGGATAAATAAAACAAAGGAGTAAATTTATGAAAAAATTATTTTGTTTATTATTTGCTTTTTCTATAATTGGAAGTTCTTCTCTTTTTGCTGATTGGATTGTTCCTCTTAGTAAAGTTCCTGCTGCAGTTAAAAACGCTGTAAAAAGAAATTATCCAAGAGCAAGAATTTGGAAAGTAGAGATGGACGATGGGTTGTATCATGTGGAACTTAGTAATGGTATAGAGTTAGAAGTAACTAGAAGAGGAAGAATTGTTGATATAGATTATTAATTTTATAACAAAAAGGCTTGCAAAACAATGTAATTTTGCAAGCCTTTTTAAAAAGATATTATAATCTTTAAGCTAAGCTATATAACATATCTCCATAAGTTGGAAGTTTCCAATGTTTTCTAGAAACAGTTTTCTCTAGCTCATCAATTATAGGACGCATTTCCTCTATACAAGCTAATACTTTATCTCTAAAAAATACACTAGACTTTGATACATTCTTTATCTTTTTTGATTCAGATAAATAATCTTCTAAAGTTTTTAATTTCTTATAGAGATTATTAGTTAAATTAGTTATTTTATCTAACAAATCTTTTTCTATATCATATTTTATTTTTAAATCTTTCTTTTTCTCACATATATTAACAAGCTCTTCGGTATAATCTAAAGAGAATGGAATAATATATTTATTAATCATATCTATTAAAGTAAGTGCTTCAATATTAATTACTTTACTATATTCTTCTAAGCTTATTTCATATCTTGAAAGAACTTCAGCTTTTGTTAGAACATTATGTTTTGTAAACAAGTCTATATTTTTTTGAGCTATAAATGTTTCAAGTGCTTCAGGAGTTGTTTTTAAATTACATAAACCTCTTTTAGAAGCTTCTTTTACCCATTCATCAGAATAATTGTTTCCATTATAAACTATTCTTTTATGTTTTTTAATGTTTTCTTTTAATAGCTCTTCTAAATCTTTATCAAAATCTGAAGACTTTTCTAATATATCAGCAAATTGAGATAATGCTTCAGCTACTATTGTATTTAATACAATATTAGGACCAGATACTGATAAACTAGAACCCACCATTCTAAACTCAAATTTATTTCCAGTAAAAGCTAAAGGAGAAGTTCTGTTTCTATCTGTTGAATCTTTTGTGAATCTAGCAAGAGATGGTACTCCCATTTCCATTTCTACCGCTTCTCTTTTTTTGTATTTTTTTGAGTTTTCCATAGACTCTATTATTTCAGTAAGTTCATCTCCAAGAAATATTGATATGATAGCAGGAGGTGCTTCAGATGCTCCCAAACGATGATCATTACTTGCACTTGCAGTTGTTGCTCTTAACAAGTCCTGATATTCATCAATAGCTTTCATTATTGCAACTACAAATAATAAAAACTGCTTATTTTCTGAAGGTGTTTTACCGGGTTCTAACAAATTAAGACCTGTATCTGTACCTATAGACCAGTTATTATGTTTTCCGCTTCCATTAACTCCAGCGAAAGGTTTTTCATGCAAAATACAAGCTAAATTATGTTTTTCTGCTATTACCTTCATAAGCTCCATTGTAATTTGGTTTTGATCTGTTGCCATATTAGTTATTGTAAACTCTGGAGCAAGTTCATATTGACCGGGTGCTACTTCATTATGTTCTGTTTTTGCAATTATACCAAGTTTCCAAAGTTCATTATCCAACTCTTTCATAAACTCTAAAACTCTTGGCTTTATAGCACCAAAATAATGATCTTCCAATTCCTGACCCTTTGGAGGACAAGCACCAAATAATGTTCTCTTACAATATCTTAAATCTGGTCTTTGTAAATATAAATCTCTATCTATTAAAAAATATTCTTGTTCTGCACCTACTGTTGTATATACTCTATTAATATCATTATGACCAAATAATTTTAATATTCTCTTTGCTTCTTTTTCTAAAACCTGCATAGAGCGAAGCAGAGGTGTTTTTTTGTCTAAAGATTCTCCGCTATAAGAACAAAAAGCACTTGGTATGCATAAAGTATTATCTTTAATAAAAGCATAAGAAGTAGGGTCCCAAGCAGTATATCCTCTAGCTTCAAAAGTACTTCTTAATCCTCCAGAAGGGAAACTTGAAGCATCAGGCTCTCCTTGAACAAGCTCTTTACCTGTAAACTCCATACGAACTTTTCCGTCTTTAGTTTGAGTTATAAAACAAGTATGCTTTTCTGCAGTTACACCTGTCATAGGCTGAAACCAGTGAGTAAAATGTGTTGCTCCCTTTTCTATAGCCCATTCTTTCATCGCATGTGCTACAACATTTGCCAACTCTAAATCCAATCTCTCACCATTTTTGATTGTTTTTATTAACTTTTTGTAAATGTCTTTAGGAAGTTTTTCCTGCATTACATTATCATTAAATACATAACTTTCAAATATATCAGGTAATTTATCCATATTCTTCTCCCAAAAAGAAATTATATATTTTAAATTAAATATTATAACACTATATAGAAATAATTTCAACATTACTATATACAGTTAAATTAATTTTTTTTTGTTTTTTTTTATAATAAATTTATATTTTTTTATATATACTTACCGCACGGTAAAAGAAATTTAATATACAAATAAAGTGAAAATATAGTTTTAATTATGTTAATAAGTTAGTTTAACGTGCGAAAAAAGAGATAAAAATTTAATGAAAATTGGATAAGGTATACTTTTATAATAGAACATTTTAGAATATTAAAGCAATAATTTTACACAATGCACCAAATTCAATATGATGATAATAAAAAATGCTAATATACTTTCAACTAAAATATTAATAAACATAATATTTACAATTATTTTAAATTGATATATAATAATTATAATTTTTAATTTTTTTACATAATTATGAAATTATGTTTTAAACAAAGGAATAGTTATGAGTTATTTTTTTGTAAAAGAAGATAAAGAGTTTAGAAAATTAAAAGAAAATGAAATTGATTTCTTAAAAAGCCAAGGATGCTCTTCTCAAAACTGGGATAAGATATTAATAAAGAATGTTGATTTAACTAGAATAAAAGATGTTACTTTTCATGGGAAAATAAAGATTAACGAGCTTAATGGAAATGTAAGATATTATAATAAACTAAAAGTACTTGCATCAATAAATAGAGCTACTTTAATAAATGTATCAATAAATGGTAATGTTTATATAAATAATATAGGACGCTTTATTGCAAATTATAAAATACAAAATGGGGTTATAATAGAAAACGCTGGTGCTATATATATGGAAGGGGAGAGTAGTTTTGGAAACGGAGTAGAAACTTCTCCTATAATGGAAGGAGATGGAAGAAGCGTAAAAATATTTTATAGGCTAAACTCACATATAGCTTATATAGTTGCAATGTATAGACATAAAAAATTAATGCGTGATAATATAAACAAAATAATAGATGATTATGCTAAAAGTAAAACTAAGAAATTTGGAAAGATAAAAAAGCATGCTCAAATAATTAATGCAAGAATAATAAAAAATTCTCTCATAGACCCTTATGCTACAATAGAAAATACAGATGAAATAAATAACACCACTGTAATAAGCACAAAAGAATGTCCATCATATATAGGCACATCTGTCATATTAAAAGATTCTATTGTATTAAAGGGAGCTCATATAGTTGATGGCACTGTTATAAAAAAAGCATTCATTGGAGAGGGGGTTAAATTAGGAAGACAATTTTCTTGTGAGGATTCATTACTATTTGCAAATTGTGAAGGAGAACATGGAGAGATGTTTTCTATATTTGCTGGTCCTTATACAGTTACACATCATAAAGCAACACTTTTAATAGCTAGTCATTTCTCATTTTTTAATGCAGGAAGTGGCACCAATCAAAGCAACCATATGTATAAATTGGGTCCTTACCATCATGGTTTTATGGAGAGAGGATGCAAAACAGGAAGTAATTCATATATATTATGGCCTTCTCATATTGGTGCTTTCACTACAGTTATAGGTTCTCATTATGATAATGTTGATACTTCTGATTTTCCTTTTTCATACATTACAGAACATGGTTATCATCAGACAAGACTTATTCCTGCTTTAAATTTATTTGGTGTTGGGCTTTCTAGAGATGAAAACAAATGGAAAGAAAGAGATAGAAGAGTAGGGGATAAAAAAGATTTAATTATATTTGATGTTTTTAGTCCTTATACTGTTTCAAAAATGCTTAAAGCAGAAGAAATATTAAATAATATAAAAAAAGAAATTGTAAATGAAGATGTTGAATATATCAAATACAAAAATATGATTATAAAAACATCATCTCTAAATAAATATTCAAACAGATATTCCATTGCAATAGATTTGTATTTGTACAATAAACTTCTTGAATATATAAAAAAATCTGATAATTTAAATGATATTTTTAATGATACAAATAAATTTTATGAAACTTGGGTTGATGTTGGCGGGCTTATATGTGCAAAAGAGAAGTTAGATAATGTTATATTAGACATAGAACATAATAATATTAATAATGTTCAAGATTTAGTACAATCTTTTGAAAAACTATATAATGATTATAGTATAGATGAAAAATCTTGGGTTATAAATATTATTAAAAAAAGATACAATATAAATACTATTAATACAGATGCTATATTAAAAATACTCAAAGAACATTTATCACTTCTTACTACTTCATATGAAATATTTTATAGAGATGTAAAAAAAGAATATGATTTAGCAAAGATGGTTAGCTGTGGAATAGACGATAAAACTGCAATGGAAGAAGATTTTAAAGCTATAAGAGGAACTGCTAAAGATAATGCTTTTGTTATTAAGTATAAAAATGATGTAGAAACAAAGATAGAAGAGATAAATAAATTAATAAAAAAGTTAGGAAATTAATAAACGATGAAAATATATTCACTTTCAATAAATATAAATATAGGTTTTGAGGACATAATAGAAGCTACTATAGAAAGCGGAATATTAGATATATTAGGCTATAATATAGAGTTTCCTATAAACAACAATAATATTGCTGTAGTTAATATATATAATGAGAATCAAGAAAAATTAGAAAACAATTTAAATATAATAAAAGAAAATATTGATGATATATCAGAATATAATTATGAAATAAAAGAGTTAAACTCAGATGAATATTTAACATCATATATGGCATTTTTAAAACCTTTTCAAATTGGAGAAATAACAATAGTTCCAAATTTAAAAGATGATAATAATACTAATGAAGATGCTCTATATATAGCTAAGCAATATGCCTTTGGTACAGGTACTCATGAAACAACATCTTTAGCTTTAGATATGATTAATCAATATTCTAAAAATAATAATATCTCTTCTAAAATGGTAGCGGATATTGGATGCGGAAGTGGTATACTTTCTTTATTTTGCTATAAATTGGGTGCTAGAAATATTACTTCTGTAGATATAGATATTGATGCTGTTAATTGCACTTTAGATAATGCTAAATATAATAATATAAAATTAAATAATGTTTTTTTAGGAAGTGCTGATAGTTTAAGTAATTTTCAATATGATTTAGTAATATCAAATATAGAAACAGATGTATTGATAGAAATATTACCTAGTCTAAAAAAAATACTAAAAGAAAATGGACATTTAATATTGTCTGGAATATTATCAGAAAAAGAAAGCTCTATGAATGAAGCTATAAAAGAAAATAATATAACAATATTAGATAGAAAACAAAAAAATGATTGGGTATCTCTTCTTTTAAAATAACTTTTTTATAAGTTTTTATAAAGCATTTTTTAAATCATTAGTAGCATCTTCTGGCGTAATTGAGTTTATAAATACACCGCTTCCAAGTTCATACCCTGCAAGTTTGCTCATTTTAGGCATTATATCCAAAAACCAATGACTTGAATGAGAATATTTTTTTTCTAATGCTGGAGTAAGAGTATGAAGCACATAATTAAAACTAATTTCTCCAAGAACTTTATTAATTCTATTAAATACATCTTTAACAATACTTGCAAATTGAGATATACAATCTTCAGAATATACTATACTGTCTGAATGTTTTTTTGGCAGTATATAAATTTGATATGGTGATTTCGAAGCGAAAGGAGATATAGCTATAAAATCATTGTTTTCACATATCACTCTTTCATTAATTTTTTTCTCTTCTTCTATCATACTACAATAAACACATTTTTTATTTTCATTATAATATTCTAAAGAGCCATATATCTCTTCCATTATTTGAATAGGTATGAATGGAGTAGTCATCATCTGTGCATGTGAATGTATTAAACTAGCTCCAGCTTCCCTTCCAAAGTTTTTAAAAAGCAAACTATATAGCATATCTTTTTCTTTTGATAACTCTTGAAATCTCATTATTATAGCTTCAAAAATAAAAAATAAATCTTTTTCTGTGGCATTATAATAATTAAAGTTATGATTAGGGTTTTCTATAATAACATCATGAAACCCCTTACAAATATCCGCTTCAAAGAAATTATTTTTATCAGGCAGCTCATTAGGGCTACTTTGTGCAATTATTGGATATTTATTTGGTACTATTCTTACTATCCAATTTTTATTATCATCAAATATTATAGTAGAATGTTCAGGAGTTTTATCCTCATTTCCTTTACAAAATGGACAAGTAGCCTCAGAAGTTAATATGCTATGCTTTTCTTCAGTATTAATATAATCACTTGGCCTTCCCATTCTTTCGGAAGCTATAATAACAGATTGCTTAGTAATTGGATCTTTTCTTATGTGAGGCATTACCCTATAAGCCTTTTAATCTTATCTTTAATTTCTGTAAGATTACCAGATTTTAATATATATCCATCTGCATTCCATACTTGAAACTCATGTCTATAATTATTATAGGCAGTACATATTATAATAGGTAATTCTCTATGATTTTCACGAACCTTTCCGAGAAAGTCTAATCCGTCCATTTTAGGCATCTTTATATCTAATGTTATTAAATCTATATGTGGATTATCTTTATTAATCATTTCTAGGGCTTCTTCTCCACTATCTGTGGATACTACATTATATCCCTCATCTTTAAACTCTTCTTCGAAAAGTGTTCTGATGCTTTTTTCATCATCAAGCACTAATATAGTTTTCTTAGGCATATAAATGCTCCTTAATAATCTTAGTTATATTATAATTATAGAATAAAAAAAGTCAAATAGATTTTCACATAATAAATATAACAATATTTTACCAAAAGTGTCAATACTATTTTTAACTATTTTCTCTCACTATCTATAGATTTTTGATAAGTAGCTATTAAAGCTTCTATCATAGCACTTCTTGCAGCCTTTTGTTCCAATACTTCAATACCTTTTATAGTAATACCAGCAGGAGTACAAACATTATCTTTAAGCTCAGCAGGGTGCTTTGTTGATTCCAAAACCATAGAACCCGCACCTTTAAATACCTGACTTGCAATCTCTATAGCACTTTTTCTGTCTATACCCATTAATACTCCAGCATCACTCATAGACTCTATTAATACATACATAAAAGCAGGTGAACATCCAGCCATAGCATTATAAGCATGTATCTTCTCTTCTGGTATTATTTTAACCATTGCAACCTTACTTAAAAGTTCAACTATAGCTGCTTCAAGTATTTTATTCTGAGATTCTACAATAGATATAAATCCATTACAAGTTTTTACAGGAGTATTCGGCATTATTCTAATAATGTTTTCTGTATTAAATAATTGTTTTAACTCAGCAATAGAAACTGATGCTGCAACACTTACTATTGTAGTATCTTTTTTTATATTGTTTTCTATCTCTTTAGCAATATCCTTAACCATATAAGGCTTAACTGCTATAAATAAAATATCTGCTTCTTCTGCTATTTTTTTATTATCATTAAATGTTTTTACTTCAAGATTTTTTTCTATTTGTTCTTTTTTTTCTTTTGTCTTTACGCTTGCTATTATATTATCTTTATTTATACCAGCTTTAATAAAACCTTCTATTAGAGCTAACCCCATAGCACCAGCACCAATAAAACCTATCATTTTATATCTCCTTTATTATCATCTCCATAACTATTTGGAACTACAACCATAGTACCAAGCATTTTAGCTAATATTTTATTCTCTTCATCTAAAACATTAGCCTCAACAACTATTAAGCTTTTTCCTGCCTTCAAAACTTCTCCAATACATTTTATTTTTTTACACACAACAGGACGAAGATAATTAATTTTTAAATCTGATGTTACAACATGCTTTCCTTCTTCAAGAACACTAAAAGCAGCAAACCCAGAAGCAGTATCAAGCATAGTAGCAACCATACCCCCATGCATAAACCCTAAAGCCTGAGAGAACTCCTTCTTATTTTCTAAAGATATTACAACTCTTCCAACATCTGCATCTTCTAATTTACAATCTATAAAATTCAAAAAATCCTGATTATAAAATACATCAGAAAGTTTTTTATATATATTCTCTTGCATTTTTTATTTTCCTTTATACATTACTTTCCCATTCATAGTCATAATTATATTCTTTATAATTACCCTTAAATACTACACCTTTTACAACTAACTTTTCATCTAATATAACTAAATCAGCAATATATCCCTCTTTTATCCTTCCATATTTATCATCTATACCCATAACCTGAGCAGGATAAAGCGAAGCCATCTTTAAAGCCTCCTCAACTGTAGCACCAACTTGATTAACAATATTTCTTACAGACTGACTCATAGTAATAGAAGCCCCACCTAAAGTACCATTATCATCTATAAGTCTGTTTCCATCTCTATGTATCTTTTTGCCAGCCCAGTTATATTCTTTTATCTCTGGAGCAGCGGCAGGAGCTATAGCATCCGTTACAATACAAATGTGCCCTGTCTTTAATTTGTAAGCAAGCTCCACAGAAGCAAAATCACAATGCACCCCATCACATATTAAACCAGCATACATATCCTTAGTTTCAAGCACAGCACCCACAGCGCCGGGCTCTCTAGAACCCCAAGGACGCATAGCATTAAATAAGTGAGTAGCAAAAGTTATTCCATAAGGGATTTTCTCTTTTATTTCACTGTAAGTACCGTTAGTGTGTCCTACAGATACCACCTTTCCAGCTTTAGCAAATGCCTCAATTACTTTACCGTCTACCATCTCTGGAGCTAATGTTACCATAACACATTTTGAAGCATTAATCTTTTTTATCATATTCATATCTGCTTCTCTTATAAACTTATCATTATGAATACCTCGTTTTTCATGAGATATATAAGGACCTTCAAAATGTATGCCAAGTACACCTATAACAGATAAATCTTCTATTCTGTTAAATAGGTCTATAATCTTTAACATATATTCATCACCGTTTGTAATTACTGTAGGCAAATAAGAAGTACAGCCATATCTCTGGCAAACTTCATTCATATTTTTTAAAGTATCAACTGTTGGAGTAGAGTTAATATCATAGCCTCCTATGCCATTAACTTGCAAATCTATATATCCGGGAGCTACTATTTTTCCTCCCAAATCTATTCTTGTAATTACAGCATCAACATCTATTTCTTTCTCTACGCTTTTTATAATATTGTTTTCTATTATTATACAATGCCCATCTATAAACTTCTCTCCATCAAATATTCTAATGTTTGTAAGAGCATAATAGGATTTATAAAGCCCTTTAATAAGCTCTTTAGGATGAAGGCTCTTACTCTCTAAGCTCTTAGCATATTTATAAGTTTTTACTTTTAAATCGCTGCTTGACTCTTCATCTGCTACAATTATAAGTTTTTTATGTTCCTGTAAAACAGAAGTAGGGTAGAACTGACTTATTGCTCCTTCAACACAATGAGACAATGCATCAGATACATCATAACCATTAGCCATAACAAGCACATATCTTGCATTAAAAGCCTCTTCAAATCCAAGAGTAAATCCTTCTCTCGGAAACATTTCTACAGGCATATTGAATTTTTTTGCCTCATAGCTTCTAATTATCTCACTTATCTTTTTATCCCTCACACTTCCTTCTAATGATGAACTTGGAGTATTAAGTAAAAAACTTCCATCTTCTGCTAAATTGTCTATTAGTAATGTTATGTTTCCTAGTTTTTTTATTATGTTTGACATTCTCCTTGCTTCTTTTTTTCTGTCTGTAACTTTACTGTTAAATAAGTGCACATTTTCTTTAGGAATGTCTATGTATTTTAAAAAGTTTTCTTCTAAATAGTTTTGTGATATGTCTGAGTCTATATATTCACCAGAAGAGACTATATGTATATTTTTAAATGATACTATATTATCATTATAAAAAGATAATAGTTTGTCATAATAAGCTTTATCTACATATCTTAAAGGAAAAGACAATACAAAAGGCTTTTTTCTGTCAGAATAATCTAATATACATTTTACAGTATAATATGCTGCCCATTCATAAACGCTTTCATTAGTTATAATTATTCTCATATATCCTCCTTAAAATAATTTTTGTTTTATCTTCATTGATACTGTTTGACTTGATAATCTCAAAGATGATTCATAATCTGCTATTACAGTAACATCACTATGTTTTTGCAATTTGCTTAAAGGCGAAGAGTTACTTATACCGCATTCTAGGCAATCTCTAAGAGAGCAAGAATTTTCTATACCAGATGATGTGAGTAAAATTGTATCAACTATATCTATAATGCCCATTCCCATACTAAATACCATAGTTGGCACTTCTTTTTCAAATTTTGTTTTAATTGCTTTTATGGAATGTTCGCTTAATGTTTTTAATCTAAATAATGATGATAATGATGACATTCTCTCATTTCCTGCTGAAGTAGAATCTGGGGTTAGTGAATACCATACAACATCGAATCTGCCTATTTTTTTTATTATTTCTAATTGATTGTCCATTTGACTTTCATCTTTACTTCCGTCAAATAAAAATTGATTTTTTTTGGGGATATCTAATTTTGAAAGTAAGTTCTCTTTTAAAAAATATGCTTTACTATTTTTATCATCTTGAGATAATCCAACATATTCTGATTGCTGAAATATAAATATATTTTTAAAATTAATATTATAATTTTTTACGTTTTCTATTATTGCTTTATAAATATCTTTTGTATCATATTCGCTGGATACGGAAATATAGAGTTTTTCTTTCATTTTTTGTTTCTTTTCCAAAAAATGCAAAATATGATTTGCTGTGAAATATGTATAATCCTTATAAGAATCTGCTATATATATATTCATAAAAAAAATAAGTCCTCAACAATTTAATTAAAATTAATGCGGGCTTATTATAACACTTTCTCTATTTTCTGTATATACTATTTTATCATTATTATTTGTAGAAGAAGATTGATAAATTATATTATAGTCTTTATATCCTGCTTTAAATGATAAATTTGTATAATTAAAACTATTTATTGATATATTTGTATTAATAATATTTCTTCGTTCTTTTATATCCACATTATTTTTAGGCATTGTTATAACCATTACCCAAGGACTAAATCTTTTTGTATTATCTATAGTTGAAACTTTTGCTGTATATAACTTTTGATTTCCTATATTAGTTTCTGATACTTCATAGTTTAATTTATCTTCTGATAAAAGTTTTATATAACTTGTAGAATATTTACCATCAATAACAAAACCATCATTATTATTACTAATAGGAAGTTTGCTATTTATATTCCATTTATATTTATAGCCGTTAATATAGTTTTCATTATTTATATTAGGCAAGGCTTCTATATCTTCTTTTATTACTAATACATTTGGTTTTAAATAATAAAATGTTCTTTCAAAGTTTCTGAGTGTTGTTTTATAAGTATAAACATTATTTGCTTTAGCTTTAACAAAAAATAGTTTATTGTTATTAGTTGTGCTTATTATTTTTGAAAAACTTGATGGTTTTTCTTCTATTCTATATTCATTAGTGGTATCAGATATTATTATAGTATTATGAAAATCAGCATATGCAAATATTTCTTTATCATCATTATAATAAAAATATCCAAGTTCATCTATTATGCTGTCCCCATAATTATAATAAACAAAACTCATTCTGTCATTATGATTAAGACCATAGGAATTATATGCATTATAACCTTTAGCATATACTCCTAAATATTGACTGCTTAATGATTTTATATCTCTATTGTATATCGCAGTTTCTATATTTCTAAAATAGGCACTTTGATAGTCGTTATTTAAAGCACTAATAGCATCATCTTTTATAGAATGATTATTCCATAAAAGCATATAAGGCAAATACTTTATATCAATAGCTTCGCTTTGTCCAAATACAGAATAGTTTTTATAAAGTGCATTGTTATATGTTTTGCTTAATAGCTCCATAATTGCACTTCTTGCACCATTATCAAAACGCATTTTACTTCTGCCGTCTATCAATGTGTATCCAACAGGTAAAGTATATCCTGATGGGTATCCTACAATAGATAAATATTTGCCTATATTTCTAAATGATTCATATTCAAAAGCATTAACAATACCAGCATTTTTTAAAGCATTAGCATATATAAAAATATTAAAAATAATTTCAAAAGAATTATCCAAAGAAGCTTTTAAACTTCCATCATCTTCAAACATGCTAAATATTACAGAGTTTATATATTTAAGAGAAAATAAATACCAGCTTCTCACTTCTTCTTGATATAGGTTTTCATTTAGCATATTTAATGATATTAAACCTAATGTTGTTATATATTTTATGTTGTTAGCATCTCTATATAATGAAGGATTATTAATTATGTATTTATATAATATGTTTCCATAATCTATAAATTTCTGTTTTATTAACACTATCTCTTCAGATGATAATTCATTGTATAATATATCAAAAGGCATTAATAAGGAATTTGCTAATATGTATGATGCTTCTATATTATTAAAGTTTTCTATGCTGTTTTCATTTAGAAGTGTAATATCTTTTATTATTTGTTTTATATCATACTGAAATGTGTTATTCTCTTTTTCTAAATAAGCTCTTAAGCTCATAAGCATTATATGTGATGGAAGACTAGCAAAATATATTTTATTATTATTTTCATTAGTGTATGATATATTATCTAAATACCATTTACCTACATTGTTTGAAGTGTATAGCTTAAAATAATTAAAATTTCTTAAAAATGCTGATTGAGGCATTTTTTTAGAATTATATATATTATTTAACAAATTTAGAGTGGCAGCATCTGTAAAAATAAAAGGTCTTTGAGTATTAGCTCTTGTATTTGTTATAGTATTAATATCTTTAGTTTTATCGGTTATAAAAAAGTGATATATTTTTCTTAAATTAGTATCTCCATTTTCATCTAAAGCAATATACCATTTTCCATAATCTAGTTTATTTGTAATATCAAAAAAATTATTATTTCTAATTGTATATTCATATGAATTATTAAAAGATAAGTCTTGTGATAAATACACTCTAAACAAATTCAATTTTTTATTAATCATAAAAAAAGGCGGATTGCTTCTTGCTATATGACCGCTTTCAGGTAAAACTAATACCATTGTATTAATGTTTTTATATTCATTTATTTTTTCATTTAGAGAAATTGTAACTTTTTCTTTTGTATCATAACTTCCAACACTCTCTAAGCTTATTTCTATATTTTTTATTTTTTCATTAGATAAATACGGAGTAAAATTTGTGGCGTATAATTCTACATTAATAGTTTGATTAACAACTGGGTTTACAATAGAATATCTTTTTTTTATATTATCTTCTTCAACACATATATCTAGTAGGGTTGGTATATTATCAGTTTCTATATTATAACTTAACATAATACCATTTTTTATTTTTTTATTCATTTCTAATTCTATGTATTTAGGATATATTTTATTATATTCAGGAAAAGTTATAGTATATGAATCTTCTTTTTTATTATAAACTGCATTTATCTCTCCAACAGTAACATTTTTTGATGAACAAGAGATTATGTTTATAATAATAATAAAAATAAAAAATAAATACATAAAAAACTTCTATTCCAATCTAACTCTATGTAAACCTCTAAGATAATAAGTTATATCTTGTATGTTTTTATCTATCATTTGTTTATATTCATCTGGTATATTTTGATCTCTTATAAGCTTAAACATATCAAGACCTTCTTGCAAATTACCAAGCAAACTTATTCTAGCAGCATTTCTTAATATTTTTTTGTATTTTGAATAATACATATTTTCAGGCATATTATCAAAGCCATAAGTAATAACAAGTTTCTTTTCATAATCATCAGTATCATCGAGAAGTTTCATTCTCATAGTAGGAGTTTCACTAGCAGGTCTTAATTGAGTTTCTGGTTTTGATAATTTACTTGTTTCTTTTGGAGCTTCTACTTTTACTGTGATATTTGGAACTTGCTGATTTGGAGATGATGTTGTTATAGTTTGTTTGCTTCCATCTTCATTGTTTGTAACTATTGTTTGACCTGCAGATTGAGGGCTGTAACCTTCATTTATTTCAACTCTGCTGTTTTCAATTTTATCTATTATTGTAAATGGACGTTTTTGAGCATTATCATTTTGGTATGTGTCTTCTAATCTGCTTTCCACCAAATCTTCTAATTGTTCTGATGCTTTGTTTAATCTATCTTCTCCTTCTGTTATAGTTTCTTTTTTATTTTCTTTTTCTTTTTGTTCCCTATAATCGTCCATAGCAGCACACATTATGCCTGCCATTTTTTTTATACCTTCTTCTGTTGCGGGGTCTATATCAAAAGCTTTATCTTCTTGTATGTTCAAAGTATCAGTGGTTCCATTAGGGTCTAATGGGTTTTCTGGCATGTTTGGATTATTATAATAATTAACTTGACTGTTTTTAATAGTTGAAGCTATGTCTTTTGCTGAACTTTGTATATTGCTTCTTATTAGTCTTAATTTCTCTTCTTCTTTTTTGAGGTGCTCTCTTTTTTTGTCTAATAACTCTCTTTCTTTTTTTATTCTTTTTAATATTTTTAAATTTTCTCTAAATTTTTCTTTATCTTCTTTTGAAAGTTTATTAGCATTTTTTTTGTTTTCTTTTAATTGTTGTATTGCATTTTTTAATTTCTCAGTAACTTCTTTTCTTAAAGCTTCAGACTGTTCTAATCTCTTTTTTAAATCATTTATTTCTTTTGCATTACCTTTAGAGCCTTTATTTTCTTCTTTTAATGATTCTATCTGTTCACTTAATTTTATATTGTTAGCTTCAATTTTACTTTTTTGATTCTCTGATTCTTTTAACTTGCTTTCTAAATCTTTTATAAGTTTTGAACTTTCTTTGTCCTTCTTGTCTGTATCTTTATTTGCCTGTAATGCTTCTTTAATTTTTGAGTTAAGCTCTTTATTTTGATTTTCTATTTTCTCTTTTTCTGCTTCTAGAGTCTTTAATTTGCTTTCTAAATCTTTTATAAGTTTTGAAGTTTCTTTGTCCTTCTTGTCTGTATCTTTATTTGCTTGTAGTGCTTCTTTAATTTTTGAGTTAAGCTCTTTGTTTTGATTTTCTATTTTCTCTTTTTCTGTTTCTAAAGCTTTTAATTTACTTTCTAAGTTTTTAATTAATTTTGAAGTTTCTTTGTCTTTTTTGTCTGTATCTTTACTAGTTTGCAATGCCTCTTTTATTTTTGAGTTAAGCTCTTTGTTTTGTGCTTCTATTTTCTCTTTTTCTGTTAATAAAGCTTTTAATTTGCTTTCTAAGTCTTTAATTAATTTTGAAGTTTCTTTATCTTTTTTGTCTGTATCTTTATTAGCTTGTAATGCTTCTTTAATTTTTAAGTTAAGCTCTTTGTTTTGTGCTTCTATTTTTTTCTTTTCTTCTTCAAGTTTTTTATTATTTTTTTCTAGTAGCTCTAATCTTTTTTTTAGTTTAGTTATATCTTCATTAATTGTTTTTACATTGTCGGTTTTGTATTTTTTTATATTTTCTTCTAACTGTTTTATTTTTTCTTTATATTTATCTTCAAGCTTTTTATATTTATCTTCTAATTTCTTTTTTTGCAAATCTATTACTTTTATGTATTTTTCATTTAGTTCAATGATTTTTGCTTCAGATTTATCTAATTTTGTTTGCAATTTCTCAGCAATTTTTTTATAGTTTTCTTTATTTTCTTCAGTTGTTTTTTTTACAGCCATTTTTTAAACCGCCATTAAATATATTATAATACCTATTCGTATTAACGGTAATTTTTTTAATATGTTAACAAAAATATTTTTTTATTTTATATTAAAAATTAATAGTTTACAAAAACTTGAAATAAAAAATATTTGTGATAGAATATTTTGCAAGATAAGGAATGAGGTCTCCTTAGATTATTTAATTAATTTTAAATAATTAAACCGCTTATTTATTTTTAATTAATCAAAAAAATATAAAAGCTGATGACTTCTGCAAATTTACAATTTTTTATAAACTTAAATTATTTTTTAATACTTAATTTAAGTGATTTATGATTTTTGCAGATAATAGTTTTTATATTTTCTAAAATCTCTAATTCATAAATCAAAAAACTATATAACACAATTAAAAAGGATTTAGTTTTATGCTTCTTAGCTTGGCATTAATATTTTTATGCGGAATGATACTTGGAAAAATATTCTCCCTTCTAAAACTTCCATCGCTTTTAGGACTAATAATTACAGGTATAATACTTGGTACATACTGCTTTAATTTGCTAGATAATTCAATACTTTCAATATCAGCAGATTTAAGAGAATTGGCTCTCATTATAATATTAACAAGGGCAGGGCTTAATCTTGATATAGAAGATTTAAAAAAAGTAGGGCGTCCTGCAATATTAATGTGCTTCGTGCCTGCAAGTTTTGAAATAATAGGAATGATTTTAATAGCCCCAAGACTTTTTGATATTAGTTTATTAGATGCGGCTTTAATGGGTTCTGTTGTAGCTGCTGTATCTCCTGCTGTGCTTGTGCCGAAAATGCTTAAACTTATAGATGAAAAATACGGCACCAATAAAAGCATACCGCAACTATTAATGGCAGGTGCTTCTGTTGATGATATATTTGTAATAGTGCTATTTACATCTTTTACTTCACTTGTTAAGGGTGGCAATATTTCTTATCTTAACTTTATAAAAATACCAACTTCTATTATATTTGGACTTTTACTAGGGGTGATTATAGGCTTTATATTATCAAAGTTCTTTACTAAATTCCATATAAGAGACAGTGCCAAAGTAGTGATAATATTGAGTGTATCTTTTATACTTGTAAGCATAGAAACTTCTATATCAAATTTATTCGGCGGTGTTATAGGAATATCTGGGCTTCTTGCTGTTATGAGTATTGGGGCTTATCTTAAAAAATCAAAAGAAGAGTTATCAAAAAGGCTTTCATTAAAATACTCAAAACTTTGGGTAGCTGCTGAGATTATTCTTTTTGTGTTAGTTGGGGCTGCTGTAAATATTAATTATGCTCTAAAGAGTGGAGTTTTAGGAATTGTATTAATATTTGCTGTTTTAATATTTAGAATGCTAGGAGTATTTGTATCATTAATAAAAACTAAACTCAACAAAAAAGAGAGAATATTTTCTATGATAGCATATTGCCCTAAAGCAACAGTGCAGGCTGCAATAGGCTCTATTCCTTTGTCGTTAGGTTTTGCCTCAGGAGAGATTATACTTGTAATAGCAGTACTTGCAATATTAATAACAGCACCGCTTGGAGCTTTTGCAATAGAAGCTTCTTACAAAAAGCTATTAGAACATGAATAATATATATGGTATCATTATATATATTTATTTCTTAGATATAAAATTTAAATACTTGCACTTTTTGCAACGGGAAAAAGTTGATAATTTTTATAAAATAAATTAGCCAATTATATTTATATATTATTCGCTATCTTTTATTAATACCACTAAACCTGCTGCCTCAAGCAGAGAAACTATATATACTTTGTCATTATCTTTTATATCTATAGCCATATTGCAAACACCAAATATAGGTTCTGGTGCAGGACGTACAATTACTTCAATACCAGCATCCTCTAATATTTTTTCTGCCTTTATTAAATCTCTCGGTGTTTTTAAATAACAAAAACTTTTAGTCATATATTAAAAATCCTATAATTTATTTATAAGTACATCAGCTAAATATTCTAAATCTTCTTTTGTAGTATATGGTGAAAAAGAAAATCTTATAGCACCATTATTATTGTTGTAAAAATTATGAGCTAAAATTGCACAATGAAAACCATATCTGCATTCTATATTATAATCATCATACAATCTATGAGCAATTTCAGCCATATGAGAATCACTCTCTATAGAAAATAAAAAACCCTGTGAAGATTTATCTCTAGACCAAATTAGTTTATATTTATTTGAGCTTTCTATTTTTTTTATAGTGTCTATCATGTCATCTATTGTTATATTCCATGATGGTCTATTCTTTAATGCAGCCAAAAGCCCTATAATACCCACAGTATTAGGAGTTCCAGCTTCATATATCTCTGGCACACTGTAAGGAGTTTCAAATCCATCTCCAAAGCCTCCGCCAAAATAAGACGCTTTAAGCTTACTAGGGTCTTTCACATAAAAACCGCCTGTACCAGTAGGACCAAGCAACCCCTTATGACCAGTAAATGCTAAATAGTCTATATTCCACTCATCAGCAAATATATCGCCAACACCTACATATTGTGTGGCATCAACGAGTAGGGGAATATCTTTGAGAGTTTCTTTTATCTCTTTTATTGGCTGTATAACTCCGCTAATATTGCTTTCCATATTAACTATAGCAAGCGATATTTTATTATTTTTTACTATTTTAGATAAAGCTTCAATATCAATTTTGCCTCCTTCTTTTGAAGGTATTAATTGATATTCAACTTTTTTGTTTTTATATAAATGATAAATAGGTCTAAGTACTGCATTATGCTCTAATGATGAAATTAGAATTTTTGTGTCATGCAAATCTAAGCCTATTAATATATCATTAACAGCCCTTGTTGCCCCAGAAGTAAATACAATGTTAGAATCTTTTTTTGTGCCTATAAACTTATTTGCTAAAAGCTCTCGGCACTCTTCTATCTTTTCAGTAGTGTATTTGCCTCTTTTGGTGTTTACCCTTCCATAAGTGCCTCCGATATTAAGTAAAAAATTACTCATATCTTCAGCAACTTCTTTAGGTTTAGGGAAACTCGTTGTTGAGTTATCAAAATAATAATATTTGCTCATAAAAATTATGCTCTTATTACAGCAGAAGCATTAGCCATAGCCTCTATTATACCAAGCATATTAGTTTGTTCTTCTACTTTTATTCCTTCTAATTCATAAAACTTAACACAAGTTCCGCAGAAAAATATTTTTATTCCAGCATCTCTAAGCTCTTGTAATAAGCTTTTATAAGGCTCATCTATTCCTAAATAAACACCGCCATTATAGCAATATAAAGCTTCAGGTTTTGGACTAGCATCTTTTAAAGCTCCTAAAAATGCTTTTAATAATAATTCTCCAAGTTCATCGTTTCCTTGTCCCATAGCTTTTTTATCTACTACAGCTATTACAGGGCCTGATGATTTTTCTTTTGATGATTCATTTTGAGATAATTCTTTGTTTTTTGTTATTTTGAAATTCATTCCATCATTAGTATAAGTTATATTATTATTATTAAGAAAATCAGTTATATTATGGAATGCTACCTCATCATCAATAAGAACCTCAATCTCTTCATTAATACTAGCATTTGTTAAAGCTGTTTTAGTTAATATTAAAGGTTTTGGGCAAGGAACGCCTCTTGCATCTACTGTTTTCATAAAAATACTCCTAATTTATTATATATTAATAATTTTTTAATTATTATTTTGCGTGTCTGTTGCTATACCTAATCTTGTAAAACCAGCATTTTTTACACTGTCTATCACAGATATTAAAACTTGAGTTCTAACATCTTCATCTGACCTTATCTCTACAGGTTTGGCTAATTCTCCTTCAATTTTTGCTAAATTGTTAAGATGTTCGTCTATATCGTTTACTGCCTCTTCATTAACATATATGCTACCTTCTTTTGATATAGTTATTATTATATTTTCATTTTTTTCTTTGCCTACAGCCGAAGTAGACTTTGGTAAACTAATTTCTATTTGAGGAGTTTGCATGATTGTAGCTCCTATCATAAAGAATATTAGCAAATTAAATACTATATCCATCATAGGAGTTAAATCTATACCTTTTTTTATTGTAAACCTATGTCTAAACTTCATGGCATTAATCTCTTTTATTATTGTTTAATAATTATTTAACTGTTATAACTCTTGTGTTGCTTGAGAAATGTTCTCCTTTATAAAGAAGTGAAACTTTGTATTCTCCTTTGCCATATTCTGCTTTAAATGTTTTACTTATAACAGTGTTTCCTGCATCTGTAACATCATATATCACTTTACCAACATAAGTTTGACCATCATCTCCAACTATTTTAGCTTGAGGATCAGCCATTTCAACAGCTATTTTAAAATCTGTGAAAGGTGCTTTATTTAATATTCTATATTGTACAGTAATATCATCACCATATTTCACTTCAGGCTTAAAATTAACAGACTCAGCTACAATATTTGCCATAGTTACAGTAGCATATACCCCAATACCTCTTTTTGAAGCACCAACTCCCATAGCATTAAAATCTTTTGATAATATTACTTTTTTGTAGTCTGGTGTATTCATTAAATTTTTAACAATACTAGCTGCTGCATTTTTATCAGTTAATGGTATGACATCTAGCTTTGTAAAACTTTCTGTAATATTTCCAACCATCTCTGGATATAATTTTAATTGTCTTCCTTTAGAATCAAGACCTTCTAAATCTGTATTACTAAAAAATTTATTCTTAGCCATATTATCACTATGATAAAGTGCTAAAGAATGTAATCTTTGATTGTTTGGAAGAGGTGGAAGTGATACTTTGCTTCTTTCTAAATTAATTAATCTAAATACCTCATCTTCTATAACATCCGCGTGTAATGCAAAAGATGATATTAATATAAAAATCATTACTAAACTAATTTTTTTCATTGTAATTTATCTCCAATTTATTTTTCTATTATAATAATAAAACTATTTTTTTATAATTTGTAAAAAATATAAATTACATAATAAATAAAAAACATAATAGAGTAGGGTAGTAGTAAGTTTTTTATTTAGCTTTTTTAGATTTATTATTATCTTTTATCATATTAATTGCTGTAGAAATTAACTCTTTAGCTTCTTTTTTAGTCTTTGCCTCAGCAATAATACGAACTATAGGCTCTGTATTTGATGAGCGAACATGAAGCCAAGAGTTTTCTAAATCTATTTTTATTCCGTCTATAGTTGTTATTTTAGATTTAGGATATTTCTCTTTTATCTGCTTTAAAAAACTATTTTCATCAATTTTTGCTACTTCCAATTTTTCTTTTACAATTTCATATTTTGGTATTTCGTTAACTAATTCTTTTATACTTTTTCCAGTAGATGCCATTAATTCTAATATTAAAGCAATACCTAAAAGCGAATCTCTTCCGGGAGTTACAGCAGGAACTATTATTCCTCCGTTTCCTTCACCTCCAAAATATAATTTATTTTTCACAACATGAGAAGAAACATTTATTTCACCAATCTTTGTGCGGTCAACTGAATATCCTTTTTCTTTAGCTAAATCATCTATCATTCTAGAAGTAGACAAATTTACAGCAGCATTTCCTTTTCCAGATAACCATAAATACTTAGCACATAAAGCTAAAGTATATTCTTCGCTTATTATACTGCCGTCATCTAATACTAAAGCAAGTCTGTCAGCATCAGGGTCTTGAGTGAATCCTATATTTACTTTGTTTTTCTTTACTAATTCAGATAAACTTTTCATACTTGCAGCAGAAGGCTCAGCAACATGGGCAAACTTACCAGTATGCTCTTTGTTTATAGAAACCTCTTTAACTCCTAAAGCTTTAAGTAATGGTGGAGTAGCAAATAATCCAGTTCCATTAACATAATCACAAGCAACCTTAAAATTAGCTTTTTTTATCTTTTCAACATTTATAAATCTTAAAATGCGCTTTATATGCTCTTCTATAGCATTATCTATTTTTTGATAAGTTCCAGTCTCTAATGCCTTAACAAATCTTTTAGCATTTTTATCATAAAGCTTCATAAGCTCATTAACAGCCTTTTCATCTAAAAAATGCCCGCCTTTGCCTATAAGTTTTAAAGCATTCCATTCTATAGGATTATGGCTTGCAGATATCATAATTCCGCCATGTATTTTTAATTTTTCTACCATATATAATGCAGTTGGTGTTGGTGTTATTCCTATATCTATTACATTTATTCCAGATGCCATCAATGTAGCTGCAACAGCATTTAATATAGATTCTCCTGTTATTCTTGTATCCCTTGCTACTAAAATTTTTGCCTTCTTTGGAAAAAGAGATGCAAATGCAGACGTATAATCTACTATAGTACTTATATCTAAACCATCGCCAATAATACCTCTAATTCCTGATATACTTGTTTTTAAAGTTGGCATTTTATTAAACTCCAATTTTTTTATATTTATTTGCTTTTATTTTTAATTATTTTTTAAATATGATAATTTATCAATAATCTTTTGTCAAGGAAAATAAATAAAATATTAAATATAATAAGAAGATTATATAAAATTTTGCTTGCTGTAGCTGTATAAATAAGTAAATATATACTTTATAAAAGAACCTATATATAAGTTAACATAATATACATTATCGGAATATAAAAATAATTCCAATTTTATTTATAGAGATTACTTACCAATTTATATCCTCTATTTTCATAGAATATTTTTCTATGTTTTTATTTGAAAACTCTATTTCTTCTAAATCAACATCACTAATAATGCCTTTTAATTCATATAAATCTGCCCATTTAAATAAACCCTTAGTTTGGAATTTTTCGTAGTTTGCTATAAGATAATTATTCTTAGAAATTTCCATAAGTTTTTTTTCAACCATATTTTCTAATAATGTATCCATAAAAAGACCTCTTTGAGGATCTATAGATTGCGTTCCAAAGAAAGCTTTTTCTATATTGAGATTATTAGCTATATTATCAACATACTCCCCATTAAAGGCGTAAAATTGCTTTTTTATAGTACCTCCTATTACTAAAAGTATTATATTTTTATTTATAGCTAAATCATAATAATTCAAATAGCTTCTTAATACCAATACAGAGTTACTTATAATTGTAATGTTTTCTTTATTCATTATTATAAACGGTATCATTAGAGACATTGTTGTGGAGCTTCCAGACAAGCATATAACATCACCATTATTAATTAATTGATGAGCTTTATAAGCTAAAGCATTTTTTAATATGTTTTTAATATTATCTTCTTGTATATTAATATATGAAAACGGCTTGTATATTATATTGTTTTTATCTATTAATATCCAATTTTCATCTTTTAATTGCTGCAGCATTCTATATGCGGTAGAAGTGCTTATATTAAAATTCTCTTTTAAAGAATCAATATTTGTATTTATGTTTTTATAAATGAAAGATAATAAATCTTTTTTTTCTATTAATTGTTTCATAACCATCCTAATAAAAAATTAAATAAATTATATATTTATTTAAAAAATTATCAAACATCTTATATAGTGTTTCTAATATTTTTTGTAAATATAGCATTTTAATCATTATTTTTCAATATTATTAATAATTTTCTCAAATATTTAATAAAATATTAAAAAAAATACTGATTTTATTGACAATCATGCTTAAATTTCTATACTAATTAACATAAGAATTAAATATAATTTTTTTGGAGGAAATTATGTATAACATAACAGATTTCAATATGAATTATTTCTCATTAGCTGGTAAAAATGCAATAGTTACTGGCGGAAATACAGGTTTAGGACAAGCTTTTTCATTGGCTTTAGCTACAGCTGGAGCTAATATATTTGCCCCTACTATTATGGATGATAATGGAGAGACAAAAAAACTTGTAGAAGCTAGAAATGTAAAAATGGAAACTATTATTGGTGATATAACAGAAAAAGGCTTCCCTAAAAAGATTGTTCAGGAATGTGTAAATAAATTCGGCTCTGTTGATATATTGGTTAACTGTGCTGGTATGTGTATAAATAGACCTAATGTTCTTGAGTTTACAAGAAATGAATGGGATAAAATGATAGCATTAAATTTAACAGCAGCTTTTGAAATGAGTTATGAAGTAGCACATTATTATATACCTCAAAAAAGTGGAAAAATAATTAATATTTGTTCTATGTTTAGTTTCTTAGGCGGTCAATGGTCTCCTGCTTATGCTGCTTCTAAACATGGTATTGCTGGACTTACTAAAGCTTATTGTGATGAATTAGCACAATTTAACGTACAAGTTAATGGTATTGCTCCGGGATATTTTGCAACACCTATCACTAAAGAGACAAGAGCTAATCCAGAATCTAATCAAAGAGTATTAAATCACATACCTACTAATCGTTGGGGAGATACTCATGATTTAATGGGAGCAACAGTATTTTTGGCTAGTAAAGCATCTGATTATGTTAATGGACATATCTTATGCGTAGATGGCGGATACTTAGTAAGATAATAAATTATTTAAAAAATTATTAAAAATAAATTAAATGATTATATATAGGAGTAAACTTATGAAATGGAAACAAGTAGAAATTCATGAATCTAGAAGTAAATTATCTAGAGAAGAAATAGTAAAAGGTCTTTTAAATATTCTTCCTAAAGAACAAGTTATAACAGATGAACAAACATTAAAAGAAAACAGCTGCGACAGATTTAGAAAATACCCTTCAAAAGGTTTTGGTATATATACCCTACCCTATCCTGCTGCTGTTGTTAAAGTAAAAAGCACAGAAGAAGTTGCTAAAGTATTAAAATTTTTGAATGAGAATAAAATCAACTGCGTACCAAGAACAGGAAGCACAGCTACTGAAGGCGGTTTGGAAACTACAGTTAAAGATTCTGTTGTTGTAGACGGTTCTTTAATGAAAAAAGTTATAAAAATAGATGAAGAAGCTATGCAAGTTACTGGAGAATGCGGTGTAATTTTGGGAGATTTGGAAGATAAACTTAGATCTATGGGATATACTACAGGACACTCTCCTCAATCAAAACCTCAAGCACAATTAGGCGGTTTGGTTGCTACAAGAAGTATTGGACAATTATCTACTTACTATGGTGCTATAGAAGACATGATAGTTGGAGTTGAAGCAGTATTCCCAGATGGTACTATCACTAGAATTAAAAATGTTCCTAGAAGATCTGCTGGTCCTGATATTCGTCACGTTATAGTTGGTAATGAAGGTACTTTATGCTATATTACAGAAGTTACAATCAAAATATTTAAATATATGCCTGAAAATATGGTTTATTTAGGCTGGAAAATAGATGATATGCATAAAGGTTTAGATATTATTCGTGAAATAATAGTAAGTGGTTTACGCCCTTCTTTATGCCGTGTTTATTCTGAAGAAGATGCTCATCAACATTTCTATGCTTGGCATGAAGGCAAATGTGTTTTAACATTCGCTACTGAAGGTCTTGCTTCTGTAGCAAAAGCTGCATCAGAAGAAATAATCAAAATAGTAGAAAAATATCAAGGCGTTGAAAGAGTTGATCCTAAACTCATAGAAAATTGGTTCTCTAATTTGTGCTGGGGACAAGATAAAATAGATGCTGAAACTGCAGATATGAAAGCTAATCATAGATTGGGATACACTACCGAAGTTTCAGGTACTTGGGCTGTAATAAAACAAATATATGATAATTGTATCGCAAGAATTAAAAAAGATTTTGCTCATATGGATGACATCACTATGTTAGGAGCACATTCTTCTCATAGTTATCAAAATGGTACTAATTTGTATTTCGTATACGATTATAATATAAATTGCAAACCTGAAGATGAAATAAACGAATACCATATACCTCTAAACGCTATGATAGTAGAAGAAACTTTGAAAGCTGGCGGTTCTATGTGTCACCACCATGGTATAGGAAAATATAGAACAGAATGGACTAAAGAAGAGCATGGCAGTGCTTATTATATCTTAGAAAAGTTGAAAAAGACTTTTGACCCTAATGATATTATGAACAAAGGTTCTATATTTAGAGATAATTAATTTATAAATTTTATACGTTTTGGGTTCCTTGCTGTATAATAAAATTATATAGCTTTGGAACCTTATTTATGGAGTTTTATTATGAGCAAAAAATACATTTTAGGTATAGATGGCGGTTCACAAAGTACAAAAATAGTTATTTTTGATACTGAAGGAAACATTGTTTGTGAAGGCAAAGAAAATTTAAGACCAATGATATATAGAAAACCGGGATATGTTGAACACCCTGATGATGATTTATATGATTCATTGAGAGTTGCAAGTAAAAAAGCATTGGCTAATTTTAAAGGAGACTTAAAAAATATAATCGGCGTTGGTTTATGTACTATAAGATGCTGTAAGGCATTTTTAAAGGCTGACGGAAGTTTGGCTGAACCAGTAATGAGCTGGATGGATGTTAGAGCTTATACACCTTATGTGCATGAAAACAAAGAAGTTAAATACATAACAGCTTCTACTGGTTATATGACTCATAGACTTACAGGTGAGTTTAAAGATACAATTTCAAATTCTATACCATTTCAATTTCCAACAGATATAAAAACTTGGGATTGGGATTCTAATGATGAAGCTTTCAAAAAGTTTAATGCTCCAAGAGATATGTTTTTTGAATTACAAATGCCAGGCACTATATTAGGATATATTACCAAAAAAGCATCTGAAGAAACTGGAATACCTGAGGGCATACCTGTTATAGCAACAGCAAATGATAAAGCAGTAGAAGCCTTAGGTGCTGGACTTATAGATCATGATACTTGTTTAATTTCTTTAGGTACTTATATAGCTTCTATGGTTTTGGGAAGCGAGAATACAGACGATGGAAAGAGTTATTTTACTAATTTTGCAGATATACCTAATGAATATTTATATGAAAGCTCTGGAATAAGAAGAGGAATGTGGACTATTAGTTGGTTTAGAGATTTGCTTGGAGAAGAAGTAATAAATAGAGCTAAAGAAAATAATATGCATCCAGACCAATATCTTGATAATTTAGCTAAAGATATTCCTGCTGGTACTTATGGATTAATGGTAATTTTGGATTGGCTTGCTTTAACTAGTGAACCTTATAAAAGAGGTGTAATGATAGGATTTAATGAAAAACATCATGCTGAGCATATATTTAGAGCTATTATTGAAGGAATAACTTTAACTATGAAAAATCATGCTCAAAATATGTTCAATGAATTAGGTATAAATCCAAAAAGACTTATAATTTCTGGAGGAGGTTCAAACAGCCCAGTATTCATGAAATGTATGGCTGATGCTTTCGGACTTCCTGCATATAAAAATGTTGTTAATGGTGCTGCTAGCTTAGGTACTGCAATAAATGTTGCGGTTGGACTTGGTGTTTATTCTGACTATAAAGAAGCTGTAGAGAAAATGGTGAGAATAAAAGAAGTTATAGAGCCAGATATAAAAAATAATGATATATATAATAGAATGAATGAAGTTTATAAGAGTATACCTCCTTCTATAGAAGATATATTGAAAAGAAGTCATGAGATTTTTAAATAATAATTTATGATTTTTTAATATATTCATTAATTTTTATTCATATATATGAAAGGCTATTATTTAATTACGGCTAAGATGATTAATTAAAATAATGGAGTGCAACATGAGTGATATATCTAATACAAGCAATAAATTAAGATATTTTAGAATATTCTTATTAATATTAGGTTCTGGGGTAATATATCCTGTTTTATATTTGAGACAGAACTATCAAACTTCTATAACTTTAATATTTGATATGACTGTTCAAGAGCTAAACTTTTTATATTTAATTTTGGGTATTATGAACATAATAGGATATGTTCCAAGCGGATTATTGGCTGATAAATTTTCTGCTAGGAAATTAGTTTCATTATCATTATTCCTTACAGGAGTTTTTGGTCTTTGGTTTGCTCAAATACCAGATAAAAAATTTCTAGTGTTTATTTATATTGGTTGGGGTATTTCAGCTGTTTTTACATTCTGGAGTGCCTTGATGAAAGGTATAAAACTATTAGCTAAAAAAGATGAACAGGCTAGAATATTTGGTTTCTTGGATGGAGGAAGAGGTTTAATAGAAGCTATACTTGGAGTTATAGCGGTAAGTATGTTTGCATTTATATTAGGAGATAACACTAATGATGAAGTATTAACTAAGAAAGCATTGCAATCTATTATATATATGTATTCATTTTTATGTATACTAATAGCTATATTAATTTTCATGTTTCTTAAAGAAGATAAAAAAGAGAATATAGAAAATACTAATTCTCAAAATAATGAAAATAAACCTGTAGTAAAAAGAAATATGCTTGAAGATATAAAAGTATTACTTACTATTAAAGAATATTGGTTAGCTACAGCTATAATATTTTGCGGTTATACTATTTATTGGACAGTATATTATTATTCAGGTTTTTTAACAGTTAATCATGGCGTTACAGCAGTAATGTCTGGGTATATTTCTGTAGCAATGTTATGGATGCGTCCTGTTGGAGGAATTGGCGGAGGTATGCTTGGAGATAAAATAGGAAGAACAGTTACAATTTCTATAGCTATGTTCTCTGGTGTTGTATTATTATTACTAATGTCATTATTCAACTCTTTCCCTATAGTTATATATTATGTATTAGTAATATTAACAGCTTTAATAGGATATGCTTTAAGAGGTTTATATTGGTCTACATTAGATTACTGTGATATACCTGAACATATTTTAGGAAGAGCTATAGGACTTATGTCTATGCTTGGATATTCTGTAGATATTTTTATTCCTTATATAGGAGGAAGAATATTTTCACATTATAATGACGGCCCAATGGCATATACTGCTTATTTTTTAATGTCAGCATTTATAGGATTAATAGGATTAACAGTTACTTTGATACTTCATTTTAGATTGAAAAAAGCATCAAAATTATAAAATGGAGGTTAACGCTTATGAAAGAAAATAAGTTAAGATTATTAGCTTTTATCCCAGCTGCTATCGTTCTTATAACTGTAGTAATATCATCAATATTGATTCCAAAATCTTTTATTGGTGTATCTACTAAGATAAATGATTTTATTTTGGATAAATTTAGCGGTATATTAAGTTTAACAGCATTTTTAAGCTTAATATCATGTTTCATCGCATATTTTTCTAAAATAGGTAATATAAGAATAGGCGGGGAAAATGCCAAACCTATGTTTTCGCGGCTTAAAAGTTTTTACATTACATTATGTACAACAATAGCTGCAGGTATAGTATTTTGGGGGACGGTTGAGCCTAGTTATCATTTAGCTTATCCGCCTGCATCTTTAAATATAGAGCCTTTCTCCAAAGAAGCTATTAAATTTACTATAGAAACTATGTTTATGCATTGGACATTTAATCCATATGCTATATATACTTTGCCTACAATAGTATTTGCATTAGTATATTTCAATATGAAAAAACCTTTCTCTGTATTGAGTCAATTTTCTTTTTCTAAAATAGAAAATAAAGACTGGTTATTTCAAATTGTAGATGCTATATGTTTATTGTCATTATCTGCTGGTATTATATCATCATTTATGACTGTTACAATTAATATAGGCGGGGCGGTTTCATCTATAACAAAAATTAAAAGCGGTGAATTATTATGGGCTGCTATATTGATAATTATGTTTTTATTCTTTACATTATCTTCTATAAGCGGTCTTGCCAAAGGTATAAATTTATTATCTAATTTTAATATGATAATATATTTTATAATATTGGCATTTGTAATATTATTCGGTCCATTTAGTTATTCTTTAAATGCATCGATAGAATCTTTTGGAGGATATTTAAGCAACTTTTTTGATAGGAGTTTAATGACTGGTACAATATTTGAAGACCCATGGTCAAAATCGTGGACTACTTTTTATTGGTCGAATTGGATTGCATGGGCACCTATATCAGCATGCTTCTTAGGAAGATTAGCTTATGGGCATAGGGTTAAAGATGTTATACTTTACACATTTATATATCCTTCAATATTTTCTATTGTGTGGATAACTTTTTTCAGCGGATATTCTATATATTTGCAGATTAATAATGAAATAGATGCTATAGGTTTAATAAATAGCGGAAACATTGATTTAATTCCATATATCGTATTAAATCATTTGCCTCTTGGAAATATTTTAGTTCCATTTTTTCTTATTATAGTTTTTATAAGCTTTGTTACTTCAGCAAATTCAATGACGAATGTTATGGCTGCTTTATCTTCTACTGGGATCACTCCCGATAATCAAGAAGCAAAGATGTCTTATAAATTATTTTGGGGTATATCTATAACTATTATAACATATGTTATGTTGAAATATACTAATATAGATGGTATAAAAATGTTTTCTAATTTGGGCGGTTTTCCTGCTATGTTTTTTCAAATATTTACTTTTATTAATTTAATGATTATTATAGCTAATAAACATAAAGATAAATATAAAGATATTTTTTAGCTTTATAAAAGGCAGTATATTTAATATGCTGCCTTTTTTATTAAAACCAATACCTAAAACCAAAATCCCCATAAAACCTAAAGAAATCACTAAATGCCCAACCGCTATTTTCTGGATACCATCCAAATGTTGCAAAGCCTCTAGTACCCACAGATATAACGTTTAATGCAGGGGTTAATTGCAAAAATATCTCCCAATCTTTCTCTACTATAAATGACACCCCAACAGGTATTCTAAAATCAGCTTCTATATTTACATACTTAGTTCCAAAATTAAAAATAGCTTCTACACCGGGACCTAAGTAAAGCATAACATCAGAATTGCCTAATTGCCCTAACCTAGTCGTATATCCCCACCAATCTGCACTAGCACTAAAACCAAACCAAGATGCTCCCTTACTAGATATACCAAGATTTAATATTCCTCCAAACATAAAAGGTATCCCTTCAAATTTACCAGTTACTCCTAAAGAAGCTTGAAGAGGAAAACTAAATCTTAAAGAAAAACCAAATGCTGAATCTGTTGGATAATATGAAAACAACTTATGGCTAGATGCAGTATAAATTAAAACAGTAAAAATTGAATATATTATTATCTTTTTTAACATAATGTAAACTCTATATAATTATTATAATATATTATATTTTAAAAATAAATACAATAATTACATATCTATTTTTAATCTAAGCTGCTAAAAAGAAATTTTATATATTGATTTTTTTTTATTTTAATATAAAATTAGGCTAATTTATAGAATATAGGAAATATTATGAATGGTATAATAAAAAATACATTTTATTTATTGTCGTATTTTCTATGTTTGTTTAAATTAACAAATGCAGAATTTTTAAAAGGGAATAAAATTGCTGTTTGGTGATTTTATTCCCTTTTTTTATGATGTAAAAAACAAATAATTATCTAAGGGATGTTAAAATGAAAAATTTTATAGGTATTAAAGAAATGTCAAAAGAAGAGATTTTGGAAGTATTAGATGTTGCTAAAAAGTTAGACAATACTCCAAATATGGAAAGAAGAAAAATAATGGATGGAATGATAATGACAAGCCTTTTCTTTGAGCCTTCAACAAGAACTAGACTTTCTTTTAATTCGGCAGCATATAAAATGGGATTAGATGTTATAGGTTTTGACAACCCTGATGTTTCTTCTATAAAAAAAGGAGAATCTTTAAGAGATACTATAATAATGGTTTCTGCATATTCTGATGTAATAGTTATGAGACATTCTATAGATGGAGCTGCTAAGTTTGCTGAAGAAGTTACTGACTGCCCTATAATTAATGCTGGAGATGGTTCTAATGAACATCCTAGTCAAACATTACTTGATTTATATACTTTAAGAGAGGAATTCGGAGGCATTGAAAATAAAAAAATAGCATTCGTTGGAGATACCAAATACGGAAGAACTGTTCATTCTCTTTCTAAGGCATTAAAAATGTTTAATGGAGAGTTTTATTATATTTCTCCTGATATTATTCAAATTCCTGATTACATATTAAAAGAGTTAGATGATGCAGGAATTAAATATCATAAAGGCAGTAATTACGAAGAAATATTAAAAGAAATTGATTGTTTATATATGACAAGAATACAAAGAGAACGTTTTGAAAATATAGAAGATTATGAGAAAGTAAAACATGCTTTTAATATTTCAAAATCCACAATAGTAGGAAAATGTAGAGAAGATATGATTATAATGCATCCGCTTCCAAGAGTTGATGAAATTAGTATTGATTTAGATGATACAAAATATGCTAAATATTTCATACAAGCTAAAAATGGTATACCTATAAGAATGGCTATGTTAGCTTTATCTATAGGTGTAATAGAAAGCAGTGCTAAGAAAAAAGAAAAAGATTATGAGTTAATAGAAAATAAAGAAATTGTTTGTCAAAATAAAAAATGTGTTACTCATTTTGAAGAGACAAAAAATAAAGTCGCTAGAAGAAATTATGGAGATTTTTGTTATTATTGTAATAAAGAGATAAGAAAATGATAATAAAGAATGCAAAAATAGAAAACAATATAGTGTCAATCATTATAGAAAATGAAAAGATAAAAAAAATAGATTTTGATAATAATTTTGAAATCTATAAAGACAGTAATATAGTAGATGCTAATTATAATTATGTTTTATGCGGTATAATAGACCCTCATGCTCATATGCGAGACCCGGGGCTTACACATAAAGAGGATTTTTCTTCAGGAAGCAAAGCTGCAGCAAGAGGAGGCGTTACAACATTTTTTGATATGCCTAACACTATTCCAAACACTATAACAAAAGAAAGCTTAGAAGAAAAAAAGAATATGATGATTGGCAAGTCTTATGTTGATTATGGTTTTCATTTTGGAGGAAGTAAGGCTGACAACACCGAAGACATAAAACAAATTATAGATAAAGCAGCCTCTACAAAAATTTTCTTTAATGCTTCTACTGGAAATATGCTTGTTGAAGATGATAAAATTTTGTATAAATTATTTGAAGCTTCAAAAATTGTTACAGTACATGCAGAAGACAAAATGGTTGATAAGGCAATAAATATAGCAAAACAAACAAATACTCCATTATATTTATGTCATTTATCATTAGAAAGCGAAATTAATTCTCTTAAAAAAGCAAAAGATTCTGGTATGATAATTTACGGCGAAGCTACCCCACATCATTTATTTTTGAATACTGAAGATGTTAATAAAAATGAAAAAAACAAAATGCTTCTTAGAATGAAACCAGAGCTTAGAGAGAAATCAGACAATAAAGCATTATGGAATGCAATATTAGACGGCACAATAGACACTATAGGAACAGACCATGCACCGCATTTGTTAATCGAAAAATTAGAGAAACTTACCTACGGCATACCTTCTATAGAGCATTCATTGGAATTGATGTTTAAAAAAGTAAAAGATGCTACTATAGATATAAAACTACTAACAAAAATTATGAGTGAAAATGCTGCGAAAATATTTGGCATAAAAGACAAAGGCTTATTAGAAGAAGGATTTGATGCTGATTTTGTAATAGTAGATTTGAATGATGATTCTCTTATAGAAGAGAAAGATATAATTACAAAAGCCTCTTGGTCGCCTTATGTAGGTTTTAAAAGAGGGGCTAAGGTTATAACTACTATAGTGAGAGGCAATGTAGTTTACAATAATGGCAAGTTTTATGAAGGTTTTGGCAAAGAAGTTTTTTAAGTAAAAATATATACATTATTTTATATTTAATTATATTCTAAAGATATAAAACATAAATATTTGCACTTTTCGCGAAGCGTACCCGGAGGGTAAAAACTTTTTGCGACGGGAAAAAGTTGATTAAAATACACTTACAAAATATAATTCTCTAAATATATAAAAAATATGCTTGCAAATTATTATTTAATAATTAAACTATAATTCTATTTGGTAGTTTCTATGAAAATTGCAATACTAGGCGGAAGTTTTGACCCTCCTCATTTGGGGCATTTAATATTAGCTGATACTATACTGCATGAACTTAAATGCGATAAAATATTATTCATTCCAAGTAAAATACCTCCGCATAAAAATATAAGCGGCAAAGTTTCTGATGATGATAGAATCAATATGCTAAAATTATCTATAGAAGATAATAACAACTTTATATTAGATGATTATGAGATAAAAAATGATTGTGTGTCTTATACAATAAAAACTTTGGAATATATTTATAATAATTATAATTTTGAAGATAAACCAATTCTTATAATAGGTGCTGATTTGGTAAAGGACTTTGATAAATGGAGAGAGCCTGAAAAAATTTCTAATTTATCTAATATTATAGCTCTTAATAGAGATGATAATAGCAATTTAATTAGCGAAAATATTGAAAAATATAATATAAAAACTATACTAGCACCAAGAATAGATATTTCATCAAGCCTAATTAGAGATAGAATAAAAAATAACGGCTCTTTTATGTATTTTGTGAAAGATAAAGTTTATAAATACATAAAAGAAAACAATTTATATTTATAGGAATGCTATGAAAAAAACATTTGCTCTTTTATTTTTTTTAATGTCTTTTAGTTTGTATTCTTTTGAAATGAGTTTATTAAATGGCCCTACTGCAATAGGGGCAATAAAAATGATTAATGATTATAAAAAAATAAATATAAGCATTATAAACTCCCCTAACAATATATTAGCTTCTATCATAAAAGGTGAAGTGGATATTGCTGCTGTTCCTGCAAATATGGCTTCTATAATCTATAACAGAGGCTTAGATTATAAAGCGGTGGCTGTTGTATCTGAAACAAAAATGTTTATAGTATCTAGTGATAAAAACATAAAAAGCATAGACGATTTAAAAAACAAAACTATTTACTGCGGATTAAAATTATCTACTCCAGATTTAATGCTTCAATATTTAATAAAAAATGAAAATATAAAAGGAGTAAATATCAATTATTCTCTAGGTAATTTAGATTTATCAAAAGCATTAGCTTCTAAAAATGTTGATATTGCCATACTTCCAGAGCCTTTTTTATCTTCTGCATTATTAGAGAATAAAGGCATCAATATAGTAGTTGATATTTCAAAATATGTTCCACCATACCCTGTTGCTGTGCTTATTGCCAAAAAAAGCTTTATAGAAAATAACAATGATTTATTAAAAGAAATATTAAATGAATATAAAAAATCTACTGAATATATTTTAAATAACAAAGAAAAAATCGAATCTTTAATTAAGCAAACTTCAATATTGATTAATGCTAAGGCTGTTGTTTATGGTATAGATAGGATGGGGATTACTTTTTATAATGATAATAACATGAAAATAGAATTAAATAATTATTATAATTTTATATACAATTTTGATAAAAAACTTATAGGAAATAAGATTCCAAAAGATGATTTTTATTATATTTTTTAACAAATAATAATATTTTCTAATAAATAATAATTTTTTCTAAAAAAATGATATTTTTTTAGAAAAAATTCACATTACTTTATACAATAACTTGACAAAGCCTTTATTATTTATATACTTTCTTACACAAGAGAGTTTTTATATGGCTAGATTAAATATTGATAATGAAGAAGTAAAAAAATATATATTTTCTTTGTCAGAAAAATTAATGAGGCATTTTGACTTAGAATATCAAATTGATAAAGAAAATGAATATTTTGATCTCTATGCTTTTCATAGAAATGATTTTTTTAAATCTTTTATTACTACATCTACAGTTTATGAAGGATATTCTGTATTCGAGCATATGCTTGTTCGTTTTATAAAAGATTGTAAATTAGAAAACATAGAAGAATTTCAAGATATGTTAGTTAGATTAACACCTATTCTTTCAAACCCTAATAAATTTCATAAAAGAAGTATAATCACAGGAATAATTATAACAGATATTTCTTTAGAAAAAGAATGGGAGAAAATAGTAAAAAAGTTCTTTTATAGAGTAAGCTATAAATTATCATTTCATGGCTGGTCTGAAACTGAATATGCAATAGTGTCTATAAAGGACAAAAATATTTATTTGCCAAAAATGAGAAAAAAGGAATTAAAAAACCTTCTTTTGGATTTTTAATATAAAAAATTAATTAAGGAGATTTTATGAATGCTTTTCTATTATTAATCATTGGGATAATAGCCTTTTTTGTAGCTTATGTAACCTATGGTTCATATTTAGCTAAAAAATGGGGTGTTGATCCTTCAAGACAAACGCCTGCACATACTTTAAAAGATGGCAGAGATTATGTACCTACTGATGCTAAAGTATTATTAGGTCACCACTTCTCGTCTATAGCTGGTGCTGGTCCTATTACAGGTCCAATTATTGCTACTATGTTTGGTTGGCTTCCTGTATATTTATGGATTATATTCGGTTGTATATTCTTTGGCGGTGTGCATGATTATGGTTCTCTAATAGCTTCTCTAAGACATGAAGGTAAATCTATTGGTGAAGTTATTAGACATAATGTTGGTCAAAAAGGTAAAATAATGTTTACTCTTTATGCATTCATTACTATTTGTTTGGTAGTGGCTGCATTCTTGGACATTACTGCTAGCACATTTGCTGTAAATGTTGACACTTACAGAGAATCTGCTGCTGCTGGTACTGCTAGTATGTTATTTATCGCTTTGGCTTTATTATTTGGTTTCTTAGTATACAGAAGAGGAGTTAATGTTGCTGTTTCTACAATAATAGGTGTTGTATTATTAGCTGCTATTATATTTATTTCTGACAAATTCCCATTCCTTGCTTTAGAAAAAACTCCTTGGCAAGTTATATTAACTATATACATCATATTAGCTTCTTTAATGCCTGTTTGGATATTATTACAGCCTAGAGACTATTTATCTTCTTTCTTACTTTACGCTATGATTATAGGCGGTGTATTAGGTTTAGTTTTAATGCGTCCTACTTTGACTGCTCCTGTATTTACAAGCTTTACTCCTAGTGAAGGTAACTATTTATTCCCTATTCTATTTATTACAGTAGCTTGCGGTGCTATATCTGGTTTCCACTCACTTGTAAGTTCTGGTACTAGCTCTAAACAGCTTAACAGTGAAAAAGATGCTAAATTAGTAGGTTATGGTGCTATGCTTATAGAAGGTGTAGTTGCTATAGTTGCTTTAATGAGTGTTGCCGCTATAGAAAGTACTGGTACTCCTGCTGCTAGATTTGCTTTAGGTGTTGCTACTTTCATGACTTCTTTTGGTGTACCTCTTGGTATAGGTCAAACTTTTGTTACTTTGGCTTTTGCTTCTTTTGCTCTTACTTCTTTAGACAGTGCTACTCGTATTGGAAGATATTTGATACAAGAATTAGGTGAATATACTGCTGCTGATGGTAAAGTACACAAAACTATACTTACTAATCCTTATATTGCTACTGCTATTACAGTTCTTATATCTTTAGGATTTACTCTTTATGGTTATACTAGAATATGGCCTATATTCGGTAGTGCTAACCAATTATTAGCTGGTTTATCATTGCTTGCTGTTGCTGCTTGGATAAAAAATCGTCAAGGCAGAACTTCTTGGGAAAATGTTATACCTTTAGTATTCATGTTTGCTGTTACACTTTCTGCTTTATGTTTAGTTGTTTATACAAACTTCAAAAAAGCTACTTTCGACGGTTATGTATTAGCTTGTATTGCTGTTGTAATGATTATATTAGCTGTTATAGAATTATTCATCACTGGTCAGTGGGCTAGAAAATTACCTAAAGAGGGTGCTGTTAATCCTAATGACCCTATTAAAAACAAATAATATTAAATCATTTTATTGATATTAATACCCGCTTTCTTTAATGGAGGCGGGTTTTTTACTGCACTAAATTTTAATCTAATCTAAATTTTACTCTTGTCGATAATTAAGAAAAATATATTAATTAAAGAGTGCTGTTTTATGTCTAATAAAAAATTCATGATAAAAGAAGAGAAGGCAGTGTTTGCCGATATTCGTTCTGCTATATCTATTAGTTTATTCGATAGCGAGTTGAATAATTTTGATGGAAGCATTGATGTGGACGTGAGGAGAGCTGTTATATATAATAAAATCGTATTTGAAAACTTAAGCAAAAGATTACTCTCATATTATGCAAGCAGAGAAGATAATAGAAACAAAAAAAAGGAGCTTTCTCTAATAAGAACTCTAAAAAAAGAAAATAGTATATCTAAAGAAAAATTATATTATTTAGAAAATCCTGATGAAAATAGTTTTAAGTTTTTAGATGATGTTCTTGATAAGAATAAAAATGTTAGAGGATACAGTGAATATATAATTTATTCACTATTTAATCATTATTTTGACTATATCAAAAACTAATAGTTTTAAATATTATTATCCTTAAAAAAGTAGTTAAAAGGATTATATTATTATGAAAAAAATAGCTATAGCATTTTTAATATTGATTTTTACCTGCATAAACATATTTTCTCAGAATGCTGCTCCTAATGATGAAAGAAATATAGATAGAGAATTCTATAATGCAGAAAAACTTTTCTTTCAAAAAAAATATAATTTTGCAAGAGAAGCTTTTTTACTTTATCTTAAAAGAAGACCTCTATCAACAAATGATATGCTTTATTATTATATAGGGGCTTGCTATTTCCAAGATAAGCAATACGAAAATGCTATAAATTATTATAAATTAGCTTTTGATATTAATGATTCTTATTCTTTTTGTAATAATATAGCCAATTCTTATTATCAATTAAAAAATTATGAGGAAGCTTTAATTTGGTATAATAGAGCAATAGAGAGACTTTATTCTCCGTATAATGCAAAATTAAATTATGAAGTATTAACCAATTACACAGTATCACAAAATGTTGTAACTAATACTATTTTTATTCTTGATAACAGTAGTAGTAAAAATAACATTACTAATTTATCATTGTCAAACGATGTTATATCAAATGATACTTTATTAGGCACAAACAATATTATAACTAATACTATATTATCTAATAATATTATAGCATCTAATACTATCTCTACAAATAATGCAAATAATTTTACTAACACAACAGACACTATATCTGATGCTATAAACAATCTAAATCAATCAAATGAAAACATAAAAAATCTTATAAACAATACATTTACAAAACTTCCATTATTTACAAATGTTGTTGTAACTAATACATTTACTAATGAATATGAATACACAAACACAACTGTAATTTTTGAAGTTAATACTAATTTTATGTTGGAAGTGGTAGACCCAACAGTATCAGAAACTAGTCTCCCTCCAAACTTAGAAGCTACTAATGAAAATGCTACAAACTCTAACTCCCCTATTCTTGCAACCAATTCAACTGCTACAGGTTCTACTTATGTGATAACAGAGGAAAATCCTTATATAGTAACAAATATAATGATAATGACAAATATAATAGACACTAACGGAAATAGTGTTTCAATAAAAACTAATGTTGCTTCTGTTGATTTATATAATACTTGGGGACTATATTATAGTGCTTATCTTAATATGGGACATACTTATTTAACTTTAGGCGACATCACTAATGCAGCAATATCTTATGAAATATTTTTAACTAATGTGGGAAGTGATTATTATCAAAAAGAATCTTTAGAGAAAGTAATATCTCTTATAAGAAGCAATGATACATCTATAAAGTTTATGCCTTTTACAAACAATTACAGAGTAACAACAAACAATGACGGAAGTATTACTACAGAAAATGTATTTCCAAATTTTGACTATGAGAGAGAGACAATATATCCTAATGGGGTTAGAATAGTTTATGAGAATGGAAAGATAGAAAAAACAAAAATATATTCTAATAATTATGAAGTATCTGACACTATATATCCTTATGGAAAAAGAGAAATAGAGATAGTGTCTGAAAATGGAGATAAAAGAGTAGAAACTTATATGATAGATAATTCAAAATCTATTAACACTAAAACATCTTCAGGTGACATATATGAATATACCCTATATCCAGACGGCTCTTTTATAAATAGAAAAACTTTAGAAAATAATAAAGCATTTGTAGTAGAAAGGTCAGACGGCTCTATTACCACAAATTATAAAGATGAAAATGGAGCATTTTTCTACAGCAGAAGCTTAGACGGTACAGAAGTAAAAAGAACAGAAGACATTGAAGGAAATATTACTACAGAGACAAGAAGAGTTGATGGAGCTTTAATAGTAAAAACAGAAAATCCAGACGGAAGCTACACAGTTGTTGCTAACTATGTTGACGGAAGCATAGGCACTACTACAGTTGATACAAATGGAATGAGTAATTTAAAAATAGTTTATCCAGATGGAAGAGTTGAAGAGAGAAGTTCACAAGGAGCAGGAGCTGGTACTTTCTCTTATAATGTAAAAGCTGATGACGGAAGCATTATAACAAAAACATATAATGAAGACGGTTCTTTTACAGTGGTAACTAAAAAAGTTGATGGAACTGTAATTACTGATACTGTGGGCACTGACACTATAAGCGAAATAAAAATGCCAAACGGCACTACAATAAAAAGAATAATAAGACAAGACGGTTCAAAAGAAACAACTACGCTTAATAAAGATTCAAGCAGTATAACAGAAGTTGTAGCGGCAGATTCCAGCAGTGTAACAACAACAATAAAACCAAATGGAAGCAGCATAGTTGTTGTAAAAGATATTTATGGAAATACAGAAACTACAACTACAGAGGCAGATGGAAGTACATCTACTACAAAAACTACAACAGACGGAAAAACTACAATTAATGAAGTAAGAGCAAATGGCGTTACAATAGATATAGAAAATGACGGAAGAAATAAAACAACAATAGCAAAAGATGCAGAAGGTTATGTGTTGGAAATGAAGCAGTATAGAAATGAAGACCCAGAGATTATATTAGTTGATGCTTTAGGAGAGGCTGTTGATATAGAAACTGCAAGAACAATAATAAGAAATATGGATTTAAATATTAAGGCAGAAGATATAGACAATTTAAAAGTTGTTCAAGAGGAAGTTGAAAATGTTGCAACAGAAGATAATACTACAGTAGATGAAAATGAAGAAGAAAATATTACTGAACAGAATACACAAAATACAGAAAACACAACTATAGAGGAAACTACTACACAAGAAACAGACTCTACTCAAAACATAGAAGCTAATACAGTTGAAAATAATAATGCAGAAAATGCTGATAATAATATAGGAAATAACACACAAACAACAGAAAACAATACTCAACAACAGTAAAAATATTATAAATATCCTATCTTTTTCAGTATTCTAGTTGCTACTAATTTTGCATCTATATCTTCTATACATATGTGATTATTTGGGCAGTTTTTTCTTTTATAGCATCTTGCACATTCTAAACCTTCTACTCTAATGGTTTCAGAGTTTTCTGCTATAGGTCCTACTCTCAATTCACTAGTTGGGCCAAATATAGCTATAAGCTGTTTTTTAAAAGCACAGCCTGTATGCATTGGAAAAGAATCAGCTGTAATCATTCCCAATGACTCTTTTATTAAATAAGCTAACTCATTTAAATTAAAATAACTTGATGTGTTTAATACATTTTCAAAACCATTAGCTATTTCAATACATTTGTCATTATAGTCCTTTGTTGCTGATATTACTATTTGTATTTTACTTATCTTTCTTATCTCTTCAATTATCTCTCTAGATTTTTTTACAGATAAATCTTTAGTATCCCATCTTGAAAAAGGAGAAAACACAATATAATCTTTATCTAATTTGATATTTAAACTTTCTATTTTTTTATTAAAAACATTTTCTATATCGCTTGGCAAAAAATAGTCTAAATCAGTACCATCACTTGGGCAGCCAATATAATCCAAAAAAGAAAGAAGTCCAACTATAGCATTAATATCTTTATAATAATTGCTTTTAATTCCAAACCATTTTCCTTTAGCAAACTTCTTTTTTGAATGGCACAAATAAAGAAATATAACGCTCCTCTCAAGACCTTGTAAATCTATTGCTATATCATAGTGCTCTTTTCTCACTTCTTTAATATGAGAAAAAAACTCTTTAATTGTAGAGAAAAACTTAGAAGGCGAAGCAAATATTTCTTTTTCGTATTTATATATATCAAGCACATATAATTTATTGATATATGGATTATTTTCAAGTATACCCAAAGCTCTTTTATCTGTTACTACATCAATAGTACAGTCACTTTTCCATTTCTTTAACGCCCTAATAACAGGTGTTGCATGAAGTACATCACCAAGAGAAGTTTGTTTTATTAAAAGTATTTTCATAAACTTTATAAAATATTATATTACCTATCTTCTTTAAAGAAATATTCTTCTACTCTTATACAAATTTCATGATAAATAGCTTCATGATATTCCTGAGCAATATATGTTTCTTTTGCAGGAGCCTTTATAGCAATATCTGCCATCTCTGCAAGTTTACCGCCATTATTATTTGTAAAAGATATTATTTTTATCCCCATAGCCTTAGCAACTTTAGAGGCATGTATAATATTTTTAGCGTTACCTGATGTACTTATAGCGATAAAAACATCCCCCTTGTCACCAAAAGCTAATATCTGCTGAGCAAATATTAAATAAGGGTCTCTATCGTTTAAATAGGCAGTAGAAAGCCCCATATGCGATGTTAAAGCAATCGCCCTAAGAGGAGCTTCTAAATTATCAGCAATATATTCCCCCTCTTCCATAGATAAAAGCTCTTTTCTAATCTCTTCTTTTATTGGTCTTTTTTTTACAAAACTTTTTAATAATTCACCCGCAATATGCTCACTGTCACAAGCACTTCCTCCGTTCCCAGCTATTAAAACTTTATTTCCATTTTTATAACAATTAATTATAGACTCTATTGCCAAATCTATATTGCTTTTTATAAGTTCTAATTCTTTAAACCTCTCAATTAAATTAGCCATAATAAACAACTTCCTTTATTCATTAATTTTTAATATGAGCATTAAGCCACTCAACTATTTCATTCATTACATCATACCTTTGCACATCGTTTAATATTTCATGTCTTCCGTCTTTATATAAACTTATATTAACATCATTAAGCCCCAAAGACTTATACATTTCATATACCCATTTTACACCCTTTCCCATATCTCCAACAGGGTCTTTATCTCCAGATATTAAAAGTATAGGAAAATCCTTACTCATATTAGAATAATTATCTTTATCTGAAATCTTATCTATCAAATTAAATAATTGTATATAAGTCTCTATACTAGCAGGCTTATTAGCAAAATATTCATCTTCTAATACTTTATTAATCTCTTCTTTATCTGAAGTAAGCCAAGCTAAATGTGATTTATCTTTAGGAAAATATTTTTTTCCATATCCTCCAACAGATAATTTATCTAATAATTTAGCTCTTTTCCTTCCTCCAAAAATTGACTTTTGAACATTTGCTATTAATTTGCCAATACTTTCTATTTTAGTAGGTTTCCCCTTAGTACCCATTATAATAGCACCATTCAAATCTCTATGATATTTTATTAAGAATCCCCTTGTTAAAAAAGAACCCATACTATGCCCTAGCATAAAATATGGGATATTAGGATAGTCAGCTTTCACTGTAACCATTAGATGCTTCATATCACTTATTATTAAATCAGCTCCTTTTTTATCAGAAATATGTCCTATACCATCTTTACTAATTGTACTTCTTCCAAACCCTCTATGATCATCAGCACATACTAAAAAGCCATTCTCTGCTAATTTAGTACCCAACTCCTTATATCTTCCAGCATGCTCGCCAAGTCCATGAACTATTTGTACTATTGCTTTGGGCTTAGTATCTGGAGTAAAAATATAAGTATACATTCTATGTCCGTCATCAGATATTAATACTCTATTTTCCATTTTCATAAATACATCTCCAAATCACAATTATTATGTAAATTGTATACTATTTTTTTTCTTTATGCAAATATTAACATAATATTGAAAAGCTATTTAGATATATCTACTTTTATTTTTTTTAGCCAATTATTAATTTTTGAATCTAAATCAGATACATCTTTTCTCTTTATAGATATATAATTTAATACTTTGCTTTCAGGGCATGTTTCTTTTATATAAGAAATACTTTTATATACTCTTGAACCGCCACTCAAAATAAATGGGGCTATATTTTTACCACTCAAATCATTTTTTGATAAAAAACTTTTCATAGGCAAAGCCATATCCCCTATCCATATTGGATATCCTATAATAATATTATCATATCTAGATAAATCAACACTACCATTCAATTCTGGAAGTTTATCATTATCTATATCCTCTTCTACTTGAGCTACCATGTCATCATATTCATTTGGATATGGTATTTTTGTTGTAATTTTATATATATCCGCCTCAGTAATTTTTTTAATCTTATTAGCTACTATTTCTGTAGTTCCATTCCATGAATAATATACTATAATTGTTTTACTTCCATTAAACTCTGTATTTACAACAGATGCATTATGTTCATTTAATAAAGCAGATTTAGTTATTTTCCTATCGTTAATATTTGAATTGCATGATATTATAAACAACGACAATAATGCAAAAACTTTAGTTATTCTTTTCATTTTATATAATACTCCCATATATATAACTAATAAACTATACACTTTGAAATATTTTTTTTAATTAAATTTAAAATATTTTTTATTAAATAGTATTTACATTATACTTGACTTTTAATTTTTAGTCTAATATAATATATTAAGTTGGTTTATAAAATTTAAGGAGAGTTTTAGTAAAATGAAAAATATAATATCTATAGTTGTTTTAATGATAACTCTATTTTCAACTTCTGTAATACAAGCAGTAGAAACAAAATATATTCCAAGTACTTCTCAGGCTGTATTTTCTATAAAACTAAATGAATTATCGTCAAAAGCTGAAATTAGTTTACAAAAGACTCTTAATAAATTATTTATGCAAAAATTTGCTGATAATTTCACTGCATATAGAGATGATGAGTATGTAGTAGAAGCTATGACTAACAAATTAGAACAGATATTAGATTTTTCTAAACCTTCAAAAATAGTTTCATTTAATAGTTATCAAGAAGTAGCAGTAATGATTGATGTATTAGATGCAACTGAATTAAATAGAATAATGATAAAAATAGCAAGTCAGGAGGATAAATTAATATCTTTTAGTGAAAATTATACTTATAGATATTTTTATCTTGATGATACAACTTTAATATCTTGGAATGATGAAGTATTTACAGTAGAAATGAAATTAGATGATGTTTATTGGTATAATGAAGAGCTTAATAAAGAAAATAATATAATAAATATTGCTAATTTAATATTTGATACTACTTCTCCTCTTACAAATGAAAAATTTATAGAATTAGAAAATCAAACTAATGATTTTTATGCTTGGGTTGATTTATCTTTACTTTCTGATGAAACAGATGAGTTTACAAAGTTCTTATTTGGAAGAAGCTATGAAGGAATATCTAAAGAAAGCTATAAAGATGCTATATTAACAACTAAGGTTAACTTTAATGTTGGAAATGCTGATATAGTTATAGACACATATTCTCCAAATTATCCTTATGATAGTTCTTTACTTAAAAAAGAATTAGCAGATAATATATATACTTTTGTTAATGGTGAAAACAATTATGGATTTTTATCATTAGCTTTCAATAGCACTGAACTTTCTAAACATTTAAAAACTATGTTTGGAGAACAATTTCCATTTACTGAAGATTTTGCTCAGTTAGAAGAATATGGAGTTGATGTTTATAAACTTGTAGAACTTTTAGGCGGTGATATATTTATATCTGCTTGGGATACTGGTAATGAAAATGAAGATCCTGATTTATTAATTTCTGCTTCTATTACTGATGAAAACACAATAAAAATCTTACTTGATGCTTTGGCTGATGATGTTAATAATGATATCTATACACTCGCTGGTAATACTTGTTATGTTAAAGATTCTATACTTTATATATCTAGCAACCCTACTGTTATAGAAAAAATAGTAAATAATGAAATACCTAATGTTAAGCTAAGTGAAAATCAAATTAATTTAGCTAAAAATAATACTCTTGTATTTTATTTAGAGTTAAATTCTAATTTGGATCTATATGGTATTGGAGATGAATATACTGAAAACTTTGAATCTGTATATTTTACTTCAAATATATTAGAAGCTAATCATTCTCAATTTGTAATAAGAATAAATACAAGAGATAAAGAAAAAAATGCTTTAAGCGTTATTAAATATTTTGTTGGCGGATTAGAATAATATTTAAATGAGATTAGATGAGTATGTACATCATAACGGATATACTGAAAGCAGGGCTAAAGCACAGGATATAATATTAGCTGGCTGTGTATTTGTTAATGGTGTAAAAGTAACTTCTAAGGCTCAAAAAATAAAAGATACTGACAAAATAGAAATCATACAAAATAGAAAATATGTATCTAGAGCTGGAGACAAGCTAGAGAAAGCATTATTAGAGTTTAATCTTTCTGTAGAAAATAAAATATGTTTGGATATAGGAGCTTCTACAGGAGGCTTTACTGATTGTCTTCTTCATTATGGAGCTGAAAAAGTTTATGCTTTAGATGTTGGTCATAATCAGCTTGTATACAAACTTAGAAGCGATAAAAGAGTAATTTCAATAGAAGATTTTAATGCCAAAAATATAAAAAGAGAAATGTTTGAAGGAGAAATACCTTCTATTGTAGTTAGTGATGTTTCTTTTATATCTATTTCAAAAATTGCTCCTATTATATTTAAAGAATTATATGATTTAGAATATTGGGTGAGTCTTATTAAACCTCAATTTGAAGCAGAAAAAGGTGAAGTTTCAAAGGGTGGAATTATTAAAGATGATGTATTAAGAGAAAAGATAGTTAATAATGCAATTGATAAAATTACAGCGATAGGATTTAAAGAAATAAATAGAACTATCTCTCCAATAAAAGGCTCTAAAGGAAATATAGAGTATTTATCATATTTTATTATTTAATTATTTCTTTATTTTATTTGATGTTCTTTGTTTATATATCTCATACTCTTTATAAAACTCTTCTATATCTTTTATCATAATATATCCATCATCAGTTATAGAAACAGATTTTATTTTTTTCAACTCTGCTTCTTTATTAGCATCAGCTGTGATACCAACCATAGAACAAAGGTCGTTAAAATTGTATGGGAATATTATCTGTCTTGTATTTTTAAATATTAATTCATATTTGATTAAAGCTTCTAATATAATTACAAATCTACTAACATTATTATTAGCATTAAAAGATTTTATTCTAGATATTGTAATATAAACTCTCATGCTCATAACTTTTATAAGATAGAGCCTTATACTATTATCTCTTAATACTAATTCCATAAACTCCTCTTTTTTGGCAAGCTGTATAATAGAGTCTTGCAATACCACCGCTGTTGTAAAAAGAGGCCTAATATCACTTTTTGGTGCATATCCATTGAGTATTTCATTATTTACGCACACCCTTCTTGTAACTTGTCTAGAATTAAATATATTATATACCCCTAGTTTTCCATATCTAATAATATAAATATAATCATTATACTGAAACTCTGTATATAAACAATATCCCTTTTTAAACTTATAAACATTATTATCTATATATTCTGGCTCTTCTATTTTTCCTAACTGCTGTATTTTATTTCTTATAACCCCAGCATCTTCTGCATTAGGGTTTAATTCTAAATATTTACTGTATATCTTTGATGCCGCATCAGTATAACCATTCTCTTCATATATGCTAGCCATACTTATCATATCTATTCTATTTTTATCAGTATAATAATTATAGCCTGTATTAACTTTACTCAAAAAATAATAATATCTATTAATCCATCTCTCCATATTAAGAAGCAAATACTCATATACCTTATTTATTATATTAGCATTTTCAATCTTTTCTATCTCATAAACATTCATTTCCAAAACTTCAACATCTTCTATTGCCTTAACTGTAGATGTATAAGGTTCATTTATAACAGCATTAAAGAGTCCTATTATTTCACCTTCTTTATATTCTATTGTATAATCATCTGCAAAATAATTGTATGCCAAAACTTTTCCTTTGATAATTATATAGAATTTATATTTAGGGTCTTGCCCATCTATGAATATTGTTGATGATTTTGGAAATTTAATTGTTTTGTTAGTCTTCTTATTCATAATACAAACCCATTATTAAAACTTGATAGTTTAATTTTAATAAAAATAATAAGTATGTCAATAGTGTTTATGTATTTTTATTTAAAATTAATATTTTTTATTAGTTTTTAATATTATTCTATGTATTAATATAATTAAAATATTGTATACAAGTAATGCTATAAAAAACACTTTCATTACAAACATAAAATTTTCAAAAGTTCTTAGTCCATTTCTCAGAGAAAAATACACATAAGCAAATATAATTAAGTACCCATAAAAAGGAGCAAATAATTTATAAGCAAGTCCATAATTAAATGTAATAACAGTAAATCCCAAAGAAAAGCCAAATATTACAGCTTGCGGTATTAATGGAATGATAGCCTCATATCTATTTGTAAACTGTATCAATACAACTTGTTTAGCAAATATAATTAAAAATACTGACAAACAAATAGAAGCAAATACAAAAAGTGCTATAGAATAATAAAGTATCTTTTTTTCTTTATTTTTATTATTATCTTTTTTAGCAATTAATATGTAAGAAAACATCACAGAGGCTATCGGAGTGCCTATATAAAAAAACATTTTTATTATTAATGATATTGTAGAATAGTACCCAGCACTCGTTTTATCTAAATATCTATTGGCCATTAATACATCGCTTAATGATATCCAATTAAATATAAAATTTATTATAACAATATTTATTATGTAAGTTAAAAATATATATAAGTTTTGCTTAGAGAAATATGTATTTATTTTTTTGGGAGAAACAAAATAAGGAAGTTTAAGTTTTTTTAGTTCAATTAAATTAATAATCAAATACAAAACACAAAATAAAGATACTGATATAATAGCTTTTTCTAATGTAAGCCCAGTTATAATAAAATATGCTAAAAGTAAAATCTTAGCTAAAAATATTGCTATTAAACTTGCTATATAATCATAAGCTATATAATTATTAATTTTTAATATAGATTGCGACACTATAGTTAAAATACTAGTAAATATTCCTATAGATATTATCAAAAGAGAAGTGTAGCTTTTTATATTAAAAAGTATATCAAAAAGAGGTATAGATAATATATATAATAAAAATATTACAATAGCAATAATATATCCATAAGCCCAATAGCTTTTGGCATCTTCATCATCTTTATAGTTATGCATTATATAATAACTAAAACTAGATACCGTAAGAATTATTATAGAATATATATTTATAATACCATTATAATGAGCAAAATCTGATATTGATAAACTTCTATTTATATAAATTGAAGAAATATAATTTAATACACTTGCAACACCATTTATAAATACTAATAATGCATAATTAATATAATATGAATATTTTTTATATAATGCTTTTATATTATACATATTATATTAATTACACAACCTTTATATTTATCTTCTTCTTAAGAACCATATAAGAATACCTAATATACCAAACAAACAAGGCAAACCAATTTGAGCAACATATCTAATAAAATTAGTTTGAGTTGTTGTAAGAGTAAGATTTTTAATACTAGCCTCTTTTGGTCTTATAGTTATTTTCTGTCTTGCCTCTAATAAATAAGCAACAGTATTCATAAATAAATCTTTATTACCCGCAAAAGCAACATCCACAGATTGACCTTGATCAGGGTTAATATATGCATTTAGAGCAAAAGTAGCATCTCCAAACACAACAATTCTTGCAGGTATATCCCTTCCTTCTATATCATAAGTTCCAGCAATAGCCAAAGGTACAGGACCAGCAATATCTGTTCTTGGATTAAATCTTGCACGAGATAAATCAAAAGTAGCTTCTTCCTTACCATACCCTTGTGGAGAAGTAGTAATTATATTCTCAAAACTTCCGCTATACTTGCTTTCTCCAGATAAAATACTTCTTGCCACAACCAAACAAGCAAATACATTCCCCTCTTTTAAAGTTTGAGTTATAGGGTGAGTTGTATATTGAGGAACTACATTAACAGGTATAACAACACTTGATACAGGGTCTATTATATAATCATTTTTAGTTTTAAATCCCCAATCAGATAAAAATATATCTAAATTAGAATTAAAATTACTTCTATCCATAAAGCTATCATAAAGCACAAGTAATTTTCCGCCTGTCTTTACATAGTTATCTAATTTTTCCATTTCAAAATCGCTAAAAGTTTCAACAGGAGAAGCTATTACAATTAAAGAAGCATCTGTTGGTATATTTTCTAATATAATATTTAAATCTCTTACTTTATAATTTTCATTTTCCAAATAAGTTTTAACATAAGATAAACCCTCTCCGCCTCTGTCTTGTAACTGTCTCTCTCCATGACCAACTGTAAAATATACAACATAAGACTCTTGTTCTAATAAAGTATATATAGCCTGAGTAAATTTTTCTTCTCCAACAAATAAAGGCTCTGAAGTAACCTTAGATTGACTAGTTAAATCTTTTCTATATACCCTCACTTGTTTACCTTGACCATAGCTAAAAATTATCTCACCAACTTGAGTCATTTGATATTTACTTTTAGCAGAAGGTTTTTCTATAGGGTTAATATATTCAACTGTAATATGTTTGCTTAATCTTTGATATTGATCTAATAACAAATCAGAACGCCAATCAGCAGAAGTTGGGTCTGTACTTGGAGACCTTAAAACAACTATTGATAATGGACTATCTATTCTAGAAATTACATCCATAGTTTGCTGAGAAACTGTGTAAGATTTATTTTGTGTTAAATCAAATCTTATTGGGAAGTTTACACTTATAATATAAAGCCCTACTAAGATAGCTAAAACTATAAGAAGCGAAAGTATGCCAAAAAAAGCTTTATGAACAAATCTTGTTTTTAATAGAGATACTATATTATTTTTTTCTATTATAACCGTAATAGTTGTAAGTATTAAAGTTATAGCTAATACAATCCAAAAAACAGCAGTAGGTCTTTGTGTAACAGCGTAGAAAAATATCCAAGCGAAAAATAATAGCACCCAAGAAGCAATAGTAGCAATTTTTAAATTAAACTTTTTATTTGACATTGATTATAAATTCCATTTTTTATTAAGATTTAATTGAAATGTTTTAATAAATTTCAATACTGTTTTTATAATCGTATAACTATAGAAATACTTTATAATTATTTTTTTATTTGCTGTTTAAGATAAGCAGATATAAACTCGTCAATATTACCGTCCATAACAGAGTTCATATTACCAGTTTCATGTCCAGTTCTCAAGTCTTTAACCATCTGATAAGGCTGAAAAACATAACTTCTAATCTGATTACCCCAAGCAATATCGGTTTTTTCCCCAGCTATTTTTTGTTTTTCTTTATCGAGCTTTTCTTTTTCTAATTGATAAAGTTTAGCCTTAAGCATTTTCATAGCCATATCTTTATTGTTATGCTGACTTCTCTCAGCCTGACATTGAACAACTATATTTGTAGGTATATGAGTTATTCTTATAGCAGAAGAAGTTTTATTAACGTGCTGACCGCCTGCACCAGAAGCCCTATAAGTATCTATTCTCAAATCAGCCTGATTAATTTCTACTTCAATATCTTCATCTATATCAGGCATAACACTCACAGCAACGAATGAAGTATGCCTCTTAGCATTAGCATCAAAAGGTGATATTCTCACAAGTCTATGAACCCCTATTTCAGAGCGTAAATATCCATAAGCATAAAGCCCCTGTACATAAAAACTTATTTGTTTTATACCAGCCTCATCGCCGGGAAGCTCATCAGTAGTTTCAACCGTAAAGCCATGTCTCTCACAGAAACGCACATACATTCTTGAAAGCATAGAAGCCCAATCGCAGCTCTCTGTACCGCCTGCTCCAGCATTCAAAGTTAAATATGCATTCTTACTGTCAAACTCACCAGAAAATAGATTTTTGGTTTCCAATTCATTAAAAACCTTCTGTAATTCTATACATTCAGTTTCTAATTCTTTTTCCATATCTGAATCATTAGATTCTATTGCCATCTCAACAAGTTCATAAATATTGTTGGCATTTTTTATTAAATTTTCAATAGGCTCTATCTTATCAAGAAGAAGCATCCTCTCTTTCATTATTTTTTGGGCAGCAATATTATCATTCCAAAAATCATCTTTAGAAGATATTTCATCAATCTCTTTTACCCTTTTATATATAGCCTCAGGGTCAAAGATACCCCCTTAAAACTTCAGCCTGCTCTTTAATCTCTAATACAATATTTTTTATTTCAGATAACGTCATAATATTTTCCAATGTATCAATTATTATTCAATAGGGAGTATTCTAACGCCATTAGTAGATTTTACAATATAAACATCAGCATCCCTTCTAGTTTTCTCTTTATAATTAGTATATAAAGCTTCTATTACATTTTCAACTTCAGATTTCTTAAGTACAATCAATACTCCGCCACCAAAACCTGTACCAATCATACGTGCCCCTATTACACCATCCATTTTTGAAGCTTCCTCTACTAAAATATCTTGCTCTGCAGTAGAAACTTCATACAACTTACTTAAACCCTCATGAGTTTTTGAGATTAATGATGCTAAATCTTTAATTGCACCTTTTTTTATAGCTTTTACAGCTTGATTTACCCTATCTTCTTCAGAAGACACATATAAAGCTCTTCTTTGTTCTTTATTCTGTAAAGTTTCTTTAATAAAATCAGCATCTTTCGGCTTTAAATCTGATAAATATTTAATAGAGGACTTTTTTTCTTTAAGCTTTTTTAAAGCATTATCACATTCTCTCTTTCTAGCATTATATTCACTGTCACTCGATGTTCTTTTTTTATTACTATTAACTACAGCTATACAATATTCACCTAAATTTATATCTAAATATTCATAGCTCATTTTAAACATATTAAATAATAGTAAACTGTTTTCTTTTCCTAAAAATATAGTGATATGGTCGCTTAATGAAGTTCTATGAGAAGCATATTTTATCTCCCCTTCATAAGATAATTTAGCTAATTCTATAATATCAGTTTTATCTAAAGCATTTATGTCAAAAATAGCATAAGTTAAACAAGCACATAAAGAACTAGATGAAGCTAATGAAGTATTAAAAGGCAAATCAGTATATGCATAAATATCCATTCCAGTTATTTTATATTCTCTTTCTAATAATACTGAAAAAACGCCCTTAAAATATACAGCCCATTCATCTTCTTTATTCTTTTCTAATTCATTAAAAGTAAATGATTTTTTTGCTTTAAATGAATGACCATAAATATTGATTTTATTATCTGGTCTTTTTCTAACTACTAAATAAGTACCTCTATCTACAGCAGCTGTAATAGTATCCCCGCCTGAATAGTCTATAAGTTCTCCTATAAAAGTTAGTCTTCCCGGAGCAAAATACAATTTTACTTCGCCTTTTTGACCAAAGACATCTCTAAATCTTTCTACTAATCTTAAATGTAATTTTGGTGTCATATAACCTTCTCAGTTAAATTATTTGTTATTTATATTATAAATTTTAAAAAAGTCAACTATTTTTAACAGATAATATAATCGATAATATTATTAAAAAGTTAACATATTTTTATACATTTTTATTCCGTTAAAAATAACATATAAAACCTAAAAAGTCAATTATAAATAGTATTTACAATTTATCTTTTTCCAAAAAACAATTTAGCACATAGTTTAAAAATTTCAGATGCTATAATTACTACAAAAGATAAAGCAATGATTTTTACCCAAGTATAGAAACTTAAAGGTACAGTATTAAAGAAAGCACCAGCAAACTGTGTAGCTAATATCTGTAATACAAAAGTACCAAGCATACTTAAAAGCACTAATTTGTTATCAAGGAAATGTTTGAATACACTATCATAACCTAATTCTCTGCTGTTGAAAGAATTAAATATTTGAAACATTACAAACATAACAAATAATACAGTAGAAGCCTCATTATCGCTTACATTTAATATATTAAGTTTACTTTGAAGCATAAATAGTATAATCATAACAGTACCAGAATATATAATTTTTCTAAGCATACTTAAAGTAACAATATTGGCATTTCTTTTAATAGGCTTTCTTTTCATTAAATTGCTTCTAATAGGTTCAAGTCCTAAAGCGATAGCAGGAGGTCCGTCCATAATAATATTTATCCATAATAACTGTATAGCTGTAAATGGAGCTTTAAATCCTGTTAATGTAGATAACAATACAACTACAACAGAAGCAAAGTTAACAGTAAGCTGGAACTGTATAAATCTTTGGAAATTGTCATATATACCGCGTCCCCACTGAACTGCTTTAACTATTGTAGCAAATGAGTCATCAAGAAGCACTATATCGCTAGCCTCTTTTGATACCTCTGTACCTGTTATACCCATAGCAACACCAACATCGGCATTTTTTATAGCAGGAGCATCATTTATACCATCGCCAGTAACTGCAACAACATTTCCCATCTCTTTTATGGCATTAACAACACGCATTTTTACTGTAGGTGTGCTTCTCGCTATAACAGAAATCTTACTTAAATTCTGTTTTAATGTATTATCGTCCATTGCATCTATGTCTTTTGCCTCAAGAACTATACTATTTTCATCAAGTATTTTTAATTCTCTTGCAATCGCCCTTGCTGTAACTATATTGTCTCCTGTAAGCATTTTTATGTTTATACCAGCACTTCTGCACTGCTCAACCGCATCATAAACCTCTTTTCTAACAGGGTCAGATATAGCAACAAAACCGTCATATATCATATTGCTTTCAAGCTTTTCTCTTATATTCTCTACATTATCATCAACTTTCTTATGAGCAAATGCTATAACCCTCTTTGCCTCCTCCTGAAACTTCTCTATAGCCTCTTCTATACATTTTTTCTCTTCACTGCTGATACTGCACATAGCCATTATTTTTTCAGGACTTCCTTTTGTAAATACAATGCTTTCACCGTCTATTTTGGCAACAGTAGTCATATTTTTTGTTTCTGATGAGAAAGGATATTCATATATTGTTTTTGCACTTTCTCTTATACTTTTATAATCAAAACCAGACTTTTTAGCCCCCACAAGTAAAGCACATTCTGTAGGATTACCCAAAAACTTAATTTGCCCATCTTCTTTATAATCAATATCTGCTGTAGAGTTAATAGCAAAGTTATTAATTATATTTTTATCTTTTATATTTTCAGGCTCCACATAAGTACAATTAACAAATAATTGATTTAATGTCATTTTGTTTTCTGTAAGAGTTCCTGTTTTATCAGAACAAATTACATTAACGCTTCCTATAGTCTCACAGGCAACCATCTTTTTAACTAATGCATTTTGTCTAGCCATTTTTATAATATTAATAGATAAAGACACAGCTACTATTGTAGGAAGTCCCTCTGGAACAGAAGCAACAATCAATACTATACTAGTGATAAAAGCTTCAGATATAGTTTCAAAATTAGCAGTTCCAAGTCTAATATGATTAACTACTTGAATTATAAATACTATCATAGAAGCAGTGATACCAAGTAAAGCTATTTTTTTACCCAATTCTGCCAATTTCTCTTGTAGAGGTGTTGAAGTTCTTTTTGTTTTAGAAAGCTCTCTTGCTATTTTACCAAACTCTGTAGAATCTCCAACCGCAGTAATAACCATTTTTCCATTACCAGTAGTAACGAAAGAACCCGAATAAGCCATATTTATTCTATCTGCCACCGCTGTTTTTTCATCAGTAATTACAGCATCAGCATCTTTTTCTACTGGAACACTTTCACCTGTTAAAGCAGATTCATCTATATTAAGCGATACACTTTCAATAAGCCTACCGTCTGCAGGAAGCTTGTTTCCTGTTTCTATGAAAGCAATATCTCCAACAAGCAAATCTTTTTGATTTATTATCTCTATATTGCCTTCTCTTATAACTTTTACTCTAATATCTTCGTTTATGCTATTTAAAGCCTCAAATGCCTTAGCACTTTTTCCTTCCATCACTATTGTAATTGTGATAGATAAGCTTATAGCTATAAATATACCCAAACATTCCAAAAAGTCCGCATGCCCGCCATTAAAATATGCTACAGTGTTTACTCCTATTGCTATTAAACCTGCAAATATAAGCATAAGTATCATAGGCTCTTTTAATGCTTCTAATATTTTTTGAAGCAATGTGGCACTTTTCTCTTTGGTAAAGCTATTAGCACCATACTTCTCTAAACTTAATTTTTGAGCTTCTTTTGTGAGACCTATTTTGGTGTCAACATTAAGCTCTTTAAGAATATCTTCTTTTTTTCCTAAAAAACTATTTATCATAACAACCTCTCATTTATAATAAACTGTAAAAAAATGCATAAAAAAAGACTCATGCATAAATAAATCATCAAAGTATTTTGTATTAACTTTAAAAATTTATTTATACCTGAGTCTCATTAATTAAGGCTAGCCAAACTTCTATTATTTGTTGGATTTTTTTCTAGAAGTTGCGATTGTTGACTTTGCCACGTAAATATACGTCAATTACTCCCTCTGAGTATGCATATATAATAAACTATAATTTATATAATGTCAAGCAAATTTATATTAATTAAATATTAAAAAATCAAATTTTATAATTTTAAAACTTTTGCAATAAATTAAAATAAACAAAATATAGAAAAAGATAAAAAAGATGATATAATAATTTAAATAAAAATTAATAAACTTTTTAAAAATACTCATTAAAGATATTTTAATTTAAGGAGAAAAAATGCCTGCTCTTAATAGAAAAGATTTAGCTAAAAGCATAATAGAAGCTTGTTTAAATATGAGAAGAGATGGAGTTAATCAAGGCACATCTGGAAACATTAGCATAAGATATAAAGATGGTATGCTTATTACACCAACTAGCATGCCTTATGAGATTATGACACCTAATGATATTGTTTTTGTAGATGGAAATGGAAATCCAGAAAAAAACAAAAAACCTTCAAGCGAATGGAGATTTCATTTATCAATTTTAAAAGATAACCCTCAATTTAATGCTGTAATACATAATCACGCTATTTATTCTTCTATGGTTTCTATATTGAATGTAGACTCTATTCCAGCTATTCATTATATGGTAGCTGTTGCGGGAGGGAAAAAAATTCCTTGTGCAGAATATGCAACTTATGGCACTCAAGAGTTATGCGATAATATTTCAAAAGTTATGAAAGGATATAAAGCTTGTATATTAAAAAATCATGGGCTTTTAGTAGCTGATGAAACATTAGAAAAAGCATATAGTGTTATGATAGAAGTAGAGAATCTAGCTAGACTATATATTGGTGTTAGAAACATTGGAGATTATAATGTTTTATCAGACAGCGAAATGGAAATAATTTTAGCTAAGTTTAATAATTATGGACTTAACGTTGAACATAAAAAAACAGCTTCCAAATCTTCTAAAAAGAAATAACAAAAAAATAATATAAACATATTTTTTATACCAATAAAAAATTATAATATTCTTAAATAGAATTACACATAAATAATCTAAATATTATTTGCAAAAAGAGAGAAAAAATAATAAAATAATATAGTTAATATAATATATATTAGTAGGTGTTTATGAAAAAAAAGATTATTATCTTTGCTATACTTTTTGAATTAATTATTATAATAATGACTTCTGGATTAGGAGCTCAAGGAAAAGCAGAAATACCAGATATTGTATCAAAAAATAAAATAAATTACGGCAGTGCATTAAAATTATATAATGATAAACAATACAAAAAAGCATACGCACAATTTACAAATCTAATTAACAGCAGCAATGATTTATTAATAAGAGATTATATTATATACTATGGAGCAAAAAGTGCATTAAACACCAATATGTATGATGAAGCAATAGATTTATATTCTAAAGTTATGGAAGAATACCCAAGATCATCATTATATCCATTTGCTGAACAATATAAAGCATTAGCTGAGTTCTATAAAGATGATTATCCTATAAGCAATTTTTTTAATAGCAACAAACAAAAATGGATAAAAGAGTTCGTTGGCTTAAGAGCAATGAGAGAAACAGATGATACTAATAAAGCTAAATTAATAGCATTAGAATTATCTAAAAGATATATAAACAGAGAAGCTTTAATATATTTAAATAATAATTTTGAAGATGAAATATATAAGTTTAATAATGATATAAAATATAAAGCAGCAGTAGAGTTATATGATGCAGGATATAGAACTGCAGCTTTAAAATATTTTAACAATCTTATAGATCTTAATGCCTACAAAAACAATTCAACATATTATAAAGCAAGAATTAATCAATTAGCAGGAAATAGAGAAAGTGCTTCTACATTGTTTAATGAATATCTTGCTAATACTAATAATAAAGAGTATAGAAAATTAGCAATTTATTGGAATGCTAATAATTATGAAAGATTAAAGAATTATACTAAAGCAAGAGAATTATATAATACTTTTTTAAGAAATTATCCAAAAGATAGTTATGTGCCAAGAATTTATAATAGCTTTATTAATATAAGCCTAAACAGCAATAATCTTCCAGAAGCTAAAAAATATTTAACAAACACATTAAAAAACTTTCATAACAATAGATATACAGAACTTTCATTAAAAAGTTATTTAAGAAAGGCATTAAAATTAAAAAATAAAACTGAAACATATTATGCTATTAGTGAATTAGAAAAGATATATCCAAAATATAGACATGACTTTGTATTATCATGGTATATGTGGGCTGCTGAAGAATTAGGAGATACTGAAATAAGAGATAAGTATATAATGAAAAGCCTGCTAGAAAGTAAAAATCCTTTTTATGTAAAAGGGGCTTTAAGTTTAGCAACACCTGAAATGGTAAATTATGTATCTCAAAGTAATACTTACTATTTAAATGAAGCTAAAAAATATTATGCTGATTCAAATTATACTAAAACTATGCAGATGCTTAATAATATACAGTTTATAGATTATATAGTAACAAAAAAAGAAGATAATTTGGTAAAAGAAGCAAGAGCAATAGCTAAAGAAATATTTATGCAAAATAAATTTGTTCAGGACTTTTATTCTAATAAAAAAGAAAATGAAATATTTAATGAATTATCTTTACAGACAAGAGAGGAAGTTAATAAACCTATATTATTATATTATTATGGGGATATGGATAATGCATATAGAGAGTTTAATGGTATTTATCAAAAAACTCAGGTAACTTATCCTTTATTTTATTATGCTGAGAAGATATACAAATCATCATTAAATACAAAGAGATTTATGCAGATTTGTGCTAATATAGGAAAGTATTTTGGATATAATTATTATGACAATGTGGATTTGCTTCCAGATGAGTTTAGAAAATATGTTTATCCTAGATATTTTGATGAATATGTTGTACCTGAAGCAAGATATTATAAAATAGAGCCAAACTTTGTATATTCTATAATGAGAGAAGAGAGTTTATTTGATGTAAAAGCAAGGTCATATGTTGGAGCAATGGGGCTTATGCAATTAATGCCTACAACTGCCGCTGCTGAAAATAAAAAAGCAAGATACAGATATAACCCTCTAAACCTAACAGATGCTAAACAAAATATTAATATTGGTATATCTCATTTAAGCTGGCTATTCCAAAACCAAAACGCTAGTAATTATGCATTGGTTGCTGCTAGTTATAATGCTGGTTCTGGAAGGGGTAACAGATGGAAAAGAGAATACGGCACAAATAATATGTATCGCACTGCAAGATTTATAGACATAGAAGAGACAGAGTTTTATGTTGAGAGAGTAATGAAAAGTTATGAGTATTATAGCAGATATTATAAAAATTAATTAATGTTTTATACTGTCTTTATAATATTTAAGTCCCTTATATGGAGCTCTTAATTCATAATTTATAATATTATTATACCAATCAATATAATTAAAGTTTTTAACTTCAGACATAATAGAATGATTTTCTTCTGTATGTATATCATATTTATTAAACATCATAGCAACAGTTTGAAGCATATAATAAGAAAATATATCATCTAAAGTTCTGCTGTCAATTTTCACAACACCTCTTTGTGAAGAAAAAAGTTTATTGTTAGAAAGAAATGGATAAGTACTAATTACAGCTAAAGATTTTGTGTTTTCAATATTTTCATTTTCAAGTACTAACCTATCTATAACACCGCCCTCAGATATAGCTTTAGCATCAACTCCTTTATAGTTTGCTGTTATTGGCATATTTATTATTATAAGATGTGAATCTATTTTAGAATCTTTTAAATCACTTCCTATCACTCGCCAATACTGTGCCGTATACATGGCCACAATATCATCTCTTAATAATTTTTTTCTATCTTGTAATGGTGTGTTCCAGAGTGTTAATATATTTTGTTTAAAAGTAGGTGCTATATTTGAAGCTAATTCTTCTAATGAAGTTGTAGAACTATCATAATCAAATAAAGTTTTTAAGCTTCCGTAAGTTTCATTAGAAAGAGAATAGTAAAGAATATTTTTTGCTAAAACACTATTACTTGTTTTTTTTATATCAATATAATCTTTTTTAAAGAGCTCTATATTATTATTAAGAAGTTTTCTATTTTTCTTGTAAAAGTCTTCAACATTAATTCCTTCTTTTAATACATATTTTATTTTATAGCCCAATAAATTATAAGTTAACAATGGAAGCTTTGAATTGAAAATATAAAAAAAATCTGATGGATTTAATGCCGCTATATTATTATCTTTAACATATGTAATATTTACAATATATTCTTTATTTTTATTAAGAGGCTTCATTGGTTTATTGCAAGAGAAAAGTATAAATATTAGCGTAAGTAAAAATATTTTTTTCATAATGCTTAATCACTCAGACATAGAACCGCTAACACCGTATGCTTCTATTCTTTCAGTTTCTATATAATATCTAATCTCTCTTCCTCTAACAATACTTTTATCTTGTGCCAAATATGGATTTTCTCCCCATAACCTTAAATACTTAGCTTTATCAAAATATGTAGCCCAAGCACTTTTTGAGTTCATATCCTTCATTTCAACATTAACATTTCCATTAGCCCTCAACTTCTCATCATCATTAAATATCTGCATAGTAACTGAAGTTATTTTCATACTTCTATTCTCTAAATAAGCATGCGGTGCACCACTCACAGTAGCAACTTTAGTGTCAGGATCAAGATGAAGTAAATCACCCTCTAATGATATACTTTCATCATAATCTACCATAACAACATCATTATGAAATATAATATCTCTAAATTTTTCATCTCTTTTATATTCTATCCACTCACCAAAGGATATTATTCCTCTATCTGGTATTCTAACTGAAGGATCTTGATACATATATATATGCTCATTATCCATATCATATATAATGTACCCTCCTTTAAGTATCATATTCTCTTCAAAAAAATATGCATTAACATTTCCATAAGCATACAAAAATCTATTAGTCTGATATTCCCCGCCTTTTTCATCTAAAAAAAGCCTGTCTGCTGTTACAACATTATAATTGCTAACTTTACTACTTTTATTTTCATTAGTACTGTCATCGCCTTGAACATAATCATTAGTTTGAAGTATATATATTTTGCTTCTTCCCATTACATTTGCAGTGGAAGTTTTTGCATTATACTCTAATATCTCACCTTCTATTCTATCATTTCCCTGATAAAGTCTTGGATTTCCTTTTAATATAGAAATTTGCGTATCCATATCATAAACCAATTCATCAGAATATCCATCTGTTCTTCTATCATTTTCTTTGTCTATATGTATAAGATGAACATTGCTTATGGCTTTTGCTAAAGGAGTATTGAAATCTCTCTCCATAAGAGTACTTTTTATTGTCATATTGTTTGTAGATGAGCGAAGTATTGGATTATTTCTAGCATATGCATATCTAGTTTTACCATTATAACTAGCATATCCTGCATCTATTGTAGAACCATTAGTTTTACTTAAAAGCCTCACCTTTCCTGTAAATGTGGCAAGTTCTGTTTCTTTATAAAAAGTCATCTTATAGCTTGTTATTAAGGCAGATTTATCTTCTAATCTAGAATTACCTGTATATTGAAATACTTGATTTTTATTATCATAGGTAAATTTATCAGCACTTCTTTGAGATTGAGGTATTAATTGAGATATTAAAACAAATAAAATTATTAATGAATATAAAAGTTTACTCTTCAGCAATTGGTACTCCTATAGCATTACCTTCATCTTTTTCATTATATACAGTAATGTTTTCCATAGCAACATCTCCTTCCATGCTGCTTCCAGTAAGCCAACTTCCATCTTCTTGCTCTACTCTAATTGGTACAGGGCTTTTAAAATGACTTTTCTCATGATCGTACTGTACATACTCAGTATATAGAGTACTATTATTAGAAGATTTTGCAACAACATTAGTAAATATTTCTGTATATAAAGTATTTTTATTTATTTTTGCAAACTCTCCTGATACTCTAGCAGCAATAGTGCCATCAGCATCATAAGTATAATTACGTGAATCATATAACTCTATTAAAGCCCTACTGTCATAAAACTTAGCATTAGTTGCAAACATATCCATTTGTTTAAAATTTGTAATATAGCTTTCTCTTCTAAAACCATAAAACTCCATTTCAGGCGGATGTTCAAAATTATCATCACCAGTACTTTGACCTATCTTGCTAAAATCGGTACATGATATTATAGAAAATATCATTATATTAAAAAGAATAAAACTCTTTGATAATTTTTTCATAATCACCCCTAGCTTTTAATACCATATCTATAGCAATTCTTACAGCACCATTTCCCCCCTCTTTATCTAATACTATATTAGCATTTTTTTTTACTTCACTTATAGCATTTTTTGGTGCAAAAGAAAATCCAACATATTTTATTGGTGCTAAATCTATGACATCATCCCCCATATAAGCAACTTCTTCATCTTTTAAACCATATTTTTCTATTAATGTCAAAAGAGCAGGCATTTTATGCTCTTCACCCTGTATTAAATCTTCAAAGCCATGAGATTTAAACTTATCAAATCTTTGTTTTATACAATTAGCCTTACTTCCAGTAATAATAGCAATTTTTATCCCAGCTTTTAATGCCATTACTATACCCATACCATCTAAAGTATTGAAAAACTTACTTTCTATACCATTATCATCAAATATAAGTTTTCCGTCAGTCATAACGCCGTCTATATCAAAAACGAATAATTTGATTTTTTTGAGTTTTTTAAGATTAAAATAGTAGGAAAAAAAATGTTTTAAATTCATGATTGTAATGTAATTGGGGCTTACAGGACTCGAACCTGCCCACCCGGTTTAGGAAACCAGTGCTCTATCCTGATGAGCTAAAGCCCCTTATTTAAAGAAGCTCAAAGCAAATCGGAGAGTGTGGGACTCGAACCCACATGGGTGTTAGCCCGGCGGTTTTCAAGACCGCTGCTCTACCAATTGAACGAACTCTCCAAAATTAAATATGTCATGTATTATAACATATTAAAAATAAATTTCAAGTTTTTATTTATAAAAAATTATTTACAAATATATTCTGTTTTTACACAATTCATTACAAAATAATAATATAATTCTTTATTTTTAATAAAAGTTTTACAAAAAATGAAAAATTATGTATTTTATATTGACTTATATATTTTTTATATTAAAATCATTTATATGAGACAACAAGAAATGACACCAATATTAGAAAATTATTTAGAAACTATCTACAATTTAGAAGTAGAAAAAAAATCTAAAGAAGCTATTAGAATCACTGATATAGCAGATTTAGTTGGACGCTCAAAAGCAAGCGTTAATACTGCTATAAAAACATTATCAAAATTAGGTCATATAAAACATGAACATTATGGAGATATAGAATTAACTGATTCTGGAAGAGCTATAGGAAAAGATATAGCTGAAAGACATGCAATATTTTATTACTTTCTAACTAAAGTTCTAAATATAGAAGAAAAAACAGCAGATGAAGAAGCTTGTTTAATAGAACATGCTATGAGCAGAGATACGGTACATAAGTTTAAAGAGTTCCTCTGCGATTATTGTAAAAAAGAAAATATTTTAAACAAACAAAATTGATAATATCGAATATAATTCACATTATTAGTATTTTATAAATATATTTATTGACAAAAAATAAATTATGATAATACACGGAACTTTATAACAAAAAAGTAATATACTAAAAATATAAATTTAAAAAACCATTATAATTATTATACATTTTTTATTAATGTATAATCACAAAAATACTATTATATTATAAATAATATAAATATTTAATCAAACTTTATTTATAATAATTAAAATAGATAGAAAAATTATATTATTTCATCTTTTATCATATCTTCAAAGCTTTGTCTTTTTCTTATAATATAATGTTTATCTTTATCTATCATTACCTGTGATATTAATGGACGAGAATTATAATTGCTAGCCATACTAAAACCATAAGCACCCGCATCAAGCAAAGCAACATAATCTCCTGCTTCAAGAGTTTCACATTCTCTGTCATTAGCAAATACATCAGAACTCTCACATATAGGACCTACAAAATCATAATTTGAATATTTATCAGTTTTTACTAAAGGCATTATTTCATTATAAGCTTCATACATAGCAACTCTAACATAATCATTCATACCGCCATCTAAAATAGCATACTTTCTGCTAAGCTCTTCTTTAATATATTCAACTCTCATTATTAAAGCACCAGATTCAGCCACAAAATATCTTCCGGGCTCTGTAGTAACACTAAGATTCATCTCTTTAAGAAGTTTTATACTATCTTTTGTAAACTTGTCAAAATCAAACCCAGAATGTGCCCTATTGTATCTTACTCCAAATCCGCCGCCTATATCTATATTTTTAATGCTAAATCCTAAACTATTAACCTCTGATATCAAATCTCTCATTACAAGTATTGCCTTATAAAAAGGTTCAGCATCAACCATTTGAGAGCCTATATGCATAGATAATGAATCTATTTCTATATTATCTAAAGATTTTAATATATTAGCATTTTCTCTAATTGTTTTGATACTGATACCAAATTTATTACCGTTAATTCCTGTTGTAATTTTTTCATGTGTATGGGCATCTATGTTTGGATTAACCCTTATAGAACATTTTACTCTTCTTTTTAATTCCTTTGCTATAGAGTTTATTCTTATTGCCTCTGGAATAGATTCTATATTAAAACGCTTTATATTTAATTCTATTGATTTTCTTATCTCTTCTTCCGTTTTAGCAACACCAGAAAATACTATATTCTCTGCTTTTCCGCCTGCTTTTATATATTTTAAAGTCTCTCCAATAGATACTACATCGCCACCTATCCCCTCTTCTATCATCATCTTTAATATAGATAAATTATTCTCCGCCTTAATAGCATAAACTATAGAATGATCTTTTATATCAGAAAACACATTCTTTAAAAATCTAATCTTTTCTAAAATATCATTTTTTGAATATATATAAAAAGGAGTCTTATAAACATCTGTAATATTTCTAATTTCAATATCTTCACACATTAAAATATTATCTTTATAGTATATCATTTAATAAACTCCTATTTTGCTATTTAAAGTTAAGCTATGATACTACATATAGAATAAAAGTCAACGATTTTATTATGCCTTATATTTTTAACTTGCAATAAAATAAAAATTATATATATTTATTATTATAGGATAAATTTATGGCATAAGATACGGAGATTTTAAAAAATGCCTATAGCACCTTTAGACTTACAAGTGCTTTATATGCAGCAATCGCATATAGGCAGGATGGAACATGTAAGAATGGCAGCCAAAACAATAGCCATGCAATCTGAAGATAAGGATATACATAGAGATTCATATATAAAAGATTCTACAGTTGTAAAATCAGAAAATGTTTCTGAAGATACTAAAATTAAAGAAAAAAAAGATGAGCAAAAAAATAAAGGCTATATGTCATATAGGAAAAAAAATAAAAAGAAATCTATATTTAATCAAGATTATGATGACAGCCAAAATAATAATATAGAAATAGAAGAAGTATCTTTTACAGAACAAAGTAAAGGGCTAAAAATAGATATATTTGGATAAAAATAGGATAACTCTTAAAAATGCAAATCTTAATTAGTATAATAATCAATGTTATAATATTAGCAGTTGTGATACCTTTATTTTATGTATATATAGTTTCGAAGGCTAGAGAAAGATTAGAAAAAGAGGTTATAAAAAAAGCTAGAGATGAAATTGAAGCATTAGTGAAAGAATTTAATAATATAGCATTAAGTAGAATATCATTATTAGAAGATGCTATAACTAGAGCTAATAATTTAAATAAACAGCTAAATGAAAAAGACCCTCAACTTAAAGAATTAAAAGAAAAAAAAGAAGCTACTTTAAATGCAAATATAAAAATGAAATATAATGTATCTGCTGCAGATGAAAAAAACATATTAGACATAAAAATAGAAGATAATGAAAATAATGAGAGTAATGAAAATATTGAAAAAACTAACAACGAAGAAAATACTATTTTAGACATCACAATAGAAGAAGATAAACAAACTGAGAACACACAACAAAAAATAGAAAACAACTCTCAAAAAGAAGAAACAAAAACTAGCAGGTATGACGAAATAAGAAGAATAAAAGAAAACAGCAAAAAGGAAGCTATAGAAAAATTAAGAAAGCAACTAGATATGACTATAAAAAATAATATAACCCTAAGCAAAAATAATAATTTAGAAGATAAAAACAATACCTACAATACAGATGACAAAACAAAACATGATAATATACTAAAACTGCATAAAGAAGGTCTTAGCAATAAGGAAATAGCAGCTCAATTAAAATGCTCATTAACAGAAGTTGATATCATTATAGAACTAAATAATAATTAAATATTATTAGAGATAATCATATCTTTCAAGTATTCTTGCCAAATGTGCAATTATTATCTGACGCTGAATTGGTTTTGCAATATATGTATCTACTTTAAGATTTACAAATTCCATAAAAGTATCTTTATTGGTATGCGAAGTAACAACAACTATTTTACCTTCATAATTTAACGCTCTTATTCTTTTAAGTAAATCTAAACCATTCATCTGAGGCATTTCAAAATCAAGCATTATAATATCAGGTTTATCTGGTATTTCTCTTAAATATTTCAAAGCTGCCATAGCACTGTCTGCTTCCATAACAACATTAAAATTTTCTGAAAGTAATATCTTTTTTTCTGCTATTCTTATAATACTAGAATCATCTACTAGCATAACTTTATATTGTTTACCATTTTTATTATTAACACCCAATGGAGCTGTTGCCATAATTAATTCTCCAAAAATATAAGTAAATAATTTTTTAAATATAACGCATAATATAGTATTACATTATTACGGTTTTGTCAATTACATATTTGATTTTTATCTGTTTTTTTGTTATGATATTAGAATATGAATATATCTATAAAATTACATAGTAAATTACAACAAGAAAAAGAAGAATTGACCGATATTTATAAAATTGATACAAATAAAGACGGTTTAAAGATAATATACAAAAATAATAGAGCAATACATAGTAAATATAATATAGAAAATGAATGTAAAAGAGCATTAGAAAATATAAATAAAAACAAAAATCTAATAATAATATACGGCTATGGCTTAGGATATATATTAAAATATATGTTAGAAAACATTAACAACTATTTTAATAATGAAATTATAAATGATTTAAAAATAATTATTGTTGTAGAAGATACTGCTATATTTAAATATTCATACTACAACATTTATTCTACAGACAAAGAAAACATTTTTTTTATAGATAATGAAGATGATATAGACTATATAAACAAAATAATAGATTATAAAAATATCAATGGCATAAATCTTGTAATGCTTCCATCTCTCACCAAAGAAGAAAAAGAAAAAGCTAATATATTTTATACTGACATATTAAATAATATGGAGAAAGAATTATCTAATATATTAACAAATATGTATTTTGAAAATATATGGACAAAAAACATTATATTTAATAGTGAGTATATTAGTAAGTCATCTGATATATCTGTATTAAAAGATGCTTTTAAAAATTTCAAGGCTTTATTAATATGCCCCGGGCCTACTTTAGAATATTCTATAAAAAAAATAAAAAATAACAGAGATTTATTTATTGTAATATGTGTAGATACCGCTTATAGTGTGCTTTGCAAAAATAATATAATACCCGATTTTGTAATTACTGTAGACGGAGGATTTTTTAATTCTTTAGATTTTATTTATGAAAGTGCAAATTTTCCATATTTAATAATGGATATAGCTTGCAATAAAATAATACCTAAAAGATTAGAAAATAAAACTAATTTAATAAGATTTAGTTCAAATGAAAGCTTAGAATTGATAAAATATATTAATGAGTATACTAATATATCAGTATTAAATACTTCAAGCACAGTAGCAAGCACTATGATAGATTTTGCATACTATACAGGTTTCAAAGATGTGCTTTTAATAGGTTTTGACAATAGCTATCCATTTTATCAAAGACATATTAAGCATACATTGTCATATGAGTATATGATAAACAAAACAAATAAAATAAAAACCTTCGAATCTTATTATTTTAATACAATAAAAAATAACACTAATATTGATGTTTACCCTCCTACAGAGTTTGTATTTGAAAACCAAATAGAATATTTTAGAAGTTTCAAAGATAAATATAAGAATATGAATATAAAAAGACTAACTTATGATGCTGTAAAAATAGAGTATATCGAAGAGGGAAATATTGATGACTTTACATTTGATAGAAATATAGCATTAAGTATAGCAAAAGAAAAGTATAAAGAAAATGATAAAATAAATATAAAAGAAGCCTATAACAAATTAAAAACTATATTAGAAGAGTTTAAAATTAAAATATTAGATATTTATAATGAAGCAAAAAACACTAATGATGAAGATAAAATAAATAGTATTTTTACATATTCTAATAAAACAATAAAAGATTATCAGGAGAAAGCGAGTATACTTAAAACAATACTATCTTCTACTATGATGATGTCTAATAAAGCTAATTCAACAAAAAGAAATAAACTTATATTTCTACTAACTGAAACACTAAGCAATGTTACTTATTTTTTAAGCAGAATAGATATAGCTATAAAAAAATTATAAAAATATTAATTTTGACAAAATATAATTTATTAGTATAATATTATGTTATATAAACATTTATAAGGTAGGCAAACAATGTCAGCATTAAAAACATTTACAAGTAAAGAAAATAATAAATTTGATTATGATTCTAGATTAAATAGATTATTAGATATCACTAAAGAAACTATCTTAATAACCAAAAACGAAAACATATTTTATTTAACAGGTTTCAAAGGCACAGCAGGCTGGCTTTTAATATATGATTCTAAAAAATATTTATTTGTAGATTCTAGATATTTTGAAGTAGCAACTAAAATTACTCATAAAACTACAGTTGTTTTAGTAGCTAATACTTATCAAGAATCTTTAGCTGATTTTATAAAAGAAAACAACATAAAAGAAATAAGTGTTGCTAAAAATGCATTATATCTTACTGATTATGAAAATATAGTAGCTTCTATGGTAAATAATTCTATTAAAGTTGGTATAAGCAAGGCAGATATAGACTCTATAAGAATAGTAAAAGAGAAAGAAGAAATTAATATAATAAAAGAGAATCTACACAGTGCTGAGAAAGCTATGATAAAAATGCTATCAACTGTAAAAGAAGGAGTTACAGAAAAAGATTTGGCAGCTGAATTGGAATATCAAATGAGAAAAGAAGGCGGAGATAAAACAGCATTTGATACTATACTTCTTTTTGGAGATAGAACATCTCTTCCTCATGGAGTTCCTTCAGATAGAAAATTAAAACTTGGTGATAATATTTTGATGGACTTTGGTTTATCAAGAGATGGATATAAAAGTGATATTACTAGAACTTTCTTTTTTGGAAAAGGTGATAAATTTGATGAGATGCAAAAAATATACAATATAGTAAAAGAGGCAAATGAGAAAGGAGCGGCAGCTATACATTCTGGCATATATGGAAAAGATGTTGATAATGTAGCAAGAGAAGTAATAAAAAATGCAGGATACGGACAATATTTTGGACATGGGCTTGGACATGGTGTTGGACTTGAGATACATGAATCTCCTAGATTATCACCTATAGTTGATCATATACTTGATGGTGGGGCTGTAGTTACTATTGAGCCGGGTATATATCTTCCGGATTTTGGCGGAGTTAGAATAGAAAATATGGCTATAGTAACTAAAGATGGTCCTGCAATTTTAAATAGCACACCAACTGATTTAATTGTATTATAAAATATGGCTAGAAGAAAAAAGAAAAAATTAAATAAATTATTTTTGCTTTTCATAGCAGTTGTTTTGGCTTTAATATATTATTATAATGATAAATATGATATAATAGAGGCTAAATATTTTTCTGATAAAATAGAAAGATATAACAGAGATGATTGGGGAAGATGGACTGACGATGATAATAACGGGCTTAACACTAGAAATGAAGTTCTTTTGGAAGAGTCTTTAATAGAGCCTGTAATCTCAAATAATAGAATAATATCTGGAAGATGGTATGATAAATACACTGGTAAATATTTCGATGACCCTAAAGATTTGGATATAGACCATTTAGTGCCTTTAAAAAATGCGTATATGAGCGGTGCCAGTAATTGGAGCAAAGAGAAAAAAAACAGATATTATAATTATTTAAAAAATGAGCATCATTTAATAGCCGTTTCAAGAAGTGCTAATCGTTCTAAGAGTGATAAATCTCCTCTTGAGTGGCTTCCAGAGAATGAAGAGTATCAATGCGAATATATTAGACAGTGGTATAAGATAAAAACTGATTGGGGGCTTACTATCGAAGAGGGTTTTGATGAGCTTTCAAATAGAATCTGCAAAGGAAAATAAAAAATATTCATGTTCTCCATTTTTAATTGACAAAAGTATGTAATAGTTTATCATAAAAGATAATAATCATATGAGGAGGCTATAATGAAAAAGTATCTATTTCTAATGATATTAATAATCAATAGCTCTGTTTTTGCTAAAAGCGGTTTTGAGGCTATAATAAATGCTAATATTGGTAAATCTATTGGCATACCTATTGGCGCTATTGGAGCAGATAGAAAAACTTCTTTTGGTTTTGATGCTGCACTTACTGCTCAGCTTGGTTATTTAGCAGATTTCAATAATAATATGGCTATGAGTATATTAGGAGAAATAGGTTTTAGTCATGATAGTTTTTCTTATAGAGTTCCTAATACAATATATCAAAGACATACTGTTCGCAATCAGTTTACTAGTTTACAATTAGGAGTGCTGCCTAAATTTAATATTAATAATTTTTCTCTAGGATTAGGAGCTGGAGTAAAAATTCCTTTTCATGGAAGAATAGAAACATATACAAAAGTGTCAGATACTGAAAGTACTAAATATTATCAAAAGATTAATTTTAATGATATAAAATCAATGTATAATCAAATGTTTGTTATACCGTATGTAAAATTAACTTTTGATTGGTTTTTCTCAGATATAAATTATAAAACTAGAGAATTTGTGGATACAAGAGATTTTGGTATAGGCTTTTATTTGGGATATAATTTTGGACCTAAATCAAAAACTTACATAGGAACAGATAGCTTCGATATTGGTTTAGAGCTTTCTTTGAGATTCAAACCTGCTAAAAATTAAAAAATATAAAAAGGGCATTATTTCTATTAGGTAATGCTCTTTACTAAATACTATCTTTAGTTTTTGAAATTAACATAGCCTATTTTAATTATATCAATTCTAATGGTTTCTTATATAAATATATTTTTTCCTTGTGCTTTTGATTATCTTTATACAATATCTTTATTATTAACATCAATCACATTAATATTACTATTTTTATAATTATAAAGAATTAGATTATTTAATAAATTTTATGCTTTTATTACCACATTAACAATTCAATAATCTCTATTTTTTATTAACGTATTTTTTTAATTTAATTAAAAACTCATTTTTACCATTTTCATCTGTAAGAATATACTTAAAAATAAATCTAAAATAAGGGTGATAAACATATGATGTCTCTTTTATTGTTATTTTCGTTTTATCTTCCCCTTCATCTTCTAATATATATGTCCACAAAACGGTAAACTCATTTTCTAATTTCACAATAGAAACCTCTGTTCTATCATCAGTATTAATTCTTCTTACTTCGGTTAGCTCTTGAGAGGTTTTTCTGTCACTATATGTTTGTATGATTTTTAATTTATTATTTTCTTTTTTTTCTACATTAACAAAAGATAAATACTTTAACCATATAGGATAATTCTCATAATTTACCAATAAATCAAACAAGTCATTTCTCTTTATTTGCAAAACAGAGTATTTTGTTTTTGTAAATGATGGAGACAATTTTTTTCCTATATGGTTAGGTACTATTATCATTACAGCCATTAATATCAATGGAAGAATTACAAATACTGGAACTAAATAGAACATATTATTTTTTTATTTACTCTTATAAAAAATTAATTACAAGAAGCCTTACCTGTTCTTACATTTATTCCGCCTGCTGCTTTTATCATGCTAATAATATTTTGATTTTTTGATTCGCAAGCATAAGTATACGCAGTTTTATTTAATTGCTTACTTACAATATTTACATCTACTTTTTTGTCTAATAAAAACTTCACAGCATCTTCTCTACTATTACCAGCAGCTACCATAAGCATTGTTTCGCCATCTCTTTTATCTTGCTCATTTAAATTTAGTTTACCATTATACAAAGGATATAAATATTCAATTACCTCAATGTTTCCTCCAAGTATAGCAGATTTAAAAGCACTAGTAACATCAGCAGTGTCTCCTGCATATAAGTTAGCTCCTCTATCTACTAAATACTCAACTATATCCAAATATCCTATAAATGCTGCCCAACCTAAAGCTGTTTGTTTTAAACTTGCTGTATCTTGAACTTCAATATCTTGTCCTGCTTCAACCATTTTTTTTATCTCTTCTAAATTACCCTCTTTAACAGCATCAAACCATTTAGCATTAGGGCCTTTTGATCTTTCTCTGTAAAATATTCTATGAGAAAGTCTTCTTGGGTTTGCTAAATTTGTTAATTGTTCTGGAGTTAACCTTGGAAATCTCTCAACTTGTGAATATAAAGATAATGACATCATTAATCCAGCAATCATAAATAATATTATTTTTTTCATTTTTACCCCCCTAGTAGTAAAATTATGTTTATTATACTTTATATTATAATATTATCAATATATTAATATAAAAATAAAAAAACGTTTAATTATCATTTACATAAACAAATAATACAAATAATGTTCTTTCTTTATATAATCTCTTATATTCTTATTATCAATAAATATTTTTTCGTATCCTTTTTCTTTCATTATTATAATAAATGAATCAGTTACTCCAAAAATTAAATTATCTATATTAGAATAAAAATCACTCTTGACATTATATTCTTTTAATAATTCTTCAGCATCATTTACTAAGTCTTTAAAATAAGGTGTAATTAATTTTTGATTATTCAAATCATAAATAAGAGAAACATTATTTATTATAATTTCTTTACTATCATCTATTTTTACAAGTCTTTTATACATACAAATAGTTTTTTCATCAAAGTATAATATATTAAAAGCATATAAATCTTTAATTTTTATAAAATATTTTCTTAATTCATAAACAGAGATTTTTTTCAAAAATGAATTAATTTCGTCTGACAGTTCTTTTTCTTTTTTATCCTGAAAATCTTTTGAATAACTAGATTCAGCGTTAATGTCAAAATTTATTTTTTCTTTATTATCTATAAATGCATAATAAAAATTGAATAAATAATTAAGAATTATAGTTAATTTTCTATAGTTTTTTAAATATCCAAATTTGTATATATTAAAATTTTTTATATTTATTCTAGGTTCATTTATTAATTCAAAAACTCCTTCTATTTTTTTAGAATTAATCTTAATAACGTACTCAGCTTTTGAAATATTATTATTTTTTAAATTGATTTCTGCAATATTTTTTATATTAGAGATTATAAATTCTTCTTTGCTATCATAATCAAAAACTTCTATTTTACTGCTGTTTCCTCTAATTTCATAAATACCAAACAAATCCGCATTATTTATAAAAATTTTTCCTCTATACAAATAATGTATACTCTCATCAATATTTTCAAATTTATTGCAGTAAATGTATATATTATTAATCTTATCTTTAAGTACAGTAAAAGTTATATCTTTTATTTCAAAATAAGGACGGTATTTATTTTTCATTAAAAGTTTAAAAACAATAATTAAAATAATAGTAAAAATAATCAAAGCAAAATATTCGTTATAGACAATACTATATAATAATTCTTTCATAATCTTTATTTAACTCCAAAAATTATTTTACATTTATAATTTAATAGTCAATTAATGTAAATAGTAAAACTCAAAAAACTAAAAATTTTTAAATATCAAAATCAATTAAATAAATAAGCCAAATAATGCTCTTTATTTACATACTCTTTCACATTCTTATTATCAATAAATATTTTTTCGTAGCCTTTTTCTTTCATTATTACAATAAATGAATCAGTTACTCCAAAAACTAAATTATCTATATTTGAATAAAAATCGCTAGGGGCATTGTATTTTTTTAATAATGCTTCAGGCTCATTTACTAAGTCTTTAAGATAAGGGCTTATTAATTTTTGACTGCCTAACTCAAATATCATAAACATATTATCTATTTCAGCAAGCTCTAAATCTTCTAACTTTGAAACTCTTTTATATAAAGATATTGTTTTATCATCATAGTATAATATATTAAAACTTTTAAACTCTTTAAGTTCATTATAATAATCAGCATAATTATCAATATAGTTTAAAATACTCTCATTCATTAATGATTTCCAATGTCTTTTTTTAGAGTCTTTTACATAAAGTCCAATCATGTCTTTATTTTCTTTTATTTTATCTTGCAAAAACTCATCTGAAAACTCTTTCACTCCATTAATAGATGAATTTATTTTTTCTCTTCCATTAATAAAAAGATAATCAAAATTAAATACATTACCTGAGAATATTCTCTCAGAACTGAATAAAATACCTTTATAATTAATTAAATTAAATATTTCTACATTATGGAGTCTTATTATTTCTGCTTCATCTTCCCTTATAATTTTAAAAGTTCCTTCTATTTTTACTGGCTCTCTTAAAGTTTTTTTAATATTATCACCAACATAGTCAACAATACTGTCATAAGGCTTAAACTCAATAACATACTCAATTTCTGATTGTGAAGCATCATCTAATTTTGTTTTGAATTTTATTTCAGCAAAAGTTTCTGCTTCATATCTATAATTTCTCTTGCTATCTGATGAGTGTTTAGTAGTTAAAATTGGATTATCTTTATCATAATAATTTTTAACTGCTATTCTCTCAGATGAAAAATAAACATCATTTATAATAAAACCATTATCATTATTTATATATATTCTTCCTATATATGGAAAAACATCATTTATAGATAAATATAAATCATTATGATTATCATTTGTTCTATGCTCATAAACATAAACATATATATTGTTTACTTTATCTTTAAGCATAAAAAAATTATTTTTATAAAATCTTACAGGGTTTTTCTTAGCATTATTTTTAGGTATATTAATAATTATTATGACAAGAGCTACTAAAATCACTACAGCTAACAAAATTATTATATCCTTATCCATAAATTTAGTTATTAAATTTTTCATAATATCTCCTATTATTGTTATGTTCGCCTCAGCTTAATATAAGCTGCCAACTAAAGTTGTCAACTGTTTCGGTTCACCTGTTTTAGTTGTTATGTTCGACTCAGCTTAATATAAGTTGCCGACTAAACTTGTTAGCTATTTCGGCTCACCTGTTTTAGTTGTTATACTCCCGACTACAGCTTAACACTTTAAAATTAAATTAATCAAATAAATAAGCCAAATAATGCTCTTTATTAATATTATCTTTTATTTCATCTAAAGAAATAAATAGTTTTTTCTCTCCGCTTTCTCTCATCAATATAATACCAGCTTCTGTTATAAGAAAAATTAAATTATCTATATCCTTATAAAAATCAGTATTATATCTTTTTAATATCTCATCAACATTATTAACAAAATCTTTCAAATAAGGACTTATTAATTTTTCATTATCTAAATCAATTATGAGCGATATATTATTTACCAAAAGATTATTATCAGAGTCTATTTTAGCAAATCTCTTGTATACACATATTGTTTTATTATCAAAATACACTATATTATCAGCATTGTAAAAATCTTTTAGTTTGTCATAATATTTAGTTTTTATATCATTAAATAAAGCTTTATCATGTTTCTTTAAAATCTGTTCAACATTTATCTTCAATTCATTTTTTTTCTCGTTATATAGTTCATTATCTCCGTTTATATATGAATTAATTCTATCATTATTTTTTATATTGAAATAATAGAGATCAAATAAATAATTAAGAATACCTATAAAATGATTATGTTTTGCAGCCTTACTAAATATTAATTTAAAATCTCCTATCTCAACATCAAAATTTCTATTTACTTCAAAAACTCCATTTATAATTTGAGAGTCAGATAGTTCCATAATATAGTTAATTTCATTTTTATCATCT